>CAWJYO010000012.1:0-110336 GCA_963847085.1 uncultured Chitinophagaceae bacterium | reverse complement strand
ACGACGCCGATCGTCACGATCACCCTGGTCCTGGCCGCCGTGTTCGTGCCGGTGGCGTTCATGCCGGGCATGACCGGGCGGCTCTACAATCAGTTCGCGATGACGATCGTCTTCTCGTTCGTCTTCTCGGCGTTCAACTCGCTGACGTTCAGCCCGGCGATGGCGCGCCTGTTCCTCCGCGCGAAGCACGGCCCGACGCGGTTCTTCCTGTTCCGCTGGTTCAACGCCGGGTTGACGTGGGTCGAGGAGTCGTACGACTCGGTCCTGGATTTCACGGCCCGGCGTTGGTGGACGATCGTCGGGCCGTCGGTCGCCCTGCTCGGGCTGACGGCCTGGATGGTCGTCGAACGGCCCAAGGCGTTCATCCCGACCGAGGACCAGGGCTACGTCATCTGCGTGGTCCAGACGCCGGACGGCACCAGCGGCGAGAAGACCTCGGAGGCGTCCGGCGCGGGAGAAGATCGTGCGGGGCGAGGCGGGCGTCGCCCACACGGTCATGATCGAGGGGATGAACGTCATCACGTCGGCGAACCAGACGAACTGCGGGGTGGTGTTCGCGAGGCTGACGGACTGGCACGAGCGGACGACACCCGGCCTGCGGGCCAACGGCCTTGTCGGGACACTCCAGGGCAAGCTCTCCTCGCAGGTCCGCGACGCGCAGGTCCTGGTCCTCGCGCCCCGGCGATCCGCGGCCTGAGCCCCACCGGGGGCTTCGAGATGATGGTCGAGGACCGATCGGGCCAGGGCGTCGAGGCGCTCCAACGCGTCGTCGACCGGTTCCAGGACGAGGCGCGGAAACGGCCCGAGCTGTTGGGCGTCTTCTCCACCTACTCGGCGCGGGTGCCGCAGTTGAAGTTCGACATCGACCGGACGAAGCGCGGCGGCTCGACGTGCCGATCTCGGACGTCTTCGCGACGCTCCAGGCCAACCTCGGCGGCCTCTACATCAACGACTTCGACCTCTACGGTAAGGTCTGGAAGGTCATGATCCAGGCCGAAGGCGGCGTGCGGTCCAGGCCCGAGGACATCGAGAACCTTTACGTCCTTAACCGGCAGGGGCAGCGGGTCCACCTCCGCTCGCTGGGCGAGGTGAAGTACGCCCTCGGCCCGATCGACGTGCCGCACTACAACCTCTACGCCGCCGCGAAGCTCAACGGCGCCCCGGCCCCGGGCTTCAGCTCCGGCCAGGCCCTGGAGGCGATGGAGCGGGTCGCCGCCGAGGTGTTGCCCGAGGGGTTCGGCCACGAGTGGACCGGCACGACCTTCCAGGAGCAGAAGACCGGGAACATGGCGACCTACATCTTCGCCCTCTCGGTCGTCTGCGTCTTCCTCTTCATGGCCGCCCTGTACGAGAGCTGGGTCCGCCCCCTGGTGATCATCCTGACGGTGCCGCTGGCGACCTTCGGCGCGATCGTGGGGCTGTGGCTCTACGACATGCCGCTGGACGTCTTCGGGCAGATCGGGCTCGTCATGCTCATCGGGCTGGAGACCAAGAACGCGATCCTCATCGTCGAGTTCGGCGTGGAGATGCGCGAGAAGAAGGGGATGGGCATCATCGAGTCGGCGAAGGCGGCCTCGCGGGAGCGCCTGCGGCCGATCCTGATGACGTCCTTCGCCTTCGTTGTGGGCGTCCTGCCGATGGCCCGCGCCACCGGGGCCGGGGCGTATAGCCGGAACTCGCTCGGCGTGGTGATCGCCTTCGGGATCGCCGTCAGCACGGTCCTCGGCCGGTTCGTCATCCCGGTCTACTACGTCCTCGGCGAGCGCCTCATCGACCGCTTTTCCCGCCGCCGCGATGACGAGGACGAGGACGACGCCCCCGTCGGCGAGCCCGCGGCCCGGCCGAACTGGCACACCAACGGCCACCCGCACCATGCGGATGGCGAGCCTTCCCAGCCCGCGATCCCGGCGCCCCTCCTGTGATGATCCGCACGACCGACTTGCCCGGCGTGGGACGCCGCCCTAAGCTGGGGGCGTCCCACCCGGACCGGAACCAGACGCCGCGGCCCTCATCCCGGCGGGAGAGGGGGGGCCCGTGAGCTCGAAGACGAGCGTGGCGATCCACATCCTGACGATGCTCGCCCTGAAAGGGGAATGCGTCGTCACGTCGGAACTGATCGCCGAGAGCGTGAACACCAACCCGGTGGTGATCCGCCGCCTGATGGGCCTGCTGCGCCGGGCCGGGCTGGTCGACTCGAAGCCCGGCGCCCGCGGCGGATGGGTCCTGACGGCCGAGCCGGCGACGATCACCCTGCGCGACGTGTTCGGCGCCGTCGAGGCCGAGACGGAACTGTTCGCCATGCACCGCGGCGGGCCGAACCCCCGTTGCCCCGTCGGCCACGAGTTGGAATGCGTCCTGGGCGAGGTCTACGCGGAGATCCGCCGCGGAATGGGCGAGCTCCTGGCGCGGACGACCATCGCCGACATCGTCGCGGCGATCCGCGATCGCATCGCCCCCTGATCGGCCGTCCCGGGGCGTGTGGCCCGGGCCTACCGGGGCACCTCCACGGTCGCGGCCTCGCGGCAGGGGACGCCTTCCACCCAAGGATCAACTGGCGCCGGCTCCGCGGCGGCTCTCCGATGCCGACCAGGCGTTCCGAAATCGACCGACGTTCGGGGGTCTCTCGTCGCGAGAGCCGTTGTGCCGCAGGTGACGCCCTCGATCTTCCAGTCCGCGTCGCACCGCACGACTCGGAAGACCGCTTTGGGCGATTGAGCCCTCGTCGATCGGGCGGCCTGGCGTGCCCGATCGATCAGCACGACCGAACGCCTCACTGCTCCGGCCGATCCGCCTGCTGCGACCTGGAGCGTCTTTTTCGTTCCTGGGCCCGTGCCCCTATGGAAAACAGGAGCGAGTAGGCATCGTCCAGCGCGGCGACGCAATCCTTGTGGCCAGCCCGCCAGAGCTCGAGGCGGCTCATGCGGAGGGCCGTGATCGCGTAGAAGAACTCGTCCCCGAGCCCGGCAGGCGAACGGGGAAGCGACCCCGCCGAGGGCGTCCATCGCCACTTCGGGAGGAGCTTCTTCAACTCGCGGATCAGCCGATGGAGTAATTCCGGCGGGACCCTGTCCTCGGGCGGCGGCAGGTACTTCCCGGGCACGAATCGCTGGAGAAACCCGATGGCCCTCGCGCACCGGATGATGAAGACCACCGAATGCAGCTCGTCGGTCGAGAGGATCGGCGCAGCTTGAGGGGCTGTGGCCTCGTCTCCGCCGTCGCGGGTGTCCGAATCGGCCATCAGGGCAGACCTCCAACCGGCCTGGCACGGGGCCGGCCGCAGTGTTCGGACTCCGCACGCAGAGCGGGACGCTGTTATCGCCATCAATGGTTAGCATGTCGGTGACCGGCCCCGACGTGGGTTAGCTGGGGAGGACAATATTGTGGTAGATTTCCTGCACGTCATCGCAGTCGTTGAGCATGCCAGCAATTTTTCAAACACGCCCAAATCCTCCCCACCGAGACTCTTGCTTGCCTGCGGAAGAAATCTGATTTCCTGGATTTCCAGTTCGATGCCGGGGAACGCCTCGAGCAAGGCCGTTTTCGCTTTGTAGAACTCGGCGGGAGGGGCGAAGATCGTGACGGTCCCATCCTCGCATTCGATCTCTTCGACGGCAACGTCCGCAGCGAACATCGCCTCAAGCACCTTCTCCTCGTCGTCACCCTTGAAAGAAAGTACCGCCAGGTGGTCGAACGACATCACGACGGATCCATTGGCAGCCAATTTGGACCCGGTCTTGTAGAAACAACTGCGGACGTCGGAGATGGTGCGTGTGCTGTTGTCGGTCAAGCATTCGACGATGAGCAAGGAGCCGCCGGGACCGAACCCCTCGTAACGCGCGGCCTGGAAATCCTCGCCACCCGTGCCGGCCGCCTTCTGGATCGCCTTTTCGATCACATGGCTCGCGACGTTATCGCGCTTGGCCCTTTCGATGACGCTGCGCAGAGTCGGATTGGCTTCCGGGTCGGGCACGCCATTCTTGGCGGCCATGTACAATTGTCTTCCGTACTTGGAATAGAGCTTCGATTTCTGAGCGGCGGTCTTGAAGATCGTCTCTTTGCGCTTTTCGAAGATCCGTCCCATTGGAAGCTCTGCCTTTTCATCTTCCCGACGGGGCCAAGCCACAAGTGGTTTCGTCCCATCATTCTAGAGAAAAATCTCTTCGATTGCAATTGAACCGTCGCCGACAAATGGGCGGACTGATCGGCGTGCGTGCGGCCCCCGCCGCTCAAGCCGCCCCGCTCTCGACCGCTAAACGCATGGCCAGATCACGGGTTGCGCCGATTCGAGGTCGAATCGGATCGATCCCGTCGCCCTGGAGGCTCGCCATGCTCGACGACATCGGCCCTGACCTCGACGAAGCCTGCGCCAGGATCGAGGCGACGCGGGACGCCCTGCAGGCCGCCCTGGACGGCCAGGAGGCCCCTGACGAGCGCCTGGCGGCTCTGGTGGCTCGGCTGGACCGCATGGCGGCCGAGGTGGAGCGGGTGGAAGACGCCGTTACGGCTCACCTCCCCGTGGGCGAGGCGATCGCTTCCGCGAAGTCAATGGCCCGTTCTGCCGTCCACGAAGTCGGGCTACCGGGCACGCCGTCGTCCGTACACTACTGGCCGTCCGTGTGGTAGAGTCCTGGATGGCTCTCCCTGGCGGTAGCGACGGACCACGCGGGGCCGGGAACGTGGACGGGCGGCAGCGGAAGATCATCCACATCGACATGGACGCCTTCTACGCGTCCGTCGAGCAGCGCGACAACCCCGAGCTGCGCGGCAAGCCGGTCGCCGTCGGCGGGTCGCGCGAGCGGGGCGTGGTGGCGGCCGCCAGCTACGAGGCCCGCAAGTTCGGCGTCCGCTCCGCCATGCCCTCGGTCACCGCCCGGCGGAAATGCGCCGACCTGATCTTCGTGAAGCCCCGGTTCGACGTCTATCGGGCCGTCTCGCACCAGATCCGGGCGATCTTCGCCGAGTACACGCCGCTGATCGAGCCGCTCTCGCTCGACGAGGCCTACCTCGACGTCACCGAGAACCTGAAGGCGATGGCCTCGGCCACGGCGATCGCCGAGGAGATCCGGGCGAGGATCTTCGCCGAGACGAGCCTCACCGCGTCGGCGGGCATCTCCTACAACAAGTTCCTGGCGAAGATGGCCTCGGACGAGCGCAAGCCCAACGGCCAGTTCGTGATCACGCCGAAGATGGGGCCGTCCTACGTCGAGGGCCTGCCGGTGGGCAAGTTCCACGGGATCGGCCCGGCGACGCAGGCGAAGATGGAGGGGCTGGGTATCCGCGACGGCGCGGACCTGAAGGGCCAGACGCTGGAGTTCCTTCGCGAGCATTTCGGCAAGGTGGGCCCCTACTACTACGCCCTCGCGCGGGGCATCGATGAACGCCCCGTCTGCGCCGACCGCGTCCGAAAGTCCGTCGGCGCCGAGACGACGTTCGGGGCCGACCTCTTCAGTGCCGAGGAGGCTCGCGCCGCCCTGGAGCCGCTGATCGCCAAGGTCTGGTCCTACTGCGAGGGCTCGACGATCCGGGGACGGACCGCGACGCTCAAGGCGAAGTACGCCGACTTCCGGCAGATCACCCGCAGCCGGAGCCTTGAGGTACCGATCGATTCGCGGGCCGTGCTCGAAGAGCTCGTCGACCAGCTGCTGGAGCCGCTCTTCCCCGTCAACAAGGGCATCCGGCTGCTAGGCGTGACCCTGTCCTCGCTCGACGCCGAGCCGGAGTTTCGCGTGGGTCAGCAGATGCTGTTGCCGATTTGAGGCGAGGTGACTGGACCTTGGGGATGAGCTAGCCAACGACCAATCGGTAAGCTGGCGAGACCACGATGTCCTGGTTCGCTCTTCGACCGATAGATCGCCTGCTAAATACCTCCCGCCAAATGCGGAAGTGATGACCAACGCCAGCAGCCGGAGAGCGAAGAGGACCGTCCCGACGGCTATTTCCTCGGCTCGTACCGCATCGCCACCGCCCCGGAGCCGAGCTCCAGCCGGCCCACGAGCCGCAAGTCGACAGGCTTCGACAGGCCCGCGAACAACGTCGGCCCGTGGCCCGCGAGCCTGGGCTGCACGACGAACTCGTACTCGTCGATCAATCCCAGCTCCGCCAACGCCTGAGGGTGTCAGCGGGCGCTCAAAACCAGCCACCGAGGGGCGCTTGAAAACCAGCCATTTTGAGGAGACCCAGGCGCGCCGGTTAGGCTCCGGGGCAAGTCCTTTGCCCCAGGAGCCCGACCATGGCGAATCTGCTCAAGATGGCCATCAGCGAGACCATCCGTACACTGCACCGCCGGGGCTGGTCCCAGCGCCGCATCGCCGACGAACTGGGGATCAACCGCGAGACCGTCGCCCGTCACCTGCGACAGGCTGACCCGCCGCCAAAACCAGCCAATGCGCCCCCCGGCTCGACGGCGCCCGACGGCGCGCCAAAACCAGCCAATGCGCCCCCCGGCTCGGAGGGGGACGAGGGCGCGCCGGAACTCACCGTCGCGCCGCCCGGCTCGACACCCGATCCGCAGCCCCGGGGCAGCGGCCGGGCCAGCGGCTGTGAGCCCTGGCGGGACGTGATCCGGGCCAAGTGCGACCTCGGGCTCACCGCACAGCGGATCTACCAGGACCTGGTCGCCGACCACGGCTTCGCCGGCACCTACTACTGCGTCCGCCGGTTCGTCCGCCGGCTCGAAGAGGCGCACGACCTGCCCTTCCGCCGCATCGAGTGCGACCCCGGCGACGAGGCCCAGGTCGACTTCGGCACCGGCGCCCCGATCGTCGGCCCCGACGGCAAGCGGCGCAAGACCCACGTCCTCCGCGTCGTCCTGAGCCACTCCCGCAAGGGCTACAGCGAGGCCGTCTACCGCCAGACCACCGACGACTTCCTCCGCTGCCTGGAGGACGCCTTCCGGCACTTCGGCGGGGTGCCCCAGGCGGCGTGGTCCTGGACAACCTCAAGGCCGCCGTGAAGAAGGCCGACTGGTTCGACCCCGAGATCAACCCCAAGGTCCGCTCCTTCGGCGAGCACTACGGCACCGTGTTCCTGCCGACGCGCCCCTACACGCCCCGCCACAAGGGGAAGGTCGAGCGGGGCGTCGACTACGTCCAGGAGAACGCCTTGAGGGGCAGGAGCTTCGCCGGCCTGGAGGAGCAGAACCGGTTCCTCCGCGACTGGGAGCTGACCGTGGCCGACACCCGCGTGCACGGGACCACACGTCGACACGTCGGCAAACACTTCGCTGAGGTCGAACGGGCGGCGCTGCTGCCGCTGCCGGCGGACCCGTTCCCGTCGTTCCGCGAGGCCCGCCGCGCGGTCCACCGCGACGGCCACGTCGAGGTCGAGCACGCCTACTACTCGGTGCCGCCGGAGTACCTCGCCCGCCGGGTCTGGGTCCGCTGGGACGCGCGGATGGTGCGGGTCTTCAACGACCGGATGGAGCAGGTCGCGGTGCACGTCCGGCACGAGCCGGGGCGGTTCAGCACGCAGTCGGTGCACATCGCCTCGGAGAAGGTCAGCGGGGTCGAGCGGGGCGCGGCCTGGCACCTGGCCCGGGTCCGTCGGCTCGGGCCGCAGAGCACCCGCTGGGCCGAGGCGGTGGTCGAGGCGCGGGGCGTCGAGGCGGTCCGGGTCCTGATCGGCCTGTTGAGCCTGGCCGAGCGGCACCCCGCCGCCGCGATCGAGCGGGCGTGCGGGATCGCGTCGGGCTACGGCGCGTACCGCCTGCGGACGGTCCGCGCCCTGATCGACCGGGACGCCCCGAAGCAGGAGGTGATGCCCTTCATGAGCGAGCACCCGATGATCCGTCCGCTGTCCGACTACGGCCGGTTCGTCCACGACGCATTCCAACAGAAGGAGATCCTTTCATGAACGATGCCTTGCGTAGTGCCTTGAAGAAGCTCCGCCTCTCCGGGCTGCTGGAGGGCCTGGAGGTCCGGCTCCAGGAGGCGGCCGGCCACGGCCTGAGCCACCTCGAATTCCTGGAGCTGATCCTCCAGGACGAGCTGGCGGTGCGGTCCGACCGCCAGCTCCAGCGGCGGGTCAAGGCGGCGCTGTTCCGCGAGCTGAAGCCGCTGGACCAGTTCGACTGGGCGTTCAACCCGTCGATCAAGAAGAAGCAGATCCTCGACCTGGCGACCTGCCGGTTCGTCCGCGAGAAGCGCGACGTGCTCTGGCTCGGGCCGCCGGGCGTGGGCAAGAGCTTCCTGGTGCAGGCGGTCGGCTACCAGGCGATCAAGGCGGGGCACGCGGTGCTGTACCGGTCGGTCTTCGACGTGGTCCGCGACTTCCTCCACGACGAGGCGCTGTCGGCGGAGGACAAGGTGCTGGCGCAGCTACCTGAAGCCCGACCTGCTGATCATCGACGACATGGGGATGAAGCAGTTGCCGAAGCGGTCGGGCGAGTACCTCTTCGAGATCATCATGCGGCGGTACGAGACGCGGTCGACGATGATGACCTCGAACCGGCCGCTGGAGGACTGGGGCAAGCTGCTGGGCGACGTGCCCACGGCGACGGCGATCCTGGACCGGTTCCTGCACCACGCGGAGGTGGTCCAGATGAACGGCCGGAGCTACCGCTTGAAGGACCGGCCGGGTGCGTCGCCGGACGCCCCGCCGGATTCAAAACCAGCCAAAGCGCCCCCCGGCTCGGAGGGAGGCCGGTCGGGTTCAAAACCAGCCAAAGCGCCCCCCGGCTCCGAGGGCGCCCCGGAGGAGGACGTCTGAGCCGGTCCGGGCGAGCGCCGGAGGCCCGGAGAGGGGCCGAACCGCCGGACGAACGGAGGCCGCCTCGGGAGGAAAAAGAAAGCCGGCCGACGCCTGATACTTTGAACAGGAAGTCGAGCCGGTTAGAGTCAACAAGCGTGTCCGAAACCCCCAGGAGTGGTGGCTGGTTTTGAAGCGCCCATGAGTGGCTGGTTTTGAAAGCGCCCGGTGACACCCTTGCCCCCCTGTTGGCCCTGGGAGGAACCAACAGGACCCGCGACTGGATGGCAGAAGGCCCGGGTAAAACCGAGAATCCGGGGCCGTCCTGGAGGTAACTGCCCCGTCAAGAGAGCCTCAGGCCTCGTAACAGTGCGGGTTCACTAACCTCGTAACGATTCGGGTCCCTTGACAGGCCGAGACGATTTTCGCATTCAAAGTCCTGCCAGGCGGGTGAAGGCCGCCCGGTCCAGCCTACCGCCCGGAACCGTGGCACCATGGGCGGCGGGTCATCCGAGCGAACTCGCCGATCCGGTCAGTGGGGCGCGATCGACTCGATAGGAGGATCACACTCGAAAACCTCACTGAGAGGTTCATCCACCTCGTCCTGGAGGAGTTTGCGCCCGTCGGCAATCCGGCCGAACAAGTAATAAAGGCCGGGAATGACCAAGACGCCGATCACGGTGCCCACGAGCATCCCGCCGACTGCCGTGGTGCCGATGGTGCGGTTTCCGATCGCCCCGGCGCCGGTGGCAAAGACCAACGGAAGGAGACCGGCGATGAAGGCGAAGGAGGTCATCTGAATCGGCCGGAAGCGCAATTTTCCTCCTTCGATGGCCGCCTCCTTGAGTGGCAGGCCCTCCTGACGCCGCTGCACCGCGAATTCGACGATCAAGATCGCGTTCTTGCCGAGCAGACCGACCAGCATGACCAGACCGATCTGGGCGTAGACGTCGTTGGCCAAACCCATGGCCTGCAGGAACAAGAAGGAACCGAAGATCCCGACCGGCAGCGACAGGATCACGGCCAGCGGCAGGATAAAGCTCTCGTACTGCCCGACCAGGACCAGATAGACGAAGGCGACGACGATCAGGAAGATGTAAATCGCCTCGTTCCCCTTTTTCGACTCGTCGTAAGAGAGGCCTGCCCAGCCGAGGCCGTAACCGTGGGGCAGCGTCTCGGCGGCGACCTCCTGGATCGCCTTGATGGCCTGCCCGCTGCTGTAGCCGGGAGCCGGCGCACCTTGAATGGCGGCGGAGGGGTACAGGTTATAGCGGGTGATCTCGTTCAAGCCCTGCTTCTTCTTGATCGTCATGAACGAGGAGTAGGGGACCATTTCCCCGTTGTCGTTCTTGACGAACATGTTGTCCAGGTCCTCCGGGAACCGCCGGAACTCCGGCGTGGCCTGGACGTAGACCTTGTAGAACTGGTTGAAGCGAATGAAGCCCTGCTCCCAAGTGCTGCCGATGAGGATGTTGAGGTTGTCCATCGCCTTCCCGATCGACACGCCCTTCTGCATGGCCACGTCGTTGTTGATGATCAGCTCGTACTGCGGGTAGTTGGCGGCGTAGAAGGTGAACAGGTTCGTCAGTTCCTTGCGTTTTTTCAAGGCGGCCATGAACTTGTCGGTCACTTCTCCGAGCCGCTGGTAGTCGGCGGAGTTCGTCTTGTCGAGGACGAGCATGGAGATACCCCCGGCGGTGCCGAAGCCGGGAACCGCGGGCGGTTCGAAGAACTCGAGCTTCACGTTGGTCATCCGCTGCGGCATTTTTCCTCGAGTTCCTCAATGATCTGGCGTGCGGTCCGCTTGCGGTCGGACCAGTTTTTCAGGTTGATGATACAGGTTCCCGCGTTCGAGCCGCGGCCCTCGGTCAGAACCTCGTAACCGGCCAACGAGGTGACGGAGGTGACTTCTTCGACCTCCTTGGCGATCTCCTCCAGTTCCTGGGACTTGGCGTTGGTGTACTCGAGCGTCGAGCCCGGAGGCGTCTGGAGGACGGCGTAGATGATGCCCTGGTCCTCGCCCGGGATAAAACCCGTCGGGAGCTTCGTGTTGACAACATACAATGCCGGCGGCAAAGCCCCCGACGACGGCCATGGTCAGCGTGCGGCGCGTGACGATCCGCCGCAGGATCCCGGCATAACCGCCCGTGACCTTCTCGACAGCGCGGTCAAAGGCACGCCGCACAAAGGGCAGAACGAATAAACAGGAAGCCGACCGGCCCCCACAATTGATACGCCAGATAAGTGAGTGCCCCAGGACCACCAGCCCTCCAAGAGCGAACAGCAAATTGCTCCTAGTCCGTGCGGCCTTCTCACGCCGTTCATGTTGTGGTCGGTGCCGCGTGTTGTCGTCGCGTGCCGGTGTTGTCGTCGGTGTCGGGTGTGGGTGTGGGGCTTGAGAATCATCGCACAGAGCACGGGCGTCAGCGTCAGGGCCACCAGACCGGAGAGAATGATGGACGTGGCCATCGTGATGCCGAACTGGCGGTAGAAGGTGCCGACCGGCCCGGGAATGAAAGTCACCGGAACGAAGACGGCCGTCATCACCAGGGTGATGGCGATGATCGCGCCGGAGATCTCGTGAAGCACCTCCATGGTCGCCCGATAGGGCGATAAGTGCTTCTGCGGCCATCTTGGCGTGCACCGCCTCGACCACCACGATCGCGTCGTCCACCACGACCCCGATCGCGAGCACCATCGCGAAGAGCGTGATCAGGTTGATCGAGAGGCCCATCAACTGCAAGACGAAGAAGGTCCCGATCAGCGACACCGGAACCGCGAGGATCGGGATCAGCGTGGATCGCAAATCCCCGAGGAACATGTAGACCACCAGAGACACCAAAATGAACGCCTCGAGCAGGGTGTGCAGCACCTTTTCGATGGAGGCGTCCAGGAACTTGGAGACGTCGTAGGCGAATTCGTAGTCCATGCCGGGAGGGAATGATTCCTTCTTGATCTGCTCGAGTTCCGTCTTGATCTCCTCGATGACCTCGGCGGCGTTGGAGCCGGGAGCCTGCTTGAGAACGATGGACGCCGCGGGATGCCCGTTGATGTCCGAGTAAATATCGAAGAACTGCGGGCCCAACTCCACCTCGCCGACGTCCTTGAGCCGCAGGATCTCACCTTCGGGATTGGCCTTCAAAATGATGTTCGCATACTGCTCCGGCTTGTTGATATCGCCCGATATAGGTCAGGACGTACTCTTTCGATTGCGACGTCTTCCCCGTGGCCTGGCCGAGTCGTCCGGGCGAACCGATCATGCTCTGTTCCGCCAGGGCCTTCATGACGTCCTCGGAGGACATGTTGTAGGCGCGCATGCGGTCGGGATTCAGCCAGACCCGCATCGCGAAGATGCGGTTGCCGAGATTCCTGGGGATGCCCATGCCCTTGATCCGCTTGAGCCGGGGCATGACGTAGACGTTGGCGAAGTTGAAAAGGTCTTTCTGGTCGGCGTTCGGGATCCGTGCTGTAAATGTTCACGTACATCAGCATGCTCGGCACGACCTGGCTGACGAGGATCCCCTCCCGCACCACCAGGGGCGGGAGCTGGAACAGCACGATGTTGACCCGGTTTTGCACGTTCACGACATTGATGTTTGGGTCCGTGCCCGGCTCGAAGTAGATGATGATCGCTGCCTCACCGGCACTGGTGGCGGACGGAGGCAATGTAACGCATGTTCTGGACGCCGTTGATGGATTGCTCCAACGGAATCAGGACCGATTCGACCAGGACATTGGCGCTGGCGCCGGGATAAGAAATGGAAACCATCACGGTCGGCGGCGCGATGTTGGGGAACTGTGCGATCGGAAGGGTCTTGATCCCCAGCACCCCCAGGAACAAGAGGATGATCGAGATGACGATCGCCAACGCCGGCCGATGGAGAATTTTCGTGAACATGGTTCGGGGATAACCTCGTTGGATTCCGTGTCGGGAAGGAGCTCGATCCCGCGCGATACCAGCGGGCGCCATCGAATCTCCGCCGAACACCGCCATTTTGGATCGTTCCCACGCTCCGCGTGGGGACGAGAAAGACGTTACGTCAAATCCGTGGTGGTGTTCAGCGAGACTCTCGCTATTCTGCGGAATATCAGGACCTTGAGGGCCTCCTGGCGGGGTCAGAGTCGCGAGCAATACGTACTCGTAACGAGTAAAAAAAAAAAAAAAAAAAAAAAAAATTGCTTTCAACCAGGATAATACCGGTTGAAGCCCTTTTTACAAAAATAAATTTAGCACAATACCAAAACTTACAAAACCGTATTCAATCCTTCTTCTCCGTTCAATTGTTTCTTTCCCTTCAAAATAACGACAAAACCAAAGGCTGGTATTTTTAATCATTTTTTAAAATGAACTCTTAAAATTTAATCTTTATTTCAAACCCTTGTTGAAAAAGAACGTCCCATAAAATAATTCTTCACTTTAGCAGTTATCTATTTTTTATGTACCGGAAAAGTTTCAAGTTGTGCAACAATTCGAGGGCTAACTAAAAACTACTTATATGCTTTACCGCTTACTTCGAAACAATAAAGAAAGTGGTCCGTATACCGCTTTGCAATTACAGGAAATGGGTTTAAAACCCTACGATTTATTATGGGCAGAAGGCAGAGGCGCCGCATGGCAATACGCGTCGGAACTTCCTGAATTAAAAGCGTTTGCGCCTGTAGTAGAGGAGCAGCCTTTCGACCGTTTTTTTAAAAAGGAAGAAGCAAAAAATAGCGCAAAAGAAAACGCTGTGGCTGCTAAGAAAACGAAGCCTCGTTTTCGTATTTCAGGCGATAAAATTATTATGGTGGAAGCAGGTAATATGGAAGTGTCTACCAACGGTTCTATTCAACCTGCAACGCAAAATCGCTTTGTAAAGGAGCCGGTGGAAGAAAAAGTAGCCGCCCAGCCTTACTGGCAGGAAATGTATGAAGAATGGCAGCCTCAGCCTCATAAAAAAATATCCAAAAAAGACGAGCCGGTTGAAGTGGAAACCAAATATTCCGAATCGCTCGACGACCTGAAAAAGCGGTACGCCGAAAAGGTATTGAATGAAAAAAATGGTAAGCCACCTGCATTCAGATCTGCTAATCTGAAACAAAGCATCACGGCGGCTGTTGCTTTGCTTGTATTGTCGGTTGGCGGCTACGTTGGTTATACATTAAAGCAAAAAGATAAGGCAAAAACAAACGCCAGCGCTATCGTTGAAAAGGCAGATGTAGCGGGCGATAACACATTGTTATCACAGCAAACCGCTGATAACAATGTTAACGATAATGCACAGAAGAATAGTGCGAACAAGAACAATGAGAAAGTAAATACTGCCATACCATCAACACAACAGCCGGTTGAAAAAAAGGGAAATGAAAGGCAAGAGTTTACCAATACTCCTTCAAAAAAGGAATTGAATAATACGGCAAAAACAAACGAAGCAACCCGCAAATTGTTGGATAAAAGCCTTGCATTAAACGAGAAAAAAAAGGAAGCTCTTACAGGCAATAACGTCGCTAACAATAACAAGCCTGCACCACAAACCGACGCAGGCATAGCAGCAAAAAATGGCACCGGAAACAACACAACAACTCCGCCCGTTGCTACGCCTGTTGCGAAACAAAACGCGCCAAAAAAAATTGAAGATTATGTGGCGGTTAAAAAGATTGGTGGAGCAGGTAACGCTGTTGAAAACGTTCGTTTACAGGTGAACAATATCAGCGATTTTCCAATTGATCTGGCAGTAATTGACGTTCAGTATTTCGACAGCAAAGGCAAATATCAAAAAGGCGAAACGATGTATGTAAAAAACATTGACGGCGGCAACAATGTAGAAGTGCGCGTACCCGATAGCGATAAGTCAAGTTCTATTAAATACAAAGTATCCCTGGTAAGTTCTGAAAAGAAAACCTTGTACCTCGTTGCCGATTAATAAGCTGTTTGCCAGCGCCGCATAACGCTTATTTTAGTGGTATGAAAACGATTGTTCTTTTTGGTGCAGGTAAATCTTCTTCTGTTTTAATACATTATTTAAAAGACGTTTCTTCACAATACAACTGGCATCTGTTTGTAGCAGATGCCAGTGTTGCTATAGCTGCTCAAAAAGTAGGCAATCATCCCCTCGCAACGCCCGTTGGCATTGATGTGTATGATGATGACCAACGCACTTCGTTAGTTCAAAAAGCCAATGTGGTGATTTCTTTATTGCCTCCTTTACTTCACATTTTAGTAGCTAAAGATTGTCTTTACTACAACAAACATTTGCTCACCGCATCTTATGTGGATGAACACATTAAGGCTTTGGAAAAAGACATCAAAAACAAAGGCTTGTTGTTTTTGTGCGAAATGGGTTTAGACCCCGGCATTGACCACATGAGCGCCATGCAACTCATTCATCAGATTCAAAATAACGGCGGCGAGATTAGTTCGTTCCGATCACATTGCGGCGGACTGGTTGCACCGGAAAGCGACGATAATCCCTGGCATTATAAAATAAGCTGGAACCCACGAAATGTTATATTAGCGGGAAAAGCTGGTGCGGTGTATAAAGAAGATGGAATAGTAAAGAATGTAGCTTATGAAGAGTTATTTTCAAACAATCACAAAGTTTCAATTCCCCATTTTGGTGAGTATGCCTGGTACGCCAACCGCGATTCGATAAGCTATGCAAAATTGTATGGTTTGGAAAATGTGCAAACCTTTATCCGCACTACGTTGCGGCATCCCGATTTTTGTGTTGGATGGAAGCATATCATTGATTTGCAATTGACCAATGAAGCTGCTTTTTATGATACTGATGGTTTGTCTATTGCCGCATTTTTTAAGGAACGAAATATAACTACAAGTACAATAAAAGATGATTTGTTTTTGCAGCAATTATTGTATTTGGGTTTGAGGGAAGAAACACCTATCAACAGGGGCAAATGCAGCACGGCAGATGTTCTTCAGTTTTTATTAGAACGAAAGCTGGCACTGCAATCATCCGATAAAGATCTGGTGCTGATGCTGCATGAAATTGAATATGTACAAAACGAAAAAAGGTACAAAACCAAAAGCTGTCTGGCAGTAAAAGGGGATGATAACGTTGATACCGCAATGGCGAAAACAGTGGGCTTGCCGCTTGGTATTGCGGCCACATTATTGCTCCAAAATAAGATTGAGGAAAGAGGCTTGCACATTCCTATTATTCCGTCTATTTATCAACCCGTATTGAAGGAATTAGCACAACATGGAATTTCGTTTGTTGAGTTTTGATGAATGATGAGGAACGTATGTTCACGTCTTTGCGAGGCACGAAGCAATCTGTGTTTTGTTGTTTAACTTGTTTACTATTTGTAATCATCATTTATAATAATCCACAGATTGCTTCGTGCCTCGCAATGACGATGTTTGATTAGAGGAAGAACTCTGTATAATCACCAAATATGTGCAAAACCAAACACTAACAATTACGGAATGAATGTAGGCAACAGCAATCATAATTCACAAATCAGCCAGCAGTTTCTTCAATTCCTTTACGCCTTCTGTGGCAGGCTTTTCAATTTTGGTTAGATTGATAATAGCATTCACTTCAGGAATGTTCTTATCAATGATAAACTTAGGAACAAATCGTGGCGCATAATTGATCAAACCCGCTGCCGGATACACCGCCAGCGAAGTACCAATCACAACAAAAATATCTGCCGTGCCCGCAATCTGTGCAGCCTTTGCAATCATGGGAACTTCTTCTTCAAACCATACAATGTGCGGACGCAGTTGTGCACCATCTTCGGCAGTTTGTCCTAATAAAATCTCATCTCTGATTTTATAAACTAAATGTTCATTCTTCTCGCTGCGCATTTTAAAAATTTCACCATGCAAGTGCATAACATTCGTGCTGCCGCCACGCTCATGAAGGTCATCAATATTTTGGGTGATGATGGTTACTTCGTAATCTTTCTCCAGTTCTGCCAAACCTTTGTGAGCCGCATTGGGAGCGGCTTTCGCCACATCGGCACGACGTTTATTATAGAAATCTAACACCAGTGCGGGATTCTTTTTCCAGGCACGAGGTGTGGCAACTTCCTCTACATTAAAACCTTCCCACAAACCACCGGCATCCCGAAATGTTTTCAAACCGCTTTCTGCACTAATGCCCGCGCCGGTGAGAACAACAATGTGTTTTTTCATAGATAAAATGAATGATTGAGATGGTTGTAAGATAAGAGGAAAGTGGAAGTAAAAAGAGATCACCTCAAAATTTAGAATCAAAAAAGAGCAATCTGAATTTGGAGACATTTTATGTTATGATACCATAACATTTGTAAACGATAGTAGTGGTACAGTTTGAAAAAGTGGCGATAACCTGTCAGGTTTTTTAATTGAAATATTTCAAACTGTACCACTACCTAAACGATATTGTCCCTTTTTATTTTTTGTTTCTTTGTACTTTCATCGTAACCATGATCAAACTCTTTTACAACATTTTTATTTCACTCTATCCAACCGGCGCAAAATTGCTGGCTTTGTTCAACAACAAAAAAGCAAAGCTTTGGATTGATGGAAGAAGAAATGTATTCGCTTACCTGCAAAGCAAGTTTGATGGCAACACAAAGCCAGTGGTTTGGTTTCATTGCGCATCGCTGGGCGAATTTGAACAAGGAAAACCAGTGATGGAAGCTATCAAAAAACAATATCCGCAGCACCAGTTACTCATTACTTTTTTTTCTCCTTCAGGATATGAAATCCGCAAGAACTATGCAGGCGCCGATGCCATTTGTTATCTGCCCATAGATAGTAAAAACAATGCACAACAATTGATACAAATTGTAAAGCCTTCGCTCGTTGTTTTTGTTAAGTATGAGTTTTGGTATTATTATTTAACTCAAATCAAAAAGCACCACATCCCGCTCTTATTGATATCAGCATTATTCAGAAAAAACCAGCCGTTTTTTAAAGCGTATGGCGACTTTCACAAAAGCATGTTGCATTGTTTCACCCATATTTTTGTGCAAAACCAAACTTCGCTGTCATCTGCTTCATTCTATCAGCATCAACAATGCAAGCATCAGTGGCGATACGCGCTTTGATCGTGTGCTGCAAACTGCTAATCACTTTGAACCGTTGCGCCTGATTGAACAATTTTGCCAAAACAAAAAAGTGCTGGTTGCCGGCAGCACGTGGACGGAAGATGATGAAGAGCTTGATCATTTTGTAATTCATCATCCGGCTATGCGCTTTGTAATTGCACCGCACGATATTAGCGAAGAACGACTGCAGGAATGTGAGCGTTTGTATAAGCATACCATCCGTTATTCGCAGTTTGAAAACACTGCGATTGGTGAAGATGTAAACACGTTACTTATTGACAACATTGGTATGCTAAGCCGCATTTATTTTTACGCAGATATTGCTTACATCGGCGGTGCTTTTGGTGGCGATGGCATTCATAACATTTTAGAAGCTGCCGTGTTTGCCAAACCGGTTGTGTTTGGCCCTGAACATGATAACTTTCCTGAAACCGATGATCTAATTGAAGAAGGCGGCGCATTTAGTGTGAACAATGCGTTGGAATTGGAAAATATACTGAATAAATTATTAACTGACGAAGCCTTCAAAGCGGCTGCCGGCAAGGCTTCCGGCGAATTTGTAAAAATAAATGCAGGTGCAACAGGACAGATTATAGCTTACATTCAGGAGAAGCGTCTTCTTACTAATTGATAGAATGCTTTTACGGCAGGATTCTTATCGTCCCAACCCAATTTATATATCATTTCCCGTTGTATCCAATATTCGGCTTCGGGTAAAATATGAAACGAATTGATGGTTTTAATAGAACGCTCATAAGCCACTTCATCGTTGCGAAACAATTCTTTTATAAACAAATATTTATCGTTGATGCCAATGGCTTTGCGTAGATCTTTTATCGGTTCTTCTTTCAACCTGCTTCCCGCTTCAGTAGTCTGCGGCTTTAGCGTATCATTAATGCTCGGCTCGCTCGTTTGTGCAGTATCGTTCAGTTCATAAACCACTTTCGGTTCCTGTTGTGCAAGCGTAGGAATGTGATCCATCACATCGTTGTATTTTTCTTCAGCCAACGTGTTGACAGACGATGTTTGCACCGGCTCCAGCTCAATAGTCTGTGGCAGAATGATTTCTTCTTTTACCAGTTGTAAATTGGGGTCTTCCGCAGGCTTAACAGAAGTGCTTTCGTTCTGTTTGTGGCGTTTTGGTTTTGTTCATTTTCTTCTGTTTCCGAAACGGTTACTTCAAACGGTTTGAAGGGCATGATTATGCTTACTTTGCCGGCAGGCGCTTTGTTTTCGGCCTGATTGTTTTGCTGCAATTCGGTAACCAAAAGCAAAGCGGTATTCAGTAAAGAAGATTCATCTGCTTTATCGGCATATTGTTGTTGCAAACGATTGATAAGCGCACCTACTTTTTCCATGCTAAGCGATATTTTTTCGGATTCGGGCAAAGCTAAGGTAATAAGGTTTTTATTTGCAGGTATTCAATTGTAAAAATGTTTACCGAACCTCATGTTTATGGCAGAGGCTGGATAGAAGTCATTTGCGGCGGCATGTTTAGCGGCAAAACCGAAGAGCTGATACGCCGGTTAAACCGTGTAAAAATTGCGAACCGAAGGGCCGAAATTTTCAAGCCTGCTTTCGATACCCGCTACCACGCTCTGAATGTGGTAAGCCACAATACTACCGAAATGAAAAGTACGCCGGTTGATAATTCGCAAACCATTTTGTTGTTGTCGAACGAAGTGGATGTAGTAGGAATTGATGAAGCCCAGTTTTTTGATGATGAGCTTATCAATGTGTGCGAAACCCTTGCCCGCAAAGGAATTCGCGTGGTTGTTGCCGGTTTGGATAAAGATTTTTCGGGCAAGCCTTTCGGACCAATGCCGCAATTGCTTTCCATTGCCGATGATGTTACCAAACTTCATGCAATCTGTGTTGTGTGTGGCAATATTGCTTCGTATTCTTATCGCATCACAGCGCAGCAAAAGCAGGTTGTGCTGGGCGAAAAAGATGTGTACGAACCGCGTTGCCGGAAATGTTATTATGGATTGTAATTTTAAAAAATTATTCTTCTGAACAAATCATCCTCCCATATTATCACGCTTATCAAAAAAGACATTCTGCTTGAAATCCGCCAGCAGTACACGTTTTACGGCATTGCCTTATATGTAATGGCAACCATTTTTGTTGTGTATTTAACCCTTGAAACACCTGAAGACAAAGTATGGAACAGTTTGTTTTGGGTGATTCAATTGTTTGTTTGCGTAAATGCAGTTGCCAAAAGTTTTTTGGGCGAAAACAAAAACCGCCTTTTTTATTTTTATTCCATCGCTGGCGCCACTCAATTCATTATTGCCAAGCTATTGTTCAATGCAGTTTTAATGATTGTAATGACACTGCTAAGTCTTTTTGTTTTTGTTCTTTTTTTAGGCAATCCGTTGGTTCATGTTGGTGAGTTTGTTGGCATCAGTTGCTTAGGCGGTGTAGGTTTGGGCTTAACGTTTACTTTCCTGGCTGCCATTGCTGCCAAAGCACAACAGCAGGCGGCTTTAATGGCAATCATGGGTTTTCCTATTATCACGCCGCAGTTATTATTGTTAAACAAAGTGGCAAACATTGCTTTTTCATCCATTGTCCAATCGAACCTTTGGGAAATGACACTGTTGCTCGTTGCGTTTGATGTTTTGATCCTGATTCTTGCCATCATCCTGTTTCCGTTTTTATGGAAAGATTGATGTTTTAGTTGAACCACGAAGGCACAGAGAACACAAAGGTTCACAAAGAATAATGCAAGAAATCTTAGTGTAACTTCTTTTCTTTCTGTCTTTGTGTTTCAAACTTTTTTAACCAATACTAACGCCTGTTTGTATAAGCGGTTTGCTATACATTTGCAACCGCACATTCATTTTATATTGATACTGATTATTACAGTAAAATAAAATTATGCTTCGTAAGCCCTGGTGGAAAATTGCTTCATTTGTATTGCTTCTTTATACCTGCACCGTAGGTTTTTTTGTAAAAATTCCTTACCTCGACGACAGGATGCAGCAAAGCATCCGCAACCTTTTTTTTCATGTGCCCATGTGGATGGCGATGATGGTATTTTTTATTGTATCGGTTGTATATGCCATTAAAAATTTGCGTACTCAAAATCCGGTGTTCGATTTTTATTCGGTTGAATACGCCCGCACTGGCGCAGTGTTTGGAACGCTGGGTTTTGTAACCGGAATGATATGGGCCAATTATCAATGGGGCGCACCATTGAATGGCGACCCGAAACAAATTTATACCGTCATCGGCATTTTAATTTACTATGCTTATTTCATTCTTCGCGGCTCGATGATTGATGAAGACAAACGCAGCAAAGTGAGTGCAGTTTATAACATCTTCGCCTTTGCCATGACGATACCCTTGTTTTTTATTTTACCACGATTAAAAGAATCGTTGCATCCGGGCGGGCAAGGCGCAGAAGGCAATCCAGGCTTGAATCCTAAGGATTTAGATGCCAATATGCGACTGGTATTTTATCCAGCTATTTTAGGTTGGACTTTATTGGGAATATGGATAACAACGCTTCGCATCCGCTACCGGATGTGGAGTGAAAACGTATTGAATTATGAACAAGCTTAGGCATTTGTTTTTGCTCTTATTTATGAACTTTTTTGTGCTGTTTGCATCGGCGCAAGGTGGTATCAAACCAACAGAAGACAGCAGTGATTTCATGCGCAGCAATGGCAAAATTTATGTAGTAGTTGCCGTGATTGTTATTATTGTAATTGGTCTTTTTATGTATTTGTACAATTTGGATAAGAAAATATCATCACTCGAAAAACGAAACAAATCATAGTGAAGTAATACATCAACTCTTTTAAACTTTATTTTTCTAACGTTTTAAAAAACCATTTTTCGATGCCACAGCCATATAGTTTTTTCGACAACGTAAACAAAAGCTTTTCCAAAGCCGCTTCTTTTACCAAATGGGAAGAAGGATTATTGGAGCAAATAAAACAATGTAATGCGGTGTATCAAATGCGCTTTCCCATCCGCAGAGACAACGGCAAAATTGAAGTGATTGAAGCTTATCGTGTACAACACTCACATCACAAAACGCCATGTAAAGGCGGCATTCGTTTCAGCAATGAAGTAAACCAGGATGAAGTGATGGCACTTGCTGCGTTGATGACTTATAAATGCGCCATTGTAAACGTGCCTTTTGGTGGCGGCAAAGGCGGCATTAAAATAGACCCGAAAAAATACAGCGATTTTGAATTGCAGAAAATTACACGCCGCTATACAAGCGAGCTGGTAAAGAAAAATTTTATTGGTCCGGGCACTGATGTTCCCGCACCGGATTATGGAACAGGTGAACGCGAAATGGCGTGGATATTAGATACCTACACAACATTACACCCCGGCGAAGTGGAAGCGATGGGCTGCGTAACAGGAAAGCCGGTTACACAAGGCGGCGTTCGCGGCCGTAAAGAAGCCACTGGCCTCGGCGTATTTTTCGGAGTGCGTGAAGTGTGCAACATGCCAGATATTATGCAGCGATTAGGCATGTCAACTGGTGTAAAAGATAAACGTGTAATCGTTCAGGGACTGGGAAATGTAGGCTATCATACGGCAAAGTTTTTCCGCGAAAACGGGGCAAAAGTAATTGCCATTGCAGAGGTAGAAGGGGCTATTTGTAATGAGGATGGCTTGAATGAGGAAGAGGTGTTTCAATACCGCAAAAAGAATGGTTCACTATTTAATTTTCCGAATGCTACCAATGTTGTAAAAAGCTGGTGAGGCGTTGGAAATGGAGTGTGATATATTGATACCCGCAGCTCTCGAAAATGTAATTACAGCAGAGAACGCACCCCGCATAAAAGCAAAGCTGATTGGCGAAGCAGCAAACGGCCCTACCTCGCCGGAAGCTGATGCTATTTTATCTGCAAATGGAGCCATTGTAATTCCTGATATGTACCTGAATGCAGGTGGCGTAACAGTCTCGTATTTTGAATGGCTGAAAAATTTAAGCCATGTTCGTTATGGCAGAATGGAAAAGCGCTTTACCGAAAATATGAATAAGCATATTTTAGGACAGATTGAAAACCTTACAGGTAAAGAAGTAAGCGAAAACGAAAAGAGATTTATTGAACATGGCGCTTCAGAAGAAGACTTGGTGCATAGTGGTTTGGAAGAAACGATGGTAGAAGCCACGCATGAAATTATGAACTGCTGGCGCGGTAATCCTAACATACCTGATATGCGCACAGCAGCTTATGTAGTTGCCATTAACAAAGTAGGAACTTCCTATGCCGAACTGGGCATTTTTCCATAAGCGGCTTAATAAAATAAGGCAAAAACAAAAATGCTTTCCAAAAATTCTGGAAAGCATTTTTTATAAAATAAAATTGAATAACAGCATTACCATTTATCAACTGCATCGCTGTTGGAAGGAACAATTGCAACTGTTGTTGTCAGCGGCACATCGTCATTTCCATCTACTGCAGTCACTCCATCAACAACATTTTCCTCTGCTGCTGCTTCAGGATATTCATGATTAAAAGCATCAAAATCAAAGTCGGGCATCAGTTCGGTTTTTACATAATCAACCGATTCGTTCAATGCTTTTACAAACTTGTTAAAGTCTTCTTTGTAAAGAAAAATTTTGTGCCGGTCGTAGCCATCATCATTAAAACGCTTGCGGCTTTCGGTGATGGTGAGATAGTAATCGTTGCCGCGAGTGGCTTTTACATCAAAAAAATAAGTTCTTCTTTTTCCAGCTCTGATGCGTTTGCTGTAAACGCTTTCCATTTTCTTGTCGTTGTTTTCGTAACCCACAGATTTCGTTTTTGGTTTTATTGAGTTTTACATTACAAATATAGGATTGTTTTTATACTACCAAAATTTTGCAGGGAGCATTTCAAATTTTTGCTTCAACAATGTAGGGTTCGGAACCTTTAAAGGTTCCGAACCCTACGCCGCTGCAACTTTATTTCACCACTGTCTCAGCCGTTTCGCTTTGACTGCTGATTTGCAGCTGATACAGTTCGGCATATTCTCCATTCAGCTTTATCAGTTGTTCATGCGTTCCTTTCTCTTTTATTTCACCTTCCTCCAAAACAACAATCTGGTCAAAATGAAACCGCGTTAAAATCCGGTGCGAAATAATAATGGCGGTTTTGTTTTGCAGGTATTGTGAAAGGTTATTGGTTATGTCGTATTCCGTCTTTGAATCAACCGCGCTCAGGCAATCATCAAATATCATAATATTAGCTCCTTTCATCAGTGCACGCGCAATAGAAATACGTTGCTTCTGACCGCCGCTTAACGTTACGCCTCGTTCACCCACCATTGTTTCATAACCTTGCGGCAGGCCTGCAATTTCGTTATGGATGCTTGCGTACTTAGCTACCTTTTCTATTTGTTCTTTATCATGTGTATCATTGCCAGGCAAGCCAAAACTAATGTTGTGGCTGATGTTATCGCTAAAAAGAAACACATCCTGCGGCACGTAGCTAATTTTTTCTCGCAGGTATTTTAATGAGATATTTTTTATGTTTTCGCCGTTTAGCAAAACCTTTCCTTCATCTGCATCATAAGCGCGAAGCAACATTTGTGCAATAGTTGATTTTCCACTGCCGGTTCTGCCCATAATCATCACTTTTTCGCCCGGTTGTATGGCCAGCGAAAAATGACGCAAAGCGCGAATGCCGGTGTGCGGATACGTGAACGAAACATCATCAAAAACAATTTCGCCATTCATCACCGGCTGCTTTGCAATTTGCGGCGAAACAATGGCCGGCTCTGATTTTAAAAACTCATTGATGCGCTTTTGCGATGCCGATGCACGTTGTATCATGCTTGCCGTCCAGCCAATGGCACTTACAGGAAAAGTAAGCTTATTGATGTATAAAATAAATTCTACAATGGTGCCTGGCGCCGCACCATGCAACACTTGCAGCGCGCCTACCAAAATGGTGATTAATGTGCTCAATCCAATCATCAGCGTCATGCTCGGAAAATACACGGCTTCGAGTTTGGACAGGCTCACTGCATTCTTCCTGTACTCTTCGCTGTTCTTCTTAAAAAAGCCCAGCATGTTCTTTTCCTGAACAAATGATTTTATCACACGAATGCCCGAATACGATTCCTGGGCATTGGTAGTTAAATCCGAAAGGGATGCCTGCACCTTTTCGCTTTTCTTATGAATAACGGTGTTTACCACATAAATGGTGATGGCAAGAAGCGGCAGCGGTGATAGCGCAAGCCAGGTAAGATGCGCATCCTGCTTGAACATATAAAACACGCAAAAAATAATGGTAGTGGCAAGGTTAATAAAATACATGATTGCCGGACCGGCATACATGCGCACACGGCTTACGTCTTCGGCAATGCGGTTCATTAAATCGCCGGTGCTGTGGGTTTTAAAAAAATCGGTGTTTAATTTTTGGTAATGCTGATAAATTTCGTTCTTCTGGTCATACTCAATATGGCGGCTCATTACGATGATGGTTTGCCGCATGAGGAACATAAAAAAGCCGCGCAGCAAAGCCATGATCAATAGCACTACACCCGCTAAAATAATAACACGGCTGTACGAAAAATTAGCGCCGTTTACCCAATTGATAAACCATTGCACAATAAAATTGTAATTGGCTGAATGGTTGTATTGAACCGATGTGTGCGAGCTTTGATTTGTTTTAATCGCTTGCTGCACCATATTGATAACATAACCTGAAATTTGCGGACTGAGAATATCGAAAAAGTTAGATAGAATAACAAAGAGGATTCCCCACAGCAAGCGCGACCTGTATTTCCAAAAGTATTTATTGAGTGCCGAAAGATGCTTCAAAAGAAAAAGAATTTAGGCAAAAGTAAAAAGGGATTGGCGATTGGAGGTTTATGATTTGTGAAGGATGGAAAAGCATTGCACCATTTACTTTATAAATAAAAAAATTCCGAACCATATTGGTTCGGAATTAAAAAATTTCCTTGCAAAAGTTGTTAGGCTTCTACACTTCCACTTGCGGCAGAATTGTTGGGCTCTACTCTTCTTACAGCTGGCGATTGCTTGCGGGCACGCTGGTTCTTGCGGTGATCGTCAGAGCGTTTGCGCACAAGGTTTTCATGATCCTCGTGCCATGCCTGAAATTTTACCATCGCCTGGGTTTCATCAAACAAACCTAACTTCACACCACGCAACAGGTGCTTTAAATACAGCACACCTTTGAAAGATAAAATACGGCGAACCGTATCGGTTGGCTGTGCACCTTTGTGCAGCCACTCCAAGGCTTTCTGACGGTCTAACTGAATGGTTGCGGGAACTGTAAGCGGGTTGTACGTTCCGATTTTTTGAATGAACTTCCCATCGCGGGGTGCACGGGCATCGGCCACTACTATAAAGTAGAAAGGGCGTTTTTTGCTACCGTGTCTCTGTAGTCTTAATTTGACTGCCATAATTAAATAGAAATTTAAAGGCTAAAAGAATAAGGTTTTCTTTCCAAACTACAAATGTAGAAGGTTTGCCGTAAAAACAAAAAGTTGTAAACTAAATTTTTTTTAATCTTCACCTTTTCTACCGCTTACAAAACGCGCGCGGCGAATGTTTTGCACGGGTACGCCTTTAATCTTGCTTTCGAGCCAGGCGATGATATCTAAATACATGAATGAGCGCGTTTCCAAAGGGTTGCCTTTGTGTTGTTCCAGTTTTATTTTTAATTGTTGAAAAGCCGGTATCGTTTGCAATGGAGATAAGGAGAACGATTGCTTGATAAACGCAAAAATGTCTTCTTCCACCACGCTTAGATTTTTCATTTTGCCCATAAACCGATACACCGATTTTATTAAATATTCCAGCAAATTATAATTGCCCAATTCATAATGCGCAATGAGATGAAGCAAGCGTGCATAACATTGCAAATCGGTTCGCAAATCAACTTTCCAGTTGATGATTTTATTCAAATAATCAATTGCTTTATCGTTATCACCTGAGCCAAAATACAACGATGCAATTTTGTAATAAAACACCAGGATGCGATGCCTGTCGAGATGAAGTTTGTATTCGTTCAATTTTTCTTCAATGTAAGGCACAAGGCTCAAGCCTGCGCTGAATGTTCCTTCCAGAAAGTGTTTGTTGATTTTGGCAATGTTCAGATACACAAACGTTTGTATGACGGAATTGGCGGTTGCCGAAGCTGCTTTCGATGCAGCAAACGCTTCAAACTGTTGCAGCACTTCGTTGAATTTTTCATAATTGTTCAAAGCAAAATGAGCGCTTAACAGGTTGTGCAGGCCTTTTATGTATTGTCCTGTTTCAACAATTATCATGCTTTGGTTTTGCTCGAATAATTGCACCCATTTTTGTGTGTACCGATAGTAAAGGAGCAAGTCCTGTAAAATGAAATGATACCACGAATACGATTGATAGAGATATAGCTTTTCGTAAAAGCTCAAATCCTGTTCCTTGTAAGGGGGCAAATGAGTTGTAAAGAAACTTCGGATAGCTGCAACGTCTTTTTCATCTCTTGCATGTCCATGCTGAATGTACCAGCTATACAACTGTAACGAAAGATTGGAAAAAGTGTTTACCAAAGCAACATGCTGTAATGTTGTGGTTGATTCATCCGACAACAATTCAGCCCTGTTTTCCATGCTTCGCGTAATGTGCAGGGCTTCTATCTTTTTTTCAAAAAAAACAGCCTGCATTACAAAAGTAAGCTGGTTATAAACTTTCGCAAGGCTTTTGGTTTTGTCTAATATTTTCAGGCTTTGATGATACAAGCCTTTGTTGTATAAAATGCGGGCGTAAGCCATTTGCTCGTTCAGCAGCATATCAATGTTTGCATCGTCTTTATGCAAATGGAGGCTGGCTAAAATTTGCTTGTATAACGCCGCTTTTACATTCGATAATTGTTGTTTGGAAATACTTGAATTTCTTTTCAATAAAATAATTTCATCATATTCATCCATTTTATCCAAAGCATCAAAAAGAATAATCGTTTTCAGGTCGGTATTACCTTCCGAACGCTTCATGTCTAATTTAAAATTTCGCTTTTCGCTTTTATCAAGCGATTTTATCAACTGAAACAGTTCATCTGTATTGCGGTTGGGCATTGTAATTTTATTTGTATATAATGCAGTGTTAACAAGGGTTTCAGTAATTTTATCATTGCTTATACAACGTAAAAGTGAGTATATTTTATTTTTGTTGGCTCCTTTGTCTATTTTATTTTTAACGCTGCAAACCATTCGACAACAGAATCGGGGCAGGCAAAATAAAGAGGTTTGCCAACGTTTACATTCTTATTTCTTTCTTATGTCTAACGAACGAATTTACATTTTCGACACAACGCTTCGCGATGGCGAACAAGTGCCCGGCTGCAAACTGAACACCGATGAAAAAATAAAGCTGGCTCTTGCTTTGGAAGATTTGGGTGTTGATGTGATTGAAGCCGGTTTTCCTATTTCAAGCCCCGGCGATTTTGCTTCGGTAGAAGCCATTGCCAAAGTAATAAAAAATGCAACGGTTTGCGGCTTAACGCGCTCGGTACAAAAAGATATTGAATGTGCTGCGGAAGCCCTCAAATATGCAGTTCGCCCGCGCATTCATACAGGCATTGGTTCATCCGACATTCACATCCGCTACAAGTTCAACACTTCGCGCGAAGACATTTTAGAACGCGCTAAAAAGGCCACTCGTCTTGCCAGAAATTTAGTGGACGATGTTGAATTTTTTTGTGAAGATGCCGGTCGCGCTGATGATGAGTTTTTAGCAAGATTGGTGGAAACGGTAATTGCTGCCGGTGCAACGGTGGTGAACATCCCTGATACTACAGGCTATTGTTTGCCACAACAATATGGTGATAAGATTAAGTACCTTATCAACCATGTTCCTAATGTTGATAAAGCCATTTTGAGTTGCCATTGCCATAACGATTTGGGTTTGGCAACCGCCAATTCCATTGCTGGTGCAATGAATGGTGCAAGGCAAATTGAATGTACAATTAATGGCATCGGCGAACGTGCGGGCAACACTTCACTGGAAGAAGTGGTGATGATTATTCAGCAACATTCTTCATTGGGTATGTACACAAACATCAATGCAAAAAAACTCAACCCAATCAGCCATCTTGTTGCCGATACCATGCGTATGCCGGTTCAAAGCAACAAAGCAATTGTTGGAGCCAACGCATTCTCACATTCTTCCGGCATACACCAGGATGGATTTTTAAAAGAAACCACCACGTATGAAATTATCAATCCGGAAGATGTAGGAGCAGACAGCAGCAAAATTGTTCTTACTGCACGCAGTGGCAGAAGTGCTTTGGCACACCGGTTTCATAAGCTCGGCTATCAGTTTACACGCAATGATATTGATGTATTGTATCAGCAATTTCTGGAAGTAGCAGATAATAAAAAAGAAGTGGAAGATGAAGATTTAAAAGAACTGGCGGATGAATTCAACAGTACAACGGTTTAAGTGAATCCCTTTACTTTTTGCATAAAAACAAACGTTATGGAAACAACAATAAAGAGGCTGACAGAGGAAGAACGCAGACAACATCAGCATTTTATCATTCAGCAATGGAAGAAAGATGTGGCGGAAACGAGAGAACAGTTTCATGCTTGGTTGGAAACAGATGAAGCGAAGGAAACATTCAAAAAACTAAGAGAAGAAAAAGCAAGACGAGGAATCATCATACCCAGGAGAAATTTAATTATGGCAAGAACAAGTAAAAACATTTTATAAGAACGATTATGAGCAAAACATTATTCGATAAAATCTGGGACAAACACGTCGTCAAAAACATTGAAGGAGGTCCTTCAGTGTTGTACATTGATAAACATTTTATTCACGAAGTAACGTCTCCGCAAGCCTTTAAAGGTTTGGAAAAACGAGGCTTGCCGGTGTTTCGTCCACAACAAGTGGTTGCAACTGCCGATCATAATGTGCCAACATTAAATCAACATTTGCCGATACAGGAAGAACTCTCAAGAATACAAGTGCAAACGTTGAAAGACAATTGTGAAAAATTTGGAATTGAATTGTATGGTTTGGGGCATCCGTTTCAGGGCATTGTTCACATTATTGGCCCTGAGTTAGGCATTACCCAGCCAGGAATGACCATCGTTTGCGGCGATAGTCATACATCAACACATGGAGCTTTTGGCGCCATTGCTTTTGGCATCGGAACCAGCGAAGTAGAAATGGCGCTGGCTACACAATGCATCATGCAAAGCAAGCCCAAACTCATGCGCATTAATGTAGATGGACAATTGAACAAAGGCGTTGTTTCCAAAGACATTATTCTATACATTATCTCGCAAATTTCTGCCAGCGGCGCAACAGGATATTTTGTAGAATATGCTGGCTCTGCTATCCGCAACTTATCTATGGAAGCACGCATGACTATCTGCAATATGAGTATTGAAATGGGTGCGCGTGGTGGTATGATTGCACCTGATGAAACCACTTTCAATTATATGAAAGGACGCCTGTTTGCACCCGCCGACAGCGATTGGAACAAAGCTCTGGAATACTGGAAAACACTGTATTCTGATAAAGATGCCGTATTTGATAAAGAACTGAATATTAAAGCTGAAGATATTGAGCCGATGATTACGTATGGCACCAATCCTGGCATGGGCATCGGCATTAGCGGTCATGTACCTGAACTTGAATGAAGTAACAGAAAAAGCTTCGTTTGAAAAATCACTCAACTACATGGGCTTGCATCCGGGCGAAATAATAAAAGGTCATAAGGTAGATTATGTGTTCATTGGTAGTTGCACCAATGCGCGCATCGAAGATCTGCGCATGGTGGCTTCTTTTATGAAAGGAAAAAAGAAAGCCGACGACGTGGAAGTGTGGGTAGTTCCGGGCAGCAAGCAAGTAGAAAAACAAGCAATGGAAGAAGGCATTCATACCATTTTTGAAGAAGCCGGTTTTGTACTTCGGCAACCTGGTTGCTCGGCTTGTTTAGGAATGAATGAAGATAAAATTCCCGCAGGCAAATATTGCATTTCTACCAGCAACAGAAACTTTGAAGGAAGGCAGGGACCGAATGCAAGAACGATGCTGGCAAGCCCGCTCACAGCAGCAGCAGCGGCGGTTACAGGTGTGGTAACTGATGTAAGAGAAATGCTGTAATCAATTTACAATTAGCTATTACAAATAAACGATAGAAAGGTGCCGGAAGTAAAATGGAATGCAAATCTTTATGACAACCAACACGACTTTGTTGCGAAGTATGGAGAAGACGTTTTAGAATGGCTGCAACCTCAAAAAAAGGAACGCATTTTAGATGTGGGTTGCGGAACCGGAACGCTAACGGAAAAGTTAGGCGAAAGCGGTGCTTTGATAACTGGCATTGATGCTTCACAGGAAATGATTGAGAAAGCAAAAACATCGTTTCCTAATATTCAGTTCTTTGTAAAAGATGCTACGGATTTTCAGTTTGATGAACCATTCGATGCCATTTTTTCAAACGCAACATTGCATTGGATAAATGAGCAGGAAAAAGCATTGAAATGTATCTATAACGCTCTCAAAAAAGACGGACGTTTTGTTTTTGAAATGGGCGGAAAACACAATATTGAAAACATTCATATCGCATTGAAGGAAGCGATGACAGAAGCCGGTTATAAAGACAAAATTCCTGCAAAAACAAACTACTTTCCTTCGGTAGCAGAGCAATGTGCGTTGCTGGAAAAAGTTGGTTTCAGCGTTTCAAATGTGGCTTATTTTAAAAGACCCACCGAGCTAAAAGGTGAAGAGGGAATGAAGAACTGGATGATACAGTTTTGTACATTTTTCTTTACAGAAATTCCTGCTGAAAAAGTGGATGCAATAATGAATCGTGCGGTTGAAATTCTGAAACCTACCAATTATAAAAACGGTAAGTGGTATGGCGATTATGTAAGATTGCGTATAAAAGCAATGAAAGAATAAATAGTATGGAGAAGTATTTTGACATCATGCAAAAGACAAGGATCAATTTCGTTCAACTGCTTGATGGTTTAACAATAGAACAATTGAACAAAGTTCCTGAAGGTTTCAACAACAATCTCATTTGGAATTTTGCGCATTTGCTGGCAACACAACAAGCAATATTTTACGGCTTATCCGGCTTAACAACGAAGGTAGATGAGCACTTTATAAAAAGCTATAGGAGATTCAGCAGACCGGAAAGTTTTGTAAGTACATCGGAGTTAGAAACGATTCAAAACAATTTTGAGGAAGCACAACAAACATTTTTTGAAGATTATAAAAATGGAATATTCACCAGTTTCAAACCATATACAACCTCATTTGGTGTGCAATTAAATACCCTTGAGGATGCGATTCAATTTTCATCGGTGCACGATGGTTTGCATTATGGTTATGCCATGGCGTTAAAACACTTGGTATGAGATGACTTAAGGCGTATAAGAAAAATTTAGGCGTATATTTGGTAAAACAGTTTTATGACAACAAAATTGAATCTTACAATTGAAGAAAAAACGGTAAGAAAAATAAAAGCTTATGCTGCAAAGAAAAAAACCTCCGTATCAAAAATTGCAGAGGAATACTTTAGCCAGCTAACAGAAGAAGGGAGCAAGAAAAAAAAGAAATCATTTGTGGAAGAATTTGCAGGCATTGCTACCCAGCCAATTGGAGATATAGAGAAAGCAAGAGACGAATATTTACAAAAGAAGTATGGCTTATAAAGTTTTTCTCGATATTAATATTTTGGTGGATTTTGTTGATTCTTCAAGAAAAGAGCATGAATCAGCCAAGAATTTATTCGATTCGATAGATGAAGGAAGAATTCAGGCTTACTTTTCAGAAAGTGTAATTAACACTTCTTCATACTTAGTAAGAAAAGTAATACCAGTGACTATATTCAACAGACTTATTGTAAGACTGCTTGGTTTAGTTAAAATATTGGCTTGCACAAATCTAATTGTTGAGGAGGCATACAATCTTGCAAAAAATGATTTGGAAGATGCCGTTTTATACCAGATAGCATTATCAAACAGGCTTGATTTCTTTGTAACAAACGATAAAAAAGATTTCAATAAAATCGCTCATCCCAGCCTTAAGGTGGTTTCGGCGAGAGAAGCACTCAACTTATTATAACTTGTAAATGACAAGCATGAGCAAAAGCATTAACATCATCACATCTACTGTTGTTCCGATTGAAATAGAAAACATTGATACCGATCAAATCATTCCTGCGCGCTTTTTAAAAGCTACGAGCCGCGAAGGGTTTGGCAAAAATTTGTTTCGCGACTGGCGTTATGAAAACAACAATGAAAATGAGCCAAAAACGGCCTTCCCATTAAACAACCCAATGTATAGCGGAAAAATTTTGGTTGCCGGTAAAAATTTTGGTTGCGGCAGCAGCCGCGAGCATGCTGCCTGGGCAATTAAAGATTACGGTTTTGATGTGGTGGTGAGTTCTTTTTTTGCTGATATTTTTAAGAACAATGCACTCAACAATTTCCTGTTGCCTGTAACGATAAGCGACGCGTTTTTACATAAAATATTTACTGCCGTGCACCAAAATTCTTCTACAGAAGTAGAAGTGAATTTACCAGACCAAACCATTACCATTCTCTCAACAGGCGAAGGGGAAAGTTTCGACATTAACAGCTATAAAAAAACATGCTTGTTAAATGGTTATGATGATATTGATTACCTGTTGAGCATGAAAAAAGAAATTGAAACATTTGAAGCTGCTAAACAATGAAAGGCACAACCATTATAGCAAACAATATTTCCGTAACAATTGGTGAAACTCATCTGTTGAAAGATGTTTCATTTCGCCTAGATGCAGATGAACATCTTGCCATCATAGGCTCATCAGGCAGCGGAAAAACAACACTGGCAAAGGTTTTAGCCGGTCAGTTGTTTGCGAAGGGTAGTGTTGTAACTCAATTTGGATGAATAATCAATATTAGCAAAAAAAGTATTGCTGATAGAGCAGCGGAATCAGTTTAAAAACTTATCTCACACATCCGATTTTTATTATCAGCAACGCTTCAACAGCTTCGATGCGGCCGATGCGCAAACCGTTTGGCAGGAACTCCAAAATATGGGCAAAAACAAATCTGCTGTTGAAATCGAAAACTTATTGCATCAGTTCGATTTGAATGAGCGTCGCAATGCACCACTCATTCAATTGTCAAGCGGCGAAAACAAACGGTTTCAAATTATCAAAGCAGTTCTTTCGCAACCGCAGGTGCTTATTCTCGATGCACCGTTTACGGGTTTGGATGTAGCTGCAAGAAAACATCTTCATAACACCATTAATCAATTGGCTTGCAACGGAACAAAAATCATTGTGGTTACAGATGCGCATCAGTTGCCTGATTGCATCACTCATATCGCTTTACTCGAAAAAGGAAACCTGAAATATTTTATAAAAAAAGAGGAATGGAATAGTGATTTGGTTTTGCACCATAATACTGAATATGCTAACATTTACTCTTTGCCGCTATCTGAAAATGAAGAACAGTATGAACAGATAGTGAACATGCAAAATGTAACCGTTCAATATGGAAATAAAACCATTTTGAATAACATCAACTGGCAAATTAAATCCGGAGAAAGATGGTTGTTAAAAGGTAGCAATGGTGCAGGTAAATCAACGTTGTTAAGCCTTATCAATGGCGATAATCCGCAGGCTTATAAAAACGAAATTTATCTCTTTGATAAAAGACGTGGCAGCGGCGAAAGCATTTGGGATATTAAGAAAAACATTGGTTTTGTTTCGCCCGAATTGCATGCGTTTTATGATAAAACCACAAGCTGTTTTAATACAATTGCATCGGGCTTTTTCGATACAGTTGGATTGTTTAAAAAACTATCGCCGCAGCAACACGAAGGAGTAGAGCAATGGATTAATTTTTTACAGCTTTCATCTGTTCAAAACAGGTCGTTGATCGGCTTATCATTCGGCACGCAACGGTTGATTTTATTAGCCAGAGCATTGGTAAAGAATCCACCGTTATTGATTCTCGACGAGCCATGCCAGGGTTTGGATGATGAGCAAAAAGAAGCGTTTATAAACTTAGTGAACAACATCTGTGAGCAAGGCAAAACGCTCATTTATGTAAGTCATTATGATGACGAAATACCGGCTTGTGTAGAGAATGTGATGGAGTTGAAAAAAGGCAGCACAAAAATCGTTTCAGTGAAAAAGAAACAATTAATAACACAATAAATTAGCATTGTTATGGAAACTATTTTGATTGATAAAATTAAACTGTTGCCTGAGGATAAGCAGCAAGAAGTAAAAGACTACGTTGAATATTTGTTACATAAATACGGCAAAAAAGAAGAATTGACTATGGAGGAAATAGCAGAAAAGCGAAGGAAAAATTTCGGACGCCTGAAAGGGCAAATTTGATTAAAAATTAAATCATTTTAAAATTTTCCTTAGGGAAATGGGGGCATCATGAAAAAAAACATCACTGTTATATTAGGCGATGGCATCGGGCCGGAAGTAACGCAGCAATCCATCAAAGTACTTAATGCCAGTTGCATCGCAGCATGGCCATGAGTTTCATTACGAGTACCATCTCATGGGCGCCGATGCCATTGATAAAACAGGCAATCCTTTGCCCGATGAAACGGTCGAGTCATGTTTAAAAACTGACGCCGTTTTGTTTGGCGCCATCGGTCATCCAAAGTATGATAATGACCCATCCGCAAAAGTGCGCCCCGAACAAGGCTTGCTGAAGATTCGTAAAACATTGAACTTATATGCAAACATTCGCCCGATAACAATTTATCCTTCATTACATCATTTATCTCCGCTAAAAAGTAAAAGTTTGGAAGGCGTTGATTTTGTCATTTATCGCGAACTCACCGGCGGCATTTACTTCGGTAAAAAAAGCCTGAGCGAAGATGGCAAAGTAGCTTCCGATGATTGCATATATTCAATAGAAGAAATTGAACGCATTGCGCATCTGGCTTTTCAAAACGCACAGCAAAGAAGAAAAAAACTAACATTGGTTGATAAAGCCAACGTGCTCGAAACATCGCGTCTATGGCGCAAAGTAGTGCAAGGCATGGCTTCACAATACAGCGATGTAAGTGTTGATTATATGTTCGTTGACAATGCTGCCATGCAAATCATTTTGGCTCCAAAACAGTTTGATGTCATCCTCACCGAAAATATGTTTGGCGACATTATTAGCGATGAAGCCAGCGTGTTAAGCGGTTCGTTAGGTTTGGCACCATCGGCTTCTGTTGGCAGCGGCACAGCTTTGTTCGAGCCGATTCATGGCAGCTATCCGCAGGCAGCCGGCAAAGACATCGCAAACCCAATCGGGTCAATATTTTCAGCCGCAATGCTGCTCGATTATTTCACTTTACATAACGAAGCCGAACTCGTTCGCAACGCTGTTGGCTGGACATTGAAGAGCGGGTTTGTAACAAAAGACATTGATGCGGTGAACAATTATTCCACGTCAACCATTGGCGATTTAATCAGAGATTTTGTTGAAAACAAATTACCCGATGATGTAAACAAAAACAACATCACATTAAGCAAAAGCACAATCATATAATAGCCACCGGATTTATCCGGTAAAAACAAAACAATAAACAACAAAATACAGTTTTATGGTACCAGCGTTTGATACTCCGATTGAACATCGTTGCGTCGCACACTTGTACGTTCTGAAAAGAATTGAGCAACTATCTGAACCATGATTTATAAAATTTTACTGATGAATCTGATGTAAATTATTTTCCAATCAGCCGCATCTGAACAATCATCACAAATCCTGGTTCCAACAACAAAGCAAAATATGAACGAAAACAAACTTACCGAAACCGAAATCAACGAAGCGCCCACTGTTGACGAACAGGCCGCTATCGAACATGCACACGGATTAAACAAACATTCGCAAATCCTAACGCAGGACATTACGCAGCCAGGCGCGCAAGCCATGTTTTATGCCATTGGTTTTACCGAAAAAGATTTTGACAAAGCACAGGTAGGTATTGCCAGTATGGGATGGGATGGCAATCCTTGCAACATGCACTTAAACGATCTGGCAACATCGGTTCGCGACAATGTAAACAACGTGAAAGACCTGATGGGCTTGCGTTTTTATACCATCGGCGTTAGCGATGGCATCAGTATGGGAACCGATGGAATGCGGTACAGTTTGGTAAGCCGCGATGTAATTGCCGACAGTATTGAAACCAATGCCGGTGCACAATATTACGATGCCATTATTGCCATTCCCGGCTGCGATAAAAATATGCCGGGCTGCATTATGGCGATGGGTCGCTTAAATCGCCCTTCTATCATGTTGTATGGCGGAACCATTGCTCCGGGGCATTACAAAGGGTATGATAGTTTAAATATCGTTTCCGCATTTGAGGCATTGGGACAAAAAATAGCTGGCAATTTAGAGGAAGCTGATTTTAAAGGAATCATACGGAATGCTTGCCCCGGCGCAGGTGCCTGTGGCGGCATGTACACGGCCAATACCATGGCAAGCGCCATTGAAGCAATGGGTATGAGTTTGCCAAACTCGTCCTCCAACCCTGCTTTAAGCAAAGAGAAACAACAAGAATGCGAAGCTGTTGCTAAAGCCATCAAAGTATTGCTTGAAAAAGATATAAAACCAAAAGACATCATGACGCGCAAAGCATTTGAAAATGCGATCACTGTTATTATGGTTTTAGGCGGTAGCACCAATGCAGTGTTGCACTTAATCGCGATGGCAAAAAGTGTAGACGTGCCTCTAACACAAGATGATTTTCAAACGGTCAGCAACCGCATTCCGGTGCTTGCCGATTTCAAGCCAAGCGGCAAATACATGATGGAAGATTTGTACAAATGTGGCGGTGTGCCGGCTGTAATGAAATACTTACTGGGCAAGGGCTTGCTGCATGGCGATTGCTTAACGGTAACTGGAAAAACAGTTGCTGAAAATCTGAAAGAAGCACCTGACTTAGATTTTGAAAAGCAGGATGTTATTTATCCATTGGAACGCCCTTTAAAGAAAACAGGGCATTTACAAATTCTATACGGCAATCTCGCCGAAGGCGGAAGTGTTGCCAAAATCAGCGGAAAAGAAGGCGAACGTTTTGAAGGCACGGCCCGCGTGTTTGATGGCGAGCATCATTTAATACAAGGCTTGCAAAGTGGAAAAGTTCATGCCGGTGATGTGGTCGTCATCCGAAATATCGGTCCGAAAGGAGCACCTGGCATGCCCGAAATGCTGAAACCCACAGGAGCCATTATTGGCGCAGGTTTGGGCAAATCAGTTGCCTTAATCACCGATGGACGTTTCAGTGGCGGCACACATGGTTTTGTGGTGGGTCATATTACACCTGAAGCTTATGATGGTGGCTTGATTGGTTTGGTAGAAGATAATGACATCATCGAAATTGATGCAGTAAAAAACACATTGACATTGAAAGTTGGCGAAGAAGAAATTGCAAAGCGAAAAGCTGCATGGAAGCAACCTCCATTGAAAGCAACAAAAGGTATTTTGTATAAGTATGCAAAGTATGTGAAAACAGCGGCAGAAGGTTGCGTAACAGATGAAGATTGATAAAACAATGATATAAATAAAAAAATATGGTTCATACTTTTTTAGATATCATGTTCGAGTTGGATAAACTCTTTAAAAAAGAAGTGCAAGTGGTAAGCAAAGATTGCATCAAATCAAAATATTTTCAAGCTATTAAAGGAGACTTGAGTTATCTCTAAAAGAGATGATGTTTTGTTAGTTGATTATATGCTTTCATCTTTTAAAGCCATTGAAGAATACACCAAAGGAATATCTTATGATGAATTTATAAACAATCGAATGTGCATGGATGCTGTTATCAGGAATTTTGAAATTATCGGCGAAACTGCCAATTATGTTTCAAACAATTTTAAAGTTAAACATCAGCAAATTGTTTGGGATATAATTGAAAATGAAATACCCGATTACATTAAAAGATTAGAAGATTCTAAAAATTAAATCACTTCATCATTAATTGTTATTCAAATCAAAAACAAAAATTGAGTTTATGGAAACTCTTACTATACAAAAAGAAAAAGAAAAGCAAGATACTAAGCCATTACCGCTATCAGCGGCTCGCAGGCCGTTTTAGAAGCGTTGATAGCCGAAGACACCGAAGTTATTTTTGGTTATCCCGGCGGTGCCATCATGCCCATTTATGATGCGCTGTACGACTATAACGATCAACTAAAACACATCCTTGTGCGGCATGAGCAAGGCGCTATTCATGCAGCGCAGGGCTATGCACGCACATCGGGTAAAGTAGGCGTTGTGTTTGCTACAAGCGGTCCGGGCGCAACCAATTTAGTAACCGGTTTGGCCGATGCTCAGATTGACAGCACACCCTTGGTTTGCATTACCGGGCAAGTATTTGCGCACCTGTTAGGAACCGATGCGTTTCAGGAAACGGATGTCATTAACATTACCACACCTGTTACCAAATGGAACTTCCAGGTAACGGATGCAACCGAAATTCCTTCAGTAATGGCAAAGGCATTTCATATTGCCAAAACAGGCAGACCTGGTCCGGTTTTAATTGACATTACCAAAAACGCACAGCTTCAAAAATTTGACTACAAGGGTTATGAAAAAATGAACCATTTGCGCAGTTATCGTCCGAAACCAATTGTGCGCAAAGAATACATTGAACAAGCTGCCAAACTAATTAATGAGGCGAAAAAACCATTTGTTATTTGGGGGCAGGGAGTAATATTGGGCAATGCTGAAAAAGAGTTTGCTGCATTCATTGAAAAGAGTGGTATTCCGGCTGCCTGGACAATATTAGGTGTGGGTGCCATTCCAACCGATCATCCTTTGAATGTAGGTATGTTAGGCATGCATGGAAATTACGGCCCTAATGTACTAACCAATGAATGCGATGTGCTTATTGCCATAGGTATGCGTTTCGATGATCGAGTAACAGGAAGGCTTGACAAATATGCGAAGCAGGCAAAAGTAATTCACCTCGACATTGACCCGGCAGAGATAGATAAGAATGTAAAAACAACCGTTCCGGTTTGGGGCGATTGCAAAGAAACGCTGCCGATGCTGACAGAGTTGGTAGAAAAAAAGGAACACTCACAATGGCTGCAACGCTTTAAAGATTTGGAAAAGCAGGAAATAGAAGCTGTCATCTTTGAGGAACAAAACCCGTCCACAGAAGTATTGACGATGGGTGAAGTGATTAACATTTTAAATGATTTAACAGGCGGCAATGCAGTGATAGTTACCGATGTAGGTCAGCACCAAATGGTAGCTTGCCGTTATGCTAGTTTTAACAACACCCGAAGCAACATTACATCTGGTGGCTTGGGTACAATGGGCTTTGCTCTGCCGGCGGCTATCGGTTCAAAATTTGGCGCACCCGACAAAACAGTCGTTGCTATTGCAGGAGATGGCGGCATTCAAATGACAATACAGGAACTGGGCACCATTATGCAAAGTAAAGTGGATGTAAAGATTTTAATTTTAAACAACCAGTTCTTAGGCATGGTTCGGCAGTGGCAGCAATTGTTTCACGACAAAAGATATTCGTTTGTTGACATTACCAGTCCCGATTATATTATGGTCGCTAAAGGATATGGCATTGAAGGAAAAAAAGTAGAGCATCGAGAACAATTGAAAGAAGCATTGCAAACAATGTTGCAACACAATGGCGCTTACTTATTGGAAGTAATGGTAGGTAAAGAAAACAATGTATTTCCAATGGTGCCACAAGGTTGCAGCGTGAGCGAGATACGATTGAAATAAAAATCGGCAAAAATGAATGATATTGTTTTTACCGATATTCCTGCTCAATACGAAAGTATTCAGACAGGCAACAGAAAAGCTCTCTTTCACGATGGCTTCCGATTTACAAACAGGAAGCTTATTAAAAACTCTGGTAGCATCAAAGCCATCAGCAAAACTATTAGAGTTAGGAACAGGAAGTGGTTTGGCAACTTCATGGATTCTTGCAGGGATGGATGCAAATAGCAAACTGGTAACGGTTGATAATAATGAGGTGTTAATCAATATTGCAAAACAACATTTGCCAGATGAAAGAATACAGTTTGTTTGTGCAGATGGATATGAATGGATATCGTCTTATACAGGAGAGCCTTTCGATTTCATTTTTGCTGATGCCATGCCAGGCAAATATGATTTGTTTGATGAAACCTTTGCATTATTAAATGATGGCGGTTTTTATATTATTGATGATATGCTTCCGCAGCCCAATTGGCCGGAAGGTCATGCAGAGAAAGCAGAAAGATTGATTGATGAACTTGAAAAAAGGAAGGACTTACTACTTACCAAAATAAATTGGTCAACCGGAATTATCATCGTTACCAAAGTGAAAAAATAAGTTAAGTCATATTCAAAAAGAAACCATGAAACAAGAATATACCATCACCATTTATACCGAAAATCAAATCGGTTTATTAAACAGAATCGCTATTATTTTTTCGCGCAGAAAAATAAGTATTGACAGTATCAATTCATCTCCTTCCGAAGTAGATAGCGTATATCGCTTTACCATTGTAGTAATAGAAACTGAAGAAGTGGTTTCCAAGCTATGCAAACAAATAGAAAAGCAGGTAGAAGTATTAAAAGCCTATTACAACACGGGCGAGGAAATCATCTGGCAGGAACTGGCTTTGTACAAAGTGCCCACTGATATTATTGCCGAAAAAGCAATCGTGGAGCGGCTGCTGCGCAAATGGGGTGCACGTGCTGTGGTCATCCGTAAAGATTATACGGTGTTTGAAACCTCCGGTCATCGCGAAGAAACGGAAGGTTTGATAAAGGCTTTGGAACCTTACGGATTGATTGAATTTGTGCGCAGTGCCCGTGTTGCCATCATCAAAAGCAGCAATGGCTTTCACGAAAAATTGAAAGAGTTTGAAGAGCAACAACCCGGTGAACATCTGGCTGAAAATGAGTATCTGAATGAAAGAGAAAAAGTGTTTAGCATGTAATCATTCTCTTTATCACTATTTGCATGAAAACAAACTTTGTCAATCGCTTTCTTTATTCTCCTTCAGAGGCCGGAGGCTTTACTATTCTCAAAACCATTCCTGTTCTTCGCATTTTTGACTATGCAAAAGCGATAGAATTTTATATTGATTGGCTTGGTTTCACTTTGGTTTGGGAACATCATTTTGAAGAGAATACGCCAGCTTATATAGAAGTTACAAAAGGCGCACTCACACTGCATTTGAGCGAACATCACGGCGATGGAACACCCGGTACGCATGTGTTTGTTTGGTGTGAAGGCATTAAGGAATATCACGAAGAATTGATCAATAAGAAATATAAATACAACAGGCCAGGCTTAGAAAAAACTTTTTACGACGCATTATCTTTTACAGTGAATGATCCGTTTAACAACAAAATTATCATTCAACGAAAAAATAGCAGAAGAATAAAAAATTAAATCTTCTTTTTAAAAATCAACACAAATAAAATGGCAAAACTAAACTTCGGTGGCGTGGAAGAAAACGTAGTAACACGCGACGAATTTCCATTGAGCAAAGCACAAGAAATACTAAGCAGCGAAACGGTTGCAGTTATTGGCTATGGCGTTCAAGGTCCGGGTCAGGCCCTAAACCAAAGAGACAATGGCATTAACGTAATTGTAGGCCAGCGAAAAAATAGCAAAACATGGGATAAAGCTGTGAGCGATGGCTTTGTACCCGGCGAAACCCTATTTGAAATAGAAGAAGCGTTGGAGAAAGGCACCATTATTTGTTATTTATTAAGTGATGCTGCACAAATTGAATTGTGGCCGACTGTAAAAAAACATTTAACACCAGGAAAAGCTTTGTATTTTTCTCACGGTTTTGGCATTACTTTCAATGAGCAAACCGGCATCATTCCTCCAAAAGATGTTGATGTGTTTTTGGTGGCGCCCAAAGGCTCCGGCACTTCATTGCGCCGTATGTTTTTGCAAGGTCGTGGCTTAAATAGTTCTTATGCCATTTATCAGGACGCAACAGGCAAAGCAAAAGACAGAGTGATTGCTTTAGGCATTGCAGTAGGCAGCGGTTATTTATTTGAAACTGATTTCCGCAAAGAAGTATTCTCTGATTTAACCGGCGAACGCGGCACATTGATGGGTGCTATTCAAGGTATTTTTGCTGCCCAGTATGAAGTACTCCGCAGCAAAGGGCATACCCCATCAGAAGCCTTTAACGAAACGGTGGAAGAGCTTACACAAAGCCTCATGCCGCTGGTGGCAGAAAACGGTATGGATTGGATGTATGCCAACTGCAGCACCACGGCACAACGCGGTGCTTTAGATTGGTGGAAGAAGTTTAAAGATGCTACACAGCCTGTATTTAATGAGTTGTATGAAAGTGTTGCCGCAGGCAAAGAAAGTCAGCGTTCCATTGATTCAAACAGTCAGAAAGATTATCGCGAAAAATTAAATGAAGAGTTGAAAGAACTGCGCGAAAGCGAAATGTGGCAGGCAGGTAAAACAGTTAGAAGCTTGCGACCGGAAAATCAGCAATAATGTTTGTATAACAGCCGCAAAGACGCGGCTGTTTTTCTTTTGTGCGCCTTTTCGTTTTACATTAGCGGCAATAGCGCAAAACTAATTTTATGCAAGAACCTCAAAAAGTAAAAGAACATCATCCGGTTGTAACAGTTGAAAGAGGTTGGAAAGAATATCTTGGAGAATGTTTGTTGATTGTATTTAGTGTAATTCTGGCTTTAGGTTTAACGGAATATTTCAACAGCTTACACGAAAAAAATAAAGCTGACGAAATATTGCATCAGCTAAAACAGGAATTAATCAGCAATAGGTATGATGCACTGGAACAATATAAATATTATCAACAGGTTTTTAAACTGATTGATTCGGCAAAACAAAATCCTCTCTTTGCAAAAAAATTTTTAGACAGCGGAAAAATTCATTTGGATATAATAATGCCGCAAGGTGCGTTGTTGCACGATCTTAAAGAAGTAGCCTGGCAACAGGCAAAAGAGAATGATGTGTTTTCAAGAATTGACATTGATACTTACGGCAAACTTTCCAGCATTTATGCTAACCAGCAAAGATTCCTTAATCTCGAACCAAGTATAGAAAGGATATTGATAAATTATGATTCCCGAAAACAAGAAAATATTCAGGTAACCTTAACCTTAATACATGACATTGTATTTGGCTGGGCATATTTACGCACTCCCGAATTGGTTCAAAAATATCAGCAGGTGATAGATAAACTGAAAGGTTATTAAATCGAACCTATGCGCATGATTTGCTTTTATGCGTATTTTTGCTATTATGAAGGCAAGATTAAATATTACAATCGAAGAAGATCTACTAACTAAAGTAAAAGGTTATGCTGAAAAGAAAGGAATCAGTGTATCACAGCTTGTTGAAGATTACTTTAAACAGATAACAGCAAAGTCGAAAATGAAATCCGTTATTGATTTAATTGAATCGTTGCCAAAACCTGATATTGACCCGAAGTTAGATCTAAAGAAAGCTTATTACGAAGAAAACAGAAAGAAATATGGCTTTTAAAGTCTTGTTGGATGCGAATATCGTTCTTGATTTTACGCTTCGGAGAGACATTGGTTATCAGGATGCGAAAGAGATTGTTGAAAATGTAATTGAAGGTAAATTATTTGCTTTTATTACCCCTTCTATTGTTCACATAGCTGGATATTATCTAAAAAAGATACATGGCATTGTAACGACGAAACACATACTGCTTTCTTTGTTATCTGACGTTAAAATATTAGACATGCCTTATGCCGTCGTGCAACATGCGCTTCAATCAAACTTACCTGATGTAGAAGATTCTTTACAATATTCTACTGCCCTGCATCATCGTCTCGATTATTTCATATCAAGAGATAAGCCTTTGCGAAAGTTTGCTTTGCCACAATTGCCCGTTATTCATCCAGGAAAATTTATTGAACAATTTTTGTAGCACAACTTATTTAATGAATATACAGATTACTTCGCTTCCCACTCTCAACTTCACCGAAGCCGCCCAACGTTTGCGCAACATCATCATACGAACACCGTTAACACTTAACCATAATTTATCCCGCAAATATGGAGCAAACATCTATCTCAAGCGCGAAGATTTGCAGGTGGTAAGAAGCTATAAACTACGTGGCGCTTACAACATGATAAGTTCACTTCCGAATGATCAATTGGTCAATGGTGTGGTGTGTGCGAGCGCAGGCAATCATGCGCAGGGATTTGCTTATAGCTGCAAACAGCTTGACATAAAAGGGGTTGTTTTTATGCCCGGAATTACGCCAAAACAAAAAGTATCACAAACAAAAATGTGGGGTGAAAATAATATTGATATCAAACTCATTGGCGATACTTACGACGATTGCGCAATGGCTGCTATTCAATACACCAAAGAACACAACATGACTTTTATTCCGCCTTTTGATAACTACAAAATCATGGAAGGGCAAGGAACGGTAGGCATAGAAATTTTAGAAGATTTGCCAAACGTTGATTACCTTTTTCTTCCAATTGGCGGCGGCGGGTTGGCAAGCGGCGTGGGCACTTATTTCAAACAAAATAGTGCAAAAACAAAAATCATTGGCACCGAGCCGGAAGGAGCGCCAAGCATGAAGGTGGCGCTCGAAGCGGGGCACCCGGTAACACTTCCTTCTATTGATAAATTTGTAGATGGTGCTGCAGTAAAACGGGTTGGTGATCTTACATTCAGTGTTTGTAAAGAAGTGCTGGATGATATGCTTACTGTGCCCGAAGGAAAAATATGTTCTGTGATTTTGGAAATGTACAATAAAGATGCAATTGTGGTTGAACCGGCAGGCGCATTATCGGTGGCTGCACTGGATTTTTATAAAGAAGAGATTAAGGGTAAAAATGTAGTGTGCATCATCAGCGGAAGCAATAACGATATTGACAGAATGCCCGAGATAAAAGAACGCTCCCTGCAATACGAAGGTTTGAAACACTACTTCCTTATTCGCTTTGCACAGCGGCCGGGCGCACTGCGTGAATTTTTAAATTTTGTATTAGGTCCTACGGACGATATTACCCGTTTTGAATACATGCAAAAAACAAACAAAGAAAATGGCCCGGCCCTTGTTGGCATTGAGTTGCAGAAACGCGATGATTATGAATTATTGATTGAAAAAATGAAGCAGTATAATGTTGATTTTACTGAGTTGATTAAGGATGATATTTTGTTTGGGTACCTAGTATAATGATGTGGATGTTGAAATAAAAACAGTTAAATTCTTTTACGATAACACAAGCATAATTAGTAATTTTTTTTATAATTGCAACGAAATCAACGTTTCAATTACCAATTGCTTTTTACTCTTTATAACAATTTGTCATCAAAACAACTCTTATGAAAAAAATTTTCTTTTCTATTGCTTTGCTTTTTCTTGCAACTGCTTGCTTACAAGCACAAACTGCTGCCAAAAGTGCGTATGTTGAATTGGGTGGTCCTGGCTTGGCTTCTATTAACTACGACACCCGTTTTTCTAAAACTGAAGGCGGTCTTGGCGGGCGCATTGGAATTGGTGGTTTTTCTGTTGCTGGTGCTGGAGTTCTTACCGTTCCTGTGGGTTTAAATTATCTCATTGGAAAAGACAGAAAGAACTACTTTGAAATAGGCGCAGGTTATACTTATGCTCATCTCAGCGCTGGCAGCGACGCCATTTTTGGTGATGCTAACACTTCTGCTTCATTTGGACATTTATCTTTTGGTTATCGTTTACAGCCAGCCAATGGTGGTTTTACTTTTAGGGCTGCCGTTGTTCCTGTTTTTGGCAAAGGCTATTTTATACCGTATTACTTCGGTATTTCTTTTGGGTATAAATTCTAAGTTTTGTTTTGCTGTATTATAAGATTGTTCTGTTGCTGAGAGGCTGCGGGATGGAAGTGGAAAGCCCACAGCGAGGAACGAGCGAGGACTTGCAACGGACAGCCCAACTGAAGACTGATTAATAACTAAACGATGACAGCCCCAAAAAAGGGGCAAAAACAAACCCTGAATATCCGTGCATAAAGTGCGTGTCATCTGTGTTCTATTTACTATACTAAGTACGAGTATGTTATAAAACCTTTTACAAAATATTCAATATTCAATCTTCCTTATTCAATTCAATTCCTCTACCTTCGCGCTCCCAAAAAGTTCTTTGTGAAAATTGGGAGCCCGCCACAGGCGAGGCGTTATCACCAAAAAATTAAAATCATGGCAAAAGAAATCTCGACTTACGTGAAGTTGCAGGTGAAAGGCGGCGCTGCCAATCCTGCACCGCCGGTAGGTCCCGCGCTCGGCTCAAAGGGCGTGAACATTATGGAGTTCTGCAAACAATTTAATGCAAGAACGCAAGACAAAGCAGGCAAGATTGTTCCTGTTATCATTACGGTTTATACTGATAAGTCGTTCGACTTTGTGATTAAAACCGCTCCCGCTCCAATCCAGCTTGATGGAAGCTGCCAAAATTCAAAAAGGTAGTAAAGAAAGCAATCGTTCCAAAGTAGGCAAAGTAACGTGGCAACAGGTTGAGGTAATTGCCAAAGACAAAATGCCTGATCTGAACTGCTTCACTGTTGAAAGCGCCATGAAAATGGTGGCTGGCACGGCCCGCAGCATGGGCATCACGGTAGAAGGAACCGCTCCCTGGACGAAATAATTTTATTACACTTTACAAACTTTTTGCAAAATGGCACTCACAAAAAAAAGAAAGCTGGCGGATGCAAAAGTGGACAAAAACAAAGATTATTCTTTGCAGGCCGCTTCCTCGCTGGTGAAAGAAATAAACACAACAAAATTTGATTCTTCGGTTGATATTCATGTTCGTCTTGGCGTTGACCCGAAGAAAGCCGACCAACAGGTTCGTGGCACCGTAACGCTGCCTCATGGAACGGGCAGAACCAAACGCGTTTTGGTTTTGTGCAATCCTGATAAAGAAGCAGAAGCCAAAGGCGCGGGCGCCGATTATGTTGGCTTAGATGAATTTATACAAAAAATAGAAGGCGGCTGGACAGATATTGACGTTATTGTAGCAACGCCTTCGGTAATGCCAAGAATTGGCCGTTTGGGTAAAATATTAGGCCCGAGAAACTTAATGCCAAACCCTAAAACCGGCACAGTTACCAACAATGTTGCTGAAGCGGTGAATGAAGTGAAAGGTGGTAAGATTGCCTTCAAAGTTGATAAAACAGGAATCGTTCATGCGTCTATCGGCCGCGTATCGTTTACGCCTGAAAAAATTGCTGCCAACAGCCAGGAATTGATCAATGCGCTAATCCGGTTAAAACCAACTACCGCAAAAGGTATTTACCTCAAAGGTGTAAGCATGGCAAGCAGCATGAGCCCTGGTATTTCTATTGACACCAAATCGGTTCAAAGCTAAATTCATCAAGCGCTTTAAAGCATTTATTGTTTTTGAAGCAAAAACAAAATCGTTATGACGAAAGAACAAAAAAACGAAGCGATTGAAACTTTGAAAGAGAAGTTCAATCAATACAATAACTTTTATGTTACCAATACCGAAGCCTTAACTGTTGCACAGGTAAATAAGCTGCGCCGTGTTTGCTTCGATAAAAATGTAGAAGTAACCGTTGCAAAAAATACGCTCATTCGCAAAGCATTGGAACAAATAGATGCCGAACGCTTTAGCGGCGTGTACGACAGCCTGAATGGCGTAACCGCATTGATGTTCAGTGAAAATGGCAAAGAGCCGGCGATGATTATTTCTGATTTTCGCAAAAGCACCAACACTGAAAAGCCCGTATTGAAAGCGGCTTATATTGACAGTGCTGTATTTGTTGGCAACGACCAGCTGGATACGTTGAGAACGCTAAAGAGCAAGAACGATTTGATTGGTGAAATCATCGGCTTATTGCAATCGCCTGCCAAGAATGTGATCAGCGGCTTAAACGCTGGCAGCAAACTGGCTGGCATCATCAAAGCATTGGAAGACAGAGCGCAATAGTGAGCAAGTGAGTGGTGAATGGTGAATTGAAGAAGCATTTACTCACAATCACATAAAAATAATTGCCTCAAGCCTGAGAGGTAATACAAACACAAATTTTTTTAAACATTCCGCCGGAGCACAGGCAATGAAGGCGGCAAAAATTTGAAACAATGGCAGATTTAAAAGCATTCGCAGATCAACTGGTTAACCTGACTGTAAAAGAGGTTAACGAATTAGCAAAGATTTTGAAAGACGAGTACGGCATCGAACCGGCTGCTGCTGCAGTAGCTGCGGCTCCTGCTGGTGGCGGTGGCGCTGCGGCTCCTGCTGCTGAAGAAAAAACAGCTTTTGATGTGATTTTGAAAAGCGGTGGTGCTAACAAACTGCAAGTTGTTAAGATTGTAAAAGACTTGACTGGCTTAGGTTTGAAGGAAGCGAAAGAATTGGTTGACGGCGCTCCAAAACCTATCAAAGAAGGTGTTGCCAAAGCTGAAGCTGATGACTTGGCTGCAAAATTAAAAGAAGCAGGCGCTGACGTTGAAGTAAAATAATTTCAATAAACGCATGTTAAAAAAAGTCCCGATTGCATCGGGACTTTTTGTTTTATAGAAAAAGGAGAACGCGGACTTCGCATTCTATTCTCCTTTCCAAATCACTTCTTTCACATCCAATTCCTTAGCAACAAATCTTGCCAAAACAAACAGGTAATCGCTTAACCGATTGAGATATTGTAAGATGATGGGTTCAATAAATAAATCATGTTCTTTTAATGCAACGCAGCTTCTTTCGGCACGACGGCAAATGCTTCGCGCAACGTGAATGCATGATACCAGAATATGACCGCCGGGCAAAATAAAATGCTTGAGTTCAGGCAATTCTTCATTCATTTTATCTATTTCGTTTTCGAGTAGCAACACATCTTCTTCCTTTAATTGCGGAAGTTTGGTTTTGCCCCTTTTTTCATCATCCTGTGCAAGTGAAGAGCCGATGATAAAAAGATTGTTTTGAATATTTTGAAGAATGGTTTTAATGTCTTTATCGGTGATGTAATCGCCCAGCAAACCGATGTAGGAATTGAGTTCATCTACATTTCCATAGCTGTCAATGCGAAGATTGGATTTGTAAACTTTGCTTCCGCCAATCAATGAAGTAAAGCCTTCATCACCGGTTTTTGTATAGATTTTTTGCGACAAGAAAGAAGATTAAAAATGATGTAAAAACAAAAGGTGAAGTTCGTCTTTGCGAGGAACGAAGCAATCTGTGTTATGCAGTGAATCCTTTTTATAAGCAGTAAACGAATTATTCAAATATTTACTCAGCACTCACTACTCACAAACACGATGTATTACCGTCCATAGATTGCTTCGTTCCTCGCAATTACGGCCACAATTAACCCACAACAGATGGCTCATAACTTTCCACCTTATTCGTCGTATCCGTTTCAATATGACCATCACGCAAACGAATCACACGCTTTGCATATTTAGCAATGTCCTCTTCATGCGTAACCAACACCACTGTATTACCCGCGGCTTGTATGGCACCAAAAATTTCCATTACTTCTACCGATGTTTTACTATCCAGGTTACCCGTGGGTTCATCAGCCAATAACAAAGAAGGATTGTTTACAATGGCCCGCGCAATGGCAACGCGCTGAATTTGTCCGCCGCTCATTTCATTGCTTTTATGATGACCTCTATCTGCCAGACCAACTTTCCGCAATGCTTCTATAGCCCGCTCGGTACGTTCTTTTTTATTCACACCTGCATATACCAATGGCAGGGCAACATTCTCAACGGCGGTAAGACGTGGCAACAAATTAAATTGCTGAAACACAAAACCAATCTCCACATTACGCACATCGGCAAGCTCATCATCAGTCATCTTGCTCACATCTTTTCCATTCAACACATAGCTTCCTCCGGTGGGCGTATCAAGGCAACCCAGAATGTTCATCAAGGTGCTTTTCCCACTGCCCGAAGGTCCCATCAAAGCCACGTATTCGTTCCTAAAAATATCCAGCGAAATACCTTTCAACACAGGAATTGCCTGTGAGCCCATGAAGTAGCTTTTTTGAATATGGTCGAGATGAATAATAGTCTGCATAACAACTACACTTATTTTTTAATGACTTTAGGAACCAGGAAAAACTCGCCGTTTTTTTCGGGCGCATTTAGTAATGCTTCTTCACGCGAAACCGAACCTTCTACTTCATCTTCGCGCAGCACATTTACACGCGGGCTTATATGCAGCAAGGGTTTTACGCCTTCGGTATCCAATTCGTTCAATTTATCAATAAACGAAATCATTTGCCCCAAATCCCTCTTCAAACCTTCTTTTTCTTCACTCCTAAATTGAAGCCGTGCAAGGTTGGCGAGCTTATCAATTAACGCATCGGTTACTTCCATACAAACAAAAATAAATGAATTCAAAAGAGAACACTAAAATTTATATCAATGGTAAAATGAACAGAAGATATGGTAGTAAGAATACACTCATATTTGCGTTGCAAACAAGCAGCATGAAAACCGTTTTGATAACCGCAAAAGTACATCCGTATCTGATAGAAACGTTGCAAAAAAACAATTACAAAGTAGTGTATGAACCAACCATCACGTATGAAGAATTAAAGCAAAAAATAACTTTGGTTGAGGGTTTAATTGTAACCACCAGATTGAAGATTGACAAGCCCATTTTGGATGCGACAACACATTTGAAATGGATTGGACGATTGGGCAGCGGCATGGAATTGATAGATGTGCCGTATGCCGAAAGCAAAGGTATCCAATGTGTGAGCAGCCCCGAAGGCAACCGCAATGCAGTGGCTGAACACAATCTTGGTTTTTTATTGAATCTAATGAATAAAATAACAAGCAGTTACCTGGAAGTGCGGGGGGGCAAATGGATTCGCGATGCTAACAGAGGAACAGAGCTAACAGGTAAAACGGTTGGTATCATTGGCTTTGGCAATACCGGCGAAGCCTTTGCAAAGCTGCTGCAACCGTTTAACGTAACGGTGCTCGCGCATGATAAATACAGGTTTGGTTTTGCCCATAATTATATACGCGAAGCGAGCTTGGAACAAGTGGCAAAGTATGCTGATGTAATAAGTTTGCATCTTCCTTTAACCGATGAAACCTTTCATTATGCGGATGATGCTTTCTTCAATTCATTAGGACAAAAGCCTTATTTTTTAACGGCTTGTCGCGGCAAAGTAACCGATGTTGCTGCCCTTATTCGGGCGTTGCAAAACGGCAAAGTAACCGCTGCTGCTTTGGATGTTTTGGAGAATGAAAAGTTAGATACTTTCACTCAAAACCAAAAAGAACAATTGCAATGGTTAACGTCGCAACCCAATGTGTTGGTAACGCCGCACATTGCCGGCTACAGCCATGAAGCGTTTTATAAAATGGCGAAGGTGGTGCTGGATAAACTGGGGATTGTGTAAAGTGGAAGTATAACGTTCCGGGCTTGGAGAAGAACTGGTATTTGAAATTCGTCCAGCACAATAACAGAACTAAAGATAAATAGAATTACAAATGCTGAATGAGATTCGTCAGCATAGCATAAAACCCCATGTTACCTGTAGTCAAATGTCAAGTGCTGGTTTATTTTTGTCATTGTACGCTTTAATTGTTGAACGAACTATTAGGCAGGTCAAATACAGAAAACCTTCTACTTCTTCAAATTTTAATTCATGTCGCCGTTCTCCAGCGTGTCGCCTGAATTCATGAGCATAGCTTAAATAATTTAAAAATATTTTGTCCCAGTATTTTGAAAACTGAAGTAATCTAAGCAAGTCCTCCCTGTTATTGTCAAGTGTTTTTTTATTTCCTAAAATTTGTCTTGATATTCCTTCAACAGCTATATAGCAGTTCTCTACAACGCCATATAAACTTTTTGAATTATAATTATCAAGTGCGTTTTTTAAATCAATCTTTTCATTTGAATAATCATCCAAAAGAGTAATGGCAGTGTCAATAAGTTCCTTGTCCAAAACTTATCACCAGTTGGATAAAAAACACCGTCAACCCACTTTATTCCAAGATTTAAATTTGCTTTCTCAAGAGAATCAACAATGATTGCAGAAATAAATTCTTGCACATCTGGTCTGTCTGAAGTTTCCTTGTAAACTGCAACAGTTATCCTTAACGTTTGAATAAAATCCTTTTTTAAAAGTGTTTTAAAGTTTGGTATAGAAGTACGATTAAAACCATATTGACTAATAAATTCTTGCGAATCCAAACCTAAGTGATAACATACTTGCTCGAAAAGTTCTTGATATTGTCCAAACTCGTAATTGGATATAAACCAATCGAAGATTTTGTTTTCAATTCTGTTAATAAATTTTGTTTTCTCTTCTTCAATGGAAGATGAAAGTCCAAATACTTTGTCGAACTCTTTTACACTCATTGTTGCAAAAATGAATTAGTAGTTTCAATTAATTGCAGCTAAATCTCAAATATACATAACTCTTTTGCGCAAATACAAACTTATAGGCTGTATTGCCACACTATTCTATACCCAAAAAATCTCAGTTATATCATTCGCCAAAAGAAAAATCCACTAAACAAGTACATTTATTCGATCAGGAAAATGAATTGATTGCAATAATTTGTATGATTCCATAAGTTTGCAAACGCAAACATAAAAACATAACGTCTGTTAGGAATCAATCAAAAGAAAACAATAAAAAATTGAAATAAGAAACACATTCGCTTCCATTCAAAAGTTTCCTTTTTACTTTTGAATTTTATTGTTTTCTTACTTCATCAGGTAAGCTTTCAAACACACATAAAAATTTCAATTAAAAATAAAATTGATACAATGGAAAAAGACTCTAACGATGTAAGTAAGTGCCCGTTTCATAATGGCACAATGCATCAAAATGTAGGTGGTGGCGGCACACGCAACCGTGATTGGTGGCCCAATCAATTAAAGCTGAACATTCTGCGCCAGCATTCTTCTTTGTCAAACCCGATGGACAAAGATTTTAATTATGCGGAAGCCTTTAAAAGTCTTGACCTGGAAGCCCTGAAGAAAGATCTGCATGAACTTATGACCGATTCACAGGACTGGTGGCCTGCCGACTTTGGACATTATGGAGGTTTGTTTATTCGCATGGCATGGCATAGTGCCGGCACGTATCGCGTAACTGATGGTCGGGGTGGCGGTAGCGCCGGCATGCAACGTTTTGCGCCACTCAATAGCTGGCCTGATAACGTAAGTCTTGATAAAGCCCGCCGCTTGCTTTGGCCTATCAAACAGAAATGGGGTAAGAAAATATCATGGGCTGACCTTATCATTCTTGCCGGCAATGTAGCGTTGGAATCCATGGGTTTTAAAACTTTTGGTTTTGCCGGTGGTCGTGTGGATTTATGGGAGCCGCAGGAAGATGTGTATTGGGGTGCAGAAACCACGTGGCTGGGTAATGATGAGCGTTATTCAAAAGGGTCAGAAGGTGTAGCTGCGCACGGCGTGTTGGTGTCTGACGAAGATCCGGGTCGCAAGATTCACTCCCGTGATTTGGAACAACCACTTGCGGCTGCGCACATGGGTTTGATTTATGTAAATCCTGAGGGACCGGATGGCAACCCGGATCCGCTTGCTGCGGCAAAAGACATCCGCGTAACCTTTGGCCGTATGGCAATGAACGATGAAGAAACGGTGGCGCTGATTGCAGGTGGTCATAGCTTTGGTAAAACCCACGGCGCAGCACCTTCTAACTTTGTAGGTAAGGAACCCGAAGCTGCAGAAATTGAACAACAAGGCTTTGGCTGGAACAATGGCTATGGCACTGGTAAAGGCGCTGACACCATTACAAGTGGCTTAGAAGTAACATGGACAAAAACGCCAACACAATGGAGCAATAACTATTTTGAGAACCTCTTTGGTTTTGAATGGGAACTGACCAAAAGCCCGGGCGGCGCTAACCAATGGATAGCTAAAGATGCTCCCGATATTATACCAGATGCTTATGATGCAACCAAGCACCACAAGCCTACCATGCTCACCACCGATATATCCTTGCGTGTTGATCCCGAATATGAAAAAATATCAAGGCGTTTTCTCGGAAACCCGGATGAGTTTGCTGATGCTTTTGCCCGTGCGTGGTTTAAATTGACGCATCGCGATATGGGTCCGCGTTCCCGTTACTTAGGCCCTGAGGTTCCACAGGAAGAACTGCTTTGGCAGGACATCATTCCGGCAGTTGATCATGCTTTGATAGATGAGAATGACATAGCCACTTTAAAAGGTAAAATATTAGGATCGGGCTTGAGCATCGCTGAATTTGTAACGACAGCCTGGGCATCCGCTTCTACCTTCCGCGGCTCTGACAAACGTGGTGGTGCCAATGGCGCCCGTATTCGTTTGGCTCCGCAAAAAGACTGGAAAGCGAACAACCCGGTGCAATTGGCAAAAGTTTTGAATGTTTTGGAAGGGCTTCAGAAAGACTTCAACGCAGCGCAAACAGGTGGAAAGAAAGTTTCATTGGCAGATTTGATTGTATTAGCTGGTTGTGCTGCCGTTGAAAAAGCGGCAAAAGATGCAGGTCATGATATTACTATTCCGTTTACACCGGGCCGCATGGATGCTTCGCAGGAGCAAACGGATATAGAATCGGTCCAATACCTGGAACCGGTTGCCGATGGCTTTAGAAATTATCGTAAAAACAAATCGCAGGTATCAACTGAAGAACTGCTGATAGACAAGGCACAACTACTTACACTAACAGCACCGGAGCTGACTGTGTTGGTGGGTGGTATGCGTGTGCTAAATGCCAATTATGATGGCTCGAAGCACGGTGTATTCACGCAACGCCCCGGCGAGCTGACCAACGATTTCTTTGTGAATCTGCTCGACATGAACACTGCATGGAAAGCAATGAGCGATGATAAGGAATTGTACTTGGGCAGCGACCGTGCTACGGGTCAACCAAAATGGACGGCTACGCGTGCTGACCTTGTGTTTGGTTCTAACTCTGAATTGAGAGCCGTTGCAGAAGTATATGCAAGTTCAGATGGACAGGAAAAGTTTGTAAAAGACTTTGTGGCTGCATGGAATAAAGTGATGAACTTAGACAGGTTTGATTTGGCTTAGCAGAATTATGTTTACTGAAACAAAAGAGCCGGATGTTTTACTATCCGGCTCTTTTGTTTTTGCCGATATTTTTTTAGAATCGCAGCGCGTTTATTAAATCTCTGGTGATGATATTTGATTCATTCAAAGGTTTTGTTTGATAAACTTCAAATCAATTTGTTTCTTTACACAATCATCTTTAACTACTAACCACAATTGCCTAACTTATGAAAACATGGACGTTTGTTTTTGCCCTTTTTTTTGTTGCCAATACGTTTGCTCAAAAATGGGAGAATCTGGCTCCAACGCCACCCATGGGATGGAATAGCTGGAATACTTTTCAAACCCACATTACAGAAGATTTGATAAAACATACCGCCGATGTAATGGTAGAAAGCGGTATGAAAGACGCCGGTTACACTTACTTAGTGCTGGATGATGGCTGGATGGCTATGGAACGCGATAGCGTAACAGGCAACCTGATTCCTGACCCAAAAAAGTTTCCGCATGGCATGAAAGCCGTAGCAGATTATGTGCATTCCAAAGGATTGAAATTTGGCTTGTACAACTGTGCCGGAACCAAAACCTGTGCTGGCTATCCGGGCACACGTGGATACGAATACCAAGACGCACGTTTTTATGCTTCGCTGGACATTGACTACTTAAAATTCGATTGGTGTTATGCAGAAGGAGAGAACGCAAAAGAAGCTTACACCACCATGAGTAAGGCATTGAAAAAATCGGGTCGTCCCATTGTGTTTAGCTTGTGCGAATGGGGCAGCAACAAGCCTTGGGAATGGGCTGCGCCGGTTGGCCAATTGTGGCGCGCCACCGGCGATATAGGACCTGTGTTTGATTCGGCAAAAGAAAAGAATGGATGGACACCCAACAGCGTGATGCACATAGTTGATCTGGAAGCTCCTTTAAATAAATATGCGGGCAAAAATCATTGGAACGATCCCGACATGCTGGAAGTAGGAAATGGAATGACAGAAAGTGAAGACCGCACACATTTCAGCATGTGGTGTATGTTGGCAGCGCCGCTGATGGCTGGCAACGACATTACCAAAATGACAGCACAAACAAAATCCATCTTAACCAATAAAGATGCGATTGCCATTGACCAGGATACAATGGGCATCCAGGGCTTTCGCTATGCAAAAAATGGCGATTTAGAAACCTGGGCAAAACCATTGGGCAGCGGCGACTGGGCCATTTGTTTTTTGAATAGAGGCAGAACACCGCAGCCAGTGAATTTTGACTGGAAAAAAGAAACGATAGAAGACACTGTATCGAACAATAAAATGAGCAATGCAGTGTATAAAATAAAAGACCTGTGGACGAAAAAAGGGATGGGCACAACGGCTAAAGCCCTTACTGCCACTGTGCCGCCGCACGATGTATTGCTGATAAGATTGAGTAAATAAAAATGGACAAAACCAAATGGAAACCGTTTTGATCACTGGCGCAAGCAGTGGTATTGGCAAAGACTTAGCAGAGTTGTTTGCTTCCCAAAAATACAACCTCATTTTGTCAGCAAGAAGCAAAGAAGTTCTTGATGAAATGAAGGATGATTTTGAGCAACGATTTGCCATACAGGTTGAAGTCATTGCTATGGATTTATCTGCACCGAACAGTGGTATTCAATTGTATCGTTCTGTAAAAGAACTGGGTAAAACCATAAGCATTCTTATCAACAATGCAGGCTATGGTATGTCGGGCGAAAGTGCGGAGATGGAAGCGGAAAAAGTAAGCAATATGCTTTCATTAAACATCAACACGCTTACCGAGCTTGCAGTACTGTTTGCACATGATATGAAAGGAAACCGCAGGGGCAAAATTCTGAATGTAGCATCTACAGCGGGTTTTCAGCCTGTTCCTTACATGGCAGCTTATTCGGCCAGCAAAGCTTATGTGCTTTCATTCAGTGAAGCATTGCATGTAGAAATGAAACCGTATGGCGTGAGCGTAAGTGCATTATGTCCCGGCGCAACGATAACCAATTTTGGTAAAACGGCTGGCGTAGAATCTTCTAAGTTATTCAGCCTTGCCATGAGCAGCAAAGCTGTAGCCACAAAGGCTTACAAAGGATTGATGAACAACAAAATGACTATCATCACCGGATGGATGAATGCACTGATGGCTTCTTCCGTTCGCCTGGTTCCCCGAAAGTGGGCAGCCATGGTAGCAGCAAGAATGATGAAATGAAAAGATAAGAATCAAGTTACAAGTTCACTCTCTATATCCGCAATTAAACATTAACCATCAGCAATTAACAATCCCTACACTCTTTCCATAATCCGCAGCCAGCGCTCGGGAAGCTCGTTGTTGCGTGCCGATACATAATCGTTGTGCGTGCAGGCAACATAATTTCCTTCCGGCATTTTCATCCACCAGCGGTGTGTTTTTTTGCTTTGCAAAAACACAGTATCGGCTTCAGCAAATGCCATGTGATATTCATTAAAATTGTGCGTTTCACTAAAGTGCGCTTCGTTCTTGCTTTTGTAAACACCATCCATATAATACCAAAGCATGTGGCTCAATTGCTTTGCAGTTAAGCTATGCACATCAAGCGATGGCTGATAGCCATACAACCCAACCGATTTTACATTGTTGCTCAATCCTGCATATTGCATCAAAGTGCAGGCTTCTTCACCATTAAAACCATTGGGCGAAATGGTATTGGCAGGTGCTGCGGCATGTTGCAGGGCAGCCATATCAAACGAAAACAAATGGCTGTTGCGAATGGCAGGTTCCATTTCATCCATGTTTTCTTTTACCCTTCCTACCCGATAGCAATCAAACCTTAATTTATCAATGGTTTCCAGCATGGTAGGATGAACCAAATAACTCTGAAAGCCAATGTGGTTATAGTGTTTAATAAAGTTGGGCGATGAAGTCAACAACTTCATTAAAAAGTTATCAGTCGCCAGCACGCTATCCATATTTAAATCAATACGCGCATCCACGCAAGTGGCTTCAATCACCGTTTCCATACTGGCAAACGCTGCATATTGCGCCAGCGTTACATCGTGCGAACCGCCAATAATCACCACACGTTTGCCTTGTTGTATCAACTCGCTTGTTACTGCCTGAATGGCTGCATACGTGTCGTGCAAACTTGCGCCGGGCTTTATATTTCCCACGTCTGCCAATTGCACTTCTTTGTGCCAGTGATACAAAGCATAAAACGCTTTGCGCACATCGTTGGGTGCCTTCAAATTGTTAGCACTGCCTGCCGCGCCGCGCATTTCGCCGCAACCTACCAACACTACATCAGCGTTGTCAATATCGGGGAAATGTTCGTCAAACAAATCAATATGCTCGCCCAGTTGGGTTTGGTGATACGATTCATCTTCCGAAATTTCATACTTGTTTACCGGCTCTAAAAAATCCGCTATGTTATACAACAGAGATTGCGACATGGACCATTTTTATTAACGACAAACATACACTTCCATGACCTCATTTCAGCAAAATGTGGATTAGCTTTGTAATACAAAATAATTATTCTATCAATGGAAGCGATGATTAAAAACAAAGTGGCAGAAAGCGGAATTGTTAGCCTTGATTTGGAAGCGTTTTATCCGAAAGGAGATATTGTTGTGTTTGATATAAAGGATTATTTGTTTATGGGTTTGATTTTGAAAGAAAAAGATTTTCGTCTTGCTCTACAAAATCTGGAAGTTGAATTGTATCGCGATAAATATGTGGCAGTAGTTTGTACAGCAGATGCCATCATCCCGATGTGGGCTAACATGCTCATTGCAAGCACATTAAGCGGCATCGCAAAAGATGTTGTGTTTGGAAACGAACAAACGGTACTGAATACGGTGTTCATCAAAAATCTATCAAAACTAAATGTTGAAGAATATGCTGATAAGCGTGTGGTGGTAAAGGGTTGTGGCGATGTAAAAATTCCGGAAACAGCTTATACCGAAATCACCAATCTGCTGCGTCCCGTTGCCAAAACCATTATGTACGGCGAGCCTTGCAGCACTGTTCCGATTTATAAAAAAAGATAGATTTGTAGAATGGTAACACGGACTGCGTGCACGGATTTTTAGATTATGAGGTAAAAGCAAAACAACGAGTTACGTTTGTTTTTACCCCTATTTTATAAGCGATTGCTATAACCGCTTTGTCAGTTCATCAAACAGTTTGATTGCAATTCTTTGTTGATCGGCTTCGTTTGTTTTTGCACCATAATCAACCTCTTCTTCATCTTCGTTTGTTTCTGCAGCAGCACCATCTGCGTCTCCGTCTGTTTCAGCATGTCCACCTCTGTAAGTACCTTTCTCTTTAGGCTTTACCTTTTTAACGCCATGCGAAACAAAACTGCTCATGTTAATGCCCTGGTATACCGATAAATCGTGCGGCATTTGGGTATCGTCAAGCATAATAGGCATAATGTCTTTCGCTTTTTGAATGGCAAGCCGGTATTCTTTTTTCACCCAATCTGATTGTGCCGAATGGCTGCACCAAAACACCACCACCATGCCAGCACCGGCAAGTGCTTCCAGCAATTGCGGCTCCCAGGGTTTGCCGAGTTCGAGGTTATCGTAATCCTGAAACACAAGGTCTTGCCGCAGTCCGCGAATGAGCTTTACAACCGGCGCAATAAAATCTTTATCGGCATGACTGTATGAAATAAAAACGCCTTTTTTCATAACAGAGAATTGAATTGTATGAATGAACGAAATTTGTTACAAAAACAAAAAGAGAGTTGAGCCGTTTCTTTTAATAGAACTCTATCAAATGTATGTCTTTTATAAAATGGTGAAAAAGCAAACTTATGAATAGTGTTCATCTGTAATTGACAGCCATCAGATTTTCTTCAGAATCAGCTTCTTTTTTTGCAACAAAAACAAACCATTGCAACATAGCTTTCTTTCATAAAAAAAGAATGCTATGTTGCCAAACATTCCGATGAGCTACAATCGTTTTTTGTTTTGCTTTCTTTTTACTTGCATTCTTTCAAACGTAGTGCCTGTGCAAGTTTGCGCGCAATCTAAATCGCTTGACAATTACATTAATGCTGCGCTGCAAAGCAGTCCGTTATTAAAAGAAATTAACAATAACATTCTTCTCAATCACATTGACAGTTTACGCATTTTGGCCATTTATAAACCACAGGTAAATGGTGTAAGTTATAACTATGCAGCTCCTGTTGTACATGGTTTTGGCTACGATGGCGCCATCAGCAATGTGTACAATGTAAGCGAGCAGGTAGCTGCAACGCAATTACTGGTAAGCAAACGCAATTTGCGCATTCAGTTTAATGGTATTCAGTTGCTCAATGATTCGTTAGCCATTGCAGGAAAAATAACAGAGCAGGATTTGAAACGCACCATAACGGCAGCATACATTGCTGCGTATGGAAGCTGGCGGCAGTATTCGTTTAACAAAGAAGTGTATGATTTGCTTTCGCGAGAAGATACCGTTTTAAAAAGGCTTACACAGGCAAGCGTGTACCGGCAAACCGATTATCTTACTTTTTTGGTAACGCTGCAACAGCAACATCTTTTGATTACACAAGCTAAAAGTCAATACCAGAGCGACTTTGCAACGTTGAATTATGTAAGCGGAATGTTTGATACAACTCTTCAACCACTTGACTCGCCACAAATTGAAATTGCGCAACTGCCTGAAATGAACGCTTCTATTTTCTATCAAAAATTTACGGTTGATAGTTTGTTGTTAGAAAATACCGGAAGGCAAATTGATTTGGCTTATCGCCCGAAAGTAACATTGGGCGCAGATGCAGGTTATGTGTCGTCGTTTGTTTATACGCCTTTTAAAAATTGGGGCGCGAGTGCAAGTGTGAATATGATTGTGCCGATATATGATGGCAAGCAGCGAAGATTATCGCACAAAAGATTAGACATTTTAGAGAACACAAGAGAGAATTACCGCGACTTTTTTGCTACGCAATACAACCAGCAAATTGCACAGCTTACCCAACAACTGAACAACACAAAAACATTAATTGCCGAAACAGCCAACCAGCTAAAATATGTGCGCGCATTAATTGTTGCCAACAGCAAATTGCTGGCTACAGGCGATGTGCGCATTGCCGATTATGTAATTGCTATCAACAACTTTTTGAATGCGCAAAATGTGGTGATTCAAAACACGGTGGCACAATTTCAAATCATTACCCAAATCAATTACTGGAACAGACGATGAAGAAATACAACGTTTTATTTGGCTCTGTTTTATTTTTTTGTTTGATGATATTTTCATGCAAAAACAAAGCGGCTAATGCAGATGAAGATGTATCGCCGGATGATGCCGTAACACCGGTTACCATCACGCAACCAACGCATCAGAATATGAGCGAAACGGTTGAAGTGAATGCCATTTCTTCTTTCTTATTAAAAACGTATGTGAAGGCGAGCGCAGTAGGTTATTTAGAAACGGCAAACATTCATTTGGGCGAATATGTAAGCAAAGGACAAACTTTATTTACCATCAAAACCAAAGAAGCGCAGGCATTGGGAAATACCATTAACGGCCTCGATACATCGCTGCATTTTGAAGGTGTGATAAAAGTAAAATCAACCGGCAATGGCTACATCACACAATTGACTTATACTGCCGGAAATTATGTGCAGGACGGCGAGCAGTTAGCCGAAATAACTGACAAAAGCAGCTTTGTTTTTTTGTTGGATTTGCCCTACGAATTGAAACCTTATCTATCGCTAAAACAGGCCATCACACTGCGTTTGCCCGATAGCACCGTTCTAAATGGCTATGTGCAGTCGGCTTTGCCAACCATTGATTCTGCAGCGCAAACGCAACGTTATATCATCAAAGTAAATACCGATAAACTGATACCTGAAAACCTAATTGCCAAAGTGCAGATTGTAAAGCACCAAACCGGCAATGCAGTGGTAGTTCCGAAGGCGGCGGTATTAAGTAATGAAGAACAAACGGAGTTTTGGATTATGCAAGTTTTGAACGATAGTATTGCCGTAAAAACAAACATTCAGAAAGGACTTGAATCGAACAGCGAGGTGCAGATTCTTCAGCCTTCTCTAAATGATTCGGACAGGCTTGTTTTGACCGGAAATTATGGTTTGGGAGATACAGCGAAAATTAAGATTGAAGAAAAGTAAATCAGTGCTTTCTGCGGAATATTTTTAAAAAATGTCCTATGAAAATAAAAGTGAAACTGATTGTAAGAAAGAAACTGAAGTATTGATAAAACTTACTTTTGTAGCAAAAGAAAACTTTGATAGCAATAGATAATAAACTGGTAAGTGATGAAGTGCTGCAGGCGCAGTTTGTATGCGACCTTACCAAATGCAAAGGCGGCTGTTGTGAAGATGGCGATGCCGGTGCACCGCTTGAAATTGAAGAATTGAAAGAGCTGATTGATAATTATGAAGTGGTAAAACCATATCTTTCAAAAGAAGGAATAGCTGAGATTGAAAAGGGGGGTAAATATCTATACGATAAAGATTTTGGCTGGGTAACACCAACTATTAAAAGCGGCATTTGTGCGTATGGAACCCGCGATGAAAACGGCATTATCAAATGTGGTATTGAAGCGGCTTTTTATGATGGTAAACTGAAATGGAAAAAGCCAATCAGCTGCCATTTGTTTCCCATCCGCACACGCAAAAGCAGCCGTGATGAAGATGTGGAATACCTGAATTATGAACCACGACCCTCATTGTGCAAAGCCGCCTGCAAGCTGGGCAAACAGTTAAAAGTGCCCGTGTTTATTTTCTTAAAAGAAGCTATCATTCGCAAATGGGGCGAAGCCTTTTATGAAGCATTGGAAGCGAGTGCAGAGCATGTAAATAAATGATGAGACATGATCGAAACTAAACACAAGAGTAGAGAACAAGCAACAGCTTTTTGAATTGCTATATGCCAAACTCGATACCATTAAAAGCTATGGTGTATCGCAGTTTGGTGTGTTTGGTTCGTTTGTTAGAAATGAGATGAATGAAGACAGCGATGTTGATTTCTCTGGTTGAATTTCTTTCCAGGTAAAAAAACATTTAAAAACTTTATAGGCCTGTGCTTATGTTTTTGGAAGACTTGTGTGGCAGAAAGATCAGAATTGGTTACTGTTGCAGGATTAAGTAAATATATTGGACCTTACATTTTAGCTACTGTTGAATATCTTATTCACTAATATGCATTACTTGACATATTCTTAGATGAAGCTGAATTTATTATTGCAGCATACATATGATTGACATTTGAAAAACTGGATGAAGACATTGTTTTGCAAAGGGCCTTATGTAGAAGTCTTGAAGTGATTGGAGAAGCAACTAAAAATATCGAAATGCCATTCGGACGAAGTATCCCGAAATTGATTGGAGGAGCTATTGTCATGAATGCGAGATAGAATTAATCCACCATTATTTTGATGTTGATCTTGAAGTGGTTTATGAATACTTGCAGTTTCAGATATACCCGAACTTGCTTTTAACATCGAAGCCATTCTTTTATTAGAAGAAAACGAAAAAGAGTAATTCATTTAAATGAAAATCATGAGTAACAATACAGCCGCATCATTCATAACCAACAGCACCAGCAAAGCTGCCGACCTGGAACACCGGCGCACCATCAACTTCAATATGGGCAAGTACAATTCGGCTGTGCCGGTTGGAAAAGAACAGTTTGATAAATTGATGCAGGTTCGCGAGCTGGCGAAGAACCGTAAATGGAAAGCCATTGAACATTTAGACAGTTATCTCGAACGCTTTGAACAACAAATTACATCGCGTGGTGCAAAAGTATTGTGGGCAGAAACCGGAGAAGATGCGTTGAGAGAAATAGAAAATATCTGCAAAAACAAAGAGTGCAAAACACTGGTGAAAAGCAAGAGCATGGTTACGGAAGAAATTCACCTGAACAAGCATTTGGAGAAGTTAGGAATTGAAAGCGTGGAAACCGATTTGGGTGAATATATTCAGCAGTTGGATGGCGAACCGCCGTATCATATTGTTACGCCAGCCATGCATAAAAGCAAGGAAGATATTGCCAAATTATATAATGATAAATTCGGCATTTCTGCCACTTCAACGCCCGAACAAATTACGTTGTACACAAGAAATCTGCTGCGCGAAAAATATGTGGCCGCAGAAGTTGGTGTAACCGGCGCCAATTTTATTCTGGCTGATATTGGTGCAATTGCTGTTTCGGAAAACGAAGGCAACGCACGCTTAAGTTGTGCGTTTCCAAAAACGCATATTGTGGTGGTAGGCATCGAAAAAGTATTGCCTTCTATCAACGACTTATACTTATTCTGGCCTCTCTTAGCAACCTTTGGAACAGGGCAAAAAGTAACGTCTTACAACACCATTATTGCCGGTCCGAAACAACCGAATGAAGTGGATGGACCTGAAGAAATGTATGTGATTTTATTAGATAATGGCAGAACCAATTTGCTATCTAATGTAAAAACACGGGAAGCGTTGTATTGCATTCGTTGCGGCGCTTGTTTGAATGCCTGTCCCGTTTATAAAAACATTGGCGGACATACGTATGGCACTACTTACAGCGGACCCATTGGCAGCGTGATTACTCCACACTTGAAAAATCTGGATGAATACAAACATTTAAGCTATGCCTCCAGCCTATGCGGCAACTGTACAGAGGTTTGTCCGGTAAGAATTAACCTGCATGAATTATTACTCGAAAACCGTTATGAATCGGTGGAAGAAGGCGATAGCAAATGGAGTGAAAAGATGGCGTGGAAAGGCTGGAAGATAGCAAGCCTGAACCGCAAAATGATGAATATGGGCAATGGAAAACTAAAGAACGCCTTTATCAACAAAGTATTTACAAGCTGGACAAAACACAGAGGCAGCCTGCATTTCACCGATAAAACCTTTAATGAAATGTGGAAAGATAAAGAACGGGGAAAACAACAATCTTAGCGGTTCAACACAATGCGCATCACTTCACCGCCGCCAGGTGCAATGTGCAATGAAATCACATCCTTAGCAGTTACCGTTTTGGTTTGTTTTTGTAAATGATTTGGATTGGTATCAACATCAGCCGCATCGCTGTAAATAGCAACCGTATAAGCCCCTTCTTTTAAAAAAGATAATGGCACTTGTATATCCCGTGCTTCATGATTGGTAATGGTTCCCACATACCAATCAGTTCCTTTTCTTCGTGCAATGGTGATATATTGGTTAACCTTTGCATCCACTACTTTCGTTTCATCCCAGGTAGTTGGAACTTTTTGGATAAAATCAAATCCCTCCTGTCCTTCATACGCTTCAGGATAATCGCACACCATACCTAAATTGCTTTCCAGCACTACATACATGGCCAGCATGTGGCAGCGTGTGCCCAGCACCAACGGGCGTGTATATTGTGGTCTGAATTTATTTTGCGGAACCGCCCGAAAACCTCCCAAATGATAATCTGTTGCGCCTGCCAGGCCGCGTGTAAAAGGCATGGTAATATCATGGTCGGGCGAGATACCTTTATCGTCCCATTTGTCCACTTCATAATTACGCGTGCCCTCTCTTGTCAGTTCATTGGGATAGGTTCTGCTCAAACCTGTTGGCTTGTATGCGCCATGAAACTGGATGTGCAAATGATGCTGTGCCGCTTTCTCTAAAATCTCTTCCTGCATGTTCACCATTTGCTGATCGTCTCTGTCCATAAAATCAACCATCATTCCACTCAAACCCCATTTTTCAAAAACGGCAAAAGCCGTATCGAGCTTTGGATACAGCGCATAAAAATGAACCCATACGCGTACATCAACGCCTTTGCTATGGGCATAATCGCATATCTCTTTCATGTCTAAACCTGGCACCGGCTTCGTAACATCTGGATGAGGCCCGGGCTGAAAACTAACGCCATCATCGGTGTACCACTGATGCAAACCATATTCAACAACAGAATGCGACTGAATGTTATTTCTCGCACAGAAATCAATATAATATTGGTTAGTAACAAAATTATTTCCCGGCGCATTCAAAGTATCGGGAACCACATCACCATTCCACCAGGGAAATGTGGTTTTGCCAGGCTTTAACCAACTCCAGTCTTTTGTTTTACTTGGTTCATTTAAAGTAGTGATGATATTGCTTTCTATCAATGCTCCTATCCTATCGCTGATAAGCATTACGCGCCAGGGCGTTTGATGCGGCAGAACAGCTTTTACTTTTGCCCCATTTCCGTTGGGTAGCGGCGATAATTTACTCATCAGCACACCATCATGTTTGCTTAAATACATGCCCGGCATAATTGCGCAATGCAGCTTCTGTAATGGCCATATTTATTCCGTTTGAAAACTCGAATAAAGCGGGCAGATCCATCAAAGTATCGGCAACCACTTTACTCAAGGGCAAGGTTTGATAAACGCCTTCGTGCGAGGAAGTATAATTGCCAAACATGAGTGTATGAACAATTGGATCGCCGGTTACATTGAAGCTTGTGTTTTCATCCAGTAAAGTATAATCTTTCCAGCCATTTTGCTGAGGAAATTCATAGCGAAAAGCAATGCCATCATTAAACACTTTTACGCGAATGTTCATTCTTTTTTGTGAAGCATCCAGCAATGGAATCAATGCTTCGTGATAGCTGATGTTTACATGGCTTGTTTTGCCTGTTATCAAATTATACTCTTCCGTAGTATCTTTAAAAATAGGCTGTTCTATTTTAGTATGTCCTGAGAAAGAAGCATCAGCAAATTGCAGTGCAAGCGTTGCGTTTTGAATCAACGTTTTCCCTTTGAAAGCCACGCTGTACGAGGGTTTGGAATGAATGAACTGGAATGAAAATCGAATATTATTATCGGGCGAGTTTACAGCGATTTGTTTTTGTGCAAATACAGAAATAGCGATAAAACAAAAAAGAAAGGAAAGCCATCGTTTCATATCATCAATTGTTGAATGAAGATAAATGCTTTCTTCTTTTTATTTGAATAAATACAAAAGAAAAAGCCATTCCTGCATTACTGTAGGGACGGCTTTCATCACATAGAATTGATCTTTTATTTTAAGATAAGAATAAGCAACAAAATAATCACAATCAAAGCGCCAAGCGAAATGTAAACACCACCCGTTCCCAAAGCTTTTGATTCTGTATTCATGTCTCTCAACTCATGTCGCAAAGCTTTTCTGTCTGCACCCGAAAGTTTGGATTTGTCCATATTTCTAATCTCTTCCACTCTCGCTTTTATCTCGGCAATACGAGACGCTTTTTGTTCCTTCGTCATAGCAGCCACTTTTTCTTCAACGGCTTTTTTATCGTTTTTAGCAAAGGTTTGAACAGAAGTGAAAGAAGCGAGCAAGAGAGAGAACAATAACAATTTTGCGTTTCATGCAGAAGACAAATTTTTTGATTAAAAAACCGGGCTTCTATGGTAAAACAAAAATGTTTCCAACTTTTATCTGCTTACCACATTTTCAACAGATAGAAATTTAGGTAAAAATAAAGCGGCTATTGAAGCTTATCGTCGTAGCGATGACGTTCATTATCCCAACTGCCATTAATAATTTTATTTGATGTAACACGGGAGTTGGTTCTATCCTGCTGCAAATAAAACTTACTTACCACATGGCTGGCTTCGGCTGGCGTTGTGCCTGTTAAGTCAATCGTGTTATTACTAATTTCCCAATCATAGCCATACACTTCTATAGGGCTGGTTGAAACAAATGTACTTTTAAAAACATTGTTTTGAATTACTACATTTCTTGTTTTATCGTTGTTAGCGTACACCGCTTTGTGTGTAAAACCTGTGATGGTATTGTGGGTGATTGTCCAGAATGCAGTAAAATCATCAATGCCTTTGTAGCTCAGGTGTTGCTCTTTAGGAGTAGTTGTTTTCGTAACGATGGCGATGCCGTTAAACTCATTCGGCGTATGATCGTCGGGATTGGTTCTGTCCAAAGTAAAATGGTTGTTGTCAATCAGATTATTAAAGCCATACGCCTGAATACAATCAATACGCGCTTCGGTAACAGAAGGAGGCACGCCGCCCGATGTGCTGTTGTATGTGGTGATGATTCCTGTATTGTCTTTCACTTCACCTTCTATGCTCACAAATTCAATTAAGCTCCGGTCAACATTATACAAAGTGTTGCTATCAATCTTTGCATAATAACTACATGCACTGATTAAAAATCCTTCGTTGCGGGTTGAGCAACGCAGTTTATTGTGATGAATGTTGAGATGGCTTCCCAAACCGCCGCCGGCTAACTTCAATTCCCATCCAGCAAAGGTTAAAATCATTGTGATGAATATTCCAGTTTCCGTAATAAGGATTGCTGTCTTTTGAACTGGGTTTTTCCACCGAACCCCAGCCGAAAATGCCATCACCGCTAACATTCTCGAAATGACAATTTTTAATCTCAGCTCGCAGGGTGGTTTCTGCCAGGTTAATACCGTAACATTTCGGGTCGGTATCGTTAAAAACAACTTTTTGCGCAGGATTGTAAATATTATAAAAATGGCAGCCATCAACCAATACATTATCGTTGCTATGTTTTTGATCCGGTGCCGTATTGCCGAAATTGATTGCCTGCCTGGCCCAAACGTTTGCAAACTCGCAATTGATAACGCTAATGTTTTTGTTTTGAGCCGGATAACTGTTGAATTCAAGAACAGCTTTTACTTGTTTTTGATTACCCATAAAAGTAATGTCTTCAAAACTCAGGTCGCTCTTTCCGTTCGATTGAAAAATGGCATTATTGCCATCATAAGTTGAATCCCATTTGATGATAGTTTTGCCAATGCCTGCACCTTTGATGTGCAAACCGGAAGTAAACAATGCAACTTCTTTTTTCAAAAAATAAGTTCCGGCAGGTAGATACAAGGTATTAGTACCTGCCGTTGTTTTCAGGCCAAGTGCAATGGCATCTACGTCATCATGAGTGCCGTTGCCAATCAACGCACGTTCCTGTGTATTGGTAATGACATCTGTTTTGAGGTTGATCAGTTTACCGTATGTTTTACCTTCTTGTGAAAGCCGGTTAGCGAAATATTCATCAACAAAGACAAACAGAAGATGTTTGACAATAGTGTTTATCATAAACGATATTTTCTTTTAAAAACATGCGGAGGTTAGCGCAGCAATGTTTATCATAAACAACGGAGGCGCCGTTGTTTTATTATTGAAAAAGAATGGCAATATTTTGTTTTCAGCTCGTTTTAAGACCTATGAGGTTTTCAAAACCTCATAGGTCTTAAAAAGTTCCTGAACTATTAATTTTATAAGAACACTAGCACTGAACCTTCTCTTTTGTTTTTGGCAGAATTTTTCAATAACAATTAATACACATTCAAGGGCAACGGATAAGTGTTGTAACGCCGCAATGCTTCTTGCATGATAGCATGTACTTTTTCGCGAAGCTCTTTGATCTGATCCAAAGAGTAAGAATGAACTTCAATTTCATTCAAATACACACAACGGCACTTGCCGGGTGTTAGTTCTAAAAAGCCACGATAGTGCATTCGTTCATAAGTATCCAAAAACAAAATGGGCTTGATGGGCGTTCGCGTTTCAATGGCAATGCGAAAAGCGCCATCATAAAAATCTTTTAAGGGTTCGCGCGTTTCGTTAAATGTTCCTTCAGGAAAAATAAAAATGCTGATTTCCTTTGCCAGCGCAGCTTTCAGGGCACGAACACTTTGAGCGCGGCGTTCGGGGCTTCTTCTGTCAACCACAACAACTGCCATTCGATAAATGATGCCAAACACCGGGTACTTCACCATTTCATATTTACCCAAAATGCGAATGGGCTGATGCACAACGCGCACCGCCGACGGAATATCCATGTATGAAGTATGATTGGCTACAAAAATGTATTGCTTGTTTGTATCATGTGGTGTTTCATAAATCTCTTCGTGCCGAATGCTAAGCAGGGTGTACCATGTAATTGCCCATAGTTTACAAACTCCATACACAAAGTTTCCGCCACGTACTTTTCCAAAAAGGGGCGAAACTAAAACAGGCACCAGCGCAATAAACATCAATATCAAAAAGCAAAGCACAGCATACAAGCTGTACAAAATCTGAAGGCATCGCAACACCGCATTGCGTGGCGGATACACCCACTCCATTTCTGTTGGCTTACCGGAAGCGGAAGCTTTTGTTTTATTTGAAAATGATTGTTGCGATGGCATTAAGTAGTATGCAAGATGAACGACAACAGTACGAAAAAATAGGAACAGTTGCATCGGCTAACTGACAATATTGCTAACATATAGCACTAATCTAAAACGAAGGGTTAAGATTTGTGAATTAACTTGTTTGCAAGTAGCATCTTATTTCATATTTGCAATATGAAGCTCGGATTGGTGGCGAATATATGCTTGTTGTTTCATGGTCTTTGCACAGTGTTTGCATTGCCTTCGTGTGCTGAACAAAAAAATCAGAACGCATTAATTATGTCGAATTTGTCAGGAGAAAAAAATACAACGCAAATCTCTGCACACACCGATACTGCTACATTTGGCAGTGGCTGCTTTTGGTGCAGCGAAGCTTTTTTTCAGCGCATTAAGGGCGTTGAAAAAGTGATTAGCGGTTACAGCGGCGGCACCGTTCCCAATCCATCATACGAGCAGGTTTGTACAGGGGCAACAGGTTATGTTGAAGTGGTGCAGGTAATTTACGATCCTTCAGAGGTTACGTTTGATCAATTGCTGGAAGTGTTTTGGAAAACACACGACCCTACCACATTAAACCGGCAGGGAAATGATGTAGGTACGCAATACCGCAGCGTTATCTTTTATCATAATGACGAGCAAAAACAAAAGTCGGAGCATTATAAAGAAGAACTGGATAAAAGCGGCGCCTGGAACAAGCCCATTGTTACTGCGGTTGAGCCGTTTACCAATTTTTATGCGGCTGAAAATTATCATCAGAATTATTATAACAACAATCCACGGCAGATGTATTGCCAGTATGTGATACGGCCTAAACTGGAAAAGTTTGAAAAGGTATTTAAAGAAGAATTGAAAGCGCAGCAATAAGAAAATGCGGCAAAAACAAAAGCTCCGAATCTTAATAGGTTCGGAGCTTTTTTATAATGAAGATATAAGAATGCTATACAACTTCATATTCTACCTGCAATGGCTTTCCCATTTTTTGAGAAGCATTTAAAACCTCAATGCCAACAATGTTTGCAGAGTTATCATAGTCGAGTACGATGCCAGGTTTATCACTATCACTTTCAGCAATTGGGTTATCATTGAGTTGGATATACAACACATCCGATTCTTTATCGTATCTTACTTTCATGATGAATAATATTTATCAATCTTCGATGTTTTGTAAACTGTAACCGCTACGGGCGGCTGTTTATGTTCATTCACAAATATACGAAGCAGATAAGGTTTATTACTTTCAATTATCATTTTTTGATAAACCGTTAAGTCATCTTCTATAACAATACTATCAGGACTTTGCAATGCGTCTTCAACATTTTTAATTGAAAGACTTCTTAATTGCATTTGCTCTAAAAAATGATTTGAATAATTGAGCATAATATTAAAAACATTTAAAAATTATTATTTAATCACGCGACAGTAGTCACTTACCATAGCTTGTGTATCTTTTATCAAAGTGAAAAAATCTCTGATTGGAAAACGGGTTGGATCATACTCACTTAAAACACGATGTAGTTCCAATATAAAAGCGTCATTGCCTTGTTCCATCTTACTATCGACAATTTGGATTGCCAAAATAACATCGCTGTCATCTTGAGAATCAAACATCCCCATAATTTGTTTAATCTGACACATACAATTTCTTTTTGAATATAAATAAAAAAGCGCCGACGCTTCATTTCTGAAACACCGGCGCCTCTGCGCTCTAAATTTATCTTTTAATATGTTTTTACAACTTTATGCAAGCTTTATTTTCTTGCTTACACTGGTTAATATACTTTGCTCTCTAACTTATTTGAATTTGTAAATTGTTCTATTTTAAAAATCATTAAACTCACCAATAAGACTATAAAGTTTTGTAAAAGTACAGTTTATTTCAAATCTCTAAACTTTTTAGCAAAAAATAATTTCTACTTTACTCCTTTCAAATACTTCCCATAACCACTCTTCGCATACAGCTCTGCCTGCTTCATAAGTTGGTCATAATTAATAAAGCCCATTTTGTAAGCGATCTCTTCAATGCAACCAATCTTTGTGCCTTGCCTTTTTTCAATCACACGCACATATTCACCAGCATCGCTTAACGAATCAAAGGTGCCGGTATCCAACCACGCATAGCCACGATTCATTACACCAACTTGCAGTTTGCCCCGCTCTAAATACACTCTGTTTACGTCGGTGATTTCATATTCGCCACGCGGAGAAGGCGGGATGTTTTTAGCGATGTTCACCACTTCATTATCATAAAAGTACAAGCCCGGAACAGCATAGCGGCTTTTTGGTTTTGCCGGTTTTTCTTCAATAGAAAATGCTTTAAAATTCTCATCAAAATCAACCACGCCATAACGTTCAGGGTCGCTTACTTCATAAGCAAAAATGGCGGCGCCATCTACATCATTAAACGATTGCAGCAACTTGCTAAAGCCCGAACCATGAAAGATATTATCGCCCAAAACCAAAGCCACTTTATCATTACCAATAAACTGTTCTCCAATTACAAATGCCTGCGCCAGACCGTTTGGTTTTTCCTGCACGGCATAAGTAAACGAGCAACCCACAGCACTGCCATCGCCCAGCAAACGTTGAAATTGCGATGAATCTTCGGGCGTTGTAATGATGAGCACTTCCTGAATGCCGGCAAGCATTAAAACAGACAGCGGATAATAAATCATCGGCTTATCGTACACCGGCATAATTTGCTTGCTGATGCCTTTTGTAATGGGATATAACCGCGTACCTGAGCCACCGGCCAATATGATTCCTTTCATGATGGAAGATATTTATGAAATGTCCTTAAGAAATGGATTCACTAAATCTTTTTCTGATAAAATCAGCTCGTTGTTTGGCAACTGCCAATTGATGGCCAATTGTGGATCGTTATAAGCCAATCCGCCTTCGGCTGTTTTGTTGTAAAAATTATCGCATTTGTAAAAGAACGTTGCTCTGTCGCTCAGCACCACAAAGCCGTGCGCAAAGCCGCGCGGAACAAAGAATTGCGTATGCGAATCTTCGGTGAGTTCAATAGCAAAATGCTGACCGTAAGTAGGCGAATCTTTCCGCAAATCAACCGCCACATCTAATACCGAACCTTGTATAACCCGAACCAGTTTTGCCTGTGCCCACTCGCCCCTTTGAAAATGCAAACCGCGCAGTACGCCTTTGGTAGAAGCCGATTGATTATCCTGCACAAAATGCAGCGTTAAGCCGGTTGCCTCTTTAAATTTATTTTGATTGAAGCTTTCAAAAAAATAACCACGGTTGTCTTTAATAATGGTATCATGTATAATGAAACAATCTTTCAGTGGTGTTTGTTCTACTTTCATAATGTTTTTTAGCTAGACTGAGCTATGAGCCGCGAGCTTCGAGCTTTGATCTTGTATACTTGTAACTTATAACTCACAGCTATCTATTGCTGTATTGCTCTTCGTAATAATGCTGGTAATCGCCGGAGGTTACGTGCTTCAGCCATTCTTCGTTTTGCAAATACCAATCAATGGTTTGGCTTAATCCTTCTTCAAACGTAACGCTCGGTTTCCAGCCTAACTCTTTGTTTATTTTTGTAGCATCAATGGCATAGCGCAAATCGTGTCCCGGCCTGTCTTTCACGTAAGTAATCAACTTCTCGCTTTCTCCTTTTTCTCTGCCTAATTTTTCATCCATTAACGAACACATCAGTTTTACCAGATCAATGTTTTTCCATTCGTTGAAGCCGCCGATATTATAAGTTTCCCGGTTTTCTCCTTCATGAAAAACAAGGTCAATAGCACGCGCATGATCTTTTACAAACAGCCAGTCACGTGTGTTCTCGCCTTTGCCATAAACAGGCAGGGGCTTTTTATTAATGATGTTGTTGATGAACAATGGAATGAGCTTTTCGGGAAAATGATTGGGGCCGTAATTGTTGCTGCAATTGGTTACCACAACAGGCAATCCATAAGTTTCGCTATAAGCCCGCACAAAGTGGTCGGACGACGCTTTGCTTGCCGAATAAGGCGAATTGGGGGAGTAAGGTGTGGTTTCCGTAAACAAGCCTTCGGCGCCTAATGTGCCATACACTTCATCGGTAGAAATATGATAAAACCGATGACCATTGTAATCTCCTTTCCACGCCTCTTTTGCAGCATGCAAAAGATTTACGGTGCCAACAATATTGGTATAAATAAAATCGAGCGGAGCTACAATAGAACGGTCAACATGACTTTCTGCAGCAAGGTGAATGACATCAGTTGCGCCATATTTTTCAAACACTTCTTTTATCGCCTCCGCATCTAAAATGTTTACTTTTTCAAAGTGATAGTTCGGCTCATTTTCAACATCTTTCAAATTTTCTAAATTGCCCGCATAAGTAAGAGCATCAAGGTTGATGATGGTGTAATCGGGATATTTGTTTACAAACAAACGTACCACGTGCGAACCGATAAAGCCTGCACCGCCGGTAATGATGATTTTTTTTGACATGAGAATGTTCTCTGTTTTATCTGAGAGATGAATGAAACGGGCGTAAAAATAAACGATTTGTTTTTGCCGTTTTATTTTGCCGATTAATATTCAATTAAAGAAATAGGGGCAAAACCAAAAGCTACAGTCCAAGTTCCATCAACGAAAGAGACGGCAACAGATGCACCGTTTGCAAGCCTGCTTTTTGTGCGCCTTCAACATTTACCAGGGTATCATCAATAAATAAAGTTTCGTTGGCCTCTATTTGCTGTTCGTTCAGCACATACTGATAAGCCTCGATGTTAGGCTTGCGCAAACCCATTTGATGTGAATAATAAGCTTTGATGAAATAATCATCAAAACTAAAATGGCTGTTGCCGGTTTGTTTTTGATAGATGTTAAGAATGGCTTTATGATGAATGCTATTGGTATTTGACAATAAAAATATTTTGTATTTGTGCTTTATTTCTTCCAGCCATTGAAGGCGATCGAGGTAAAAGCTGCCAATCAAAGCGTTCCATGCGTCTTCAATTTGTTCATCGGTTAAGGTTATATTGATATGATTTCTAAATTGATTATAAAACTCTTCTGCTTCAAGCTTGCCGGTTTCTAACAACTGGAACAAATCGGATGCGCGATGTTGGGTGTACAAGTCATTAAAGTTGTGTACCTGCAGGTTAAGAAAGGCGTTGAGTGTTTTGCTGTAGTCAATTTGGATGAATACGCCGCCCAAATCGAAGATGATATTTTTTATGTTTTGCATAAGCGCAAAAATAAAGGCTCATCGTTGGTTTTACTTCTTGGAAAATGATTGTGTTTCTTTATTTTTGCGCTCCCGAATTCCGAAAGGGTTCAGGGCCTATTGCTCAGATAGTTAGAGCACCTGACTCGTAATCAGGAGCACTTAATCTTACATACAATTTTCAAAGTTTAATAAAACCAAAAGCCATCAAAACTGATGGCTTTTGGTTTTCCGTTCTGAATTGTTATATGAATTTTGATTTCGATTGTATCTACACTTTATTGCTACTTTTAACTACTCATTCATCTCGTTCTCATCTTAAAACAAATCAATTTGTCACTCGGGTATCAGGAGTGGAGATTTTGGAAGGTTTGATCATCTTATTATGGCAATCGCCGAGCAAAACATTGATTGTAGAAACTTCCCTTGTCAAAAGGCTGCTGAATCGGTTGTTGATCTCAACAATCGGAATCTCTACCGATAAGGCTTTGAACTAAATTCAGTAACCTCTAAGCTAAAAAGGGAAGAGGTTACTGAATAGGTTACCGATCTATTTGAAATGATTTGACTTTGTTCGACATGCAGGAATGTAAAAGCCGTAATAAATCAGCGATTTACTACGGCTTTCGGAATAGGCTGAGGTGATTTATTACCCCTTTGGTGGACCCACCTGGGCTTGAACCAGGGACCCTTTGATTATGAGTCAAATGCTCTAACCAGCTGAGCTATAGGTCCGTTGAATTTCAATTCTAAATTCAAATGGATTGCAAAAATAGACAAAACAGAGGAATTTTTCAAGAAGTAATAAATCGAACGAACCTAATTTTCTCTCAGTTAAACGTCAAGAAAATTTATTGCTATTTATAATTACTAAATCGAGGCGACACATGATTTGTAGATTTTTCTTTGTGTTTTAATAATAACTCAAAAGATTCTTTTAGGCTGAAAACTGTTTTGTTACTTTTTAAATAATTCAAGTTGTGGGGTAGGAGTGAAAAGAAAGCAGAGCAAGGGGGGAAGAGAATAATTTTGAGTTACCAGACTTAAAATTGATTCGCCGATGCTCTGCGAGGATCAAATTATAGCTCTTTACTGTATTGTAGATGATTTACTCAAAGCAATCATAAGAGCCGCTTTAACCGAAGGCTGCATGAGGTGGCAGAGTTGCTCTTTAGATTGGTTTACCAAATCGGTGATTGTATTAAAACCATGGCAGTGGCAGCAGAAAGTAAGATATATGGAGATATGCGGCTTACACCGATTACACGATAGAAGATGATATGAAGCAAACCGATGGGATAGAACGGATGATGCAGCGCAGAAGCAATGCAAAAAGAATAGATGAGCCGTGGGTAAGATTTACGAAAGAACAAATAAGAAAGAAGATTGAAACTTCATTGGCTCAAATCAAAGCCTTGTTTCTCAGAACCATTCATGCCCTTACCTTCAAAGGCTTCCTTCTCAAACTCATGTTGTTTATCATGGCTTTTACCCTCAATCAAATTGCCTGATTATCTCGCAACTTGAATGATTTATAATGTCCGGATAGTCAAGATGTAAGTTTAGGCATAATACTGAAAAACAGTTGGTAAAAGCCGCTGTAATGTAATGCAGTAAAGGCTTTGCTAAAAGTTAGATGAAACGCGTTTCATCTAACTTTTTTTGTGTAGTGAAAATACAAAAAAAGCGTTGTCGGGCTTTCGATTCTTTGGCTGTAATCAGGTGGGGAAAGCAACAGGAAAAACAGCGTTTTAGATGCAAAAACTACGGTATTTTATTTACTCATAATTCAACTTTATAATCGAAAAAATTACTAACTGTTTTTCAGTATATTGCCTCAAAAACAAACCTTTAGTTAGGCTATGTTTTGGGCTGCTTTCTCTACAGTCATTCCATCACTTAAACTTCAAATTCACACCAATGTTATTCGCCTGCAATCCTGTGGTTTGCACATACCGCCCATAACGGATTTCCATTGTATTAAATGCAGGTATATTGAACACACCATTTCGTGGCGTTATCTTGATGTTCACACCAAAATACTGTGAACGGAAAGCTGAATAATCATAATTGCTGGTGTAATATTCATCTTCTGTTGAATGCTGTCCGTAAGGTGCGAAATAAGGTGAAGCCGTTTGTATATAGAACCGGTAAAACGGACTGATGGAAAAGAAAGAAGACACCTTGTAAGGCACTTCAAGGCTGGCTGTATGCGCAGTAATGCCCCAGCTATCGGTATAGTAACGATAGTAACTGCGAAGAATGATTTTATCACCCAAAAAATAATTGAGGCGTATGCCAAGCGGCAGCTTATATCTTGTGCCGGGCAGATGCTCAATCTTTGCAGAATCCTGACCTTTAAAATAAACACGATAAAAAGGAAGACTTAAATAACCGTTTTGCGCAACGCCATCAGCGATCACTGCAAACTGCAGGTTTTTATTCACCACATGCGTTAAGGAAAGCGAACCGGCAAATGTATTCCTGGGCGATGTTGGAATGTTTGCATGTTGATGTCCACCATTGCCATAACCGCCCGATGAAATTACATTGCCACTGGCGGTGGTATAAACGGTAGTCGTTCCTGTTGTTACTGCTGTTTTGGGTATTAGTTCAGAGGGTTCAATCAACGTTACTTTATCCAAGAATGCCTGGCCTTTAAAGCTGAGTTCCGTGTTTTTGTTTTTGCTCAATTTCCCGATGGTGAAATTGGCACTAACAGAGTTATAATTGTATTCGCTTGACATGGCTGCACCTATCCCAAACGTAAAGCCCTTGTGCGTTTCAACCTGCCAGTTGAGAGAAGGATAAACTCTTGTGCCACCCGCTTTTGAAGCGCCGGTTAACGAAACATATTTTTGAGAAGCCGCCGTGTGATGATCAACGCCCAGTTCAGCACTCCATGTATATTTATTAGCAACGTCATTCCATTTTACAAACTGAAGATCTATGATGTTTGCCACATCATTCAACTTCTGCGTTCCAATGCCGCCTGTAACAGCAGAATGATCGCCGTTTTGATTGTAATAACCCGATACGAGATTCACTTCATCCAACTTCAGCTTTTTACTTTTATAGCTTGTTGTATCGGTAACATTGGATTGTGAAAAAGCAGACAGCAACAGGCAGAACAAACCTATCACCGATAGAGTCAATTTCTTCATTAGTAAACTTTGTAGTTTTAGAATTTAATTACAGCCGCAGCCACCACCCACTTTGCCACCATTGGCACCGCTGGCACCTTCGCGATAGCTTTGAAAATTGCTTTCAGGCTTTTCTACTTTTCTTGCGCCTAAAGTCATTTCAGCATCGTTGATTTTGTTTTTCTGGTATTCTTTTACACTGGTGCAACTTGTTACAAAAACAAAAGCGTAACACAGAGTACATAACAGCTTTATTCCTTTCATATAAACTTTATTGAGAACAGTGAATATGTTGTGAAGTGAAGATTGTATTGTTATCATCAATGATTACACACTCTACTTCTTTTAGTTGATTGATAAGATAAAGCCCTTCTTTCACACCCATTACCATCACGGGCGTTGCCAATGCATCACTAATTTCTGCGTTGGGCGATACTATAGTTACACTTTTAATACCGCTAACCGGCATTCCCGTGCGAGGGTCAATCGTATGCGAATATCTTTTGCCCCCAATCACAACAAACTTTTCATAGTTGCCTGAAGTGGCAACCGCCATATCGCTTATGTTGAGATAAGAAAACGGATGTTGCTTGTCATCCGGATACACAATACCCACACGCCACGCGCTGCCATCGGGTTGAGTGCCCCAGGCAGTTAAATCACCTGATGCGTTTACCACACCGCTTGTAACGCCTTTTTGTTTTAGCACTTTTTTTGCCTTTTCGGCAGCATAGCCTTTACCAATACCGCCAAAGCCAATGCGCATGCCCTTTTGCGATAAAAACACAGTTCCCCTTTCTTTATCCAAAACAATGTTTTTGTAGTTAATCAACCGCACCATTTCTTTAGCTGTTTTTGCCGATGGCAAAGCCGTCATGGTTTGATCAAAATTCCAAAGCCGCTTGTCAATACTACCATACGTAATATCGAACGCGCCTTGTGTAATGGATGATATTTTAATGCTTCTTTCAATGATGTTAAACACTTCAGGGCTTACCTTAACAGGCTCAATACCCGCACAACAATTGATGTGACTCGTTTCGCTGTCTTCACTAAAAGTGGTAAGTAATTTTTCAATGCGCTGTATTTCTTTTACTGCTTCGTTTATCATTTCATCAGCCCATTCCTGCATATAGCCCACAACTGTAATTCCAAAACGGTTCCCCATTAATTTCATTTCCCGGTTGAAAGCTTTTGGCTGCATCTTTTATTGTTTGGCTATTGCTTCTTTGATTTCAGTTACAAAATGGTCAGCACCATCTTTATAATATCCATCCCAAACTTTTATTTTGTTTCCTTTATCATCAAGCAATAACGTAAAAGGAAAGCTGCCTTGCTGATTGTATTGGTCTGCGAGCGCATCGTTTTGTTTTTGCTGTTCTTTCGAGAGTTTGTTTTTGTTGTTTCTTGGAAAATCGGCATTCAAAAGAACCAGGTTTTCACCGGCATAGCTGGTAAAAACATCATTACTAAAAATGTCTTTCTCAAGACGCATACAAGGGATGCACCAATCAGAACCTGAAAAATTCAGGAGAATGTATTTGTGCTCTTTGGCTGCCTCTGTTTTAGCTGCATCCAGATTGGTAAGCCATGCCGGATTGGCAAATGATGTACAAAAGAAAAAAATTGCAAAAAGTAATTTCATCATCGTTTGCAGTAATTGCTAACAAAGACGAATAAACTTGTAAGAAAGTTGGGTGAGGTTCATAAAAATGTATGTTAATACACTTTGCTGGTTCTTTCTTCAGACCGATATAAATGTGCTTTTTAGAAAGTAAATTGTTGATGCTGTTTGCTTTCCTGTAATTGTTAAAAACAATAAGCCGGATTGGTATGGTAAGAATTGATTTATCTGTTGTCAATCGTATTTCCTCCATTAATCATGGCAGAAACAATTCCGGGCTGTTCTGTTAAATCGGAACGGATAACACCAGCGATATGCGCAAGAATGTATGCGTAAATAAGGTACTGAACAAAGCCATGAATTTCTCTTGCAGGGCGGCTTATATTTTTAAAGATAGCTGCATGATCGAACGCCAAAATAAGACCTGTTGTTGCCATAATAAAAATCAAAACATAAAACAAAACATATCCCCATTTCACAAGCACATAATGCCGTTTGTTTTGGCCATCTTCTTTGCTGCTTATCTTGGATTGCAAGCGCCTTATTGATTTTCGTAACAAGGCGTTCTTCTTTCTTGCGACTTACTTCTATTACCACGCGGGTAAGCAAAAGAAAACACAACCCAAACCCAATGATTTTATGCACATCCCAAATTTTGTTAGCATACATGTGTGCCGCTTTATCTTCAGGGCTTTGCTTTGAAGGATCGAACTTTGGTTCTTCGTTTTGTTTTTGCACAGATTGTCCTTGCGCTTGAGCAACCGGCGGTTTAGGTCCGTGGTGTTCAAAAAGAGTGGAAGCAAACAACACTGTAACCATCGAACCAGTAATGAACAGAAAAGTTAACCAATGCCAAACCCTGATAGCGGCTGAATATTGCAGCTTGAAAAAGGATATTTTTTTAGAGATTGTAAGTACTTCCATTTGCTTTAATTAAAATTTGAAATCAATGCACAGGTTTCATTTATAAACCAAATATATATTTCACTAAAAAAGTGGCTTTACTAAATGCTGCCAACCGGCAAAAGTTAGCTGCGAACGAAATAAATAATTCGGTAAAGATGCTATGAAAAGCCATAGCGTTGGGCTTGTCAAAAAATTTTTTGATCACTACCCAACCCCATCTTTTTCATCTGCATCTTTACAGTACACAAAACCGGTTTGCATTCATTACGGAGCAATGATACAAAGCTGCCTGTCAGGGAAACGTTCGTCTCAAAACGAATTGTATCACCTGTTTGCAGCCCGCATGTTTGCGGTTTGCCTTCGCTATGGTAAGGACAGGAACGAAGCCCAGGAAATATTACAGGAAGGCTTTATTAAAGTGTTTTCTTGTTTACATCAATATCGCAACGAAGGCTCGCTGGAAGGTTGGATACGCCGTGTGATGGTAACTACAGCCCTGCAACATTTGCGCAGCCAACAATCGCTTTACACGGTACTTTCAGTTGATAACAGCGGTGCTGCCCAACTTCAGGATAAAGAGACAATCGAAAGCAGCCTAAGCGAAAAAGAGTTGTTGCAATTGGTGCAGTTGTTACCTTCCGCTTATCGCGCTGTATTTAACCTGTATGTGTTTGAAGGTTATCAGCATAAAGAAATTGCAAGCCTGCTTCACATCTCCGAAGGCACATCTAAATCGAACCTTTATGACGCAAGACAGTGGCTGAAAGAAAGAATAACGGCTGCCAATGGATCAAATCATTTTAAAAAGAAATGCCTATGAGCGATGATGTACACGATATAGATAATCTGTTCAAAGGAAAGCTGGAAGAATATGCCGAAGAAGCACCGCCTGCAGCCTGGGAGGCGGTAAACTACGCTTTAGACAGGCAGCAAGCCACACTTTATAAAAGCAAATACAACCGGCTGAAAAGGGCAGCTTTGGTTTTGTCAATCCTTTGTTTTTTGGGCGGAATGTACATTGCTTATGATGTGTGGCAACACCAGCAAATAAGTTCTGAAAATAAACAACCAAGTACAACTTCATCAATCAATAAAACCAATGAAAACCCTGTTGATAATAAGAATGGTAATGCGGGTGATGTTATCCAAAACAACAATCAGCAAAAGAAAAATGAACAAAAACAAAAGACCTTTCTCGACGAAGACAGTGCATCTGTCAACAACAATGTTTTAGTGCAAAAACAAAAGGAAGAAGCGACAAGAAAAATAAATAAAAATCTTTTTGAGATTGATTCTTCTTCAGCTTTTATAAATGCTGATAACAACAAAACGTTTGTTGGAACAGATAAAAATGTGGCAAAACAAAACACAGAACAAAGGGAAGAAGAAAACCTCAATGCAAACGAGCGCCATGCCCTGCAGGATTTTGAATTGCAACCTTTGACTTCTGCAAAAAGAAGACAAGAACATTAACTTGTTAAGTCTTCAAAAAGCAATGGAAAACCGCAAGCCTGCTTTACTTTCAACCGGCACAGCTTCTACTATAAAAATAAAATTGAGAACAGCGCGCAGCTTTTATTTGTCGCTTTTTGCGGCTCCTAATTTTAGTTTTGAAAAAATAGACGACGATCATCATCGTGATGGGCAAGGCGGCATGGGACAGGAAAGACACAGAGAGGAAGAGAACAATTTTTCGCTGAGCGGCGGCGTGTTATTGAGTTATCAGTTGAATAAAAAAATCAGCCTTCAATCCGGGGTTTCTGTTACTGCTTTTTCAACTTCTATTGCCCCGAAAACTGTTTATGCAAAAGCAGATAATAACGGGCAAATCAGATATGAATTGAATTGCTCTTTGGGTTCGGCTTATCTCTCGCCAAAAAGTAATGCACCATTGGTTGTTGGCGACAGTTCGCAAACTTCTGCAGGCACTTCTCAATTGGTTTATATTAACCTTCCGGCTTCGGTAAGTTACCACATTAACAAAGGTCGTTTTTCACTTCTGCCAACTGCAGGCGTAGGATTGAATGTATTAACAGGTGGCAAAATAAAAACAAGATTAGAGGATGCTGCCAGTGATGATGAGAAAGTGACAACTTCTATCGCAGGACTCAAACGAACCTATTTGAATGGTAGTGCTGGTTTTGGTGTTGAATACAAATTAACTCCCAAACTTTCTTTTGGCATACGTCCCAATGCAAAGTTTACTTTAACATCCATTAATAAAGAAATGCCTGTGAAATCGTACCAAAACTATCTAAGTGTAGAAGCAGGTTTGCGAATAAAGTTGTAATAAAATAAGCCAAAGCGAAACTTATAAGAGATATTGCTTTGGCTTATTTATTTTTTGTAAAAAAACAGGCAAAACCAAACTTCAATCAAACAATGCCGTGTGTGGTGAACGTGTCAAATACAAGATATCGAACGATGGCAAACAGTACATCTATGATAAAGAAAAATTGAGTTTTCATTTGTTTCATTTCATGTTTATAAAATAGCAGTAAAGCCGTTTCCTTTTTACCCAAACCGGCCAGGCTTTATCCGAATCGGCTTTTAGTTTTAAACCATTTTTGCCCTATTGTTCAGCAACCAAAATAGCAGATCAATTTGAAACATGGCCGGTTTGAGAAACCGTAATCAAACAATTTATTGTATTGTAAAATGAATGGTAATGATAGTAGAATCATTGTTTGGATGCGGCCGACCGTGAGTGCCTTCGGTAACGGCAATTACCACTTGTTCACTTGTAGAAACTTTGGCGTTTGTTGCCGCCGAAAAGCGATAAAATGGTGCAAAACCAAACCCTGAATTTACTATATCACTGGTGGTGAAATAAGTTGCCTGTGTTGTGATGGCTGCCGTATCATCGGCATCGCCATAAGAGGCTAAATTCAATTGATACGCTGTGCCCGAAGCCAGTGTGGTATCAATGGTAATGCTACGCGAATGGTGATAGCCATGAGCCCCATCTTTATAACATGAAATGGCCGCAACAGAAGCCGCAAGGGCAGTAAATAAAAATCGTTTCATACACAAGTGCTTTCTTTTTGTATAAAGAAGCAACTTGTGTGAAAAAGGTTGGGTGGATTAAAATAAATTTTCAGATGACAAGAAGTGAAAACAGTATTCATTTATTAACTAAACAAACGGGCTGCAAAGAATGCAGCGGTAGCTGCCAGCGCACCTGTGAACATCACTTTTATAGCTCCTGACAACAACGGCTGACCGGTAACTTTACTTTTAAAATAGCCAAAAACAAACAAGCAAACGAGAGTGATAAGGGCAGATAATTTCAACCCGGTTTGAGGCAGATGTGTAAAGAAATAAGGACTTAGCGGAATGATGCCACCAACAATATAGGAGACGCCGATGGTTAACGCGCTTTGTCTTGCTCTGTTTTCATCCGGCGCTTCCAATCCAAGTTCAAAGCGCATCATAAAGTCTACCCATTTGCTTTTGTCTTTAGCTAATTCATTTGCAATAATGGTTTGCACTTCTTCATTTAAGCCATAGTTGGCAAATACATCTTTTACTTCCTGCTTTTCTACTTCAGGTACACGTTCTACTTCGTCGTATTCCCGCTTGAGTTCAGAACGATAATGATCCTGCTCTGTTTTGCCTGCTAAAAAACCGCCTAAACCCATTGCAATGGAGCCAGCTATAATTTCTGCAATACCTGCTGTTACAACAAGATGGTTATTGGCAACTGCGCTGCTGATACCGGCAGCGAGTGCAAACGGAACGGTTAAGCCATCCGACATACCAATTACAACATCTGTTATGAAATCTGAACTTTGTAAGTGTTGCTCGTGGTGCGTTTTTTTATGCATTCAAAATTGATTGTATTAGATACAGGTAAATAAAAACTAAGCCAATTTATTAAAGCCACAACTTTACGAAATTGTGTTTAGCTTGTATTCTTCCTTTACTCAAATGTTGCAAAACCTTCTATCTTACGATATGGCGTAGTGAAGAAACGATACACCACTTCGTTAAACCAATCTTTATAAACAATTGGCGTGGAATGACCGGAGTTAGGTAAAATCCATAAATAGCCTTTAGGTATATTTTGCGCAATCAGCATCGTGTGCTGCGGGCGAATTACATCATGATCGCCACCAATAATTAAAGCAGGACAAGTAATGGTTTTTAATTGTTGCAAACTAATGTGCGGCTCATAAGACAAGAGGTGCGCCAGCTTTAAACCGTGCTTTGTTTGTGGTGTTTGTGGTTTGCTTTTAAGCGAGGCATTTTCATTCATTGCCCAATGATACACAAACGAGTCAACCGCAGTTGTATCGGGCCACAAATTAGCGCCGGTAACTGCAAGCTTTTTTACTTTATTGGGATGACGAATGGCGAGTAGCAAACCATTGATGCCTCCATCGCTCCAGCCGATCACATAACATGAATCGAGATGCAGTGAATCGAGCAACGCATTCAAATCGTCAGTCATCATTTCATAGCTTAATGAATCGCCATTATCAACCGATTTTCCCTGCGCGCGGCTGTCGGCCAATATCACTTTGTAATGCTTTGAAAAGAAAGGAATCTGGTATAAAAAATTATTGATAGAACCGCCATTGCCATGAATGATAAGCAGCGGATCGCCTTGTCCGTAGGTTTCGTAATACATGCGAAACCTACGCGTGTTGAGATAATGTCCGGCTTTCTCATTTCGCCCATACATTGTAGTATCAAACGGTGATTGGGCACAGGCAATTTGGGCAAAAGAAAAGAACAGGAAGAGCCAATATAAAGTTTGTTTTTGCATGTTTTTTATTTTTATCCGCTAAGAAGAAAATTTGTAGCAACCTTATCGTTTTTGAATAAAATCAACGGCCGTCACTGCGAGGCACGAAGCAGTCTGTGCTTTGCAATAAATCGTATTTATAATTGATAATCGTTTTACCAATCAACATTCATAAATCATAACTCATCAATCAAAAATCCACAGACTGCTTCGTGCCTCGCAGTGACGGCTGATTTATTCTTCAAAATAAGCCAGCGTTCCACCTACCCATTCGCGATCCTGATTGTATCGTACACCAATCATTTTTCCTTTACTTAAGCGAGCCAAATTATTAGTGGCAACAGGTCTGGCTTCACCTTCTTCCCAGAAATAAAAAATACGGATTTCAGCTTTGGCAGGCGCATCGGGTGTGGGTATCACATCGGCATACTTCACCTTACGTTGCAGTATCCAGTTGTGTGGGTCAGTTACTTTTTGTATATCCTCCTCCGTAACGTCTATCACTACACCTTGCCCGGCAAATGAAAACAGAGGCTTCAACACATAATTTTCCAAATCGGCAGGTATTGTTTTTACATCATTTAAAAACTTTGTTTCGGGAACATAGGGATTATGAATGAACGGCAGCGTGAACTTGGAAATGCGGTAAAACCAATCGGGATGCGGCACCCACTCCACATCTAAATCTTCCAGCAACAGCTTTCCTTTTTCCTGCACTTCGGCGCTTTGCTGTTGCAGGTCGTCGAAAATAATCCGGTTGTAAATGCGCTTTACTTTTATCTTTTTTCCATCCTCTTCGTAATACAAACTCTTGCCCTCTTTTATCAATTCCATCAAATCAACTACAGGTATATGCAGGTAATCTTCTGTACAGTAAAAATCAATTCTTGTTTTTTGCTGGTGCGGCAATATCTCAAGCAGAATTGCATTTTCAGGATTTTCATTTTTTACAATGATATCTTCCAGCAATTGCAAATATGTTTCTTTGGTAAAACCGTTCAAATAAGAAGAATAGCCTTCGGGAATGCCCAGATATTTTCTTGCCATTTCATCTTGAAATACCTGAAAAGCAAACATGGTTGGAAAGCCCTGCATCTCTATCAGTTGCGGTTCTAGTTCGCCTTTTTCGTTTTCGCAAACGCCAAAATCAAACGCAATAAATTGCGTCTGTTTGTTTTCGTTCGGAACTTTTACATTGGGCGGAATCGCACTGTTTGTAAGTGTTTTAAAGTTGTCGGCAGCAATTACATCTACAATGCTTTCGCAGGCAGAAAGCATTTTATTGGTAAATTCTTTACTTACAAAAATCGGCGTTTCTGCTACACGGAATTGCAAAGCATTGGGGTGACGACTTGCTAAAGCTTTTACATAATCTTCATACTTCTTTTTGCTGAAATGCTCGTTGTATTTGGTGCGGATGTCGGTTATCATAGATTGGAATTGGAGGAGCTAAAAGTACAAAACGAAAGGATATACAAAGTGAATAAATATAATGATGCTAAATATAAAAACCGGCTTTATAACGATTTTATTCCCGCTATAAAGCCGGTTTAGAAATGATATTGTTTAGTTATTGGACCCGGACGATAACTCTATTTCGCCCAATGCCAAAAACATATTGCCAGTACCTGTAAACCAGTTTAGTAAGGGCTTTTTGTTTTCCTTATTTTTTCCTGAACGCTTTGGGAAGCGAACTAAGGCTTTAAACTGCCGTGCATACTTTTCTAATCTACCAACTGATAACATAATATCTTCATTTTTAAAGTGAATAAATAATAGATGATGTGTGCATCATTTCATTGAAAAACCAAAGCGATTCTAATAATTTTTGCAACAATTGGCACTATTGCATTATTGATTCTTCCTTTAATTTGCCTTCTTTCTTTTTGCTTTGTTCACCAATTAAATCGGCAATTAAAGCTGTCCAACCTGTTTGGTGATTGGCACCCAGGCCACGACCATCATCGCCATGAAAATATTCGTAAAAAAGAACGAGGTTTTCATTGCCCTGCTGATTATAAAACCAGTTGTGATGATGATTGTATTTGCGATTTCCATTGGCATCTTTTTCAAATAAGGATATCACCCGTTTGGTTAATTCATCGGCTACTTCGCACAGGTTTATCCAATTGCCTGAACGTTTTGGAAATTCTACCTTCAATGCATCGCCATACCATTCGCCATATTTACGAACCGATTGAATAACCAAATAGTTCATTGGCATCCACACAGGGCCGCGCCAGTTACTGTTGCCACCAAACATATCCGAAACAGAATCACCCGGATCATACGTAATGGTATATTCTGTGTCGTGGATGTTGACTGTGTAAGGATTGTTTTTATGGTATTTACTTAACGCACGAATACCACCATTTGAAAGAAACTCATCTTCATCCAGCATACGCTCTAACAGATGAATCAACTTTTCCGGTCGCACAAGCGATAATAGAATGCTGTCGCTACCATCGCGTTCTTCATTCGGCCAATACTTGTTATTGGTTTTCCGGTATTGCTTAAAATGATTGATACGCTTCCAAAAATCGGCAAGCTTTTCAAGCTTCTTTTTATCTAAAATAGAAACCGCAAACAAGGATGTTAAACCCACTATTGACTTCACTTCCAAGCGTTGCGGCTCGCTGCCAAGAACCGATAATACATCATAAAAAAACTTGTCACTTTCACTCCATAAATGATGCTCGTTAATAGATTCTGCAATCATTACAAAGTGTTCAAAAAAGCGCGTTGCTGTATCTTCGAAAGTTGGGTCAATCACCGATATTTCCAATGCTATATCAAGCATATTCAGTGCATACATGCCCATCCAGCTTGTGGCATCAGCTTGTTCCAACTGCGTATCATTTCCAGGAATGCTGCGGTTAAACACACCAATGTTATCAAGACCAAGGAAACCACCATCGAAAATGTTATTTCCTTTTCTGTCTTTACGGTTCATCCACCAGGTAAAATTGATAATGAGCTTTTGAAAAATCTTTTTCAGAAACACAATATCACCTTCTCCTTTTTGTTCCTTCTCTATGTTATAAACCTGCAATGCCGCCCACGCATGAACCGGGGGATTCACATCACTAAAATTCCACTCATAAGCTGGCAACTGGCCATCAGGTTTCATATACCATTCACGCATCATCAGCAACAACTGATGCTTTGCAAACACGGCGTCTATTTTTGCAAAAGCAATACACTGAAAAGCTAAATCCCACGCAGCATACCAGGGGTATTCCCATTTATCAGGCATTGAAATAATATCGCTGTTTTTCAGGTGAAGCCAGTCGCTGTTACGGCCACTTATTTTGTTTTCATTTGCTTCGGTAATGCCATCGCCTGAATGGAGCCAATTTTCTATATCAAAATAATAATACTGTTTACTCCATAACAAACCAGCCAATGCCTGTCGCTGAATATTTTTCCAGTCATTGCTTTTTGTTTGCGGAAGAACAGCATCGTAAAACTCATCTGCTTCTTTTTTGCGAAGCGAAAAAATATCCTCAAAACCAAGTTCAAAAGCATTCTTTACTTCCATATTGCTAAGCCTGCAATAAATGGTTTTTGTTTCGCCACCAGCGACAGATAACTGATAAACCGGCGAACACTTTGTACCCTGCTTTATATTGCGTAAAGCCCTTTTGTTTTTGTTATAAATGATCGCGTCGTGAAACGCATCTTTTACAAAAATGCTTTTGTTCGGTTCGCCCTTTATTTTTTCAAAGTTGGTTTCGTTATTGGTAAATAATAAATCATCCGGTTGCTGAAAATAAAAATAATAATCACCCAGATTTTGGTGCTGCGCAATTACTGAATTTTTGTTGCGATACTTTATCAAAGGCTGCACTTCCATTGTATTTGATGCTTGTTGCCTACTAAACCAAAGTGTTGGCAACAGCGTGATGTCAGCCGCTTCCGTATATCGGTTTGTGATGCTGATACGAATAAAAATATCTTCATCCGATTGTTTTGCAAACGCAACGTTTACATCGAAGTAACGGTTGTTGTTAAACACACCCGTATCTAATATTTCATACTCTGCATCTAACTTGCCAAGCACTGAATTACGCTGCTTTAAATCTTCATAAGGGAAAGGCAATTGCGGATATTTATACAGGTATTCCATGCTGTAATGTGATGGAACATTATCAAGATAATAATACAATTCCTTTACATCCTCGCCATGATTTCCTTCGCCATTATTTAATCCGAATAAACGCTCTTTCAATATCGGATCTGCACCATTCCACATAGCAATAGCAAAGCACAGATTCTGTTTAGCATCTGATATGCCTGCAATGCCGTCTTCACCCCACAGGTAAGCGCGACTATGTGAATGTGTGAATGGAAAATAATTCCAGGCATCGCCATTTGCGCTATAGTCTTCGCGCACGGTTCCCCATTGCCTTTCTGACAGATAAGGTCCCCATTTTGAGAGCGGCACTTCCTGCTCAGCAATTTTATCCATTCGTTGTTGTTCTCTTGTCATAACTAATCATTTTTATTTACACCTTATCCTGTTCAATGCAATGGTTGCATTCAACTTTCTATCGTACACTTTTGTTTTTGTGCGAATTTTAAAAGATAGAATTGAATCAGAGTTCAAATCGCATAAGCGCATTGTTTCACTCTGCACTATGCCTTTTAAGATGGCATACCGGCGATTCAGCGCAATCACTAAATATTAAGATTGCACTGAATCATTTATTCACCGTACTCCGATCTATTTTTATTAAATAGTAGGAAGCAACAAAACTTTACGCCGGTGTTGCTACTTTTTGTTTTGCAATTATTTTTGTTTCTGGTTGTCGAACTGGTACTTCGGCCGGTTGTTTTCTGCTTTGTCTGCGCATTAAAATAGCACAGAAAAAAATTCCTGTAAAAACAAGCCCGATGCCTACATACTCTGAGCTGACATAACCGTAACCAGCCGCAATGGGCAAACCACCCAAAAATGCACCTAAGGCATTGCCAATATTAAGGCTTGCCTGTAGTGATGAGGAAGCCAGCATTTCGGAACCTGCCGCTGCTTTAATGATAAGCATCTGCATGGGCGCAACCAACGCAAAGGCAATAGCTGCGGTAATAAACGTCATCATCACAGCAGGCACTTTGTATTGTGCTGTAAGCGAAACGATTAAGAGAGACGCAATCATGGATAGTAATAAAACGCCGGTTGTTTTTAAAGGCGAAAATTTATCTGCCAACCGGCCGCCAAGAATGTTTCCAACCGTCATTCCGATGCCCGCAATAATCATGATAATGGTTAATGCATTGGCAGAAAAATGAGCTACGTTCGTCATCAGCGGAGCGATATAACTGATCCATGCAAATAATCCACCGCTGCCTATTGAAGCCATTGCAATGATGAGCCATGGGTCGGGCTTCGCAAAAGCTTTGAGGCTGTCCTTAAAATTATTTTGCTCCGAAGCTGGCAATGAAGGCATCCATTTTTTTATACTGCCTGCGGCGATGAAGGCAATGACTGCGATAATATAAAACGAGATGCGCCAGCTCCAGTTATGCCCGATGTAAGTACCTAACGGAACGCCAATAATATTAGCGAAGGTTAAGCCCGCAAACATAATAGCAACGGCTCTTGCTTCCTTCCCCTTTTCGGCCAGGCGGCTGGCAACAACGGCACCGATTCCAAAGAAAGCGCCATGTGGCAAACCGGCAAAAAGGCGGGTTATCATCAACAAAGAAAAATTAGGTACTGATGCAAATAAGGTGTTGAATAAACCATACAACAGCATTAACCAAATCAACACTTTTTTAGGTGAATATTTACCAGCAATAGCGGCTGTAACCGGAGCACCAATCACAACGCCCAGTGCATAAGCCGAAATTAAATGTCCTGCCTCAGGAATGGAAACCGACAGTGATTTTGCAACGTCGGGCAACACTCCCATCATCATAAATTCTGTCATCCCGATGCTTAACCCGCCAATAGCTAATGTAAGAATGCTAAGCGATGGGAATGAAAAAAGTTTGTTTTTATTATTCATAAATAAAATTTTTAATCGTGTATAAACAAAAGCCTGCTCTTATGAGAAGCAGGCAAATCGTTATTAATTTTTTAGATTTTATGAGTAGAACAGTTCAGCTTTTGCTATCACTATTATCTCCACTTCCACCTGCTACCGTTTAAATCTTATGCAAAGATAGCAATTTAGTTTAATCGTTTAAACATAATTTCATAAATTAACATACAGTTCATTTTGTAATTAGAAAGATTTACTTTTGTTTATAAACAATTTTGGCATAGAGCCTAATTTATGTTAAACGTTTAAATTTTTTTAACGATTGCGAGCATGGATAAACGAGTTTCCCTGAAAGACATCGCGCAAAAAGTAGGTGTTTCCACCGCCCTGGTTTCGTACGTTTTGAACAATCAAAAAGAAAACAGGATAAAAAAAGAAGTGGCGCAAAAAATTAGAGATACTGCCAAGGCTTTAAACTACCGCACCAACCAAATTGCCCGCAGCCTGAAGATGAGTAAAACCTTTACAATAGGTTTAATTGTATCCAATATTTCCAACCCGTTTTCTTCCGGCCTTGCCCGTATTATTGAGGACGAAGCAGATAAACAGAAATACACGGTTTTGTTTGGCAGTTCCGATGAAAATGCTGCCAAATTTACCAGGCTGCTCGATACCTTTATTAACCGGCAGGTAGACGGTTTGATTATCGCTCCACCGGCAGGCGCCGAAGAACAAATTTTGTATTTGCAGCAACAGAAGATTCCGTTTATTTTGGTTGACCGTTATCTTCCTTCTGTTGAAACCTCGTACATCGTTTTAGACAATGAACAGGCAGCGTATATTGCTACTGAATACATCATTAAAGGTGGTGCAAAGCGACCCGCAATGATAACATACGAAACCAAACTGTATCATTTTCTCGACCGTACCAACGGCTACAAAAAAGCATTGCAGGATTACAATTTACCCTTCTCTGAAGATCGCTTGAAAAAGGTTGACATCAGCAATAAAAAAGACCAGATTGAAAAGGCAGTGCATGATGTGCTGTATGCCCGTGAACCTGCAGATGCCATTTTGTTTGGTTCCAACAGCATTACCAGTTATGCAGTAAAATACATAAATATGCTGCCGGTGAAAATACCAAAGGACGTGACTTTGATTTCATTCGATGAAACCGATTCGCTCGACCTTTTTTATGCGCCTGTTACCTATATAAAACAACCCTTGCAGGAAATGGGAAGGGAAGCCGTTAAAGCATTGCTGCATGTCATTGACACAAAGGAAGACTGCTTGCAACAAATTCGGTTGCGAGGCGAATTGGTGATAAAAAAATCAACCAAATAAAATCTAATTTTTCTTTTTAAAAACCCGATATTCTTCTTTCAAAAATTGAAACGTATAAACAAAATCGCTACAAATCCAAATCTCCTATCAGTGTAATTTTTTTATTAAGTAATTTGTTATGCAATTGTTTATGCAAAATATTAATGTAATATTGCTATATAAACGGAAGTTCGCGTATAACAGCATACAGTAAAGACAGCCAAAACACTAAGACTATAATAGCTTAACAGAAAAATTCTGTACAAGAAAAGCCGTACTTCCTATTCCATTGCCCGATTGAAAGCAGAACAGTCTTTCAGATAATGACTTTGTTTTCTCTAACTGCACTATAAAAATAAACCCCGATGGATCTCTTTAATTCAAAACAAGTACTTAGCGAGAAGCGGTGGCTTTGGGTAGATTACGACAAGGGTATCAGCATTATATTGGTGGGATACGGTCACTGCCTTTCCATTTTGAGTGGTCATGTATCCGACTTAGACAAGTATGCTGCTTTTAATTATGTTGGTAGTTTTCTGTATGGATTTCGAATGCCCCTATTTTTTATTGTATCCGGCTTGCTTGTTGGCGGAGGCTTACAAAAAAAAGGACTCACAAAATACATTTCGAACCGTGCTAACAACATACTATTTCCACTGCTGGTATGGGGATTGATTGAAATTTCGCTTCAACTTATTGCAGCGCGCTATAGCAGTTTAACAACTCAAAAAAACATTGGTCTTCAAAGATATTTACAGTTGCTGATTAACCCGCGCGAAACAGGCCACTTTTGGTATTTGAATACCTTGTTTTGTATTGGAGTTATCTATGCTACTATAAAAGCAAAAGTAACCATACGCCCGCTTTTCCAGGTAGCTTTTGGTTTTGTACTTTATGCGCTATCAGCTTACATTCATTTGAACGACCTTCATGCTGGCGTGATAACAGATATTTCCCAGTATTATTTATTTTTTGCTATAGGGGATTCCATTTCTCATCCAATGTTCAATAAAGAGAGAGTGGAAAGGCTTTCAACCTGGAAATTGTTTGTTCCGTTGCTGGCAGTATTTATCATCATGCAATACTATTTCACCATTATCAATTTAAAATACCCTGATTATAGTAATCGTTTTGTTGAATTAAAAATGCCTTTCTTGTTCCTGGCAGAAGCGCTCATTGGCTGCGCTACCTCCATTAGCTTTTCGTTTTTGCTTCAAAAGTATAGGTGGTTTACATGGATAAGAGTAGTGGGTTATTATTCGCTGTTTATTTATGTCATGCAAATCATAACCATGAGTTTTGCGCAGGTTGTATTACAGAAATTTTTGAAAGTAAACTATACACCTGCACTCATTGCTTTGGTTTTGTTGTCAGGCATTTGTTTACCCATTATTTTTTACAACTTATGTATCCGATGGAATATGTGGTGGCTGTACACTTTTAAAAAGCCAGATAAAGAAGTTGAGCCTTATATAAAAGTGATAGTGGTAAACACGGACAAAGCGGACAAAAATATAGATAAAAACAAAGAAGGGCTCCTTAGATAAGGTGCCCTTTTTTTCAACCCTAAACCCTTAAAAAACTTGTGCTGCATTAGCGATAATCATGCCACAAAGACTGTATTTATCGCTTATTAATCAATAAAATAAAGACTACTTTTTATTTTATTCTTTTTCAAAATATTTCAAAAGCCGAAAAGAAAAAGCTGCCTTCTATAGCCGCATTTTCATCGCTGTCGCTGCCATGCACAGCGTTCTCTCCTATCGAAGCCGCAAACTGTTTGCGTATCGTTCCTTCGTCAGCTTTCGAGGGATCGGTGGCACCAATCAGTTTTCTAAATTCACTTACTGCATTTTCTTTTTCTAAAATGGCCGCTACTATATTACCACTGCTCATAAACGTTACCAGTTCGCCATAAAAAGGGCGTTCCTTATGCACCGCATAAAACTCGCCTGCTTTTTCTTCGGTTAGCTTCACCCATTTCATCGCTTTTATGGCAAATCCGGCTTTTATAATTTGGTCAATGATTGCGCCGGTATAACCCTTCGATGTTGCGTCGGGCTTAATCATGGTAAACGTTCTGTTGTTTTGCATCTTTTTTATTTTGGCCGCAAATGTATGATAACCAAAAGGGAAAAGTAAAAAAACTCATCGCCCATAACTCGCAGCTAATAGCTAATAGCTCACAGCTTTTATGGCATGGTTTTACAATATTTATTTGATTATTTCTTATAAAAAATTAAGTCAAAATGAAATTCATTACAACCACCGACAAAACAACCGGTGAAGAAGTAAAGCTTGCCTATTACGATTATGGCTGGGGTAAACCTGTGATATTGATACATGGCTGGCCGCTATCGAAAGAAATGTTTGAATACCAGGTAGAAGCCTTGATTGCCGGGGGTTCGCGCGTGATTGCTTATGACCGCAGAGGCTTTGGACATTCTGACCGGCCATGGAATGGCTACGATTACGATACACTTACCGACGATTTAAAAGCTGTGATTGATGGATTGAATGTAAAGGATATTACTTTATTAGGATTCTCGATGGGTGGTGGCGAAGTAGCGCGTTATTTTACAAGATATGGCGGTGCCAATGTATCGAAAGCTATACTGGTTTCTTCGATAGTTCCTTACCTGCTGCGAACTGACGATAACCCCGATGGCGTTCCGCAGGATCAAATGCAAGACCTGGCAGACAAAGCAAAGCAGGACCGCATTGGCTTTTTAGATACGTTTGGCAAACAATTTTTTGGGGTGAGCTTAGTAAACCATCCGCTGAGCGCACCGCTGCTGGAATATTACAGAATGTTAGGCTCGATGGCATCGCCAAGAGCTACACTGGAATGTATGAAATCTTTTAGTTACACCGACTTTAGAAACGATGCCATGAACATTACCGTTCCTACTTTAATTATTCATGGCGATAGCGATAAAATAGTGCCGATTGAAACCAGCGGACAGCGTGCAGCCCAACTGATTAAAAACAACCAGTTTGTTGTGTATGAAGGCGCGCCACATGGTTTGTTTTATACCGAAAAGGAAAGATTAAACCAGGATTTAGTGAACTTCATCATAGGAAACGAAACGGTTGCAAGCGATTTTGTAGCAACTACTTCCGCTACAACAAGCGTAGTGTTGCCAAGCAACGATGAAGGATTGGTAACAAGATAAAGCAAATTTTTTGTGCAAAAACAAAAGGCAACTTTGTAGAGGTTGCCTTTTGTTTTTATGTAAATACTCAAACAGATTAATAAACCATTTTGCTTTTTGCATACTTCGTAATATTGAAAATGCGGGACACATTAAAGCCAAAAAAGATGTCGCCTTTACTCCATGTTCCGATGGTTTGACCAATGTATTGAGATTCTGTCATAGCCTGCGAATTGGAAAAAACCAATTGAAACACATGACCGCCGGTTTCAATTTCCCAGGCTAATGAAAGTGAGTTGTGCCTCTCCTGAGATACCAACTGGTTATCGGGAAGATAATGATATTCAGCCGTAACACTCATTCGCTTTGTAACTTTTATTCTCCCGCCAATGCCAATCGCAAACACATCGTTTTTATCACTTGTTGTCGGCACCAAATTATAATGCAACCATGTAGGAACCACCTGCAAAGAAAAGCGGCTGCTAAACTTACGGGCAAGCAATAGCTGCGTTGCATAAGCCGTTCGGTATTTTGTATTGAGATAAATTTTATCGCTAAACTTCTCCGTATAATCTGTAACCGAAACCAAGAGACTTGCAGTTACACGGCATTGCATTGCTTCCATCCGTTTGTCGCAGCAATTTGTATTTGCCATACGCATCAAATGTTTTTAAAAAAGAGCTTCGTCCAATGCCTACGGAAAACCGGTTGCTTATACCATAATCAAGTCCTAAGCGGATGGTAGCATTGTCTAATCCAAAAAAATTATAAGCGCCATCATTCAGCTTTCCAAAGCGGTGCATAATAATAAAATTAAGCGCTCCCTTTGCCGGTGCTTCTACCGTTTGCATGTTAACGATATGAACACCTTTGAAAGTGGCCGTAACATAAGACGGCTTTACATTTGCGTTCATTGAATCAGTTAACAAATTCATTAAAGTTGAATCCTGCGCATGAGCCAATAATAAGGCAAAAACAAAAGAACAAATACAAGTCAATTGTTTATTCAACATATAGCTTTATTTAGAAGGCGAACAATTGATAAGCACATCAACAGTTATGTCTTTAGCAATCTTTTCTCTCACAAGCGAAGGAATAGAAATACCGTAATCTTCCGGCTTTACAGTAAACTTTGCAGAGCCAATCAATGTGCTATTTTTTACTTCAATATTGGCAGGCGTTTCCAGCTCTTTTGTTATATTATGAAAAGTAAGATTACCTTTTATGGTTACACTGTAAACACCATCCTTTGCTGTATTTACATCGCCATTGTAAGAGCCGCTGAAAGAAGCTTTCGGATACTTATCACTCTCTGCATAGTTCTCATTAAAGTGTTCCTGCATCAACTCTTTTTCAAACTGGAAACTCTTTACCAGCAATGCAAAAGCAAGGTTCTTTTTACCTGCGTCTATCACTGCATAAACCTGGTTGTTTACTGCATGTACGGTTTCTTTTTCGGTAGAAGAAAAAAAACTGATGTTGCCATTGCGTGTTGTATAAATCTGGCTAAAACATGCAATGCTGAATAATAAAAAATGAGTAAAAACAAATAGCGTTTTCATAAGTATGATTTTCAGGTTTAATTGTTTAGCATTCCGTTATTGATCCACGATCTGATGGTATTGATATCGCAATCGGAAAGCTGTGGCAAGTTCAGCGGCATTGCAGGATAGCCTGCTGCATGTGAAATTGCACCCAACAAAGCGCCACTTTGTGCAGCACTTTTTACGTTCGCATAAGTGTCAAAATTTTCTCCGCCATTCACCTGACCATTACCGTGGCAACTATAACAATTGGCTTTTAATATGGGCAAAATATTAGCTGTATAAGTACTGTTGGCTGTATCGCATGTAGTTGTGGTTACCGGGTTTAATTTATCCTCACTGCTTTTAGAACAACTCACTGCAACGATGATAATAGTGCATAGCAAAGCCATAAAAACAAAACTTGTTTTTTTCATCTTCTTCCTTTTTAAATTGATTGGTTATTATTTTTCTATCACGCAGTCGGTTAAAGCCACATCCATCAAAAAACCAGTACATCTGCCTTTGATAGTTACCGCTTTACCTTGTTGAACAGAAACTTTTTTATGAGCAAACAGATTACAGCTTACGCCGCCTGCATCATCTTTGTTTTTTAACAGTATAATCGCTGCATTATTGGTCTCATCAATTTGATTAACAGTGCCGGTAACTGTTATTATCTTATTTAAAAATTTAGCATTAGCGGCTGTCTCATCTTTACTGTATTGCTGATACAAATCGTCAGCCTGCAATATCATATCAGCTTTTTTATCGCCAACATCACTATGCGGTTTATTGAATAAAAACAAACCCCAGGCGGCAGTACATAGCAATGCAATCCCGATGAAAAAAAATACTTTTTTTTGCATGGCCTTACATAATAATTGTGAGTAGATAAAACTTAAAACGACTTTGTAATACCAACTGAAATGCCGGTACTCATAATGGGCATATTGGCGATACCGATACCTTTCAGCGGAACTTTTAAATACGGTTCAATTCGCAATGTAGCTGTCTTGTTGATATGCAACTGATAACCGATGCTGAAATTAGCAACTGCAAGCACATTGTTTCCGGAATTTGTATATTGTTTCGTAGTATCATAAACCCAGCTATTCCAATCAGCACGATAACCATAACTTTCTTTCTTCATGAAGTAAGAAGATAAACCGGCAACAGCAAACAGGTTGCTTCGTTTGCGCAAGGCAAAATCATATTTTACATTCACAGGCACTTCAAACATCTTACAACTGCCATCGGCATAATATATCTCTACCTGTTCAGGAATGCCGGCTTTCTTTTTATCAAAATATTTTCCATTGCTGTAATAATATTTCTTACTTACACTGATGCCCGACTCAACAGAAATATGCTTCGACAAGCGATCTCCCACTAAAAAACTAAGACTATAACCGGCTTTATGAATCTGTTGAAATTCAACCGTACTAAAATCAAGGCTTCCCATTAAGCCAGCGTAGAAGCCGCGCTGCTGTTGCGTTGTAAGCTTAGCTACGATTTTCTTACTATCTTCTTTCGCAATCGCTTTTGCTGCGGCACTATCTTTTTTATTTATGTTCAATCCATCAGATGCAATCATGTTCTTTTGTTCAGCGGTATCAGTCTCTTTTTGTTTTGCTGTTACATTTTGAATACGTTGCTTCTCATTATCAGGTTGCTTTTCCGTTATTAAATCTTTATTGTTGATGTTATTTCCACCGTTCTGCTTATCACTTCCAAATATCTTATTGTCGGCTTCTTTATCTTGATCATCCGACAAAAGAATCTTGCCGGCTGACTGCTTATCACTAACAACATTTTGTTTTGAAACAAACAAAGTTGTTCCCAAAATTTTGGTTTTGTTTTTATCAGGGTTTAGAGTTTTGTAATGATTGACAGCGGCACTATTGTTATCGGTTTCTGATAAATGACTTGTGTTTAACTTACTATCATCTGTTGCGCTGTTGCCGTTTGTTTTTGCACCATTCTGCTCCGCAGATTGTATTGCAATTGAAGAAGTATTTTTCGTTTCAGAAGCATTATGCAATAGTAAATACAGAGATGACAAAGACAGCAACAACAGCAGCCATAATGCCCGTTTTTTGTTGTTTGATTTTCTATTGATGGTTACAGTAGCAGGCGCATCAACGTTGTTCAAACCGGCGAGCACTTTATCCCAATCGGCTCCATCGGTCTTTAACGGATAGTCGTCTGCCGCCCGCTTAAACAAATCATCCATATCGTTGTTTACATCTTGCATAGTTCTTTGTTATTGGGCGCTTTAAGGTAAGCTTGCAATAAATTTTTTGCCTTCCATAAATTCGATTTTGAAGTGCCTGCAGCGATGCCCAATCTCTCTGCAATTTCATTATGATTAAACCCATCAATCACATACATATTAAACACAGCCCGGTACATAGGTGGCAGCTTTCTCACCTGTATCATTAAGTCTTTATACAACAATAACTGATCGGCATTATCGCTATTATGTGTTTGCTCCCATACTTCTTCTGATACAAAGCCAGCATCCGGCTGCATATCTTTTTTTCTAAGTTCATCAATAGCGTTGTTTATCATAATGCGGCGTATCCAGCCCATCAGCATATGTTCAATATTAGCAGTGTCATCGGCTTTAAACTGGCCGAAGTGCCGGAATAATTTTACAAAGCCATCGTTTACCACATCAACTGCTTTTTCATATTTAAAAATATAACGGAACACTGTTTTCAAAGCATAGCCATAGTAACGCTCATACAGTATTTTTTGATACTTATGATTGTTATCGGCGCAGCCATTGATGATATCTCGGATAGTACTCAAACGGATAGGTTGCTTTGAATGAGAATACGTTATCTGAAAAGAAAAGGTTGCCTTAAAGGTAAAATTTTTATTAGTTCCAAAAAAGTTTTAAAAGCGGCAACGCTTTAATGCTCTGTTGCGTTTTCATTTGTTAAACATCATGTCTTATGAAAACACGATTACTTTTTGCCGCCTTGTTGCTTTCTGATTTCTTTTTTGCACACGCAACCGTTCATAACATACAGGTAGCTAATTTTCAATTTACACCTTCAACAATAAATGCCGTAGTTGGTGATAGCATTACATGGACATGGGTAGGTGGAAGCCACACTACTACTTGCGATCCCGCATCGCAGGGCACTGGCAATTCGCTGCCTGCCGGAGCAGCCACCTGGAACTCACCTATGAACGCAACCAATACAACATTTACGTATCAACTCACAGTTGCCGGCACTTACAACTATTATTGCATTCCTCATGCTGTATTTGGTATGAAAGGCGTTATTAATGTTAGCGCAGTATTACCCGTTACACTAATTGATTTTACTGCTAGGGTTACACAAAACAACAAAGCCTTATTGAAGTGGGTTGTAGGAACTGAGCAAAATGTGAGCTACTATTCAATACAAAAAAGCATAGACGGAAAAACGTTTACGGAAGTTGCACAGGTAGCATCAGGCGGCAATTCATCTCTTCAAAAGACATACACTTATACCGATGATGCTGTAACCAATACGAAGTTTGTTTACTATTCATTAAAGATAGTTGATAAAGATGGACGAACACAATTATCATCGATTGTAATGTTTACAAATAATAACGTAAAACAAAACATTATTATAAGCATGAGCCCGAACCCAATCAGCAGCCCGGGACATTTAATGTTGCAGTTCAATGCTGACAAAGAAGGCACGCTGCTTTTGCAATTGTATGACATGAGCGGCAAACTGGTAAAACAAGGCACTATGATGGCGGTTACCGGAATCAATAACGGGCATTTCCATATTGGTGAATTATCCGCAGGTCTATATACCATTATCTTTTCGATTGATGGGAAAAAAGAAACCAAACGGCTCCAATTTCAATGACGGATAGTAAGGGTGTAAATTAGAAACGGTGTGTTACCAGCCATGGTAATGCGCCGTTTTTGTTATTGGATAGGTATAAATAGAGGTTTTATTTTACGAGTTGCTTTTGTTTTTGCACCAATTTTACGCGTTAAAATGAAAGTCGTACAATGTTTACGCTTAAATTGTAATGGAAGATTGTTAGTGATTGATAAGCCTGTTGTAATGGGTATCATCAATACAACACCTGATTCGTTTTATAAAGAGAGCCGTACACAAGCCATTGATGATGCTTTGCAGGGAGCTGAAACGATGCTTACTGAAGGAGCAACGTTTCTTGATATTGGCGGGCAAAGCACCGCACCCAACAGAGTTAAAATCAGCAGTGAAGAAGAAGCCGACAGAGTGTTGCCAATAGTAGAAGCGATACACAAACAGTTTCCCGAAGCCTTCATTTCGATTGATACATTTTATGCTGATGTTGCGAGGCAAAGTGTTGCTGCGGGTGCTTGCTTAATCAACGACATCAGCGGCGGAACTGGGGATGAAGCGATGCTGGCAACTGTTGCGGCTCTTCAGGTTCCTTATGTGTTAATGCACATCAAAGGCACACCACAAACCATGCAGCAACATGCTGTATACGAAAATGTAACCAAAGAAGTGCTGGACTATTTTATACAAAAAACAGAGGTTTGTAAAAGCACCGGCATTCACGATGTTATTATTGATCCGGGGTTTGGTTTTGCCAAAACAATTGCTCATAACTTTGAATTGCTGAATAATATGCAAGTATTGCAGATACTGCAAAAGCCAGTACTGGCAGGGATCTCACGCAAATCAACTGTTTATAAAACTCTGAAAACAACACCTGACAAAGCCTTAAACGGAACTACGGTTTTGAATACCGTTGCTTTACTCAAAGGCGCCAACATTCTTCGCGTGCATGATGTAAGGGAAGCAGTGGAAGCGATTGAATTGATTAAGCAAATGAAGAAAGAATGAGGCGATTATTATTTTTTCATTACCAGTATTCTCATTTTAATTTATTGTAAAGCATCCTTGCAAACCGGTCTTCCCTATACTTTTGCAAGTGCAAGAATTCATTCATCAATACACATTCACATGATTCGTTTCTTCACCCGCTTCACTTCATTCTACTATAAAAAAGCAGTTTTGTTTTGTGCAGGTTTTCTGTTCTCATCTTTATTATTTGCGCAGCAAAATATGAGCGAAACCAAACGACCAAAACTGGTTGTTGGAATTGTGGTTGACCAAATGCGTTGGGATTATTTATATCGCTACGCAGATCGTTATGGCAACGATGGTTTTAAACGTTTGCTGCGCGAAGGTTTTTCATGCGAAAACACCATGATTCCGTATTCGCCCACCGTTACGGCTTGCGGACACACTTGTGTTTATACCGGCTCGGTGCCTGCAGTGCACGGCATTGTAGGCAACAACTGGTTTAGCCGCGAGCTGAATAGAGAAGTATATTGCTCTGAAGACACTACTGCAAAAACAGTGGGGAGTGCATCAGCCGAAGGTGAAATGAGTCCACGCAATATGCTGGCGACTACCATTGGCGACGAACTGCGTTTGGCAACAAATTTTAAGAGCAGAGTGGTAGGAATTGCTATCAAAGACAGAGGCGCTATTTTACCCGCCGGTCATTCAGCCAACGCTGCATATTGGTATGATGGAACAGTTGGCAAGTTCATTTCCAGCACCTATTATATGGATTCGTTGCCGGCCTGGGTGAACAGCTTTAATGCACAAGGCTTGCCTTCACAATACATTCAAAAAGGATGGCAAACTTTGTATCCGGTAAAAACGTATACGCAAAGCACACCTGATGAAGAAAGCTATGAAGGCAGGTTTAGCGGCGAAAACACTTCTTCGTTCCCGCACACGCTGAAAGGCAATGCCAAAGCGCCGTTCGAGATATTGGCTTCCACGCCGTTCGGCAATTCTTACACGCTCGATTTTGCAAAATCAGTCATTCAAAACTACCATTTAGGAAGTGGCAACGTTACTGATATGCTGTGCGTGAGCATATCATCAACCGATTATGTAGGCCATCAGTTCGGGCCTAACTCCATTGAATCTGAAGACACGTATTTGCGGTTGGATAAAGACCTCGCTTCTTTCTTTCAGTATCTCGATAAAACCATTGGTAAAAATCAATATACCGTGTTCTTAACTGCCGATCACGGCGCCATTCATGTACACGGATTTTTAGAAGAACACAAATTACCGGGTGGTTCCTTTGATGAAAAAGCGGTAAAAACAAAACTCGATTCCCTTTTGCAGTTGCAAGGCATTTCAAAAGGAATTATTGACGTAGAAAATTACCAGGTTTATTTGAATTATGCTGCTATTGCAAACGCCAATAAAAATGTGAATGAGGTAAAGCAATTCATCATTCAACAGCTTTTACAAATGCCACAAGTTGCCAATTCTATTGACTTGCAAAACCTAACCAACACAACTGTGCAGGAACCGCTGAAAGCCATGCTAACAAACGGTTTCAACCGCAAACGCAGTGGCGATGTGCAATACATTTTGCAACCCGGCTGGCTGGCGGGCTATGCTAAAACAGGCACAGGTCATGGCGTGTATTATCCTTACGATGCACACATTCCGCTGGTGTGGATGGGCTGGGGTATTCATGCGGGTAAAACCAATGCTGTTACTTACATGACCGACATTGCGCCTACCGTTGCTGCTTTGCTGCAAATACAAATGCCCAGCGGCTGCACCGGCAAACCTATTGTGCAAGTAACGGGAAACAAGTAAAGAAGATTCAGGAATTAAGGTTCAGGAAACAAGCTATAAGTTGCAAGAAGAAAAAGGGGCAAAAACAAACATCGTTGTCTAACTTCATTAAAAATTTGTGCAGACGAAATAAAGCAATCAAAACAAAAAAGAAATAAGCAATGCCGGCTGCACGATGATAAAATTTAGAAAACGGAAATACTAAAACTATCAACAAATGTTATGGAAGAAATAGAAGATTATTCAGAAAACATTCATGAACAAAGCAACGAAAAAGCGCATGAAGTGCTGGCCGAGGGCAAAGAAAAATGGGTATTGTATGTGGCGCTTACCACGGCCATCTTCGCTGTACTGGCTGCCATTAGCGGTTTGCTGGCAGGCGATCATGCCGATGAAGCCATGCTGGCTCAAATCAAAGCGTCCGATCAATGGGCGTTTTACCAGGCAAAAGGAATTAAAACCGATGTGCTCAATTCATCCAACACGGTTCTACTCTCATTGGGCAAACAACCTGTTACGGAAGACGTCAATAAAATAAAAGAAGAGAAGGCCGAACAGGAAAAGATAAAAGAAGAAGCCCAAAGCCTGCAAAAAGAATCGGATGATCATGTTGCACATCATCGAATATTAGCAAGGGCTGTAACGCTGTTTCAGATAGCCATTGCGGTGGGCGCCATCTCTATCATTACCAAACGCAAAATACTTTGGCTGGTAAGCGTATGCTTTGCACTGGTGGCTATTTTCTTTTTGTTGCAGGGAACGGTGTTGTAAGAAAAGAACTTGACAGGTTACTTTCTTCAATCAAGCAATACTCTGATAATCTGTTTCTGATAGCACAACTCCCTTGCAGTATTAATAAAATTCGCCTTTATCGACATCCAATTGACGGATAATTTTCCCTTTCGGTTTTCCATACGGCACGCTGTTATTTGCATTCGCTATTATAGAACTTCCTACTGCAACTAATAGATTATTACTTAACAAACCCGACTGAAGATGCGAACCATCACGATAATCAATACTAAAATAATCACCTAAAAACTCAAATGTATTTTGACTTCTTATAAGCGGATGAAAAATATTATTGCTATTAATCCAAATGATACCTCCGTCGCAAAATCCAAAGGGTTTTGCGACAGGTTCGATGTGGCCATAAGCACCTTTGCTGTATAAGGAAATCGTTTTTTTATATGTTTCAAATGTGTAGTCTTTTATGGATGGTGCATTATTCATAAACTCTGAAAGGCTTCTGTAAATGCCCTTGTTTAATCTTGTTGCTGTTAAGATAGGTTTATCAAATCTTTGGTTGTATTTAGTAATAAGTGCAGACAGTGTATAGGCGGTTCTTGATAAAACTTTTGTCGTATCAATCTTTGAAGCTTTCTCTGCAAACAGGTCGAGAACATCTGATATTACCTCAAATGCATATTTACTGTTGGTTCGAGATGACATTATAGTATCTATCCGTAAAGCTGGATGATATACATCATTCGTGTATAAGTATGCCTCTACCTCAAAATTGATTTTATTATAAATTTCAATGTCGTTAGTGTTTTTATTGAATGTATCTATCTGCGTTAATCTTAATTGTTTTATAAAGCAAATTAAAGACGATTCAGAAGTAGTGAACTTATTGTTAGCGTCGTCATTGAGATAAGTTTCAATAAAAGATGTAGCCGGTATATTTAAAACAATTTTATTGAAGTATTTTCTTGACATAACCTCTGCTGATCTAAACTGTACACCTAATGAACTGGTATCTGCCCTAAAATCTCTAACCCTAAAACTTTGAAAGGGAAGTTGTTTAATTAAAGTCGTAGAATCATGAGAAATATCTGAGAGATGTATTACAGCTTTTGGACAGTCTGCTATTGCAGTGCTGTCTTTTTTATATGTAATTAAATCTTGTGAGTATGATTGTAAAAAGAAAAATAAAATCGCAATAGCAGTGCAATACTTCATAAGATGAAAATAATGGATGATGCTGCAAAGAAAATCCATTTTGTGGCATGTTTTTTATCTCTTTTGAAAGAAAACAAAACTGTTTCTTTTTACGATAAAAACAAATTTATGACAGCAGAACAGCCAGCCGTATCGCAGCATTTTTATTTTGAAGTAGCACCCAATGTTTGGGGCTTGAAAGATAAGTTTGTAAATATCTATATTGTTCAGGATCCGGAAAGCGGAAAATGGGTGTTGGTAGATACGGGCATTAAAAGTACCGGCAAAAAAATAAAGAAGATGGCAGCCGAATTGTTTGATGAAAACAATCAAAAACCAAAAGCCATTATCTTAACGCATGGCCATTTCGATCATGTAGGAAGCGTTCAGGAATTAGCCCAGGAATGGCATGTGCCGGTGTATGCGCATTATCTTGAAATGCCTTATTTAACAGGCAAATCGCACTACCCGCCTTTTGATACAACCGTTGGTGGCGGTTTAATGACTGACATTTCATTTTTATTTTCCAAAGGACCCATTGATATAAGCTCTTTTGTAACGGCTTTGCCTGATGACAACACGGTTCCCCCTTTACCGGGCTGGAAATGGATACACACTCCCGGACATGCGCCGGGGCACATTAGTTTGTTTAGAAATGAAGACAAATTATTGATTGCAGGCGATGCGTTTGTAACCACCAAAGCTGAATCGGCTTTTAGTACAGCGATGCAAACCGAAGTGGTTTCGCGTCCACCGGCTTATGCCACTACGGATTGGGTAGCAGCTTACAATTCGGTAAAAACATTATTGCTGTTGCAACCTGAAATTGCAGCTACAGGTCATGGTAAGCCAATGCGCGGAAATACAATGCTGAAAGGGCTTTTGGACTTGTATGAACATTTTGACGAAGCGATTCCTGACCAGGGACGTTATGTGAACGAGCCAGCCATACAGGATGCCAATGGTTTGATGTATGTGCCACCCGCAACGGAAAATCAATACAATAAATTGATTTATATTTCCAGTGCTTTGCTGTTTGCAGCAGCGGTGTTTGTGGCATCTTCAAAGATGAAGAAGAAACGTTGGTTGTAAAATAAATCATCAAAAACAAAAGCCGTTCTTGCAATACTGTGGGGACGGTTTTTGTTTTTGCGAGAATGTATGATGAAGCAGGCATTGGGTTTATAGTTGAACAAAACATAATAAATTTGAGATATGAAAATTGCAGTTCAATATGTAAATGATAGTAATGGCAAAACAAAGGCGGTTCAAATGCCATTAACAGAATGGGAAAAGGTGCTTAACAAGCTAAAGAAATATGAGCAGGCTTTACAACTTAAATCTGACCTGAAAGAAGCATTTGAACAAGTGAATATTCTTAAACAAACTAAAGAACACAAGCAAACACTAAACGAATTTTTGAATGAACTTTAGTGTTATTCCCGGTGATAAATTTAAAAGAGAAGCCAAGCGCCTTATCAAAAAATTTCCATCTTTAAAACAAGAACTTGCTGATTTAAATGCAATACTTGAGAAAGCTCCAGAAACAGGAACGCCATTAGGTAACGACACATACAAAATCCGAGTTGCTATCAAAAGAAAGGCAAAGGTAAAAGTGGTGGTGCACGAGTTATTACTTATGTTATAACGGACAATAAAGAAGTTTATTTGTTGACAATTTATGACAAGTCCGAATTTGATAGTGTGGATGATAAAACGATAAAGATTATTATAGAAGGTTTACAGTTCAATAAATAAAGAGCAAGCGATTTAGCAGAAGCAATAGTTACATGATGTCGCTAAAACTTTTTCAGCAGTACTACATATAGTTTGCAGATGGCTTTACACTTTGCAATGACATCTTTTTTACTTCTTCAATTCCACAACCCACATGCGTTGGGCAGGCATGGTAAAATCGGGCGACACGGCCTCTTGTGTTATCACATTTACTCCGTTGCCAAAGCCTTTGGTTCGTTCAACATAATCGCTGAAATGAACCGGCTTTTCCTGATCGCTTGTATTCATAACACACATCACCGTTTGTGCATCAGCGTACCGGAAATAAACATACAAACCCCCTTTTGGAATGTAGTGCATCATTTTCCCTTTGGTTAAGGCAGGTGATGTTTTACGGTAGTTTGCCAATGTTTTTATTAAGGTTTGAACCTCCTTGGCCGAATCGCTCAAACCCGCGCCGGTAAAGGCATTCACGGCATCTCCTTGCCAACCGCCGGGAAAGTCAAGCCGCACCCAGCCATCCGGATTGGTAACACCTTTCATCAGCACTTCATCGCCATAATACATCTGCGGAATGCCGCGTTCGGTAAGCAGCCATTCAAAGCCCATTTTATCTTTTTCAATATTCTCACCAACGGTCGAATACCAGCGGTTCAAATCATGGTTGTCTAAAAAAATACAATTGCGCGTTGGGTCTTTGTACAACACATCATGGCTTAACGTCTGGTACAATTGTCCTACGCCTTCCTGCCAGCCAAAGGGCTGCATCAACGCGGGTTGTATGCCTTCAAACAAAAGCGTAGCATCTACCACGCCCTGCAGGTTGCTTTTAAAAGGAACCTCTAAAATATTCTGGGCAAAATAAGCCTGGTTCAAAACGCCATGCACCAGTGTTTCACCATACATGGTGATGTGGGGAAACTCGTCCATCAACGCTTTGTTGCAACGGTTCATAAACGGCAAATCGTTGTAAATGTAGGTATCAATGCGCCAGCCATCCACGCCAAACATTTCAACACACCAAATGGCATGTTGAATTAAATAATTGGCCACATAAGGATTGCTTTGGTTGAGGTCGGGCATCGTTGGAACGAACCAACCATCAGTTAGTATCTTTTCTTCTTCTTTTGAACCATGCGGGTCGAAAGCTGTTTGGTCGCGGTAATTGGTTTGCGTAAAAGTAGGCCATTGGTGCAGCCAGTCTTTCATTGGTGGGTCAAGCACCGTAAAATGATATGAACCCACATGGTTGTACACCGCATCCTGTATCAGCTTCATACCGCGGCTGTGCAGTTCATCGCTTAATCTTTGATAAGCCGTATCGCCGCCAAAGCGCGGCTCAATTTTATACTGATTAGTAAACGAATAACCATGTTCCGTTCGGTTAGGCATATCATTCTCCAAAACGGGTGTCATCCACAGCGTGGTTACGCCTAAGTCTTGGAAATAATCGAGATGATTGATAACACCCTGTATATCGCCGCCATGACGAAGAAAAATCGAATCCCTGTTTAAAGATTGATCTCGCATACCGGCAATTTATCGTTGGTTGTATCGCCGTTGCTAAATCGGTCGGGCATAAGCAAATAAATAAAATCAGAAGCCGTTACGCCTTGTGCAAACAGAATTCCGTTGCCCTTTC
>CAWJYO010000011.1:0-847702 GCA_963847085.1 uncultured Chitinophagaceae bacterium | reverse complement strand
TCATGACTGATAAAACGATTAAAGGCAATATCCAATAGGAATGAACAAAAATAAAAAATACAACATCTGAGTGAATGATCAAAGCAATATAAGCCAGTTGATATCAACGGAAAACAACCACACAACGATTCCTTTTTTCTTCCAATTCATTTAGTCCTTTTCAAAAGAACCAAAAGAAGTTAAAAATGCATCAAGAAGGAAAAAACAGGATTGCTTTTGCATTATTTGTAGATATCTGATACATCAAAAGGGAGAGGCACTAAATTCGGCAACCTTCTTAAATTTGAAATGCTGAAATGCAAGTCTGGCAAGGCTTTGAGAAGATAGTAAGGCGCCAGGTGGATTTTCGAAGCTGTAATAAGCATTTTACATACACCCTGGCAATTTTTTATGACCTCAATTATTTATTCTAATAACCGCTTTTCTGCTAATCCCATATCCCTGCCAAGTTTCTCTTCATCCACTTCAGCATAAATTTGGGTAGTTGAAATCTTTTTATGACCAAGCATTTTGCTAACGGTTTCTATGGGTACACCATTGGCTAACGTGACCGTCGTTGCAAACGTATGTCTGGCCAGGTGAAAGCTCATGTATTTGGTGATACCGCATACTTCCCCAATGATTTTAAGACATCGGTTTACTTCCTGATTGCTTACGTAGGGAAATACGCTTCCCCGGTTGACAGCTTTAGGATGCTTTGCATATTGGTTAATGAAACCAATGGCATTGCGCAACAAGCGGTACGGCCGATAGCTCATCACTTTTCTGTCGGTAAATTTTGCACCACCATCTGCCCTCCCTGTCCCTGTTCCAAGTTCTCAGGACCTCAGCGCCATCACATCCGCATAGGCAAGACCTGTGTAGCAGCTAAAGAGGAACAAATCTTTTACACAGGCAAGGCTGGCACTGCTAAACGTATGGTTCTCTATTCTATTTAATTCAGTTATGTCCAGCTTCTTTCTTTTGAATCGCTTAAAAGAGAGCTGGTAATCAATAAATGGGTCATTTGGAAGCCATCCTAGTCGTCTTGCCCATTTTACCATCTTTTTTAGCCGTTCCAGGTGCTTCATCACACCGTTCCCCACGCAACGGTCATGTTCCTTCAGCGGATGATTCCTGATGAACGATTCCAGTTCCAGGATAAATTGATAATTCAATTTTCGCAAGGAGACGTCCTCTTTATCGTATTTATTTTTGATAAACCGTTTGATGTATTCTTCGGTAGCCTTATAGTTTTTCATCGTTCCCCAGGCTAACTTTTCTCCTTCCATCCTGTCGTGATAGGTGATCAGCTCGCGAAGCGTGTGGCCTTTCTGCTCTGTTTGCTTGCCCAAGAAAGCATCTTTAATCGCCTGCGCATCAACCGGTACGTCTTTGTCAATCATCTGGCGGTACTTTTCTTTGATTTTAAACACCACGTTATCTAAGTGTGTATTCAAAGCTTTGACTTGCGGCGTTCTTCCTTCTACTTCCTGCCTCATGGGATTCCACTGTTCAATGGGAATCGTTTCTTTTAAGGAAAGCTCTGTAGCCGTCCCGTTTACGGTGATACGGGCATAAATAAGGCCGTCTGTTTGGCTGTTTTTGAGCCTCACAAAGAGCGAGACAGCAAATGTGGTTGTTGTTTTCATAGCATATCATTTTAAAGTATTCTCGAATCGATATCCCCGACACCCTAAGCTGAATTGACTGAAAATGACTCACGGTGCCATGTAAAAAAAGGGTATTAAAACGCATCAAAAAGGAGTAAAATGAAACAAACTACTTCCTTGGTTATCAGCGATTTAATGCCCGAATTCGTGAGTAAAATAGAAATGATCTGTAGAACTCACGAATAACTCTACTCATAAATTGATAGTATTTGAACAGATTTGATATTATTGCAAATAAAAAAGCCTGTAAATCAATCAATTTACAGGCTTCTATTTTTTCTTGTCTTGATTTAAGTCGGGATGACAAGATTTGAACTTGCGACCCCACGCCCCCCAGACGTGTGCGCTACCGGGCTGCGCTACATCCCGAACTTATTTCTTGCGAAAGGGCTGCAAATGTAAACCTCATTTTTATAAAAATCCATTTATCTTGCGGCAAATTTTGCGGTTGCGCATGAATATTCTGCTCAAAAACTTCATCATCGCTGATCCTCACTCCATTCATAACAATTCGGTAAAAGATATTTTAATAGAAAAAGGAATTGTTACAGCTATTGCAGAAAATATAGAGCAGGAAGCTGATACAGAAATGGATGGCGGCAGCAATACCTATCTCTCTACTGGTTTTGTTGACCTTTTTGCACAATTTTCCGATCCTGGCTTTGAACAAAAAGAAACGCTCGAATCCGGCGCTGCTTCTGCTGCTGCGGGCGGGTTTACCGAAGTGTTTGTAGTGCCCAACACAGCGCCGACTATTAGCAGCAAAAGCAGCGTGGAATACATTGTTCAAAAAGCAAAAAATTTACCCGTTTCCATTCGTCCTTTGGGTTCGGTAACAAAGAACTGTGAAGGCAAAGAACTGGCTGAAATGTACGACATGTACAGCAGTGGAGCAATTGCTTTTAGCGATGGCTTGCAGCCTGTGCAATCTTCACAAATTCTGTTGAAAGCGTTGCAATATGTAAAGTCGTTTGATGGTGTGATTGTTCAAATGCCGGTTGATAAAAATATTGCGCCGGGCGGACTGATGAATGAAGGAATTATCTCTACGCAATTGGGCTTGCCAGGCATTCCTGCCGTTGGCGAAGAGTTAATGATTGCACGTGATATTGGTTTATTGAAGTACACCGATAGCAAATTGCACATTACCGGCGTGTCAACCGCAAAGGGAATCGAATTGATAAAAGAGGCAAAAACAAACGGGCTGAATATTACATGCAGTGTAACGCCTTATCATCTTTATTTTTGTGATGAAGATTTAGAAAACTACGACACGAATTTAAAAGTAGCTCCGCCATTGCGAAGCAAAGAAGACAGAGAAGCCCTTCGCACCGCTGTATTGGATGGAACGGTTGATTGCATTGCCTCGCATCATATACCACAGCACCGGGATGATAAGGTTTGCGAATTTGAGTATGCAAAGCCGGGAATGATTGGTTTGCAAACGAGCTTTGCGGTTGTAAACACGGTGCTTCCACAGCTTTCCGTTGAACGTTTACTTCAATTGTTTTCTTTCAATGCAAGAAGCATTTTTCGTTTGCCAACGGGTAGGATAGAAGAAGGAAGCAACGCTGCGTTTACCTTGTTTTCAAAAGATGAAATTACGGTTCTCACAACTGATATATCGCGAAGCAAATCTTCTAACACACCTTTCTTAAACATGCCTTTGAAAGGAAAAATTAAAGGCGTTATTGGCAAACAATTTTTAATTAACTGATTATGGAAAAGAAACCCCTCTCACCGTTAGTTGCCGGTTTGATAATCGGCCTTACTTCTGTTGTTTTGTTTTTGGCATATTATTTCACAGGTCTCATTTTTCAGCAAGGCATAATGCCTGGTTGCCGGCTCTTATTTTTCTCATTTTAGTCATTGTTTTTATTAGTATGTGGAGCAATGCAAAAAACAACTTTGTAACCTTTGGAGGCTGCTTTAATTTTGGTTTTAAAGCAGTTTGCATTGCTACGCTTATCTCTTTCTTTTTTGTGCTTCTTTTCATTTATCTCTCGCCCGATTATAAAGATCAGATGTTGCGCATGATGAGAGACAAAATGCGTGAAAACAAACAAGCGACCGACGATCAGATAGAAGCCGGAATGAGCATGGTTACCAATCATTTTATGCTGATAACACTTGGTGGAAGTTTGTTTGGAAACATGCTTGTTGGAACCATTGCTGCCTTAATAGGCGCAGCCATTGCAAAGAAAAAACCGTTCGATCCGTTTACCCAAATCAATCAAATTGGCGAACCTCAACCATGAACATTTCTGTTGTAATTCCGCTATTGAATGAAGAAGAATCGTTACCTGAATTGTGTGATTGGATTGCGCGTGTCATGCAAGCCAATGGCTTCTCCTACGAAGTGATCATGGTGGATGATGGCAGCACCGATGCCAGTTGGAATGTGATTGAAAACATTGCAAAAGGGAACAATTGTTTTAAAGGCATCAAGTTTCAGCGCAACTATGGAAAATCGGCTGCACTGAATGAAGCCTTTCGCGCTGCCAAAGGTGATGTGGTGATAACGATGGATGCCGATATGCAGGATTCCCCCGATGAAATTCCTTCGTTGTACAATATGATTATAGAGGATGGCTTTGATCTGGTAAGCGGCTGGAAAAAAAAGCGATACGATAATACATTCACCAAAAATCTTCCTTCTAAATTATTCAATGGTGTAAGCCGAAGGATAACCGGCATTAAGCTTCACGACTTTAATTGTGGCTTAAAATCGTACAAGCAACCGTGTGGTAAAAAGCATTGAAGTGTATGGCGAAATGCACCGCTACATTCCTGTAATTGCCAAGTGGTCGGGCTTTAAAAAAATAGGTGAAAAAGTGGTGGAGCACCGGCCCCGGAAATATGGCGTTACCAAATTTGGATGGGAGCGTTTTATCAATGGCTTTTTAGATTTGGCCACCATTATGTTTGTAAGCCGGTTCAGCTAAAAAACCAATGCACTTTTTTGGTTTGTATGGAACACTTTGTTTCGCTGATCGGCTTTATGATGATGCTATATTTGTTTATTGCAAAATTATCCGTAAGCGATTTTAGTCTTACCAACCGTCCTGTCTTTTACATTGCACTGGTTGCTATGATTATTGGTATGCAATTGTTTCTTTCAGGCTTTGTGGCTGAGCTTATTTCGCGCAATTCTGCAGACCGAAATCATTACATGGTTGAAGACACCATTGGCATTCTTTAAGTTTGTTTTTGCCCCTTTTTTATGAGTCAATCCATTGTTATTGTCGGTCCTGCTTATCCGTTGCGTGGCGGCGGTATGGCAACGTTTAACGAGCGTTTGGCAAGGCAGCTTCAAAGCGAAGGTAATAGAGTAACTATCTATACTTTTTCGTTGCAATATCCTTCTTTCTTGTTTCCCGGAACCACGCAATATTCAACTGAAAAGCCACCAAAAGATATTGATATAAAAGTAAAAATCAACTCTATTAATCCATTCAATTGGATAAGCGTTGGAAGAGAATTGAAACAACTCGAAACCCGACATTATTATTGTTCGCTACTGGCTTCCGTTTATGGGGCCTTGTTTGGGAACGATATTGCGCATTGCAAAGGGAAATCATCATACCAAAATCATTTGCATTGCCGATAATGTTGTTCCACACGAGCATCGTGTTGGTGATAAGCAATTCACCCAATATTTTATCAAACCAATTGATGCTTTCATTACCATGAGTGAAAAGGTAATGAATGATTTAAGAACCATTACGCAAAAAAAAGCGGTGCAAACGGTGCATCCATTGTATGATAATTTTGGTGAGACAGATTAATAAAGACGAAGCCAGAAACCACTTGGAACTTCCGCAGAATGAACGTATCATTTTGTTTTTTGGTTTTATCCGAAAATACAAAGGCCTAGATATTTTGTTAGATGCAATGAGTATTCTGCGAACAAAAACATTTCAATTTAAAATTGTTGATTGCAGGCGAATGGTATGAAGACAAGAAGCCTTATGATGAACAAATAGAACGGCTTGGGAATGAAAGACATTTTGATTTTGCGCAGCCATTTTATTTCAGACAGTGAAGTGAAATATTATTTGAGCGCAGCCGATTTTGTGATTCAGCCGTACCGGAATGCTACGCAAAGTGGCGTTACTCCCCTGGCTTATCATTTTGAAAAACCAATGCTGGTAACAGCTGTTGGCGGTCTTCCACAAATGGTGCAAAACCAAAAAGTGGGCTTGGTTGCCGAGCCGGATGCAAAAGATATTGCCGATAAAATTGAAGAGTTGTATCGGTTGGGTGAAGATTATTTTTTGCCCAAATTAAAAGAAGAAAAACAAAAATATAGCTGGCAGTCATTTACGAAAGTGATTTATGATTTGGCGAAGTGAAGGGTGATAAGAAGGTTCCGAACCTTTAAAAGGTTCGGAACCTTCTTATCACAAAATAAAAACAAGAGATTAACAACGAAATAAGTTTGGAAAATACGTTCGTTTGGCTACCTTTGCCGTCCGAAAAAATTACTGTATGGCAAGAGTATGTTTGGTGACAGGAAAAAAACCAATGGTTGGTCACACCGTGTCGCATTCAAATATTAAAACCAAGCGCCGGTTTCTACCGAACCTGCAAACCAAGCGTTTTTTCTTTGCAGAAGAAGACCGCTGGATTACATTAAAAGTAAGCACCGATGCCATCCGCACCATTAATAAAAATGGCTTATTGGCTGTGGTAAAAGAATTGCGTGCAAAGGGAACAAAAATTTAAATTATCATCGTTATAAAATTGGGCTACAATGGCAAAGAAAGGTAACCGAGTTCAGGTGATTTTGGAATGTACGGAACAGAAAACAACCAATGTTCCGGGCACAAGCCGCTACATTACTACCAAAAACAAAAAGAACACACCGGAACGTATTGAATTGAAAAAATACAATCCGAATTTAAAAAAAGTAACTGTTCATAAAGAAATTAAATAGTCATGGCAAAAGCAGCAAAAACAGCTATCAAAACAAAAGACCAGAAGTCAGCCGCCGATGCAAAGAACTGGACAAAAGTAATTAAGGCTGTGCGCAGCCCTAAATCCGGCGCTTATACTTTTAAAGAAGCCATTGTGCACAAGGATAAAGTGAAAGACTTTTTAGCTGAAAAATAAGTTCATCAATTCTTTACAGATAAAGAGCTTGCGCATATTGGTATGTGAAAGCTCTTTTTATTTACAGGATTTCGATTGTCTTCTGTATAGAAAATAAGTGCAAAAACAAAAAAGGCCTGCCCTAAAGAGAGCTGGCCGTTGCTAACCTATGAAAAACACCTAGTTAAGTAAAATTTGTAGAGGTAATTAAATCTTTTTTATTACTCGTCATTACTATTATTGCCCTTTGTTTAAGTTCGCGTGACGCTTTCCCCATTCACCCCGCAGCATATTTCTAAATTCTCCCTCTGCTGTATACGTTTTGTTTACTCTTTCGTCGCTTGCTACTATGCCTTTAAATTCGCCCTTGTATTTTTTTCTGATGTTTAGTATGGCTTCCTGCTGCACCACCACATCACTCGGATTATCTTTTCTTGCTTTCCTTACTTCCTGGATATAATTGTTGTAAACAGGCCAGAACTTTTGCGCTTCTTGTGGTGATAATTTCAGATAGTTGGTTATAAAAGCAACCCGCACTGCCTGTAAATTTTTTCCCGTTTCTTCGTTATCGTCTTGCGCAGTACAAAAGTAACTATGTAACAATAAAGAAAACAGCAGAAATAAAGTTTTGCTCACATTTAATGCGATTTTAAATCCCTTTAATTTATTTTTCATCGCACGTCATCATTTTCAATCAAATAATCATGAAGTTCATTATCACTTACATTATTCAGCAGCGATTTCAAATTGCCGTCGTTTGATGGATTGTTGTCTTCCAGCGAGTTTAGCGTTGCATCCGGCTCGGGCGAGGTAGTTACTAAATAATTTGATATTTCCTTATCAGAAACCTTTGACAGCGTCTGATTATAATTGCTCATCTTCAAAATATCATCAGTGCTGTTATCTCTTGCCGAAAAAATAATACTCACTGCAATTACACCTGTTACTACCGCTGCAGCAGCCGATGTAAACCATTTGGAAGAATTGCGCATCCGTACAATATGAGCAGGCTTTTTCACTTCTGGTATCAGCAACGGTGAAGTTATTAAAATAACCTTCCGGCACAGTATATACGTTCCTCTTAGGAATGTCGGTTAGCAACGGCTCAATGTGGTGCAACTCTTTTTCAACTTCAGTATGTGCAACAGCTTCTTCTCTTTTTATTTTGTGCAAAATAGTATCCGGTAAATCAGCAAAATAATTGGCAGGCGGTTCCGAAAAAGGTGTCTTAGAAGATACAGGCACATGTATCTTGCTTATAATTTCGTCCGCCAGATTGGTAAAATAACCGTCTGGTGTTTTGTATATGTTAGTGTGCCGGATGTTCACCAGTTCATCGGGCAATTCTATCGGTTCCATAATTACATTTTTATCAAATTTGTTTTAAGAACAATTTAAGACCTTAAACTTAAACTTCGGTTTAATGGCTTTTTATGTATTCGCTTATTTTTTTCACTGCATGATGATAACTGGCTTTTAAAGCGCCCTCACTTGTTTCCAATACGCGGCTCATTTCTTCATAAGGCATTTCATCATAATAGCGAAGGTTAAATACTGCCCTTTGTTTTTCAGGCAAAGTTTGAATGGCAACCTGTAGCTTCCATTCCAGCTTGTTGGCATCAAAACCTTCATCGGCTTTTATTTTGTTGGATAAACCGCTTTCAACATCACTTAAACTTACTGACGACCGTTTTTTCTGCTGTTGTAGAAAGGTAAGTGATTCGTTGGTAGCAATACGATACAGCCAGGTATAAAGCTGGCTATCCTCTCTAAAATTATCCAATGCATTCCATACTTTAATGAACATATTTTGCAGCACATCATTCGCATCATCATGCGTAATTACCATGCGCCTGATGTGCCAGTACAGCTTTTCCTGATATTTTTTTACAATTGCCGAAAATGCCCTTTCTTTTGTTTCAGCCTGCCGAAACTGGCGCAACAATTCCTGGTCATCAAATTGCATACAGGGGAATTTTAAACGTAAAATAAAAAACCCACTGTTTAGATAGCTGTTTGTTTTGAATGTTTAAATAAGAAACCAAATTGATAGATTTTACAATTTTATTAAGCGTTGACGAATCGTTTGTAAAGCAATTCTAAACCAAAGTTACTAAAGCTGTACAAGATATAAGTAAACTACAAAATAAGGAAAGAGAAGCGAAATAAGAAAGCTTTATCCACCTTGAAGTTTAAGATTAATAACTAAGTTTGATGCCTTAAAAGAAGTACTACCTTACTTATCATGTATAAAGTATCTATCGCTTTTTTATTCTTCATTTTTTTTTCTCTTCAAAGTTATTCCCAGGCACCTGCGGCACCCAACAGTGCTGATATTTTCCTGCAAATCAAAAAGCTGAATGTGCTGGGCAGCGTGCTTTATATTGCTGCGCATCCAGACGACGAGAACACAAGGTTGCTGGCTTATTTTGCCAAAGACAAATTGTATCGCACAGGATACATGAGCCTTACGCGCGGTGATGGCGGACAAAATTTAATTGGTGATGAACAAGGCGTAGAACTGGGTTTAATTCGCACGCAGGAATTGCTATCCGCACGTCGTATTGACGGTGCTGAACAATTTTTTGGAACGGCTTACGATTTTGGTTTTAGCAAAAATGCAACTGAAGCTCTCAAAATTTGGGATCATGATAAAATGTTAAGCGATGTAGTTTGGGTAATCAGGCTGTTTCAACCCGATGTTATCATCACCCGTTTTCCACCTGATGAACGGGCTGGTCATGGCCATCATTGGGCGTCTTCCATTTTGGCTGCTGAGGCATTTACGGTTGCGGCCGAGAGCACAAAATTTACAGATCAGTTCAGGTATGGTGTGAAGGCCTGGCAGGCAAAGCGCATCTTTTGGAATACTTACAATTTTGGCGGTAATAATACCACTTCATCCACGCAATTGACTATGGATATTGGTGCATTCAATCCTTTGCTTGGCAAGGGTTACGGCGAGATTGCCGCCGAAAGCAGAAGCCAGCACAAAAGCCAGGGCTTTGGTTCTATAAAGCAACGCGGACAAGCTATCGAGTACTTTTCTTTGACGAATGGTTCACCGGCTTCACACGATGTAATGGATGGCGTAGATACAACGTGGCAACGCGTTTCGGGCAGTAATGATATTCAAGCGATGATTGATGGCATCATCAGTCATTACAACTTTGAACATCCTGAAAACAGCGTTGATAGTTTGCTGAAATTATACAATGCACTTCAGAAATTTAATTTGGCTCATCCAGGTAATCATTGGGGAAGTAAAAAAATGGATGAAACCAAAAACATTATTGCAGAATGTGAAGGGTTGTTTATCGAAGCCACTGCCAATCAACATTATGCCATTACCGGAGACACGATGAATGTTTCTTTCACCATCAACAAAAGAAATGTGGGCAAAACCAAACTTCAGAATGTTGAATTGGATACTTATGATACTGCTTTAAATCAGATATTATCAACCAATAAAAACTATATTATCAGCACCGCTTTTCCTGTTCGGAAAGATAAGCCTTTATATCAGCCGTATTGGTTGCAAAACCCGCACTTGCAAGGTAGCTTTATCATCAATAACCAACTACTGATTGGAAAGCCTGAGAACGATGCCGATTATATTGCAACATTCACTGTAAGGATTGATACTACGGAACTTCATTATGCCCGCCCTGTGAAATATAAATATGCCGATGCTATAAAAGGCGAAGTGTATGAGCCGGTGCATGTTATCGCTCCATTTGCTATTTCTGCTATGCCTGGAGTTGCTTTGATAAATGTAAAACCGCAAGAGGGCAAAGCACCCGATCCTCAATTAAAAATTACATTACAATCTAACATCAACGCACCGCAACTGCCGGTTATAATTGAGGCAAAACAAAAAGATAAAATCATTTTTTCAAAAGATACTATCATCAATGCTGAAGTGAACAAGCAATACCTTTTTTCAAGTGATATAAAAGCAATTTTCAGCAATAAGCTGGATAGCAATATCCAAGTATCGGTTGCTGTAAAAAGAAATGGTACCACCTTAAATTATACCAATTATTTACGCACGATTCATTACGACCATATCCCCGATATTAACTATAATTTTAAAGACAATATTCGGGTAATCAGCGAAGAAATAAAAACGGTTGGAAAGAACATCGGTTACATTACCGGTGCCGGCGACAAAGTGCCGCAGGCTTTAGAACAAATGGGATATAATGTAAAGCTGCTTGGCGAAAACGACATTACGCCAACCAATCTTGCGCAGTTTGATGCAGTCATCGCAGGTATTCGCGCTTACAATTTGTATAGCTGGCTGCCTGCTAAATACGATGTGCTGATGAACTATATAAAAGCTGGTGGCAATTACATTGTACAATACAATCAGCAGGATGTAGTAACGCAAAATATCGGGCCTTATCCATTCAGCATCAGCCGCACGCGCGTAACCGATGAAACGGCTGATGTGCATTTGCTTTTGCCCAATAATGAGGTATTCAATTATCCGAATAAAATAACCAGCAAGGACTTTTTAAATTGGGTGCAGGAGCGAAGCATTTATCATGCACAAAACTTTGATGCGCATTATGCAACGCCCATTGGAATGCACGACCCTAACGAGCCGGAAAGCAATGGCAGCCTTATTGTTGCTCCGTATGGAAGGGGCAATTTTGTTTATACCGGACTTGTTTTTTTCAGAGAGCTACCCGCAGGGAATGCAGGCGCTTACCGCTTGCTGGCCAACCTCATTGCTTTACCCAAAAATAAATAGATGAAGGAATGAAAATGAAGAGGAGAGAAGTAAGCATTTGGTTTTTGGTAATTCTGGGTGTTGCTATTGGTTTTGCCATAAAAAATGTTAGGGCAGGTTTGATTATTGGAATCGTCATCGGCTTGCTTGCCAGTGGTTTGGCGAGCGGGAGAGAATGAGTATAGTTAATGGTAAATGGTTAATAGCTAATTCAAATTTTTTGCTTCTACAACATCCCAATTAACCATTAACCATTTACAATAAAAAAGCCCTCCCTAAGAATAGGGACGGCCTCTAACGATTGCTTGCCATATAAAAAAGTTATAGAGTTATTAAGGTTGGCAAGCGGTTAACCGCATATAAATAACTCCAAAAATTACATCTTAGTAGAATCTTTCTTCATCTTCATTGAGCCAGTATCAACTGTTGTCTTCGAAGTATCAGGCTGAGCAGGTGCTACAGTAGTGCTGTCGGTAGCAGTAGTTGTAGTAGAAGAATCTCTTGTAGTAGTATCTCCTGTACCAGAACCGCAGGCTGCAAAAGCGCCGATTGCTAAAACCAATAAAAGCTTTTTCATTGTTGTGAATGTTTTTGTGTAAGTGAATTTGATATTTATACGCCAACGAAAAAAAAGTAACCCGCCTTTTTAAAATATTTCTGAAAACAATTTTTGCGCCGCATTTGGGTTACTTTTATCGCCCAACTGTATTAAAATTACATCAGCGAGTGAAACCTGAAGTTAATGAACAGCTTCTCTTACGCGGGTTAGCCAACAACGATTCAAAAGCCATCGAAACCATTTATAAAGAGAACTTTAAAATGGTTCAGGCTTTTATTCTTAATAACAATGGCTCCTACGACGAGGCAAGAGATATTTTTCAGGAGGCGATGATTACGCTTTACGACAAAGCAAAAAGCGATTCATTTGTACTTACAAGCCAGATTAAAACCTATCTGTATTCGGTTTGCCGGCGTCTTTGGTTGAAGCGGCTTCAGCAGATGGGCAGATATGTTTCGCAGCCTGAAAATTTTGAAGAAACAACGGTAGCGGTAGAAGAGGATTTGGAAATACACGAAAAGAAGAACGCCGATTTTGTAATCATGGATCGGGCCTTGAACAGCCTTGGCGAGCCTTGCAAAAGTTTACTGGAATCGTTCTACTTACAGAAGAAGGGAATGCACGAAATTGCTGCCGACTTTGGTTATACCAATGCCGATAATGCAAAAACGCAGAAGTACAAATGCCTGATGCGACTTAAAAAATTATTTTTCGCCCAATATAACATAGGTGAGTAATGGAAGACATGCAATTATTAGATAGTATTGAACGATACCTGAACGGTACGATGCTTCCGGAAGAAAAAAAATACTTTCAGCAGCTTCGTAAAAATACCCCTGAAATTGACCAGATGGTAGTGGAACACCGTTTGTTTTTGCAACAAATGGATATGTATGCCGGTAAGAAAAACCTGATGCATACACTCAATAACATTCACGACAATTTAGTGGAAGAAGGCAATATCAACGAAGGTTCCGAAATTCCTGCAAAAGGAAAAGTGCTTCAGTTATGGACGAAATATAAACGGGTTACTGCCATCGCTGCTTCAATTGCCGGCATTACAGCATTGTTAATCAGTCTGCTTGATTACACAACTTTCACCGGCTACGCTCACCAAAAGCGATGTGCAGGAGTTGAGCAAAAAAATAAATGTGCTGGAAAATAAGACCAATGTTTTAAATGCTGAAATCAAAAAGAATCAGAACCTTCCTGCTGCACATACTTACACCACCGGTGGCACAGGTTTTTTAATTGATGGCAGAGGTTATTTAATTACCAATGCGCACGTGTTAAAAGGCAAAGGAGTAGTGGTAAATAACAATGGACAAGACCTTACTGCTACCATCGCTTATATTGATGCCGACCGTGATCTGGCTCTTTTGAAAATAGATGATAAAGCTTTCAAGCCGATAGCTTCGTTGCCTTATTCGTTCAAGCATAGCAGCTTTAATTTAGGCTCTGACGTGTATACGTTGGGTTATCCGCGGGATATTATTGTTTATAATTCTGGTTATATCAGCGCCACTTCAGGACATGATGGCGATACTTCAAGTTTGCAAATTTCATTACCTGCCAACCCTGGTAATTCAGGTGGTCCGGTACTGAATAAAAACGGTGAAGTAGTTGGTATTTTAAGTGCCCGCGAAGCCGGCGCGGAAGGTGTTGTTTTTGCCGTAAAATCAAACGGTATTTATGATATGCTGAACGATTTGAAAAAAGAGGATACTTCTTATCAAAGTATTAAGATGCCGCAAACATCGGCTTTGAAAAAGCTCGACAGAGAGCAGCAAATCAAGCGCGTGTCTGATTACGTTTATCAGGTAAAAGTGTACAATTAATCATCAAAGACAATTGTTTTTTATAATAGGTTTTACCCGCCGCAAGGCGGGTTTTTTGTTTTGTCCGATTTTTATCGGAGTTGCTTTTGTTATAAAATTTAAAGGACGGCTGCCATGAAGCAAAGTTTGATGTAAGCAAGACGCTTTTTTATACAATCATTAGTTACGAGCCATTTCAAAAAATGTATAAAAACAAACCTGAGACTGTTTTTCAATAATTAGAGTAAAGAAGTTGGATTTATTTTTATTAAGCGAAATTTAAATGTGTGCAAACTACATTTTGTTATCTTGCGCCACCTTTTTAGGCATTAAAAATAGAAATATGAATTTTAGACAGTTTGAAGTTCCCTATACTATTGATGAGCGTTATACCAAAAAAGTTGCTTACTTCTCAATGGAGTTTGCCGTCCATCAGCCCTTAAAAATTTATAGCGGGGGTTTAGGCTTTTTAGCTGGTTCGCACATGCGCAGTGCTAACGAATTAGGGCAAAATCTAATTGGCATTGGCATTTTGTGGAAGTATGGATATTACGACCAGGCACGCAACCAGGATCAAACCCTGCAGGTAACCTGGATGGAAAAAATGTATAGCTTCTTGGAAGATACCGGCATCAAGTTTCAGATTTTAATTCATGAACACGCCGGTGTGGATAAAAGCCTAGTATCTCGACCCTAAAACATTCAACAGTGCACCGATGTTTTTATTAAGCACCGATCTGCCTGAAAATGATTATGTATCACAAACCATTTCTCATCGCTTGTATGATGCCAATGTTGCCACCAAAGTAGCGCAGTTTATTTTGCTGGGTGTTGGCGGTGCCAAGCTGGTGGATGAATTGGGCTTTAATCCTGACCTATATCATTTGAATGAAGCACATGGCTTATCGGCTGCTTTTTATTGTACTGAATAAATTTAAAAGCTTGAAACATTAAAGCAACATCTTGTTTTTACAACGCATACGCCTGAAGAAGCCGGCAACGAAAAACATGATATTGTATTTGTGCCATAAAATGAGCTATTTCTGCGGATTGAGCATTGACGAAGTGCGTAAAATAACCGGCACTTATGACGATCAGTTTAATCATTCATTAGCGGCTTTGCGTTTTGCACATTTGGCAAATGGCGTATCGAAACTGCATGGTGAAGTGGCACGCGAATTGTGGAGCAAGTACGATAACATTTGCCCGATTATTTCTATCACCAACGCGCAGAATTACAGGTATTGGGCAGATAAACAATTGTATCGTTTTGCCGAAGAGCATGATGATGCTGGCTTTGATGACAGAAAAGTATATTTAAAGAAAAGAGCTTTTGATATTGTTGCCGACCAAACCGGAAAATTGTTTGACCCGAATGCGTTTACCATTGTTTGGGCACGCCGTTTTGCAGGTTACAAACGCGCCGATTTATTTAGCGCAGGATAGAGAACGTTTTAATAAACTGATGGCGAGCACAGAATATCCTGTTCAAATTATCTGGGCAGGCAAGCCTTATCCGCTCGATTATCCAGCCATTTCAACTTTCAATAACTTGGTGCAACTAAGCAAAAGTTATAAGAATGTTGCGGTGTTAGTGGGTTATGAACTGGCACTTGAGCAAAAGATTGAAACAAGCTGCTGACATTTGGCTGAACAATCCACGTGTGCCACGCGAAGCATCAGGCACCAGTGGCATGACGGCGGCTATGAACGGAGCCGTAAATTTTTCAACCGACGATGGATGGATTCCAGAATTTATTGACCATGGCAATAATGGCTTTGTAGTTCCAAAAGCCGATTATGAAAACATGCACGTTTTGGAACAGGACAAATACGATTTGGATACCATTTATGACATGCTGGAAAACCAGATACTGCCGATGTATTATGAAAACAAAGACACATGGCGGCAGATCATTAAAAATGGTATGCGCGATGTTCGCTTTCAGTTTGATAGCAACCGCATGGCGAATGAGTATTATGAGCTGATGTACAATAAAGAGCAGTAAATTTTTCCGATAAAAACAAAAAGCCTTCTCAAACCTATTTTGAGAAGGCTTTTTGTTTTTACCGGAATTGTTTTTCTTTTTAGAAGATAGATAATTTCTGAAAACTGATCTGTCTTTGTTTTTGCACAAATTTTTTAGCGTCTTTGCCGTTTTGAAATTACAATGTAGTACTCACCCACAAGCTCAATTCATTTCAGAACGTACAAGTGAGTGACACAACAGGCGATCAACAAGAATTCCTACAGCTCGTCCCATAAAAATGTATTTTGTTTTTTCTGTTCATCATCATCTTTACTTTGGTTGTGCTCTTACATGTATGAGGGTGGTTGTTTCATTATTCGGTACTTCCGCATAAATGCTTATCAAATACTTCTAAAAAATAAAAACTCTAAGGATCATACATTTCAGAGTGCAATCAGGTTTTTTATCTTAATAAAAAGAAAAATAAGAAAAAACTTTTTGGTATTGTGTTAAATATACACATTTGCAAAAAGAAATGATTGCTTGATAACGATTGCTGATTTCTTCATTTTTCAATGTCAACTTCTGGTTTGAAAAAAGGTGCAAAAACAAAAGTTATTTGTTGCCAATTACCTCAAATTTTTATAAAAACAACGCACATGATGAATCTTAAAAAGCTACCCTGGCTCACAGCTTTTATGATGGGTGTAGCATGCAGTTTTGTAATGCCTGCCCAAGCACAAACCCGAAACATTACAGGCACGGTTACCGATACAGCCGACCGCGTATTGGCCAATGTATCAGTGCTGGTAAAAGGAACCACAATTGGCACACAAACGAAGCAGGACGGAACTTTCTCGCTACATGCTCCGGCAAGTGCAGCAACACTTGTTTTTACCTCAATTAATTACGGTTCGCTTGAAGTTCCTATCACCGGCGACGTAGTGAATGCGCAATTAACGCCTATTATTTCTTCACTGGCAGATGTAGTGGTAATTGGTTATGGAACGCAGCAGCGCAAAGACGTTACCGGTGCAATTTCAACGGTTACTACTAAAGATTTTCAGAAGGGAACCATCACTTCGCCCGACCAATTGATTGCGGGCAAAGTAGCGGGCGTTTCGGTTACTTCCAATGGTGGCGCACCTGGCGCTGGTAGCGTAATTCGCATTCGTGAAGGCGCATCGCTAAATGCCAGCAACGATCCTTTGATTATTGTGGATGGGATACCTTTAAGCCCGAATGGAATTTCCGGTGCTTCTAACCAGTTGGCACTTATCAATCCGAATGATATTGAAACCATGACCGTTTTAAAAGATGCCGCTTCCACTGCCATTTATGGTTCGCGTGCATCCAACGGTGTTATCATTATCACCACCAAACGCGGACGCAGGGGCAAGCCGCAAATTAATTTTGTAACCAACCTTTCGGTGGGAACGATTGCTAAAGAAGTGAATACTTTATCGGCTGATGAAATACGCAGCTTTGTGAACAATCCAGCCAATGGAGCAACGGCTGCACAAAAAGCATTGCTGGGCACTGCCAATACAAACTGGCAAAAACAAATTTATCAAAACGCAATTACTTCGGATAATAACCTGAGCATTGCAGGTGCGGTGAAGAACTTGCCTTATCGCGTATCATTGGGTTTTTTAACACAGGAAGGTACTTTAAAAACCGATTTGCTAAAACGTGGAACAGTGAGTGTAAATCTTACGCCCATGTTATTCGACAATCATTTAAAAATTGATATCAATTTAAAAGGTACTTTATCACAAGATCGTTTTGCTAATCAATCGGCTATCGGCAGTGCTATTGCTTTCGATCCTACACAACCTGTTTATAATAGTAAAGGCAGTTATTACGAATGGTTACAATCAAACGGCACTTATAATCCAAACGCTACATCAAACCCTGTTGCATTATTAAATCAGTATAATAGCAAAGGCTATGTAAGCCGCAGTTTTGGTAACATTCAGTTCGATTATAAATTTCACTTCCTGCCTGATCTTCATGCCAATTTGAATTTGGGTTATGATGCTTCGGTAGGTCATGGCAATGTTTTGGTTGATAGTTCACGGCAAGGCAACAGCAGCTATTCTTATAAAGGTAGCACTACCCAATACAAGCAAACAACGTTGAATACGGTAGGCGAATTTTATTTGAATTACATAAAAGATATTAAGTCAATCAAAAGCAATATCAATGCGGTTGCAGGTTACGGCTATTATGATAACAAACCCGAAACGTTCAACTATTATTCTTATTTTTTAAATGGTGATACTATTTCAACATCCAAACCGCAATATCCAACCGATATTGAACGAAATACGCTTATCTCATATTACGGACGTTTGATTTACACTTTTGACAGCAAGTACATTTTATCGGGTTCAATCCGTACCGATGGCTCCTCTCGCTTTGCACCGGCAGACAGATGGGGTGTATTTCCTTCCGCAGCATTGACCTGGCGCATTAACCAGGAAAATTTCCTGAAAAATATAAGAGCCATATCCGATTTGAAATTGCGCTTGAGCTATGGTGTAACGGGTCAGCAGGAAGGCATTGCCAATTATTCTTACCTGCCTGCTTATTATGCAGCATCCTCAACATCGCAATATCAGTTTGGCAACACATTCTATCCACCTTATACACCGGTTGCTTATGCCAGCGACATTAAATGGGAGCAAACCGCCGCTTACAATGCAGGCATTGATATTGGATTGTTGAAAAACCGCATTTCGGCAACGGTGGATGTTTATACCAGAAAAACAACCAACTTGCTGAACTCGTTAAACCTTGCGGCTGGCACGAACTTCACCAATATCATTACTGATAACGTTGGCGATATGAACAGCAAAGGTGTTGAAGTAACCCTCAACGCAACACCAGTGCAAAACAAAAACTTTAGCTGGAGTTTTTCGTACAATTTTTCTTATACCGAACGTAAAATAACCAGGCTTACCAAAGCCAACGATTCGACGTTCGTTGGTAATCTTACAGGACCAGGCGTAGATGTGCAGAACACGCAGGTACAAATCAATTCGGTTGGCTATACACCGTATGCATTTTATGTTTACAAACAAGTGTACGATGCAAATGGAAAACCAATAGAAGGTTTGTATGCCGATTTGAACCGCGATGGCGTAATCAACAGCAAAGACTTGTATCGTTATAAGAGTCCGTTTGCTCCGGTAAAGATGGGTTTTTCTACTTCTGTTTCTTACAGACAATGGACTTTGAGCACGGTTCTTCGCGCCAGTATTGGCAACTATTTGTATAACCAGGTTTATGCAGGAAATGGTAATACAGCAACCATCATCAGCCCGAATGGCTTTATCCAGAATGTTCCCAAAGCCGCGCTCGACGCAGGTTTTGTAACTTATCAGCGCCAGTCGGACTATTACATTTACAATGCCTCATTTTTAAAAATGGATAATCTTGGTTTGAGTTATAATGTTGGCAGTATCATTAATAAAAAAGCAAGATTATCGGTAGGTGCTTATTGCCAGAATGTATTTACCGTTACCAAATATCCGGGCATTGACCCTGAAGTGTACAGCGGCATAGACAATGTAATTTATCCACGTCCGAGGACTTATACACTAAGTGCAAACCTTACTTTTTAATCTCTAAACTTTTGTTTGTATGAACTATAAAATCGTTTCTTTTTTGATGGTTGTTGCCGGTTTGTTTTTGCTCCTTTCCTGCAATAAAGATTTAAACCGAAAGCCCATCAATGGAATATATGCTGATAGCGTTTACAATTCAATCGGAGGCTATAAACAATCGTTGGCAAAAGTGTATGGTGCGTTTGCTTTAACTGGCACCACCGGACCCGGAGCTACCGACTTAGCTGGTATTGATGCTGGTCTTTCCGATTTCATCCGTATGTATTGGAATGTGCAGGAACTGGCTTCCGATGAAGCAATATGCGCATGGACAACCGATGCCAACGGCGCCATACAGGAATTAAATACAATGAATTGGTCTGCTAACGACGCCATTTTAACAGGTTTGTATTATCGTTGTTTTTATCAGATTACTGTAGCCAACGCTTTTATTCTCGAAGCCACGCCAAGTGCTGCTGCTTCGCACGGCATCTCAGGTTCTGATACGGCAACCATCAGGCAATTTGCAGCCGAAGCCCGCTTTTTAAGAGCATATCAATATTGGGTGTTGATGGATTTGTTCGCTAATCCCCCTTTCGTTACAGAAGCTAACGGCGTGGGCACTTATCTTCCTAAACAAATAAAAAGAGCGGATCTATTTACTTACATAGAATCGGAATTAAAAGCTATTGAATCTGATCTCGCAGATCCGCGCACCAATGAGTATGGCAGAGCTGATAAAGCGGCCGACTGGGCATTGCTGGCACGTTTGTATTTGAATGCAGAAGTTTATACGGGAACTGCCCGCTATGCAGATGCTATCACCTATGCCAAAAAAGTAATTGATGCAGATTATCAATTAGACCCAAAATATCAGAATTTGTTTTTGGCAGATAACAATGTCAATAATCCCGAAGTCATCTTATCCATCAATTACGATGGTACCAACACACAGAACTATGGCGGCACCACATTCATTGTAAATGGCGACATCAATACCGATATGAATGTGGCCTCTTTTGGTGTGCCTTCGGGCGGCTGGGGCGGCAACAGAGCCAAACCCACCTTGCCGGCTTTATTTCCTGACTTGAGCGGCAGCACCGATACGAGAGCTTTGTTTTATGGCAGTTATAAAAGCGTAGACACTGTAAGCTCTTTTAAAAACGGTCTGGCGGTCACCAAATTTAAGAACATCAATTCGGATGGTAGCACGCCCGCCAATGCAGGCGTATTTTGCAACATAGATTTTCCCCTCTTCCGTCTGGGTGAAGTGTATTTAACTTATGCAGAAGCCTTGTTTCGCAATGGTGATGCTACCGGTGCAACAGCCGCTTACAATGTTGTGCGCACACGGGCTTACAAAGGCACCAGCGGTAATGTAGGAACCATAACGCTGGATGATATTCTTGCCGAACGTGGACGCGAATTGTATTGGGAAGGTTATAGAAGAACCGATTTAATACGCTTTGGCAAATACACAGGCGCAAACTATCTGTGGCAGTGGAAAGGTGGTGTGTTAGATGGAACCAGTGTTAGCAGCAACCTGGCAGTGTTTCCGATTCCTTCTACCGATTTAATTGCCAATACCTACCTTGTTCAAAACCAAGGATATTAACCTCATTTGTTTTTGCTAAAATAATTTATCATGAAAACAATTTATCAATTTTCTATAGCAGCATGGCTGATGCTTCTGTGCGTTATTGCTTGCAAAAAAGACGAACAGCGGGTTATCTATCAAGGCGGAACAGCACCTGTGCTAAGTGTAGCAACGGGCGCGCAGGTAAAGTATGCCGATACAAATCAAACCGCGGTAACCTTAGCATGGACAAATCCAAACTATCAGTTTAATACAGGCGTCAGTTCATTAAACGTGAGTTATAATTTGCAGATTGATACAGTTGCCGATTTTTCAAGCGCGAACAAAAAAGTAATTACGGTAAGCCAGGATTTGACTTATTCCATCCTTGTTCAGGACTTGAATGACATTATGCTCAATCAATTGTTGTTAGATACCAATGTTACCTACACACTTTATATGCGTGTGGTATCTAACCTTACAAACAATTCTGCAAAACTTGTTTCCAACACCGTGCAACTCGTAACTGCACCGTATGCTATTCCACCAAAAGTAGCGCCGCCTTCATCAGGTACCTTATTTATTGTTGGAAGCGCAACGCCAGGTGGATGGGCCAATCCTCTTTCCGTTGATCCTAAAACGCAACAATTTACTCAAATCACCCCGACCGATTACCAGATTATTATTCAGTTAACGGGTAGTGGCGAATATAAATTTATAGCAGTCAATGGCTCATGGAACGATCAATGGAGCATTGCCAAAGCAGATGATCCGGCAGAAGTAAACGGAGGCGATTTTGTTTATAATGCAGCCAACATAAAAGCGCCTCCTATAAGTGGGAAATATAAAATTGATGTGAATTTTCAAACCGGAAAATTCAGCGTAGTAGCACAATAAAATTCTTGCAAAAACAAATCGTATGAAACCATTTTCAAAGCTCATTTTGTTTTTCTCTCTTTTTGGTTTGATGATAACAGCCTGTCAAAAGGAAGGAAAGCTGCCTTTTTATAAACCGGGTACAGCCATTACGTTGAGCAGTTCAACCACAACGGTAGCACCGGCTGCGGCTGATTCTGCTAACACAGCAGTAACTTTTTCGTGGTCAAATCCGCAGTTCTCCATAGATTCAATAACTGCCAAGTATGTGTTGCAAATGGATACTACCGGCGGTAACTTTGTAACCGCAGTTAGTAAGAATGTAACCGGCACCTTAAATGCATCATTCACTGCACAGGATTTAAACAATATTCTGGTAACCCATTTCGGATATGGATTCGGCGCAACCCGCAGTGTTGATGTGCGCGTGCTGGCTTCTTATCCTAACAACAACGATGAAAAAATATCCAACACCGTTACCATACAAGTAACGCCTTATGCGGTACCATTTTCAATCGTGGCTTCGGGCGGTGTGCAGCCATTTTCTATTTCCCTGCAAAACAAAGATTCCGTGTTGGAAACATTCACCTGGCAAGCGCCGAATTACAATGGCGCGAAGCTCACTTATGCAGTGCAATACGATACAGCAGGACATAACTTCTCTTCTGCCAAAACCATCAGTGTAACAACCGATAGTTCCTTGTTGTTAACTGGTGTTGTTTTGAATAATTATGCGGCGCAAAGCGGCATTGCAAACGGCACAACGGGAGCCATTGACTTCAGGGTTGCCACCACCATTAACGGCACACAAACAGCTTATTCAAATGTTCAAACCATCAAGGTTTCACCCAATGTTTTACTTGCTTTTTTATATGTAGCAGGCGATTACCAGGGATGGAACCCGTCAACTGCGCCAGACCTTGCTTCTACCGATGGCTCTACGTTTGATGGATATGTAAACATTACTACAACAGGTGGTTTCAAACTGACCAGTGCACCTGATTGGAACCACACCGGCTACGGTGATGGAGGTGCCGGAAAACTGAGTACAAGTGGTGGCAACCTAAACATACCCGCTGCCGGATTTTATCGTTTGCAGGCAAACACTACTGCGCTTACCTGGAGTGCAACCCTTACCAATTGGGGCATTATTGGCGATGCTACACCACAAGGATGGGGCGCCAGTACGCCGCTTACCTATGATGCAACTACTAGCACATGGACAATACCCTCACTTGCTTTAACTGCGGGTAATTATAAGTTCCGTGCAAATGATGCCTGGGATATTAATTTGGGTGGCGATCCTACTAAATTAAGTTATGGTGGTGGTAACCTTACTGTGGCCCAGGCAGGTAATTACAAAGTAGTTCTCGATCTTAGCCATGCGCCCAATTTTACTTGTACGATTACTAAATTATAAGCCAATCATCAGTAAAAAGGATTGCTCCAAAAGCAATCCTTTTGTTTTTACCTAAATCTTTATCATCAATCGCTATGAAATACATTCTTTGGTTTTGCCCATATTTTTGGTTGCCTTTTTCGCTTGCTCGAAAGGCAACAGTAAAACTAAAGTTACACCGCCTGTTGATACATCTTCAACCCCAACAAAAACGTTTTACAACTGGAACCAGTTTTCGATGGGTGCAGACTTATCTTATGTAAATGAAATAGAAGATTTTGGAGGAGCGTATAAAGATTCGGGCATAACAAAAGACCCGTTCCTTATTTTCAAAACGCATGGCTGTAATACAGTGCGGGTAAGGCTTTGGTATAATCCGCAATGGACAGACACTTTAACGGGAAGATTATACAGCGATTTGGCTGATGTTGAAAAAACAATACAACGTGCGAAGCAGCAAGGCATGGCTGTAAACCTCGATTTTCATTACAGCGATACCTGGGCGGATCCTGGCAAACAAATTACACCGGCCGCCTGGCAAGGACTTGGTCATAACCAGCTCTTATCCGATTCTGTGTATCAATATACGCTTCGTGTGCTGAACGAATTGGATAGCAAGAACCTAACGCCTGAAATGGTGCAAATTGGTAACGAAACCAATGGTGGCATGTTGTTTCCGGTTGGGCAGGTTGTAAATAACGACTGGACAAACTTTGGCGTTTTATTGAACAGCGGCATCAAAGCGGTGAGAGATTTTTCAGCTACATCTTCCATCAAACCCAAAATTATTTTGCACCTTGCCAAACCAGAAAATGCAGACTGGTGGGAAGGCAATATCATTACCAACGCAAAGGTTACCGACTTCGATATTTTGGGCATTTCATTTTATTATGTATGGTCATCCATTACCACATTCGGTCAGCTTACATCAACCATAAATTCGGTAAAAACAAAGTGGGGCAAAGATGTAATGATAGTGGAAACCGATTGCCCGTGGACGGCTGCAAATGGGGACAATTATACGAATGTTATTTCGGGCAATGTTGCCTTTGGAGGTTATACGGTTTCGCAGGCAGGGCAGTATAGCTTTATGAAAGACCTTACGCAGGCTGTTATTAAAGGTGGCGGAAAGGGTGTGATGTATTGGGAGCCGGCGTGGATAACTTCGGGCATGAAAGATGGTTATGGCACCGGCTCGTCGTATGAAAATTGTGCATTATTTGATTTTTCGGGTGATGTTTTACCGGCAATGGATTTCATGGATAATTCGTATTTGTTTTAGTGATGAGTTAGTTCAATTTCTATAAATATATGTGCTGATCAGACATTTGTTTTTGCATAGATTCCTACAAAATTTTAAACAACAAACTACCGAGATTCCGGCATCTAAACTTTCGTTTTCTTTTATCTTCACTTCCGAAAAACACTTTGCCCATGTTGATGAAAACTGTTCTTCTTTTTACTGCACTTTGTTTTTGCACCAATTTTATTTATTCGCAAAAGGACTCTTTTCCAAAACGAACAAACATAGATGAAGGTTGGAAATTTCATCTTGGTAATGCGTCCGACCCTACCAAAGATTTTAATTACAGCATTGATAATATTTTTTCTAAAACCGGTAATGCCGAAAGCACGCCGGCAAATCCTCAGTTTAAAGATTCTTCCTGGCAAACCTTAAATCTTCCGCACGATTGGGTGGTAGCGCTTCCTTTTCAGAATTCAACAAACGGCGACGTAATGGCGCATGGCTACAAGCCTGTTGGCGGCTCCTTTCCAGAAACCAGTATTGGCTGGTATCGCAAGCAATTCAGTGTAAACAAAAAAGATTCGGGACAACGTTTTGTGTTGGATTTTGATGGCGTATTTCGCAATAGCAAAGTGTGGGTAAACGGCGTGTATTGCGGCGGCCATGAAAGTGGCTATACAGGTTCTTCCTACGACATCACTGATTTTGTTTCTTTCACAAAACCAAACGTTATTACCGTGCGTGTTGACGCCACGCAATACGATGGCTGGTTTTACGAAGGCGCTGGCATTTACCGCCATGTATGGCTGAACCAATTCAACAATTTGCATCTGAAAAGAGAAGGCGGTGTGTTTGTTCACAGCGATGTTTCCGCCAACGGAGCGCAGGTAAACGTTGAAGCAGAAATTGAAAATAAAAATGAGCAAAACCAAACCTGTACGCTGCAATCCTACATCACTACTAATGATGGAAAAAAATTAGCGGCTGCAGCGCCTGCAACGGTTGTAACAAATGCAGGAATATCATCAAAAACAAAACAAACCATTACACTTCCCAAACCGCATTTGTGGAATGTGGACGATCCTTACTTGTATCGTGTTATTACATTATTGAAGAGAGGCAACACGACCCTTGATTCTGTTTGTACAAAAGTGGGCATTAGAACCATTACAGTAAATACAAAAGGTTTGTTTGTAAACGGAGTTTATACAAAAATAAAAGGCGTTTGCAACCATCAGGATCATGCAGGTGTAGGTAGTGCGTTGCCCGATGCACTCCAGTATTACCGCATTCATTTGTTGAAAGGGATGGGAGTGAATGCGTACCGCACATCGCACAACGCGCCAACGCCCGAATTGCTGGATGCCTGCGATAGTTTAGGTATGTTGGTATTGGATGAAACCCGCGCTTTCAACAGTGGTAATGTAGGAGCGAACGATTGGGAGGCTTTATTGCTTCGCGACCGCAATCATCCTTCTGTTTTTATGTGGTCTATCGGCAATGAAGAATTTTATGTTCAAACCACCGATGTTGGCAAACGCATCGGGCAAACATTAGTGCAAAAACAAAAAGAGCTTGATCCTTCGCGCACGAGTACGTATGCTGCTAACGTAGGCAATTATTTTCCGGGTGTAAATGAAGTAATCCCTGTGCGCGGCTTTAATTATCATCCCGAAAATGTAGAGGCGTATCACAAAGATCATCCTTTACAGCCCATCATCGGCACCGAACAGGGAAGTACTGTTACCACACGCGGTATTTATACAAAAGACACCGTAAATGCTTATGTGCCCGATGAGGATATAACGGCTCCATCATGGGCAAGTACGGCTGAGCATTGGTGGAGTTTATGCGCCTCGCAAGCGTATAACATCGGCGGTTTTGCCTGGACGGGTTTTGATTACCGCGGCGAGCCAACGCCTTATCAATGGCCCAATATCAACTCGCATTTTGGTATCATGGATATGTGCGGTTTTCCTAAAAATATTTATTACTATTATCAAAGCTGGTGGAGCGATAAAGATGTGCTGCACATTGCACCACACTGGAATTGGAAGGGAAAAGAAGGACAACCGATTGATGTTTGGGTGTACAGCAATGCAGATGATGTTGAATTGTTTTTGAACAAAAAAAGTCTGGGTAAAAAAGAAATGCCGCGCAATGGTCATTTGCAATGGAGTGTGCCTTATGAAAAAGGAACGCTGGAAGCAGTGGCTCATAAAAAGGGCAAAACCATAACTTCAAAAATAGAAACGACCGGCGATGCAGCCGAAGTAGTGGTAACACCTTACAAAACCACAATCACAGCCGATGGAAAAGATGCGGTTGTCATCAACATTACGGCGGTTGATAAAGTGGGCAGAGAAGTGCCGGATGCCAATAATTTGATTCATTTTTCAATTAGCGGCGATGCTAAAATTATTGGTGTTGGCAATGGCGATCCGAGCAGCCATGAAGCGGACAAATGTGAAGATGGCAAATGGCAACGCAGTTTGTTTAATGGCAAATGCCAGGTAATTGTACAAGCCGGAACAACGCCCGATAAAATAAAATTTGAAGCCAAAGCTGATGGCTTGTATGAGGGTGGAACTGACATTACTACGGTTCCCGCAAACAAGGTGTTGCATTCTGTAGCCCTTGCTGTGCCCAAATTTGAAGCGAACGCAACCGGCAAAATAATCGGCGCCGATATTTCCTTTCTACCCGAATTGGAAGCCAAAGGAATAAAGTTTTCCGATGGCGGAAAAGAAGAAGATGCGATACAAATTTTAAAGGCATCATGGCTTTAATTACATCCGGTTGCGCATCTTTAATAACCCGGCGGCTGATAGTGGTTATTCGCCACAAAAAGGCTTTTGCGATTTGCCGCATACATTGGCAATGGCAAAAAGAGTAAAAGCTGCAGGTATGAAGTTTTTACTCGATTTTCATTACAGCGATTACTGGGCTGACCCGGGGAAACAATACAAACCATCTGCATGGAAAGAGGCAGATTTTACCGCATTGAAAGATTCTGTTTTTGGTTTTACACAAAAAGTAATGCAGGCTCTGCAGGCACAAAATACAGTGCCCGATATGGTGCAGATCGGCAACGAAATCAATCATGGAATGGTATGGCCTGAAGGAAGCATTCAACATCCTGATAGTTTGGCTGCTTTGCTATATGCAGGCATTCGTGGCGTGAAAGCGGTAGCTCCCAAAACGCCCATTATGTTGCATGTGGCTTTGGGTGGCCAGTACGAAGAAGCAGATGCTTTTTATACAAAAATGCAAAACCGTAATGTGCCGTTTGATGTGATTGGTTTATCATATTATCCGAAGTGGCATGGCACGTTGGCCGACCTGCGTTTTACGGCGAATTATCTCGCTAAAAAATTCAATAAAGATGTTGTGGTGGTTGAGTATTCTCAGTTAAAAAAAGAAGTAAATGATATTGCTTTTACGGTTGCCAACGGCAGAGGCAAAGGCACATTTATCTGGGAGCCGTTGAGCACCTGGGAAAAAGTATTTGATGACAACGGAAAAGCGAATGATCTGTTAAATGTGTATGATGAAATAAGCAAGCAGTATTTGAAGTAAAAAAGCGGTAAAACCAAACGTGAATTTATGCTTTGCAAAGCCATGTGTGATTATGTGTGCTATTGCTTGCAGAACGTATTTTGCTAATGGCTTTTTTGTTTTTGCCCATAAATCTTTCCTCAATCCTCTTCTTTTAAAATATTTTTACCTCGTTTTCAGTTTATAATGCGAGAATTGTTTTGAATGAAGTATTGTGTACTCATAATTGCCTTTTGTTTTTGCACCTTTTTTTCTTTTGCTCAACCCGGTACAACGGTGGAACTGAAGAAACCCAAAAAGTATGAAGACCGCACGCTGGCTTCTGAAAAAAGTGATCAAAAAAAGTTTGGTTTTGGCAAGCGTTTGTACCAGGATATGGTTACGCATTACAACTATTATTTCAATGCCAACAACCATTTGAATCAAATCATTGCCAATGCAAAAACAGCGCACAACGACGACTATGGCAAACTGCTTTCTTTTTACAATTACGATTTAAATACAACTGCGGCAAGCCGGGGCGAAATTGATTCGGTTATCTATCATTGTACGGCAGGCGTATTGCTTCACGACCTTCGGAACGATTGGATTGATGACATGTATTTCATATTGGGCAAAGCTTATTATTACCGCAAAAATTTCGACTCTGCTTTAACGGCATTTCAATTCATCAATTATGCCTGGGCGCCAAAAGATCAGGGATATGATATTCCCATCGGCAGCAACGAAAGCGGAAACAATGGTGTGTTTAGTGTTGCCAACAAGGAAAAAACCGGTATACTTTACAAAACGGTAAAGACGCAGCCGGTGCGCAACGCCAATTTTTTATGGATGGCGAGAACCAATATCGAAACAGGTAACGATAGTCGTGCGCAGGGCTTGCTGCAGATTTTACAACACGATCCGAACTTTCCAAAACGCTTGCAAAGCCAGTTGCATGAGACACTCGCTTATTTGTATTATAACCAAAGAAAATGGGACAGTGCTGCCTTTCATTTGAATGTAGCATTAGGCGATGCAAAGAACCGTTTAGAATCGGCAAGATGGGAATACCTGATTGCGCAGATGTATGCCTTAAGTGGTAATAAAAAAAGTGCTGCTGATTATTTTGAGCGGAGCGCCAATCATACACCTGACCCGATTATGGAAGTGAATGCTTATTTAAGCAGCATTACCATTAACAATGATAGCACAGGAAATACAACACAGGAGAAGCTGAACAGCCTTTTAAAAATGGCAAAGCGTGATAAATATGTGCAGTACAGGGATGTGATTTACTATGCGGCTGCACAAGTGCAAATGCAACTGAACGATACGGCTGCTGCAAAACACATGTTGAGGCAAAGCATTAAAAGCAGCATGGGCAACGAGCAGCAAAAAAGCTTGTCGTTTTTGATGCTGGCTGATATTTCTTACGAAGGAAAAAAATGGGTGGAAGCGCATCGTTTTTACGATAGCACACGCGCCGCCTACATTACCGATTCGGCACAATTGGTTCGGTTAACAACAAGACAGCCGGTGCTGTTTAAGATTGCTAACTATTTAATAAATGTTGATAAACAAGACAGCCTGCAAAAAGTGGCCGCTATGCCCGAAGCGCAACGGATGGCTTATTTAAAAAAAGCCTTACGGCAAATACGCCGCGCACAAGGTTTGAGCGAAGAATCAACTCAATTACGGCAGCAACAATCTCAATCCTTCGCAGGATTTGCAGGCACAGGCGCAACTGTTTCAAAACCCGTCTTCTTCAACAGATTGGTATTTTAATAACAGCAGTTTAAAAAACAGAGGTGCAAACGAGTTTAAACAACGTTGGGGTAACCGCCAGAATGTTGACAACTGGCGCAGGCAGTCGGCGGTTGATGCTGCCATCCTTTCGCAGCAGCAAATGGGTAATGATGTAGATGCAGTGGCAACGCCGCAAATGGCATGAAAGCCAACGGTAGACGCAATCTGCACCGCCTCCGGTTCCGCAGTCGGTAGAAGACCTTGAAGCCGGTTTACCGCTAACGCCTGCCAAATTGGTACCTCAAACAATACCATTGCTGAAAATTATTTTAAAAGCGGTGTGTTGTTTCAGGAAGATTTACTGAATTATCCTGCAGCAATTGAGATGTATGAAAATATGAAAAGGGCAGAAGATAGCAGCCAATACCGCGAGCCTTCTTTACTGAATTTATATTACTGTTACACCAAATTAAACAATAAGTTTGGCGCCGATTCGGCACTATCATTATTAAAGAAAGATTATCCCAACGGAAAGTCGCTGGCTTCTTTACAAAATAATCATCATACGAAAATATCTGAGCGAAGCGAAAAAAACCCTGCAACACGTGCTTACGATAGCATTTATAACGCTTTTATTGAAGGCAATTTTGCAGAAGCAAAAAAACAAAAAGCAATTGCCGACAGTTTGTATGGCAACAGTTACTGGACGCCGCAACTGCTGTACATTGAATCTATCTATTATGTGTCGGAACACAACGACAGTGCGGCTATGCGCGAGTTGCAAAACATTGAAACGCAGTTTACCAAATCGCCGTTAGCCGGAGAAAGCAGCTACCATGATTGATGTGCTGAGGAGAAGAAAAGAAATTGAAAGTTATCTTACCAAACTGCAGGTTACGCGCAATGAAGACAGCGGCACTTCGCCCATTATCAATTTGAATTCAACCGAAGTAACGGCTAATAAACCTGTGCGTGTACATACCGATTCGATTGTTTCTAAACCACCGCCTGTGGCAAAAGCGCCGGTGATAAAAACCGACTCAACAAGTGCTAAACCAGTGGTTGCCAAAGCGTTCAAATACAATCCTGCCGATCCGCAGTTTATTGTGTTGTTGTTGGATAAAGTGGCGCCCGTTTTTGCCAACGAAGCGAAGAATGCTTTTAACCGTTACGACAAGCAAACCTTTTATAACATGCCACAACTGAATGCAAACAATGTAAAGCTGGATGACCGTTATAATTTGGTGCTGATTGGTCCGTTTACCGATGCGGTTGGTGCTTTGGATTATATTGATAAAGTAAAGCCCATTACCGCCGGAAAAATATTACCATGGCTCACGCCCGATAAGTTTAGTTTCATTATGATTAGCCAGGCGAATTTCGATTTATTGAACGAAAACAAAGATTTGGAAGGCTACAAAACCATTTTGAAAAAAGCATTGCCGACTAAATTTTGATATAGTAAGTAGTGAATGGTGAGAGCAAGGCATTTACTCACCGCTCACCTCTTGGCTTAGAGTTTGTTTTTATCCAATTATTGTTTAACCTATAAAAACAAAACGATTATGCCGGGAAAAGAAACAGAAGACTTTAGTATTAATGAGCCTACCGCCAATAACGCTTCCCAACAAAATTCGGAAAAGAATACATTGCCTAACGAAGATGTAGATCCGAAATTTGAACCGGAAGTTGAAAAAGCTTATCGCAAAAATATTGGCTCGAACAAAAGCGGAAATGATACGAGAGGAAACCATGACAGCAACACGCGACAAATAGGAAGCTAATCAATTTTTGGGCAAAAACAAAGGCTGATGAACTTGCTTCATCAGCCTTTGTTTTTATTACGATGATTGTTTATTGTTTACATTTGATACAGAAAAGGTTGTGGTGGCTAAATACATTTATACATACCTTTTGTTTCTTCTGCAACCTTATTGTTTTAAAACTACTTTCTGCCATGAAAAATCAACTCCTTTTTTTACTCATTCTCTTCTGCTTTGCCGCATTTGGTACAACTTATTCGCAAGGCATCAGCATTGGTGCAAAAGGTGGCATCAGCATCCCTAATTTAAGTGCGCCAGGTAGCAATCAAACTCCGGTGAATACAGGTTATCAATCCCGCCTTGGGCCTGATGCAGCCATGTTTGCCGAGTGGCACATTTCCGATTTGTTTTCGTTGCAACCTATGCTGGAATATTCATCTCAGGGTGGAAAAAAAAATGGTGTGCAGGCATTTCCTACTCCTGCTGAGGCGGATATTTATTTTCGGGCACAAAACCAAACGCCACCCACTTATTTATACGGCAATTTCAAGAACGAAGTGAAGCTATCCTACCTTATGCTTCCGGTGCTGGCTAAATTTGGTGTTCGGCTGGGTTATTCTCCGTTCCGGATCTATGCAGATGCCGGACCGTTTGCTTCGCTGCTGATGGCCGCGAAAGCCAAAACGGAAGGAAACAGCAAAATTTATTTAGATGCAGGCGGCACGCAGCCATTACAAGGTTTAGGCGCCTTTTCGTTCAACAGCGATTCAAGTGTTCTTAGTAGTTTGAACAAATTGAATGCAGGCATAGAAGGTCATTTGGGTGTATCTTTTACCATTGGCAGAAGCACTGTGTTTGTGGAAGGTGGCGGTAACTACGGCTTTATTAATATTCAAAAAGATGCAGCCGATGGCAAAAACAATACAGGTGCTGCCGTTGTGATGGCTGGGTACAGCTATCGGTTTTGATGAGATGAATTTATTATTGCGAAACCAAACATCATCGTTCAAAAATAAGAGAGAACGTAAGCATTCTTGATTGCAATTGGTTCAATACATTGGAATATTTCAGGTTAGCATCGCGGTCATGAACATTGGTTAATCCGTTGCTTACTTTAATTTCAGGAGCAATGGTTACTACCGGAAAATAAAAATTAAAGCCAATCCTGCTTCATAACCCAAATACGATTTCCTAAGCTTTACAAGGTTTTCAGCATCGAGTGCGCCGGCATTGCTTGCCACATCAATATCATACTTAAAACCGCCCAACATATACACCCGAAAATTACCAATGCGATCAGAGTTAAACTTCATTTGCAAGGGAAAAGAAACAATGGTTGACGGAATGGTTTTCTTTTGAATGGCAGGCTCAATAGGCGATGGATATTTTATAACATAAGTAAGATATTTAGAACCTCCTAAAATAAGCTGGGGATGAAAGCGAGCTTCGAAACGCTTGTTCAATCTTGCGGTTGCCAGCAATCCCAATGCAATGCCACCACTCGCACCCGGCTCAACACTTAATACACTGTCGTTCTGCAGAAACAGAGGATGTTTTTCAGGATGCAAATACGAATTGTTGTAACCCAGCGACAATCCGAAATAATAGGGCGCATTGTCGCGCTCTTCCCGGTAAATTTGTTTATCCTGCGCTTTCGCTTGTACAATGATTGTTATTAAAAATAACGCAATTACAAACGGCTTTCCCACTTTATAAACAACTGGCTTTTTTGTTTTACTTATATTTTGGAACAAAATTTTGATTTAAAAGTAAAAATGCGCATTTAAAAATGTTTTCTTATAAACGGTTTTAGGTTAGGTTTATTTTATGATGAATGAGAGATGAAGTGGCATCGCATTTATTTGTGAAAACCAATACGCTTCCTGCCTTCCCATTTTCTTTGCGATGCGTTTTCATCCAATAAGTTTTCGATGGCATCATAAATTTGTGAAAGCTGTGCATCGTGTTCTCCCATTCTTTCTTTCAATTGTTGTAGTTGTTCTGTGAGGTCGGATTGATACAAAATCATTCTTCTGATTTCTACAAACGCCCGCATAATGGCAATGTTCATATTGATGGCTCTATCGGAATTGAGAATGCCGCTCAGCATGGCAACGCCTTGTTCGGTAAAGGCATAGGGCGTTATGTTAGTATTTCTTTTATTTTGTGATGAGTTAATGATTCGAATTCCTTCAGACAAATCGTTTGATGATGCGGTCACAATTTGTGACCGCATCATCTCCCATTCGATTGGCGTAAGTCTAAACATAAAGTCTTCGGGAAAGCGCTTGTAATTTCTTTTAACAGCCTGGTTCAATGCTTTTGTTTCTACTTCGTAAAGAGCCGCTAAATCGAAATCCAGCATCACTCTTTCACCTCTGATTTCATAAATGCGGTTTTGAATGCTTTGAATAATAGTCATAAATGAAGGTTCTACAAAGCGAATATATCTTCGTTTTCTTTTTCAAAAGAATGAAACAACGAATTTATTTGCTGCCTTCATACCGGCAACAAATGCCCAGACTTAATGCTTTGTAAGAAACGTTTTGATAACCTACATGGCTAAGAATAGAGGTAAACTGTTCCCGTTCAGGAAACACTTTAGCAGAATGGTTGAGATAATTGTACGCGTCTTTGTTTTTGGCAAAAAAACGCCCGGCACCAGGCACAATCACGTTGTTATAAAAGTTGCAAAAGGCTTTGAACAATTTATTTTTAGGTTGCGAGAACTCAAGCACAGCCAGCTTTCCGCCAGGCTTTAGCACACGAAGCATTTCTGTTAAGCCCTTTTCCAGATGCTCAAAATTTCTTACACCAAATGCAACAGTAATGGCATCGAAATGATCGGTTGGAAATGGAAGATTTTCGCTATCGGCATTCATCAATTGAATGCTGTTTTGCAATTTGTTTTTGCCCACTTTTTCTCTTCCCAATTCTAACATTCCTTCCGAAATGTCAACACCAATAATTTGTTTTGGCGATAATAATTTATGGGTTAATAAAGCAACATCACCCGTGCCGGTAGCTACATCCAACACCATTTGCGGATGGATATTTTTTAACGAAAGAATCATTTTTTTTCGCCACCAGGCATCTACTCCGGCGGTTAAAAAATGATTGAGGAAGTCATAGCGGAAAGCAATGTTATCAAACATTGTAGCCACCTGCTGCTTCTTGGTAAGCCGGCTGTTTTGAAACGGCACAATATCATCGTGAGCGAACTGCGACATAAGTGTTGCGAAGATAAAGGGTAAATAAAAAGACGTTTGTTAACCTTCAATAGCTCTGTTTAAAAAAAGTAGCAACGGCTGCAAAGCTTCCAACGATTCGGTTATTGTTTTTACCACATTTTTATCGGTCAGTTCCTCATCGTTCAAAGGCTTCGAAGCAATAAAACTTTTGAGCTTTAGATATTCAATGGCTTTGTTCGTATCATCATATCCTTTTGGCGGACGGCTTAATATCAATTCTTTGTCTTTATCCAAATCGCCGTATATTTTTTCAAAGTTTTTAGTATGAATAATATTGGAAAACTCATCAAACGAATAATCAATTTCCTGTCTTATTTTTTTCAATACATCAGCTTCCGGCATCCACAATCCGCCGCCAATCATGCTGTTGTTGCCCGGCTCAATATGAAGATAATAACCGGCATACATACTCTTCTTACCACCACGACCGAAACCAGCCGCCAAATGTGTTTTATAAGGCGTTTTATCTTTGCTAAACCGAATGTCGCGGTTAATGCGAAACACCGTTTCTTTAGCACTTTGCGAAGCTAAATCCTCATCTTTTTTGCCGTGAGTTTGCAGGACTTCACCAATCAAGTTGATGAAGTTGGTACGTGCAGCTTCATAAACTTTACGGTTCGTATCAAACCATTCTTTGTTGTTATTCTTTTTCAGATTTTTTAAAAAAGCAAGTGTGGATTGTTGAAGCATATATTGAGTTTTAAGCTGCGAGGTATGAGTTGTGAGCTACGAGCTGCGAGTAAGGTCGAAACAAATAACACGGCAATCTTCAATTGTCAATCTTTCATATTCAATGCTCGCAACTCACAGCTCACAGCTTCACCGCTTATTTTGTTAATTGCCTGAATACTTCTTCCAGATTGTTTTCTTCCGATTGCAGAGACACAATGTTGAAGTTATGTTGCAACGCCAGTTCTAACAATTGTCTTCTTGTATCCACATCGTTGCTGGTTTGTAAAGAAAAAGAAGCATTGTTTGTTTTATTCACCTTTGTAACCGACGGTAAATTTTGCAATAACAAATCATCAACAGGCTTGTCAAATGTAACAGCAACGGATTTTCCACTTTTGGTTTTGCCTAAATTTTGTATCGTATCGTCAGCTACTAATTGTCCTTTATTAATGATAATAATACGGCTGCATATTGCCTCTACTTCGCTTAAAATATGTGATGAAAACAAAACCGTTTTGTTCTTTGCCTCTTCTTTAATTACGTTGCGGATTTCGATGATTTGATTTGGGTCAAGGCCACTGGTTGGCTCATCTAAAATCAATACTTCAGGCTGGTGAATAAGCGCTGCTGCAAGGCCCACGCGTTGTTTATAGCCTTTCGATAATTGCCCGGTTTTTTTTCTGCTTTCGATAGTTAAACCTGTTAGTTCAATCACGCGGTTGATGTTTTCTTTTGCGCTCTTTTATTTGATGAACACCGGCAATGAATTGCAGATATTCCCGCACATACATATCGTAATACAACGGATTGGCTTCTGGCAAATAACCAATCCTTTTCTTCACTTCAATAGGATTGTCGGCCACATTAATGCCACAAACTAATGCGCTCCCGCCATCTGGTTGTAAATAGCCGGTAATCATTTTCATAGTGGTGCTTTTGCCTGCACCATTCGGACCTAAAAAACCAACAATCTCGCCTTTTTGAATAGCAAAAGAAATGTTGTTCACCGCTTTTTGTTCGCCATATAATTTTACCAGATTAGATACCTGTAACGACATGTTTTTATCAGCTATAATAGTCAAAGATACCGTTGGTAAAGTGTGATAATGTGAAAAATTATTTTTTAGGAATCAGATAAGAGAAAGGTTTGTTTTTATGGCAAAAACAAAGACTGTATAAATAATAGATTCCGCCTTGAATGAATGATAACATCATCACATTTTGCTCATTTTTACTCTTCGCTTTTCTTTCTTCTTTCTCGCTTTGTTTGAGTATAAATTGTTTTTGCTTTGGCTATCAAATCAACAAACTCTTTTTCTGAAACACTGCTTTTAGTCATAACAGCTTCGGGCAAGGCTCTTCAACCACATTCCAATTGTAATTCGAAGCAAATTTTGAATGCTTCAGCAAGCTTCCAAACATGGAAACAGCAGTAGCAAAACGAAGATTGTTTTGTAAAGAATCGAAAGGAATACATGTAGAAGCCGCAGTAAATTCGTTTAACTGTTCAATACCATTTTGCGGTAACCGATAATGCATTTGAATAGTGGCCAATGGTTGATGATTGTTGGTGCTTGTAGGTTCAATTTGAAACATGAGCAAAGTGCTTTGCCCGCTGCCTATATCGCCGCCTTCGGTTAGCGTTGTATCGTCTAAAGCATCTTTACGGTTGTCGTACCCAATCAACCGATAACGTTTTACGGCTGCTTCGTTAAAAAGAACCCGGAGCCAGGCATTGTTGGCAACGGCATACATGTTTTTTGCAAACTCTGTTACCATTGTTTTTTGCGCTTCTTTCATGTTATCAATGTAGGCAAAGTTGCCATTACCTGTCTTCGCAAGCATTTCCAGGCGACTGTCTTTATAATTGCCCATTCCGGTGCCGAGACAGGTTAAATAAATGCCTTTTCCTTTATGAAAATTGACAATGGCTTCCAAGTCTTTATCTGAGGTTTGGCCAATGTTGAAATCGCCATCTGTTGCCAGTATTACCCGGTTATTGCTTTTGGAATTGGCAATTTTTTCAGCCAGTTCATAAGCCGTTTGTATGGCTTGTGAACCTGGCGTATCACCATCGGCGTGCAAGCCATCAATCACATGAATAATTTTTTCTTTTTCGGCGCCGGATGTGGGTGGCAATGCAATGCCAACAAAACCTCCGTACGTAACAATGCCTACTGTATCCTGCTCTCTTAAATTGTTTACCAAATATTTAAATGCCGCCTGCACAAGAGGTAAGCGGTTGTCTTTATCCATCGAGCCGGATATATCAATCAAAAAAATAAACTTGGCCGGTGGAATGTTTTGAAAATCCAGTTTGGGAGCATGAATATTCACAAACAGCAACTGGCTGCTATCGTTCCAGGGACATGTGGTTAAGTTCGTTTCAAAACGAAACTCTTTTCTTGTAGTATCAATATCTGTTTTATTAAGGTTGAAATAATTAAGCATCTCTTCAATGCGCACACCATCGGTTGGCACCGTGGTTTTCATGTTTAGAAACCTGCGGATATTGCTATACGAGGCGCTGTTGATGTTAAGTGCAATGCTTGTTTCGGGTGCTGTTGTTGTGCTTACAAAATCGTTTTCGGCAAGCGATGTATAAGTTTCATCACCATAGAAAACCGTAGTTGCAGGCTTGTTGTTGTTAATGCTTTTTGTTAGTGATAACAAACCTTTACCGGCTTGATTATTGCGACTTTGCAGCGGCTGTAAAACAAGGGTTTGAAAAGTGTTTACCATTACCCATTGTGTTAAGGTATCATAACCATCCATCATTACGGTGATGGTATCTTGCTTTAACGAAAGGGGAATGCCAAAGCCGCCCGATGAGCCGCTGTTAAACTGTGAAGTCCCTTTTGACTTCAGCTTGATTTTTGCAAACGCAATAGCATTGCCCTGCGTATCTTTAATTTCGCCCCGTAAGAAGTATTGGCTAAAGAGAGGCGTAGTTAGCTGGCAAAACAGTATGAAAAGAATGCTTTTCAAAAAGCACATTTTAGCACAAAGTAAAATATTCTGTACATGCAACAAAAACAGTTATGCACGTTATGTAAGTAAATCCTGTTCGCTATTAATCCGCTTGTAAAGCGTGTTGCTTACATCCCTCATTTTGGTTGAAGCAACAATTCATATATTTTTACTTTTTTATAAATCTCGATATTCTGTTTTCATGATTTTAATTGTTGATGATAAACGTGAAAATATTCTCTCTTTAAAAAAAATTCTTGAGATTAACGACTTTAAGGTTGATACCGCTTTGTCGGGCGAAGAAGCGTTATTAAAAATTCTGAAGAATCATTATTTTCTTATCATTTTAGATGTGCAGATGCCTGGTATGGATGGCTTTGAAGTGGCTGAAGCTATTAGTGGAACCAGCCGCACCAAAGACATTCCTATCATTTTTTTATCAGCCGTAAATGTTGAAAAAAAGTTCATTACCAAAGGCTATGCTTCCGGCGCTATAGATTACATCACCAAGCCTTTCGATCCGGATATTTTAATTTTAAAAGTAAAAACGTTTTACCGCCTTTACACACAAACACAGGCTTTAAATGCAACCCAAAACTCGTTGCGCGAAGAGATAGAAGTGCGCAAAGGTGTGCAACTGCAACTGAAAGAAAGAAACCGCGAACTGCAGTCTATTTTAGAAAGCATCCCGCAAATTGCATTTACCGCAAAGCCTGATGGAAATATTGAATTTGTAAACGAACATTGGTACGATTATTCAGCCGACAGCACTGAATTTCCAAAGCTTTTGGATAGTGAAATGAATGCCAGAGCGGAATGGCAAAAAGCCATAAGCGATGGTAACGATGTTGAACTGGAATTAAATATTTGTAAGCGCAACTCCGATGCTTCGCGCTGGCATTTGTTGCGTGCCATTCCTGTTAAAGAAGGCGAAAACATTACCAAATGGGTAGGAACGTTTACTGATATTGAAGAGCAAAAAAAAGCACTCGATAAAAAAGATGAGTTTATCAGTATTGCCAGCCACGAATTGAAAACGCCGCTTACCAGTATCAAAGCTTATGTGCATTTGCTGCATTCCGCCATTAACGACGAATCGAAAGAGCAGGCGAAGATGTTTATCAACCGAACCGAAAAGCAAATTGATAAGCTCTATTTGCTCATTGCTGATTTGCTTGACATTTCTAAAATTGAAAGTGGAAAATTAAAGTTCAATAAGCATTGGTTCAATTTTACAACAATGTTGAATGGTGCTATTGAAGCAACTAAACAAACCTATCCGCGCAGTAAAATTTTGGTAAAAGGAAATGCTGATATCAACATCTTTGCTGATGACATGCGCATCGAACAAGTGCTGATCAATTACCTAAGCAATGCGGTAAAATATTCTCCCGAAAATGATAACGTGGAAGTGGATATTGATACATCGCGCGAAGACAGATTAAAGGTTTTGGTTCGCGATTTTGGGATTGGTATTGCGCTCGACAGCCAGCGTGATATTTTCAAAAAGTTTTACCGAGCTGAAGCTTCTTCTAACCGCTTTCAGGGCTTAGGAATTGGCTTATACATTTGCTCTGAAATCATCAAGCGGCACAATGGAGAATTTGGCGTAGAAAGCAAACTGGGCGAAGGTTCTACGTTTTATTTCGATATACCGCTGCAATCCGATTAAGTGTTTGTTTTTGTACATTTTTTCTAAAAAATAATGTTTTGTTTTGAGGTTTTTCTATACCAATAGTCTATGCCAAATACAATGAAACGAAATTTACAAAGAGGGTTTGGTCTTTCTTTGTTAGTGCTCATTATCAGTTCAGTTGCTTCATACATCAGCATTCAACAATTAAGCAATCAGGCAGAGTGGTTAAACCATACCAATGTGGTCATTCAAAAAGCTGAAAAAGCATTTTCTTTATTGAAAGATGCCGAATCGGGACAACGAGGTTATTTGCTTACAGGCAGCACCGTTTTTTTAGGTCCGTTTACAAATGCCAAAAATGAGATTTTCCGAGTTGTTGATACGCTCACGTATTTAACAAGAGACAACGTTACACAACAAAATAACTGCAAGCAATTACAACTGCTGTTTCAACGCCGGTTCAACAAGCTGGAGAGCCTCATTCGTCAACAGGAATCCGGCAATATAATACAAGGCGCGCAGTTGCAGGAAGGTCAGCAAACCATGGACAGCACCCGCGAAATGATTGCTACCGTTGAAGGAGAAGAGAGAAGGTTGCTGATTATTCGTACCCAAAGATTTACTTTTTTATCATGGCTAACGCCGTTAATTCTTATTATAACCTCTATCTCTGCCTTTTTAATTACCATATTTTTTTATCGTAAGGTTTTACGCGATTTTGGAATCCGTTTGTCATTGCAACAATCGCTGGAAAAAAATGAAAGAGAAACAGCAGCCCGCATTGAAATGATTGAAAATATTGCATCACAGGTATCGGCAGGCGATTATAAAGTTCGGATAAGTGATGCTGAAAAAGACAATCTGGGCAAGCTGGGCGCTTCATTGAATAAAATGGCAGCGGGGTTGGAAGAATCGTTTGAAGATTTAAAAAAACGCGAATGGTTGAAGAATGGGCTGGCTTCAGTAGGCGAACAAATGATTGGTGAAAAAGATTTGAATGCTCTTTCAAAAAACATAATTAACAGCCTTGCCAATTATACATCAAGCATTGCTGCGGCAGTATATGTATGCGAAAACAATTTGCTTCAATTAACAGCAAGTCATGGATTGGATGAAGGAGTGAAAAAAGCATTCGACATTGGGGAAGGTTTAGTTGGTAAATGTGCTGATGAAAAAAAGATGCTTCATCTGAACAACCTGCCACAAAATGATATTGTTATAAGTTATGCAACCGGCAGTATAAAACCAGAGAATTTGGTCCTTTTTCCCGCCATTTGGGAGAACGATGTAAAAGCTGTTGTTGAGCTGGCTTCCATCGAACCTTATTCAAAAGCAGCCATTGAATTTTTTGAAACGACTGCTTCTAGTATCGGCTTATCAATTGAGAGCGCAAAACAAAATGCAAAGCTGCAACTGCTGTTAAGCGAAACGCAAGCCCAGTCAGAAGAATTGCAGATGCAGCAACATGAATTGGAACACTTGAATGCCGACTTGGAAACACAGGCGCAAAAGCTACAAGTGTCGGAAGAAGAACTAAAAGTACAGCAGGAAGAATTGCTGCAGGCCAACCAGGAACTGGAAGAACGCAGCTCGATGCTGGAAGAAAAAAACCAACTGATTGTTGAACGGAATCTGGAAATACAAAAGAAAGCTGACGAACTCGAAACGACTACCAAATACAAAAGCGAGTTTCTGGCAAATATGTCGCACGAGCTACGCACACCGCTCAATTCTATTTTGTTATTATCGCGGTTGCTGGCAGAAAACAACGAAAAAAATCTTAGTAAAGAACAGGAAGAATTTGCAAGAGTTATTCAAAATTCCGGTAATGGATTGTTGACTTTAATTGATGAGATTTTAGATTTATCGAAGATTGAGGCCGGCAAAATGAAGGTTGAATTCAGAAACGTGGATATAGCAGAAGTGAACAATAATCTTACTTCATTGTTTGCGCCTTTGGCAAAAGAAAAAGGTCTTGCTTTTTCTGTTCATGCAGATGAAGATGTACCGCAAAGCATTGTTACCGATTCAGTTCGGCTTGAACAAATTTTAAAGAATTTATTGTCAAACGCTATCAAATTCACGTCGAGGGGCAGCGTTGCCATGCAAGTGAAAAAAAATGGGCAAAACCAAATTCAATTCTCTGTAACCGATACGGGTATTGGCATTGCCGACGATAAACAACACCTGGTGTTTGAAGCATTCCAGCAAGCCGATGGTTCAACACGCCGCAAATATGGTGGCACAGGTTTAGGCTTGTCAATCAGCCGTGAACTGGCTAAATTGTTAGGTGGTGAAATCACATTGCAGAGCGAAATCAAAAAAGGAAGCACGTTCACACTTACCATTCCTGTTGATGCAAAAGTGCAGCCCGAGGAAGAGATAACGATTCCTCCTTCGCTTGCACAATTAAAACCTTTTCAGCCTGCTGTTAAAGAAGAAAAGACAATCACTTCCGGCAACGGGCAAACTGTATTTGATGACAGGGACAACATTAAACAAGGCGATAAAGTGATTTTGATTGTGGAAGACGATACCATGTTTGCACAAACGCTTCTTTCATTTGCTCATTCTAACAATTACAAAGGATTAATTGCACCGCGCGGCGACCATGGCGTGCAACTGGCTTTGCAATATTTGCCAACTGCCATTTTATTAGATATAAAACTGCCGGTTAAAGACGGCTGGCAAGTGATGGACGAGCTAAAAACAAATGCAGTAACAAAGCACATTCCCGTGCACATGATGTCGTCAATGCAGGCAAAAGAAGAAAGCCTGAACCGTGGTGCTATTGATTTTATTGATAAGCCGTTTGCACTTGACAAGCTGCCTGAAATATTTAATAAAATTGAAGAGGCGTTGCAGCAAGGTCCGAAGAAAATTTTGATTGTTGAAGAGAATGAAAAACATGCGCAGGCATTGTGTTATTTCTTAGAATCTTACAACATCAATGTAAAAGGTACACAGGATATAACGGAAGCTGCAACCATTTTAAAAGATGGAAGTGCTGATTGTGTTGTATTAGAAATGAAAGTGTTTGCCGACAATGGTTATGGGGCATTGGAGAACATAAAAAATACGGATGGTTTAGAGCAATTGCCCATTATCATTTTTACAGGTAAAAGCCTATCAAAAGGAGAAGAGGCGCGCATTAAACAAGTAGCAGATTCCATTGTTGTAAAAACAGCCAATTCGTACAAACGGATTTTAGATGAGATAGATGTATTTCTTCAGATTGTTGAAGAAAACGATCCTAACAAACCTAAAAAAACCACGCGCCGGTTAAGCGCTTTGGAATCGGTGCTGCAAAACAAAACAGTGCTGATTGCTGATGATGATGTTCGCAATATTTACTCGCTTACCAAAGCATTGGAAGCACATAAAATGACCGTGATTTCGGCAACGGATGGTAAGGATGCGCTGGAACAATTGAAGCAAAACTCAAAGGTAAATTTGATTTTGATGGACATGATGATGCCTGAAATGGATGGCTACGAAGCTACACAAGCCATTCGCAAAATGCCGCAATACCGCAACCTTCCTATACTTGCCGTTACTGCAAAAGCTATGTATGGCGACAGAGAAAAGTGCATTCAGGCAGGCGCTTCCGATTACATTTCAAAACCCATTGATGTTGACCAATTGGTTTCTTTGTTGCGCGTTTGGTTGTATCAATAATTTTTTGAACCACGAAGACACAAAGGGAAGAAGTTACACGAAGATTTCTTTTATTCTTCTTTGTGAACCTTTGTGTTCTCCGGGTCTTCGTGGTTCAAAAAAGCAAACGAAGTTGAAGTTTGTTTTTGCATCATTTTTATGAATGCAATCACAAATCCTAAATCCAAAATCATAAATCCATCCACTCGTTCCTAACTTTGCATTGATGAACATAGGAAACATACTATTGCCCGATTTTCCTCTGCTTCTTGCACCAATGGAAGACGTAAGCGATCCGCCGTTTCGTGCGGTGTGTAAAGCGGCAGGCGCCGATTTGATGTACACAGAATTTATCAGCAGTGAAGGGTTGATACGGAATGCCATCAAAAGCAAACAGAAACTGGATATTTATGAAGAAGAACGACCGATTGGTATTCAGATTTTTGGTGGCGATGAAGAAGCAATGGCAATGAGCGCACGCATTGTAGATGCAGTGAACCCTGATTTGGTGGATATTAATTTTGGTTGCCCTGTAAAAAAAGTAGTGTGCAAAGGCGCAGGCGCAGCAGTTTTGAAAGATGTTGATTTAATGGTGCGATTGACGAAAGCGGTTGTACAAAGCACCAGCAAACCTGTTACCGTAAAAACGCGTTTGGGTTGGGATGAAGATTCAAGAAACATTGAAGAAGTTGCCATGCGTTTGCAGGATGTAGGCATACAGGCGCTTTCTATTCATGGCAGAACGCGCGCCCAGATGTACAAAGGCGAAGCCGACTGGCGTTTGATTGCAGCGGTAAAAAGCAATCCTGCTATTCAGATTCCCATCTTTGGGAATGGCGATATTGATAGCCCGCAAAAAGCGCTAGAATATAAAAACCGTTATGGTGTTGATGGTATTATGATTGGTCGTGCTGCTATCGGTTATCCCTGGATTTTTAATGAAATCAAACATTACCTGCAAACGGGCGAAGCTCTTGCTCCGCCCGCCATTCAGCAACGCATTGAAGTGATTAAGCAACATCTTTATCAATCGGTTCAATGGAAGGGCGAAGTGCTGGGTGTGTTAGAAATGCGTCCGCATTATTCCAATTATTTAAAAGGTTATCCCAACATCAAAGAGTTCAGGCAAAAGCTGGTTCAGCTTTCATCGTTAAATAATATCATTGAAGTGTTGGAAGAGATAGAACATCATTACTCAATCAAAGAAATGGTGGAAGTATAACACGGTTTGTTTTTGCGCCCTTTTTCAAAAAGAGCGCAAAAACAAAGACTATGTTTTGCATACATAATTCATCTTTCATAACATTGATAAACCAACAACAAGGCTACTTATGAAGCAAAACATTGTTTTTAAAGATTATCCTTTTTATCGTTTCACATTTGCCATTCTGCTTTGTGCAATAACAAGTTTTTCAATTGCACAAGATCAGCAAACCACTTATCAACCACCACGATTTACGGATAGCAACCGGCTTCAGAAAATGGAAGCCGCATTCACCATTGCCGACAGTATTTTTAAGGCTTACGCAGAGAAGAATCATTTTCCTGCCACTGCTTTTGGATTAGTAGTGGATGGCAAATTGGTTCATTCCTATGCGTTTGGTTTTACCGATATTTCTAATGGCACAAAAGCAACGCCTGCCTCCCTGTTCCGCATTGCTTCTATGACTAAAAGCTTTACTGCAATGGCAATAATAAAGCTGCGCGATGAAGGCAAATTATCACTTGACGATCCTGCTTATAAATATATACCTGAAATGAAATCGCTGCACTACTTAACAAGTGATGCAGCTACCATTACTATCCGGCATTTGCTTACTCATGCAACAGGTTTTCCGGAAGACAATCCCTGGGGCGACAGGCAGTTGGAAGACAGCGATGACCAGCTTATCAATTTAATAAAAAATGGTGTTTCTTTTTCTAATGATCCAGGCATGGCTTATGAGTACAGCAATCTTGCTTTCGCTCTGCTTGGGCACATTGTTACCAAAATTTCGGGCAAGCCATATCAGCAATATATTTCCGAAAATATTTTACAGCCTTTGGGCATGAACCACACACAATGGGAATATACCAAAGTACCGGCTTCACAATTGGCGCATGGCTATCGCTGGTTAAATAATGAATGGATTGAACAACCTTTGCTGCACGATGGCTCGTATGGTGCAATGGGTGGATTGATAACATCAATCGAAGATTTTAGCAGGTATATCGCGTTACATCAATCAGCCACACCACCAACAAACGATAAAGAAACCGGGCCGGTAAAAAGAAGTTCGCTGCGAGAGATGCAACAGCCATGGAACATCAACACGTTATCTCCTCATTACCTATTTCCTGATGGGCGAGAATGTGCTACCATTACGGCCTATTGCTACGGCTTGCGATGGATGAAAGATTGCGATAACAAAACGTATGTTGGACACACCGGTGGCTTGCCAGGCTTCGGCAGCGATTGGAAGATTCTACCTGATTATGGTATTGGCATTGTGTCGTTTGCCAATCTTACGTATGCTTCCATGAGTGCTGTGAATCTGCAGGTATTGGATACCATCGTCAGGCTTGCTCGATTGCAACCAAGACAATTGCCTCCATCACAACTTTTACAACAGAGAAGAGATGAATTGATGAAGTTGTTGCCTTCATGGAAAGGAGCGCAAGAAAGCGGCTTTTTCGCTCAAAACTTTTTTATGGATTACCCAATAGATTCATTACAAAAGGAAGCAGAAACACTGTTTGGAAATGCAGGAAAAATAATAAAGGTTGATGATGTTGTGCCACTCAACCAACTGCGTGGAAGTTTTAAGGTTGAAGGAGAGCTAAAGAATATACAGATCAGCTTTACGCTAACGCCCGAAAATCCACCAAAGATTCAGGAGTATCATATCATGCAAGAGGAAAAATGAGTTGTGTTTGTTGTACCGTTAGGTTTTTATCATAGACCTATAAGGTTTTAGAAACCTTATAGGTTGAGGTAATCTAAATTTAAAAGATTAACATTCAGTATAGTAATAATTCATTGAGTTACAATACAGTTAATCAGGCAATTGAGGAAAGGGTTATCTAATCAGCCATTCAAATGATTTATTCATAATCGTTAATTTACAATCCAAAACTTATTTGCCGATAGTAATTAATCTTTTAAATTTAGATAGCCTCTTATATCTTCTGCATTTTTTTCTTGGCATCAAAAACAAGATCTGTTTCGTTTGAAATTCTTTCTATAGTTTTTTTGCGCTCCATTCTTCTTTTAGTTCATACAAATTGTTTTTAATTTTTTAAGCCCCATAAAAATAGAGCAACATTACCATCCTCTTCCTGTAACATTTATCCTCTTCTGATAAGAAAATATCTTCGGAAACTTTCTGATAAGAGTAAACCCACAAAGAACAGAACATATATGGTTTAAATAGAATTGTTCTTAAGGTAATCATCAAAGACTTCATTCATTTTTTGAATTTGTTCTTTCGTGGCATATGCTTTCTTAAGCTGAAAAATTTGTGGGTGTATCTGGTTATTCTTATCCGGTGTATATAGGATGTGCTCATTAAACAATTCTTTTATGTCAGGATGAGTTCTGTCTAAGAATGCGTCAAAGCTTTCCTGCCATTTCTTGATTTGTTCCTCAAACATGGTTCTATATCTATTGACTTGTTTTCAAGCTTCTATATTTAATATTACAAAGCAGAGCTTAACCAGATTGTACTTTTATTATTATCTTATCATTAATTATAATAAGAGATATTATGAAGCAGTAAACCTTTCCATTTTGCAAAATGGCTATAAATACCATTGTGTTTTGTTCACATGAAGATACTTTTGCCAGACGATTCTTTAAGGTGCGAATATTTTTTCACATGTATTATAGGCTTCCCGTAGCAAAAGCCACTCGTTCCTCATAGCACTTGCTTTCTGCTTGGCTTCGTTTTCAGTTTCAGAATAAATATAGGCATTAATAATTCTCACATCAGCAAGACTCATGCTGCAAGGTAATAAGGTCTCTCTCCGGCTGCCGTCAGCACGCCGATGCGCCAAACGGTGCCAGCAAAAAACAAGAAGTCTAATGTTTCTTTGATGGTTTGTTTTTAGCTGCCATGCCCTTCGGGTACTCCGTTAGCTCTCTTCAGTTTGTCACACGGCTTGCAGAGTTCCGACAGCCCCCATTCGGGCAAGGGTGTCCTGGCAGGCACTCGAACCCGCCTTCTACTACAGTGCCGTTACGACCGGCACGGCTAACGCTTCCTTTCGGACGCAGGCGCTACTGCCTTTCTACCAACACATACAAACAGCCAAAACGCGATACAACAGCTACAAGAGGTTATAGATACTTTGAATATCCTTCTTTAGCACTTCTTACCGTTGAATCCTATTTTAGCCTTACTTATTATGAACCAAGCACAACTATCAGGGCTACGCTCTGGTGTTGATATCACTTTATAGAGACCATTGATTTTCTTTGATTTAGAGACAACAGTCCCAGATCCTCAACAGGACCGTATTGTTGAGCTTTCCGCTTTGAAATCGAATCCTGACCCATCTCAGGAAAGGCTTTATATGGTATAATTAAAAGCGGGTGTCATGGGATGCGCTGTTTGCCATAATTATATTTCAATTCCTTCATGGTACAATTAAAAGCAACCTGTAATTCATTGGGCAGGTCTGTTTCCTTGGATTTCAATTCATCCAAATAATCATTTTATTCAGCAGCAGAGTGAATTTCATCCGCTTCTTAGTAAAAAGATAATGAGCTTTAATTTTTTACTAAGAAGCGGAAGAATGTTGCCTCAAGTTGCCCCCTGTCCTCTTGTTTTTCAAATTATAAACCATTTGTTGAAACAAAAAGAGATTCGGACACTTAAAAATTAATAATATCGCATATTATAATTCTGCTACGTTAATAATTAACCTTAACTGACCAGTTATGAATAGTTATACAAAAATGATTGTTATGCCTAAAGGCATTTTTTCAATTTTACTTACTACACTATTTATTCTCATGAGTGTTTTACATGCCGTTGGCAGTATAAGAGAATTGCCTGAAAAAACAATTTCAGGCAGGGTTACAGACTCCGCAACCGGTAAGCTGCTTGCGTCGGTCAGCATTACTGTAAAGGGAAAGAAAACTGCTGCCACAAGTCAGGATGGCACTTATTCCATCAATGCAGATGATAATGATGTGCTTGTTTTTTCTTATGTTGGCTACAGCAATGCGGAGGTAAAAGTAGGTACGCAAACAACAATTGATGTTATAATGACTGCAACATCAGGCGCACTGCATGATGTGGTAGTAACTGCTTTGGGCATTACCAAGCAAAGGCGTGCTTTGGGTTATTCAGTAAGTGAAGTAAAAGGCGAAAGTGTTACAGAAGCACGCGATAACAGTTTTGTAAATAGTCTTGAAGGGCGTATTGCCGGTGTAAATGTAAGCGGTGTAGGCGCCGGTCCAAACAGTGCTTCCAATGTGGTGATACGTGGTATCACTTCCATGACGGGCAATAATCAGCCGCTATATGTATTGAATGGTATTCCCTTAGTGAATAATAATTATGCAACAACAGATGTACAAACGGGGTATGGCGGCAAAGATGGGGGTGATGGTATTGGTGATATTAACCCTGATGATATTGAAACTATATCAGTATTAAAAGGTGCTGCTGCTACCGCTCTCTATGGGTATCGCGGTGCAAATGGCGTGGTACTGATTACTACAAAAAAAGGTAAAAGCGGCCGGGGGATCGGTATTGAAATCAATTCCAATTACGTTTTAGAAAATGTAATTGATGAAACAGATTTTCAAAAAGTATACGGACAAGGGTATAATGGGGCTAAACCCATTAGTGCTTCTGATGCGTTAGGGTCAATGGAATCAAGCTGGGGCGCGCCGCTTGATGGTTCGCCTCTTATTCAGTTTGATGGGGTTTCAAGACCTTATGCAGCGGTGGCAAAGGGCAATTTAAACCGCTTTTACAAGCAGGGGCAGGCGGCAACCAATACAATATCGTTCAGCAAAAGTTTTGGAGATGTTGGCGCTACACGTATATCATTCAGCGATCTTAATGATAATAGTTATGTACCCGATGCAGGGCTCTACCGGCAAACTTTCGCACAGTCAACACAGCTGAATTTTGCAAAGCGTTTATCACTGGATATTTCTGCTCAGTATATTACAGAATACACCAAGAATGCGCCTAATGTCGCGGACGCGGTAGGTAATCTCAACTGGGGACCTATGTTTGTTCCACCTAATATAAACATAGTGACCCTGGCTGGTGCAAATGGCAATGGCACAACTGCCAATGGGCACGAGCTAAATCCTTTTGGTGATGTATATACTACCAATCCTTATTTTGCCGCTTATAAATTTAAGGGTGCTATTCACCGTAACCGGCTCATCAGCTCAGCTAATTTAAAATACACTTTTGATAATGGCTTTTTTATAGGGGCACAGGTGGCTGATGATTATGTGAATGACCGTAATACTAACATAGAGCCAATTGGCACTGGTTATCTTGATGACCAGGGAATTAACGGAGACATGTCTGAACAAAATGTAAAGCAGACAGAAATAAATATTGATGTAACTGCCGGTAAAAACTTTGCGTTCGCTAAGGATTTTTCGCTTAATGTACTGGCAGGAGCTAACTACAGGAAATCCTCTCAGGAATATGTTACGGCCTCGGGTCAAGACTTTGCTATTCCTTTCTTATACAATATAGGTAATCTTGAAAATAAAGTATTAGGATACGGTCTATTCCATTCGGAATATCAATCTATATATGGCAGTGCAGACCTTGAGTATAAAAAGTTTTTATACCTTACTATTACTGGCCGTAATGACTGGTATTCCACTTTATCACCTGGTAAAAAGAATTATCTCTATCCATCGGTAAGCAGTTCGTTTGTTTTTTCTGAATTGTTGCATATTCCGAACATGGATCTTGGAAAATTAAGGTTGAGTTATGCTGATGTTGGTGGTGAAGCTGATGGGCCGTATCAAACTCTGCAAACTTATGGTGTACAGGGAACGCTGGAGGTTCCGAATGGTACATTTCCTGTTGGGACAGCCGGGCAGTACGCAGGTTCCCAACAGTGCGTTAAAGCCTTCTTCCAGAAAAGAAGTGGAGATTGGTAGTGAAATGAACTTCTTCAAAAACAGGATACGGCTTGACCTGGCGCTGTACCAGAAAAAAGTTATCAATGATATTGTGCCTGTTAGCATAGATTATACATCAGGCTATAATACTGCATTACTTAATGTAGGTAATCTCCGTTATGATGGTATTGAACTTGCATTGGGTGGAACGCCTCTAATCGCCAAGAAATTTACTTGGAATGTTGATTTTAATGGTAGCTATACAGCCGGTAAAGTATTATCGCTGGGTGATTTGTCTTACATAACGCTCGGTTCTGCTACACCCGATTGGGGTTCTATTGCACATATACAACAGATAGTTGGCAAAACACCTCTACAAATCATTGCTTTGACACCGGCGACAGATGATAATGGAAAGACTGTTATTAACCCTGCTCATGGTGCACCAGACCCTGCAAGTGCAGTACCTAAAGATTTTGGGGCAGCAATAAGCCCGTGGACTGCGGGCTTGAACAATAGTTTCAAGTATGGGCATTTTATTTTATCATTCTTGATTGATGGGAAATTTGGCGGCAAAGTCTTTTCCAATACAAACTTTGTAGCATACGTGCAGGGGCTTGCAAAAGAAACAGTACCTGGCCGCGATAAAACGTACGGCACCGAAGGAGATGCCCCTTCACAATATTATAGCAACTGGGCTAATGCCAACCAGGGTATGTTCGTATATGATGCAAGCTTCATCAAATTCAGGCAAATCATTTTTGGTTATGATTTTCCTGCTAAATGGTTTCATAATAAAGTACAGGGAGCAAGGTTAAGTTTTGTGACAAGAAATGTATTCACCATTATGAAGCATATACCGAATATAGACCCCGAATCCAGCTATTCGAGTTCCATTTACTCTCTGGGACTCGAATCGGCACAGGTTCCTTACTCCCGTACCATGGGATTTAATCTTAATATTAAATTCTAAACAGTAAACAAGAAAAGTCTATTTGTATGAAATGCCAATCTTTTTATATAATCGCATCCGTTATTTTGATGGTGGCTGTTGTATCCTGCAGCAAAGAACTTAATAATGCAAACAAAAACCCCACTGCTATTACCGCTGATGAATATGACCCGAATCTTTTATTAACCACAGTTCAATTGATGTACACCGGCAGTACAGATTTTGGTGCAGAGAACTGGTACGTTAAATGGGGAGAACTGGGAGGCTTTATTCAGCATACGGCTTCTACCAATACCTCATTTTATTCGGGCGATAAATACTTGAACAATGTGGGTGGCTTTGGTGTTTATTTCGATCATTCTTACATCTACCAGGTGCAGCCTGTAGTGGAGCTTTACCAGCTTACATTGAATAAACCGCAGTACCAAAACCTTCATCAAATGGCGCGTATAATGAAATCGCTTGTGTTTGAAAGAATCACAGATCTGTATGGCGATGTTCCTTATTCACAGGCGGGGCTTGGTTATTATCAGCGCATCTATACACCCGTATATGATAAGCAACAGGATATTTATACTGATCTGTTCAAAGAGATTTCTGAAGCAACAGACAGTCTTGATGAAAATGCAGACAAACCAACTGGGGATGTGTTCTATGCGGCAGCGAATGACCAGATAAGTGAATGGAAGAGATTTGGTAACACCCTATTGTTACGTATGGCTATGCGTTTAACTAAAGTTGATCCGACTACAGCACAGGATTACGTAAAAAAAGTGGAAGGGCAAACTATGCAAAGCAATGATGACAATGCAATTGTTCAACATCAGGCTGGCAATAATGTAACGCAAAACCGTGACGCGTGGAGTATTTATGGGCAGGATAGTGCAGACCTAAAGTTATGCAGCACATACATCCATTTTTTGAAGGATAATGCCGATCCCAGGCTGCCGGTAGTATCATGGATATTTGCAACAGGTGACCGCGATCCGGGTAGCCAGATCGGTTTGCCCCCCGGCTATATTGTAGGGGGTAACAGGCCTGATCTTGACATTACCAAGAAACCTGACTTCCCCTCCGCTGGTATGCAGGGGTATTCAAGGTTAAGTGATATTATACTAAACAATGAAGCACCCGATCTGGTATTAACTTATGCCGAGTCGGAGTTTCTGCTGGCTGATGCGGCAAAAAGATGGGGTATTGGTAATGCCGAAATGCATTATAACAATGGGGTACGGGCAGCTATTACACAATTAGCTGTTTATGGTGATGCCGCCGCTATAAGTGATAATGATGCGCAGGCATATCTTGCTGCACATCCTTACAATGACGCTGATGGACTCAACCAAATAAACACGCAATTTTGGGCATGCACAATTATGAATGAATATGAAGCGTGGAACAACTGGCGAAGAACAGGCTATCCTGTATTGACGCCAACCAACTATCCCGGCAATGTAACCGGCGGCACTATGCCACGGAGACTGGAATATCCACCCAGTCAAAAAATTACCAATGCGACTAATTATAATGCTGCTGTTGCCAATCTAAACGGAGGCGATCAGCTAACCAGCAGGATGTGGTGGGATGCGAAATAAGCTTTTAATATACTACTACTGCACCGGAAGGGACTTTTAACCTGAACATGCATTTCTCAGTAGTCAATATGACCGGAAATTGGAAGATTACCAGCGGAACAGGACGTTATAAATATCTGAGGGGCGAAGGTCCACTTAATATGTTCTGTCCTCCAAACATGGTATAATACTCAAGAATGGTTGGTAAAATCTTTTGGGAGGCAATATTGTTAAGGGTTTGAAGGAAGTTTACTGAAAATGGTTTCAGTAAATCTTTTTTGTTTTATGAACAGTAGTAAAAAAGCGGTGCCGGGCTTGCGGTTCTTTGTCAGTGATCAGGTGGGGCAAGCGTGGAAGTAAGCAAAGATTTAAATGCAACAATTGTGGGGTATTGTTTACCAGAAGTGCTCCTCAGCAGCGTCTAAGAAGCTGTTTAAGATTTGAGAGACGGATTTTGTATAGGGAGAAGTTAAAGAAGGCTGTCGCAGCAAAAGGTCAGGCAAAGTTGTGTTTCTTGTAAACAACTACAAATGCAAGAACATGACAACAAAATATCCAACCGATCTGAGTGACAGCCAATGGCAAGTTATTGAAGGTTATGTCAAAGACAAAAGAAAGCGCAAGTACAGTTACAGAGTTCTTTTCAATGCTGTCTTTTACCTCGTAAAAAAAGGCTGCCAGTGGCGGATGCTACCGCAGGATTATCCCAAATGGCAGACGGTTTATTTTTACTTCAGCCGCTGGAAACGGGATGGAACCCTGGAACAGATACAGCAAAGACTGGTAGAAAAGATACGCAAACAAGAAGGCAGGAAAACGGAACCCTCTGCAGCTATCATAGATGCAGAGTCTGTTAAGACAACGCTTGTAGGAGGTGAAAGCCGGGGTTTTGATGCCGGCAAAAAAGTAAAGGGAAGGAAGCGTCATATCGTTGTGGATACGCTCGGACTGATCCTGGCTGTTGTCATTCAGAATGCGGCTACACAAGACCGAAACGGAACTGATGAGGTAATCAAATGGCTGACCCGCAGCTGGCATTGCATCAAAACAATCTTTGCAGACGGAGGATATAGCGGCAAAGTGATTGGGCGAATCAAAGACATGTTTTCAATTGATATGCAAATCGTCAAACGTAGTGAAACGAACCGGTTTAGGATATTACCTAAACGTTGGATCGTAGAAAGAACTTTTGCCTGGCTCGATACCAACAGGCGCAATTCTAAAGATTATGAACGCCTTACCCAATCCAGTCAGGCAATGCTTTATCTTGCCTCTATACGACTTGTGATTTTAAAATCTTAAACGGCTTCTAAGAGATAAAAATTATTGAAGGCAAAAATTAAATTCAGAATATGATCTTTAACCAAAAAATATTTTCCCTTGTCATCAAATTCTGCAAATGAATTAAAACGAACGCTCACTCCTGTGATGCTGTGGGGACTTGGCGTAGGTTATGTGATCTCGGGAATGTATTTCGGCTGGAATTTAGGATTGCAAGAAGGAGGAACATTAGGTCTTGCGATCGCAACATTCTTCATCATTATATTGTACGTCACTTTCACATTCAGCTACACAGAACTTGCATGTGCAATACCGAAAGCAGGCGGCGGCTTCGATTATGCAACACGTGCACTCGGAAAAGATTGGGGATTCATCGCAGGCATGGCGCAGAACATAGAATTCATTTTTGCGCCTCCGGCAATTGCATTTGCGATCGGCGCGTATTTTAATTTATTTTTCCCTCAATTACCTATTTTGTCCATCGCGATCTTTAGCTATATAATTTTTACCGCACTGAATATTTATGGCGTTAAAGCCGCAGCAGTTTTTGAATTGCTGATCACCATTTTTGCAGTGGGTGAGTTGTTGTTATTCTCAGGAATCACATTGCCGCATTTTGATGTAAAAAATGTGGAACATAATGCATTTCCGAACGGCTGGAGTGGCGTGTTTGCGGCGATTCCTTTTGCTATCTGGTTCTTCTTAGCTATTGAAGGAGTAGCAAATGTTGCAGAAGAAGCAATCAATCCGCAAAAGACCATGTTGCTGGGTTTTGGTTCGGCGATTCTTACGCTTGTAATTCTGTGCATACTTACTTTTATCAGTTCGGTAGGCGTTGCGGGTTGGGAAGCGATTGTTTATAAAAGTGATGGCAATACTTCTGATTCGCCGCTGCCTTTAGCCCTAAGCCATGTTATCGGCAATAACCATGTGATGTATCATTTGCTCATCACGATCGGGTTGTTTGGATTAGTCGCTTCCTTTCACGGAATTATTCTTGTAGCCGGAAGAGCAACATTTGAATTTGGCAGAGTAAAATTTGCTCCTGCATTTTTAAAAAATATACATCCCCGTTTTCAAACACCTTCGAATGCATTGCTGGTAAATATGCTCATCGGTATTATAGCTTTGCTTACAGGTAGAACTGCTGAGATCATCACCATTTCAGTATTTGGTGCATTGACATTATATATCATTTCGATGATTGCTTTGTTAAGACTGAGAAAAAAGGAACCCGATTTAAAACGACCTTTTAAAGTGCCGCTGTATCCTCTGTTTCCGATAGTGGCATTGATCATTGCTGTCGTTTCATTTATTGCAATGGTGATCTATAATTTTGAATTGGCATTGATATATTTTTTGATCGTCGGGATTTGTTATAGCGCGTTTAAATTATTTGCAGCAAATAATGTGGGCCTAATTAATTCAAGTTGCGAGTTATTACACAAGTTGATTAAAAGTAAAAGCGATAACAAACAATGAGAGTTTTAGTAAAAAGCCTTTAAAGGTTACGGCATGAATGGTTCTGAGAAACAAGGCTTTAATTTCACTAAAGGTGGTTTCAATTCCTTTTCTCATCTGTTCTTTCATAAACCTTATCCAAGGATCATCTTTTCTCTTTGCATTGCTCCTGCGCTGTATCATCAATTCAATTCCGTCTGCTTCCTTTATATCATCTTCTATGGTATAATCGGTATAAGCGGCATCCCCATAGATTTTGCTTTCAGCAGCTACCGCTAAAGGCAGTTTCCTGAGTGCCTGGACATCACTTTCACAACCCGGCACAAAGCAGAACTCAACCGGGATGCCACTTGCTGTCGTCAACACTTGAACCTTGACACCGTAAAAATATCTGCGCATACTTGCCTGTTTGCCTCTCCATTGCTTTCCTTTTAGCAACCTTGAGCAACTGATGCGAATGTTATCACAGACAGCCACCGGAAAAGAATCAATCACATAATCTGATGCACCGGCCATCGTCTTTATACAATCACCGATTTGGTAAAACAAATTGAAAAGCAAATCCATTACCCCATGCAACCGTCGGTTAAACCGGCTTTTGTCAAGCATGCCTGGAATCATCTTTGTCATTTGCATAAAGTGTCTGGCATTGTCCTGATGACCACCAAAATAAAGAGAGGACACAAGAGCTGTCGTGATCACTTCGCTATCACTTACTTTTCTACGCACATCTTCCTTGTGACCGATCCCTTTTACTAAATCATCTACGATACAATAAAGAGCTATAATTTTATCCTCGCAGAGCATTGGTAAACTAATTTTAAGTGTGGTAACTCAAAATTATTCTCTATCCCTTGCTCTGCTTTCTTTCTTAACTAATAACTAACTAGCAACTTGAGTTAATTAGTACGTTTATTTTCAAACATGCTTATGACCACAGAAAAAATTTTGCAATATGTAAATGAGCATCCTTCGGGAAAAGTAAAAATTGCATTCAGCGATATTGATGGAATACTGAGAGGAAAATATGTTTCTGTTGAAAAATTTTCTTCTGTAATCAGGAATGGTCTTGGGTTTTGCAATGTCATCTTTGGTTGGGATGCAGCGGATGTAGCGTATGATAATGTAGAATATACAGGGTGGCACACAGGTTATCCTGATTCACCGTGTGTGTTAGACATAAATACTTTCAGAAAAATTCCTTGGGAAAATAATGTGCCTTTTTTTCTCGGTGAGTTAACAGATGAAAATGGAAACGCATCTTGCGTTTGCCCAAGACAACTGTTGAAAAAAATTATAAGCGAAGCAAGTGGTCTTGGCTATACTCCTTTTTTCTCGCAGGAATTTGAATGGTACAATTTTGCCGAAACACCACAAACCGCAAATGACAAGCAATTCAAAAACCTTACGCCACTTACTCCCGGCATGTTTGGTTATTCGATTCTTCGCAGTTCATTGAAGAATATTTATTTCACAGACTTGTTTGAGAGTTTGAAAAAAATCGGTGTACCACTTGAAGGAATACATACGGAAACAGGTCCGGGCACTTATGAAGCAGCGATTACTTATGCAAATATTTTGGAAGCGGCAGACAGGGCGCTTCTTTTTAAAACAGCAGTAAAAGAAATCGCATACAGGCACGGTATCATGGCAACATTCATGGCGAAGATCAACGAAAATCTTCCAGGTTGTGGAGGACATGTTCATCAAAGTTTGTGGGACAAGAGTGCTAAGAAAAATTTGTTCTATGATGAAAAAAATAAAATGAAGATGAGCAATCTTGCGAAAAATTATCTCGCAGGTCAATTGTATTGTTTGCCGCACATTTTGCCAATGTTCGCTCCTAATATCAACAGTTATAAAAGATTGGTGGAAGGTGCATGGGCTCCAACTACACTAACGTGGGGAGCAGATAACAGAACGGTAGCGATAAGAGTTTTGGCAGGCAGCAGTAAATCTGCCCGTATCGAAACAAGAGTGATCGGTTCTGATGTGAATCCTTATCTGGCAATGGCGGCTTGTTTGGCTGCAGGCTTATATGGGATAAAAAACAAGTTGAAATTAGATCAGCCCGCAACAGTTGGAAATGGTTATAACGATTTTTCCAATGGTGTTTTACCTGAAACATTAATTGAAGCAACACAGCAAATGAAAAATTCTGCAATCTCGAAAGAATTATTCGGAGAAAGATTTGTACAGCATTTTACACAAACAAGAGAATGGGAATGGAGACAACATTTAAAAGCAGTAACGGATTGGGAATATAAAAGATACTTTGAAATAATTTGACAATTTACTAATAAGGAGATTGATGTTGTAAGATCGGTTTTATTTAAATTCTTTTTCAAATTTTCTAATCACCACACCTTCAAATTAAGCTTATGATTTTAGACAAAATATATCAATATAATTTTCCTACGACTATCCGCTTTGGTGTCGGATCAAGTAAAGAGTTAGGTGATTATCTTATCAAAAATAATTTATCGCGACCATTTATTGTTACTGATCCTACTGTTGCTCAATTAAATTTTTTTAAAGAGATCGTCAATGATTTGAAAAAGAAAAATATTTCTACTGAAGTTTTTTTTGACATTCATAAAAATCCTGTTAAGTCAGATGTTTATAAAGGCACAGATGTTTATGATAACACTGAACGAAATTCAATTATTGGTATTGGTGGCGGTGCTGCACTGGATGTTGCAAGAGCGATTACACTACGAATCAATCATCGCGAAGACCTTTTTAAATATGATGATTTGATTGGAGGTGATGTCTATGTAACGAACGATGTTCCGCATTTCATCACGATTCCAACGACTGCAGGTACAGGAAGTGAAGTGGGACGAAGCGCTATTATCGCTGATGATGAAACGCATCAGAAAAAAATTCTTTTTTCACCAAAGTTGCTGGCGAAGGTTGTTTTTGCAGATCCGCTGTTAACAATGGAACTACCGCCTTTTATAACTGCCGCAACAGGGATGGACGCGTTAACACACAATATGGAAGCGTATCTCGCAAAGATGCCGCATCCATTGTGCGAAGGAATTGCACTGGAAGGAATTTCTTTGATCAATCAGTCGTTGGAACTGGCGGTGAATAAACCTGATCTTGAATCAAGAAGTAAGATGCTTATTGCTTCTTTAATGGGCGCAGTTGCATTTCAAAAAGGCTTGGGCGTTGTACATTCACTCGCACATCCTTTATCATCATTACTCGATACGCATCACGGTCTTGCTAATGCTGTGAATATTCCTTATGGTATGGAGTTTAACATTGCTGGTTTTGAAAATAAATTCAGGCGTATTGCACAAACATTAGAATTGAAGGATGAAACAGGAGAAGCAGTGGTCAAATACTTATTCGAGCTAAATTCAAAAATCAATATACCGCATAAGTTGCGCGATATTGGCGTGAAAGAAGAACACCTTGGAACCCTTGCAGATCTTGCTATTGCAGATTTTGCGCATCCGAATAATCCTAAACCCGTGAGCCGCGAAGATTTCAGAAATTTATATTACAAAGCACTATGATCTATGAAAAAAAGAATTGGCATCAGCTATACTGAATCTTCATTTCAGAATTATTGGAATTGGTTTACTGATGATGATCTGCAGAATGACATTGAATTGATAGAACTCTCATTCCAGAAAAACAATACAGAAGATATTTATACCTGTGATGGTTTTGTTCTCACCGGCGGAATAGATGTGCATCCTTCATTTTACAATGGGAAGAACGATTATAAAAATATTCCTTCCTCGCATCGGTTGGAGCGTGATCTTTTTGAAGAAAAAATTTATCGCTACTCTCAATTAAATAAGCTTCCTCTCCTCGGCATATGTCGTGGTATGCAACTGATTAATGTTTTGGAAGGCGGTACACTTATACAGGACCTTGACAACGGCAATGTGAGACATAGGAAAGAAGCATCAGATAAAGAACACGCGATCATTACAGAGCAAAATACTTTGCTGCATGAAATTGCAGGATCTGTTTCAGGGCATGTTAATAGTGCGCATCACCAGGCAATTGATCCGGGTGCCATCGGGAAAAATTTAATTGTAAATGCTTTCGACGATGACGAAGAAAAAATTATTGAAGGCCTTGAATTTAAGAACAAGAGTAATAAAGCTTTTATGCTTTGCGTGCAGTGGCATCCTGAAAGAATAAAAGATAAAGAGCACAATCCATTCTCACAAAATCTGAAAAAAAGATTTCTTTCTGCGATAAGGGAAACACAAATGAATAAACTGACTGTTATTAATCCATCGAATGAAGAAATAATTACAGAATTAAATACTGATACAAAAGAAAGCCTTGAAAAAAAATGGGAAGCATTAAAAAATGCACAGGCGGATTGGTACAAGACTCCGATTCAAAAAAGAGTAGAAATTATACAAAAATTTTCAGAGCTGTTGGAAAAAAATATTGAGCAGCTTGCGCCTGTTCTTACTTCAGAAGTTGGAAAACCATTGCAGCAATCTCAGAATGAAATAAACGGAGCCCGAACAAGAATAAAATGGTTAACAGAGAATGCGGAAAAATATTTATCAGATGAGGTTATGAATGACGGCAACGGAATGAAGGAAAAAATTTCTTACGAACCTTTAGGCATTATTTGCAATATTTCAGCATGGAATTACCCTTACCTCGTTGGCGTAAATGTTTTTGTTCCTGCATTGCTTTCAGGAAATGGAGTGATGTATAAGCCTTCTGAATATTCCACTCTCACAGGCTTACAAATCGAAAAATTGCTGAAAGAGGCGGGTGTTCCCAAAAATATTTTTCATGTTGCTATCGGTAAAGGAAGTGTTGGTGAAATTTTATTAGAGCTTCCCTTTGATGGATATTTCTTCACAGGCTCTTATAAAACCGGCAAGTACATTTACGAAAAAGTTGCACAGAAAATGGTTGCTTGTCAATGCGAGTTGGGCGGCAAAGATCCTTTGTATGTAGCGGATGATGTTAGCGATATAAAAACTGTTGCTGCTGCTACTGCCGACGGCGCTTTTTACAACAATGGTCAGAGCTGTTGTTCGGTTGAAAGAATTTATGTACATGAAAAAATTTATGATCAATACATTGATGAATTCGTAAAAGAAGTGAGATCATGGAAGATCGGTTTACCCGATCAAGACGACGTGTATATCGGACCACTCGCCCGAAAAGAACAACTTACGGTTTTGGAAAATCAAATTGAAGACGCAAAGAATCACGGCGCAACTCTATTAACCGGTGGGAAAAAAGTAAAGTCAAATGGATATTTTTTTGAACCGACTGTTTTAGTAAATGTAAATAACGAGATGAGTGTGATGCGCGATGAATCTTTCGGTCCTGTCATCGGCATTATGAAAGTAAATGATGACAAAGAGGCAATAGAACTAATGAACGATACTGACTATGGTTTAACCGCTTCTGTTTACAGTTCTGATCAAAATCGTGCAGAAAATATTTTGCAGCAAATAAATGTTGGCACCGGTTATTGGAATTGTTGCGATCGGGTAAGTGCGACCTTACCGTGGAGCGGTAGAAAACATTCCGGTTTGGGTGTAACCCTTTCTCATGCAGGGTTGCGGACATTTACAAAATTGAAAGGGTATCATTTACTGTGTGCGCCTTTAAACTAAGGTTGACAACTTCTAAGATAGAATTTTTGCTGATGAAAAGAAAAAATTATGTTGCCGTAAGTTTGTCTTTAAGTACTTCATAAGATGTTCTGCCCTTTAAAGCAGCGTTAGGACGAAAACAATTGTAGAACGTTTCCCATTCTTCCCATTTCTTTACAATATCTATGTCATCAGTCTAGTCTATTACTGGATAAAACTCCAGTTGATCAGTAAGGTGCAATCGCTCCACTTTGCCATTCAAATGCGGAGAAGCTTTTTTTGATGTACACATGGTTAATACCCAGATCCTCGCAGTACCAGTGAAACAGAGCCTGGAACTCATGGCCGTTATCCGTTTGAATAGTGTTGATTCTAAAAGGGAACTTACACCGGTACCCGGTCTACAAAATCAATAGCGTTGTTTTGAGTATACTCATCATAAATGTAAAGTACTCTTGCCCGGGTAGCATCATCAATAGCGGTATATTGATAACGTTTTACTTCATTTTTAGTAAGCCGGTCAGTGAAGTGCAGGAATTTTACATCAATTTGAATCCTATGGCCCGTTACTCCCTTTTCATAGCGTTTAAAAGGTTCTATCGACCGCTTCCTTTGATGCTGGGGTAAACGATTTAGTCCATTTCGTTTAAGTACACTATAGACGCCACTTGCAGATACTGTAATATCATGATAGCGTTTTAGATACCATGAAATCCCGAGTTGACCCAGGTAATAATTCTTCCTTAGATATACAATCAATTTTTCTGTCCCGGATGGCACCCCTGATCTTTGAATTTTTAGGACAAGGCTTGCTGTTGATGAGGGCCCGTTCCCCTTCTCGTTCATAATCCCGTTTCCACTCCGGGTAATATGTCTGCCTGGAAATACCAAAGTGCCTCGAGGCTTTTGAAACATTACCAATCTCTTTTCCATAGCTAAGCACTTTTAGCTTGCGACGGATGTCAGCTATTGCTTTTGCGTTCATATAAACAAACTTTAATTACTAAGTTGAAAACTAAAACCTGTCAACCAAAGTCGCAATTTTGATAAGTAATTATGAGCATTCGTACGTAGCCCAAGAAACACTGGTTCTTGTATGTTTTATCACAGCGCACCTAAAAAATATAGTAAGTCTCCAGACTTACCATCACCAAACCTCATCCCCAATTTGAAATCTCATTAAGAAAGCCGCAACCTTTTATGTCGCAGCCGGGTCTTCATAGTTTAGCTTTTTGCGCTATGGCATAAGACCCTACGGTACGCGATTGGTTTCGTTTTGCCATTTATCTTTCACAACAAATCTTTACCTAAGCATTACTTGCAACAACAGAATTTTCTCAACCAATTTCTATCCATCCTTACCTTTAATTTTTATTTCTTTGTTATGAAGCTAACATCTTTTGTTTTCGCCGCTTTTTTACTGCTTATCACTTTCAACACCTTCTCACAAAACACACCGCTGTGGCTGCGTTATCCAGCCATTTCGCCCGATGGTAAAACCATTGCCTTCGGCTACAAAGGTGATATTTATATTGTGCCAACAAGTGGCGGCGTTGCAGTGCCACTTACTATTCACGAAGCGCAGGACATGATGCCCGTTTGGAGCCATGATGGCAAGAGCATTGCGTTTGCCTCCGACCGCTATGGAAACTTTGATGTGTTTGTAATGCCTGCTACGGGCGGTACTCCCGTAAGGCTTACTTATAACAGTTCGGCAGATTACCCAACTGATTTTACACCAGATAACAAATACGTCATCTTTGGCAGCGCACGCAATGCGCCTGCAGAAAGTGTACGCTTTAGCATCAAGCTGTTTCGCAATGTGTACAAAGTGCCGGTTGATGGCGGACGTTCCATTTTGCTAAGTGCAGCAGGCATGGAGAACACACACTTCAATAGCAACGGTTCGCAGATTGTGTTTCAGGATACAAAAGGTTATGAAGACGAATGGCGCAAGCATCATACTTCTGCTGTAACCAAGGACATATGGCTGATGGATGTAAAAGCAAATACCTACAAGCAATTGAGCGCCTTTAATGGCGAAGACAGAGAACCTTTGTTTTCGCACGACGACCAAAGCGTTTATTATTTAAGCGAAAAGAGCGGCTCGCAAAATGTGTTCAAGCTGCCATTGCAGGGAAGCGGTGAAAAACAATTAACGCAGTTTACAAAGAACCCGGTGCGGCATTTAAGCGCATCCAACGATAACACTTTATGCTTCACTTACGATGGTGAAATTTATACGATGAAAGAAGGAGGCCAGCCGCAAAAAGTTGCCATCCAGATCATCAACGACGGCAGGGCAGGAGTAGAAAAAAATGTGAATGTAAACGGTAACATTACCGAGTTTGCTCTTAATCCCAACGGAAAAGAAATTGCCTTTGTAACACGCGGTGAAATTTTTGTTTCCGCAGTAGATGGCAGTCAAACCAAACGCATCACCAACACGCCGCAACAGGAGCGCATGGTGCAATGGAGTCCGGATGGTAAAACGTTGATATATGCTGCTGAACGCAACGACAATTGGGACATTTATAAAACCACCATGGTGCGTGCTGATGAGCCTTACTTTTTTGCTTCTACGGTATTAAAAGAAGAGCCGGTAATTGCAACGGGTGCAGAAGAATATCAGCCTCGTTTTTCGCCTGATGGAAAAGAAATTGGGTATATCGAAAACCGCAATATTTTAAAAGTATATAACATCGCTACAAAAAAAACGAGAACCCTTTTGCCTGAAGGTCATAATTATTCATACAGCGATGGCGACTGGGATTTTCATTGGAGCCCAGACAGTAAATATGTATTATCCGACGACCAGAAAGGCTATTTTGGAAACACCAATACTTCACTCATTGATGTTGTTACCGACACGAGTATGTACCCGATTAACAGTGGCTTTGGCGAGAATGGAAGCAAGTGGTATTTAGGGGGTAAAGTGATGACGTGGTTGAGCAACAAGCAAGGAAGAAAGTCGCTTGCCAACCAGGGCAACAGCGAGTTTGACGTGTATGCCGTGTTTTTTGATAAAGACTTGTATGACCAATATAAATTGAGCGAAGACGATTACAAATTATGGAAGGAACAAAAAGACAAAGCGAAAAAAGATTCAACCGAAGCAGGTAAGAAAAGCACTGCACAAAAGAAAAAGGATACACTTATCAAGCTTGATTTTACCAACCTCGATAACCGCATTGTAAGGCTTACCATTAACAGTTCTTCCATCTCGGATTATGAGATGAACAAAGATGCCAGCAAGCTGTATTATTTATCCAATTTCGAAAAAGGATATGACTTATGGGTAACCGAACCCCGCACCAAAGAAACCAAGATTTTAGCTAAGTTGGGCGGCACGCCAAGCGGCATTGAAATTAGCGATGATGGCAAAAGTTTGTTTGTAAGCAACGGCGGACGTTTGGTAAAAGTAGATGCTGATAATGGTAAGATAACACCCATCAACATCAACGGAGAAATGACACTGAATGCTGCTGCAGAACGGCAATATATTTTCGACCACATATGGCGGCAAACCAAAGAAAAATTTTATGACCCAAAGATGCAGGGTGTTGATTGGGCTTACTACAAAACGGTGTATCAAAAGTTTCTTCCGCACATTAGCAACAACTACGATTTCCAGGAATTGCTAAGTGAAATGCTGGGCGAATTGAATGCCTCACACACTGGAGGAAGGTATCGTCCGCAAAACCCAACCGGCGATGTTACACCATCGCTCGGCTTGTTGTTTGACGAAACCTACACTGGCAATGGTTTAAAAATAAGTGAAGTAATTGCAGGTGGTCCGGCAGATAAAGCAGCCAGTAAAATAACAGGCGGTTCCATCATACAAAAAATAAATGGCGAACCGATAACAGATACGGTTGACTGGGCAAAATATCTCAACCGTATGGCAGGCGATAACACTTTACTTACGGTGTATAATCCTTCCACCAAAACAACCTTTGAAGAAGTGATAAAGCCTATTACGGCTGGCGAAGAAAGCGACCTGATGTACAAGCGTTGGATTAAGCGTGAAGCCGAAATGGTAAACAAACTAAGCGGCGGTAAAGTAGGATATGTACATGTAGAAGGAATGAACGATGCCAGCCTGCGCGAAGTGTTTGATAAAGTGATGGGTGAAAACTTAGATAAAGAAGCTCTTATTGTTGATACGCGCTTTAATGGCGGCGGCTGGCTGCACGACGATTTGAATACCTTTTTAACCGGCAAAACCTATCTTCGTTTTGCACCGCAAAGTCATCAGTTGAAAGGCGGCGAGCCTCTTGGCAGATGGCAAAAGCCAAGCTGCGTTATTACGAGCGAAAGCAATTACAGCGATGCATTTATTTTTCCCTATATCTACAAACAAAACGGCGATGGCAAACTGATTGGTATGCCTGTTCCCGGCACCGGCACTGCTGTTTGGTGGGAAACGCAAATTGATCCAACCGTTGTGTTTGGTATCCCTATGGTAGCTACTATCGGGAAAGAAAACCGTCCAACCGAAAACCTACAGGTGAATCCCGACATTCGTGTTCCCTTGCCTTATGAAGATTTCTTAAAAGGAAAAGATGACCAGTTAGAAGCTGCGGTAAAAGAAATGACACAGGAAGCGAGCGGACAGCAACAAGCGAAGCAATAAAAAATGGGCAAAAACAAAAACAGCGTATGAGGTTTTATGCAACTTCACACGCTGTTTTTGTGAGTGGTGAATGGTGAGTTGTAAGTAGAAAATACAGAATACAAAATACAGTTTTATATTACGAGCTGTAGTAATTCTTGTTGATCGTCTCTTGCGTCGCCCACTTGTACTTTCTGAAAATAATTAAGCATTTAAGCGAGTGCTAATTCAACCGCTAAGACGCCAGGTAAATGAACACATTCTTTAAAAATCGTGCAAAAACAAACTCACGAGCAATCCATTAAACAAGAAATAAAACCAGTTACACATAAAGGTGCGTTGGCAAGGACGGATGCGCGGAACAATCATGCCGCCCTTGATCTTTTTTGTTACTTTTTTCATCAAGGGGAAAAAGTAAGAGAACAGAATATGGGGGAGTAAACAAAGCTTTCATGTTTAAAAACATTTTCTTCTCAATTCAATTTTCTTTCTTCATATTTTCATTAGAACTCTCAATAAAATTGAGAATCTCATCTCTTCCCATTTTATTATTTGCACTGCTGATAAAATGTTGTGGAAGGAACTGCCAGCTTTGGCGCAGAGCCTCTAAAAAAGCATCAACATTTCGTTGCACGGCAAGTGGTTTTTCCTTATCGGCTTTTGTAAAAATCAAAGAGAAAGGAACCTCCCATTTGTCTAACTGATTTACAAAATCCAAATCAATTTGTTGTGGCTTCAAACGCACGTCAAGCAATACAAACACCTGGATAATATTGTTATGCTTACGCAAATAATTTTCAATCATTTGTTCCCATCTTCTGCGGCTGCTTTGCGATACTTTGGCAAAGCCATAACCAGGCAAATCAACCAAATACCATTTCACAGTTGGCGCTTTTTCTTTTGCGCTACTTTCAATTTCAAAATGGTTAATCAACTGTGTTTTACCAGGTGCAGCCGATGTTTTAGCCAGCTTGCTGTTGTTGCAAAGCATATTGATCAACGATGATTTGCCAACATTGCTTCGCCCGATAAACGCATATTCCGGCCTGTCAGGTTTAGGGCATTGTTCATACGTTGCACTCGATATTAAATATGTTGCTTTTCTGATAATCATACATTGCAAATTTCAATCAAAACAAAACATCTGTTGCTCTCTATTTAATGATGCAATTGTTTGATAAAATGTTTAGTGTCGCCGTCATTCCGCAAATGTCCTTAACACGAAGATGAACTATAATCAAATTAGCAAGGGCTTTGTGCGGAATCTGCTCTCAAAAGTTTAAATAATTCATTATGCTATAAGCTTATTTCTTTTATCAGATTATCTAATTGTTCACTCATCAGATTCCGCACAAAGCCGCCTGCAAGAGCGACTATATTTGTAAAACAAAAACGGCGGTATTTGCGGAATGACGCGCCGTTACGATTTGCAAAAGCCATTTACTTCACTTTATATACATTATCGCTCTTATCCGTATCCGGTGTGTACAAGCTGCCCAGCGAAATGCTGTTTATTTTTTTAGAAGATGTAAAAGAAAAAGTTGCTGTTTTCTCTTCATTCTTCCAGCACGCCAAACTTGAATGAAGTGTTGAAGTTGTGTTGTCACTAAAATGAAACGTCAAATCAACCGGAACCGGCTTGCCGCCTTTATTGGCAATAGTTATCATATATCCATCTTTGGTTTTGCCAACTTTTTCAATTCCTAAATTGGGCACTCCCGAATCAAAAAACCAGCGTTTCCAAAACCAGTTCATGTTTTGATTTGCACCTTCATTCATACAGTTAAAAAAATCAAACGGCATCGGGTGTTTGCCATGCCATTGCGTTATGTAGTTGTGCAAAGCTTTGGTAAATATATTATCACCCAACATGTCTTTTACATATAAATACCCAAAGGCTGGTTTGGGATAAGAGTTTAAGAAATAAGCTGTTCCGCTTACTTGTGTTGATAGTATTGCAATGGGCAAATCCTCTTCGGTTCCGGCAGTTTGCTCATAAGGAAATACACCATAATCGTCTTTGATAGTACTGTCTATCATTGGCGAAATAAGCCACTCGCCAATGGTTGCCCAGCCTTCGTCCATCCACGCATATTTTGTTTCATTCGTGCCCATATAAAATGGAAACATGGTATGAAAAATTTCATGATCTGTGAGCTCAATAGCAGCGTCTTTTTGCTCCAATGGGTTATCGTTTACCATCATTGGATATTCCATCTGGTCCAATCCATCAAACACCGTTTCGTGCGGATAAGGATAAGGCCATTTCGGAAACACAAAACTCATGGCTTCTACCGTTTTTCGGGCAAAATGAATGACATCAAAATAATCTTTGTGCTTTGGCGCAAACACAGCATCCACGCGGGTTCTGCGCTTTGTGGCGCTGTCAACAATAAGACTCGATGATTGCCATATATAATGATTGCTCACTGCAAAAGCAACATCGGTAACATCATCCGCTGCGTATTGCCAGGTGAGTGTAGGCTTGTTAATCGTTATCTCATTTCGGTTAATATCGGTGCTGTCAATGATGGTTGTAATGCCATCATTTCGCTCTGCGTTTTGTAATCGCTGAACATATTTTTCCCGCAGAACATCTTTCCCATTTTTCAAATTGCCGGTACACCAAACTACATAGTTTTTGGGAACCGAAATATTGACTATAAAATGGCAGAAATCATTATAAAATTCCTGCGTGCCGATGTAAGGATGAATGTTCCATCCATCAATGTCATCATATACTGCAATGCGCGGAAAAAAGTAAGCGATGAAGTCGGCGCCAGGCTCTATTTCGCCGGTGCGAATGTGTGAACCCCTGTTGAGTGTATAATGATAAGCAATGGTGAAATGAACCTTTGTTTTTGGCAATATTTCAACGTGCCTGATAAAGAAGTTAGTGCCTTGCCCTATGGTATCTTTCGCGTCAAATTCATCCGCTTTTAGTGTATCAAATTTCAGCCCTTCGCTCACATCTTCAGCATCTATTTTCATCATTCTCTCCGAACCGCTCTTATACAAGTTTGGGTACAGCTTGAACACAATTTCAGTTAACGTATCAGGACTGTTGTTAATATACTCAATCTTCTCAGATCCTTGCACGACGCGGGTTTGCGGGCTAAACGAAACATTCAGATTATAGTTTGCTGTATTCTGCCAATAGCTTTTTCCAGGCTTACCGTCGGTTGAACGGGTACCTTTTTGATAAGCTTCCTTTAGGTTTCTTGGAATAGGCAAAGTTGTTTGTGCGTTTGTTTTTATGGCAAAAACAAAACAACATATAATAAGGAGAAGAATGGAAAAATATTTCATAAAAAACAATCTACTGTTTAAGCCAGATAGCATGTACAATGATGCTGCCGTTATTCCGCAAATGCCGCCAACACGAACTCAAAAAATCATTGTAACAGCAGCGGCTTTGTGCGCAATCTGATCTTGTAAACTAAGCAAGCTAGTATGTTGTAATCATGCTTATTTCATTTCAATATCTTCATCAATCAATCATCAGATTCCGCACAAAGCCGCTTGCAAGACGCTCAAGTTCTAAAGAGGATGTAGCGGCATTTGCGGAATGACAAACTTCTGCATTTTCAGAACAACAAAGGCGCATAAAAAAACGAGGTGAAAGTACATTATCCTTCACCTCGTTTACTACAAAGTTTTTGTATTTATAACAATGTAAAACCAACGCCAAACTGTAGTTGTTGGTTCTTCCATTTATTAGAGTTGTCAGCATCGCTGATGTTAGCCAAACCAATATTATAACGTCCGTAAATGCGTATCTTACTTATATTAATCTGCGCTCCTAACACAGCAGCAAAATCACCGCTTTTAAAAGCATCTTTGCTATTAGCCAATAAGTTTTTGTTATTGTTCATCAATACACTGAATTGCGGCCCTACCAGAAAAGTAAGAAACCTTCCGGAGTTCAAACGCAATAAAACCGGGATGTTCAGATAGTTTAGTTTTACATCTTTTTTCAGCAGGCTGCTGGCTGCATCCTGATATACCGATTTAAAACCGTTGGTATCAACAGATGAAGTGGATTGGCTGAATAAAAGCTCAGGTTGAATACCGATATTTTTGGTAAAATCTATCTCGCCATAAAAACCCAATTGATAACTTAAACGGAAGGCATCGCTAAAACTTTGTCCGTTAATCTTTGTCATGTTTGCACCAATCTTGGCACCAAAATCTAGGCGTTGCGCCTGAGCGACTGCAACACAAAATAACACCACGAGCAGGCTGACAATTCTTTTCTTCATAATCTTGTTTTTGATTGATAAATAGTTTGCCTTTCGACAACCGTTTTTTCATAACGTTTAATATTCACTTTTTGTTACGCAGCCCACAATTTTTCAACAAACCTTTGTGTTTTATACAAAATCAAATACAGTAATTTCAGGCATGATTCCAACCCGTCCCGGATAGCCGATAAAACCATATCCACGGTTCACATACAGGTGCTGTTTTCCTTCCACATACAAGCCAGCCCATTGCTTGTAAACCCATTGCACAGGGCTCCAGTGAAACCATGGCGTTTCTACACCAAACTGCATTCCATGCGTATGCCCCGCCAGCATTAAATCTATATCCCCATACTTCGGTCGCACTTCTGCATCCCAATGACTTGGATCATGACTCATCAACAATTTGAATGAATATTTTTCCGTGCCGGGATATGCCAGATCCATCCTTCCATACTTAGGAAATCCTGCTTTTGCGCCCCAGTTTTCAATACCAATTAAAGCAAAAGCTTCGCCGTCTTTTTCAATAGCTGTATGCTCATTCATCATCAGCCGCCAACCCAATTGTTTATGCGTATCAATTACGAGCTGATGATTTTTTTGTTTTTCTACAAGTGCTGCCCCTGTTGGGTTTGAGCCCCATTTATAATCGCCGTAATCGTGATTTCCCAAAGTGCTGTAAACGCCATAGGGAGCTTTGATCCTTTTAAAAACATCAATATAATACTGCATTTCTGTGGCGACATCATTTACAATATCGCCGGTAAATAAAATGAGGTCGGCGTTTTGTGCCAGTATCATATCAACGCCTTTATTTACCGCTTCTTTGTTGTGAAAAGAGCCACTGTGAATGTCGCTGATCTGAACAATGCGAAAGCCTTTAAAAGCCTTTGGAAGATTCTCGAACGACAGCTTTACATTTCTTACTTTGTAATTGTATTTGTTGGAGAAGCCATAAATCAAAGAGCCGAACAAAGTAGTGCCTGCAGCAAAGCCCAACCAACTTAGAAACTGAGAACGGTGAAGAACGGGATTGTCCTGCACAAAATCGGCGCCGGTGCGGTGAAACAACTTGCTCATCAACCACATGGCACCTCGCCTGATGTCATCAAACAAAAAGAAAACCACCGCAATGAGTTTTGCGAAAATGACGCCCAACACAATGGCAAACACATATTCCCGTGTGTCTTTCATCCACGACGATTGCCGCCAGTAAGGAAATGTGAGTAAAAACAAAATCACTGAAACATTAATGGCCCAATAGCCAATGTAAATGGTTATTTTAAAACGTTCGCTGTTATGTTGCAGAAGCGAACGAACTACAAAAAAAATATACGTATCGAGTAATACCATTACCAGAGCTACAATCCATAAAAACGAAACATTTCTCATTGTAATGAAATCCTATTGTTTGATGTTAAAAAGCAATTGTAAAAACAACACATCTAAAAAGAAATGGTTTGTTGATAGCAAACGATTTTGTGTTATAAATTACTTTATTATTTTTCAACACTCATCTTCAAAAATAGAGCCCGACTGTATCGGGCTTGTTTTTATCAATAAAATGAAATAAAAAAAGAGGCAAAAACAAAACACTTACTTAACATCCTTCACGCAGCGAAAACCAATGTTATTGCTGGCACTATTGGTTTCACCTTTGCCGCGGCTGCCGGCTTTGTAACGAATACAATATTCATCGCTGCACAAAAAGGAACCGCCGCGTTGCACATGCTTTTGTGCATTCGGTTCATCGGGATCATAACTATCATTCGGACCTTTTGGATTGTTGGAAGGGCTTTGCTTGTAATAATCGGGGCGATACCAATCGTTGCACCATTCCCACACATTGCCTTCCATATCATACAAACCAAACGCATTGGGAGGAAACGATTTTACTGGTGCTATACCTGCAAAGCCATCTTCTTTTTTATTATCGTAAGGAAAGTTTCCCTGGAAAATATTGGCTGCCCACTTGCCATTTGGCTTTAGTTCAGCTCCCCAGTAATAATCTTTGTATTGCTTGCCTGCACGAGCTGCATACTCCCATTCTGCTTCGGTTGGCAAACGCTTGCCCGCCCATTTTGCATACGCCGCAGCATCGGTATAACACACTTGTACAACCGGCTCGGACTCTTTACCAGCAATACTGCTTTGCGGGCCTTGCGGATGCTTCCAGCTTAGCACCGTCTTTATAATCCCACCATTGCATTGGATCGTCTAACGAAACAGGGTGAGAAGGTGGTGTAAATACTGCCGAACCAGGCTGCAATTTATCTGCAGGAACGTTAGGAAAATCAGCCGGATTGAGTGGCTGCTCAGCAACGGTTTTATATCCTGTTGCTTTTACAAATTGAGCAAATTGTGCATTGGTAACTTCATGTTCATCCATGTAAAAAGAATTAATTGTAACTGCATGAACCGGCTTGCTATCGGGGAAATTATCCGAACCCATTTGAAAGGTGCCACCCTTGATTAACACCATCTCTTTTTGGTTTGAAGCCGTTTCAACAACATCAGATGTTTTATAAGAAGCGTTCAGCAATGCAGCCCGCGATGAAGGCGATTTGCAGGCGGCGCATTTTGCTTTTACCGTATTTGCCAATGCCACTGTTTCGTTTCCGGGTTTTTCTTTACATGAAAAAATGAACAAAAACAAAAAACCAGCAACAATGGAAGTAATCCAGAGATTTTTTTTATTTTGAATGAAGACCAAGATGATAACGATTTAGTGAATGAATGCAAATGTAGTCTACTGTCATTTTTCAGTGTAAAAACAAACCTATGTTGTAGCCTGCGCAAAGGGAAGTGGTGAAACAATAGCTACTTTAATCTCGTTGTTTTAATTATCATCTTCAATAGCATCGCCAACCATCGGACCATGCCGGTGCAATTCACTTCCCTCTTTTTTCGATTTAAAAATGGGCCATAAAAACTGGGCATACCATTCTTCTCCCTTGTAAAAATTGATACCATAAGCTTTGGGATATTTGCGGGTAATAAGGCCTGTTCCGAATATCAGATCCCAGATAAAAAACATGTTGCCAAAATTGCCTTTGTAATGACCAATACCATCATCATTGGTATCAGCATGATGCGCGTGATGCGTTGCCGGTGTTGAAATCAATCGCTCCATTATCCAGCCAATGGGCTTCAACCATTTGTTGGTATAAAAAGGTTTGTCCCATTTAATACTGCTGTGTGCGCCGGTTGTTATCAACGCTTTTATGCCGGTTACAAACAACGCTTGGTAACCCAAACCCAAATACACCATGGTGGTTGTAAAATAAATTTGTGAAAAGAAAAGGGTGTACAAAAAATTTTGCCGGCTTGCCATTGCCATGCCCATGTAAGGCGCGGAATGATGTGTGCGATGGAAGCGCCACAACCAGGGCAACTGATGATGCAAGCGATGATACCAGTATTGCGTTAAATCATCCCCAACTGCAATAATGAAAAAGCCCCACCAGAAAGGAACCCATGCGAATACATCTTTAGCACCCGGTAACACTTTGGGAAGTATCAGCAAACCGAAATAAGCAATCACTGGTTTCACCAAAATCTTCGGTACAACAAAGCATACTATATCAAGCAATCGCTCACTTTTTGTCCAGTGATTTTCGTATAAGCCGTAGGCAAATTCAACAATACCTATAATAACCATTATCACGGGCAAACCCCATGTGTTGAGATGATGAAAAATCGTTTCAAAAATAGCAGTCATAACGTTTGTTTTTGCGTGATTTTATTTCGTTTGAGCATGTGTGATGTTCACTTTGTTTTTCCATGGCTTTTGTCCGCTTATTGTAAACGAAAGCAGCATTAGCAATACGGGTAAAGCGTACAGGAAAAGACTAATAAATAAATCTCTTTTGATTTTTTGAATCGTTTGTTTTTCAGCTTTCATACTTATTTGTTTTATTGATGAATCATTTACTTAAGAAAGAGAATTGTATCAACCATAAAATGCCACCAATTACAAGTAATGGGAACAAGAAAATAAGAACAGCTACCGCTATCTTTTTTATTAATAACCAAACATCGTTTGTCAACATAAAAAGCGTTTTTAAAATGAACAATGGAACTTGTTGATTTATCCTGTTTTGAAGTAGTGAATACAACTTTTTAACGGATACATTTTATTGCTTGTCATGATTGAGTTGTAAGCCTTTCGGCATGATTGAAACGTTTTTGATTTTGTCAGCTACATCATCCCAGGTAATCAACGGATACAGGTGATTCCTGGTAGCTTCTTCATCAAACAAAGCTTTTAATTCGGCTAATTTTTGCGGATTCTTTTTTGCTAAATCAATGCGTTCATTAAAGTCCTCATTCAGGTTGTACAACTGCCAATCGTTGTGCGCAGTATCTGCCACTGCGTAGTTGCTCATCAAGCCATTATGGTTCGCAGATTGAAAGGCAAAGCCTGCTTTCCAACCATCTTTGTAAATACTTCTTGAACCGAAAATATAATAGTACTGCGTGTTGTGGCGCGATAGAGCTTTAGCATCATTGAATGTAAAGAACAAGGAGTTTCCCTGCAATGAATCCTGCTGGATGCCTTTAATAATTGCATGGTGCTTTGATGCCAACAATATCAAGTGTAGTTGGCAAAATATCCGTAATGTAAGAATATTGATTGCGATAGCTTCCTTTATCTGTAATGAGTTTCGGATAAAAAATAATCAAAGGATTGTGTGTGCCGCCTTCGCTGTTGGCATCCTGTTTCCAATATTTGAAAGGCGTATTGCAAGCCTGCGCCCAACCCAATGGATAGTTTGCCTCAACACCTTCCGGCTTACCAATTTTATCAATATTGGCTAAATTGTATTTGATGCTTTCTTCTTCCGAGGCTGGCTTGCCAAATATGGGTTTATCAACGTCTCCGTACAAGGTTCCTTCCTTGCTTGCTCCGTTATCGCCAATCATTATAAAGATGGCAGTATTGTCTAACTGGTTTACTTTTTTGAGTTCTTCAATTACTCTCTTTATTTGATAATCGGTATAAGCAAAATACGCGGCATACACTTCCATAAAGCGGGCATACAATTTCTTCTCATCAGCAGATAGTTTATTCCATGGTTTGATATTGGGATTGCGTTCGGGCAATTGTGCATACGAAGGCAATAAGCCCAGCTTCTTTTGGTTTTGAAACACTTTTTCTCTGTATGCATCCCAGCCTTCATCAAACTTGCCTTTGTACAAGTCGCGCCAATCATCGGGAACCTGGTGTGGAGCATGGGTTGCGCCGGGAGCGTAATACAAGAAGAAAGGCTTATCCGGTGCCGCTTTCTTTTGCCGGTCTATGTAAAAAATAGCTTTGTCTGTGATCTGTTCGCTCAGGTGTCTTCCATCAGGATTTACTTTCGCATCGTCTTCAGCAAGGTCTGGTTTGTATTGGTCGGTTTGTGAGCCTAAGAAACCAAAGAAATGCTCAAAGCCTTTTGCACTTGGCCAATGATCGAACGGACCGGCACTGTTGTTTTCTTCATCGGGTGTTACACCATATTTACCTACAGCAAACGTGTTATAACCATTGGCTTTTAATATTTCAGCAATTGTTCCATCGCTTGATGGAATCTTTCCATCCCAACCTGGAAAACCTGCTGATAAAATTTTGTGTGCAAAGCCAGCCATGTGCACATAAGAGCTGTTTCTTCCGGTTAATAACGCTGCTCGTGTAGGCGCACAAATTGCTGTTGTATGAAAGTTGGTGTATCGCAAACCGTTGTTGGCAAGACTATCAATGGTTGGGGTACTAATTAATCCACCAAACGCACTGCTGGCACCAAAACCAACATCATCCAATAATATCCAAATGACATTGGGTGCGCCTTTGGGTGCGGTTGGATAAGGAATGCGATACTCTTTTGATTCAGTTAAGGTTTTACCAACGGTTCCATGGTAGGCTGTGTCCTGCGCGTTTGTATTCAATAAGCCAAAGCCAAAACTTAGTGTTAGAAGTGCATTCAGTAAGAGTTTGTTTTTGTTCATATTTTTTGTTTTTATTTCAAATTCATTTTTATTTCAAAAGCTCGTTCAATTGCTCCTGCTCTTTCCTGGCAACACTTTCAGCAACATTTAAAAAGCCATAACTGCGATTGTATTTTTGTCCTTGTGTGATAATCCAATTCAAAAAAAGAATCTCATTTTTGTTGATTTTGTTTTTATCATAAACGATATTTACGTTGTCTTGCGGAATGGCATTGTTGTTCTTATTACTACCCAGATAATCCAGAACATCATCAAGCGTTGCATAGATGTTTTCATCTCTATCTATCTTTCCATTCCCGTTCAAATCAATCGGCACAATGGCAATGCTGTCGGCAACTTTGCGTGTTTGCAAATTGTAAATCAAGCCAAGGTTGTTGTAGGAAATTCCATTCACATCTTCTTTCACGGCAGCAGATAACGCACGGTCATCTCCATTTACTAAAATGCCATTAACATCAGACTGAATGCCGGTGATATTTTCTGCAAACGACCTTGAAGCACAAACAATTTTATTGCGTTTGTAAACGGTAGATTGAAACAAAGGATGTTTGTTTTTGCCGTTATTATTGAAGTAAACTTCTTGTAAATCTTCTTTTGTAAAACCTTTATCCTGTAATACTTTCAGGTCTTTCCGGTTGCTGTTAACGATGGGTAGTTGTGCATAACGGTTCACGGCTATGATGTCCTGGTTGTCTTTCAGTTCGCCTTCTCTGAAGCCGTGTGCTGCAATCAATATATCGGCTTTCTCGCCAGGTATTGATTTACTCAATTGGAACTGCACATTTGGATGTGTTTGTTGATAAGCAATGATCCATTGCTGCACAATTTCAAACGGAAAACGAGTGCCTGTTATCTTGATGGTATCTTTTGTTTGCGCGTGTACTGAAGCGATTATCAAATAAAAAACGATAAAACCAAACCCCTGTTTCATTGTGATCTATTTATGTGATGATGGAGTGATAGCCTCCTGCTTCCATTGGCTGTTTTCTATTGATAAAGAATCATCAGTAAACTTTATCTGTTGTAACTTCCTCCCGAACGCAGGAGATTATCAATCGTTTGTTTTTACTTATATTTTATTATTCCCATCCGGGATTTTGGGCAAATGCAGTATTGCTCGAATTATATAATTGAATCTCTGTAAATGGAATCGGAAAAAGCGTGTCTTTTAAACTTGCGCTCGCTTTTGGATTTCCATACTGACTAAGTACTTTGGTAAGATAAAATTGTCCCGGACCATACTCTGCATCAGGGGAACGCCTCACCAAATCGAACCAACGGTTGGCTTCAAAGAAAAGCTCGCGCCTTCTTTCATTATAAATCGAATCTTTAAAATCTATGTATGATAATCCTTCCGGTAAATCAAAAGAATGATCGGTATAATTACCACTGCCGGTATAATTATAACTGCTGTAGGTGATGGTTTTTGGATTGTAACCCGTTACCGGTGCATAAGCCCTTCCTCTTACTATATTAACAGCAGCATAAGCTTCTGCAGTAGGACCACCGTTTAATTCGTTCAATGCTTCTGCATATAACAACAATACATCGGCATAACGGATGATAGGAAAATTCAGTTTGCTTTTAGCACTTTGATTGCCTTGCAAAGCCGTTGTGAAGCCTGTGCTTTGATCAACCCATTTGAGATAGTTGAAATAGGGCCATTTTACCCATTTGCCTGTTGTTGTATTAAACAATGAATCATAGAAAGTTGCACTTCTGCGCTGGTCGTTAATATCAAACAATTTGATGGGCAATGCACTTGTGTCAAGCGTTAAAGGCCAAGGTACATCTGCAGTATAAGCAGCATTGCTCCATGTAAAAGAACTAAGAGTTGTCGTTGCAGTGAAACCACCGCCAACATTTCCGTTAAACTGAGCAGAGAAGATATGCTCCTGCCCGTTTTTTGTTGCCGCCTGGAAAACATCTGAAAATTTTGGGAACAGATCATACCCATAGCTTCCGGTACCCGACAATCCTGCGGTTCCGGCAGTAATTACTTTTTGCAATTCCACTACTGCATTGGCCCAATCATGTTTTGTTGCATATATTTTACCCAATAAAGCATATGCTGCGCCTGAAGTAACTCTGCCTGTATTGGCACCTGTTTGCGTAGCGGGAAGATAGGTAGCCGAATCCAAATCTGCAATGATTTGTGCATACACAGAATCTCTTGAAGCACGTGGTGGAAGTTGATTGGCTTTGGCAATGGTTCCTACATCATGCAGTACAAGCGGCACGCCTCCAAAAAAGCGCACAAGATCGAAGTAATATAAAGCTCTTATAAAACGTGCTTCCTGTATAAGATTGTACTTGTTGTAACTGGAAAACTGGTTATCCGGAATAGACGTAATACCATCAATTGCAAGGTTTACTTTATCAATTCCCCAATACAACTGGGCATATATTTTATGCACACGATCGTTGGTGTTTACGTATGTTGCCGTTCCCATTGCCCTTACATCAGGATTGGTATTAGATGGGCTATACTGTTCATCGTCGCTTGGGTTGTCGGTAAGCAGATTAATGTTTCTTCCGTAAATCGGGAAATCATTATTGATGTCAGTAACCAGTGTACTGTAAACGGCTGTAACAGCAGAAACTGCGTCTGTTTGTGTTTTAAAAAATTCAGTAGGTGTTAAGCTGCTTTGCGGAGATTCAGTTAACTTTTTGCAGGACGTAACAGTGGTTGCTATTGCAGCAAAAACTAACAAGCCACCTGATATGATTTTTGTTTTCATCGTAATTTTTTTAATTGATTAAAAGGTTACATCAATGCCTCCCTGGAAGGTTCTGAAACTGGGATATATTCCAAGGTCTATCCCCGGCTGAAGATTGTTTTGGTCATAAAAGTTTACTTCGGGATCCAAACCTGGATATTTGGTGATGGTTAACAGGTTTTGAGCCGTAACATATATCCTCACTTGCTTGGCTAATATTTTTGATGCCGCTGCAGGAGGCAGCACATAACCAAGCGTAATAGTTTTTAAACGTAAATAAGAGCCATCATGAATATAAGAATCTTCCACTTGCATCACAGGTGCATTTACAATTTTAGGGAATGTTCCATGAGGATTGGAAACGGGATCGTACCTATTTAGCAGGTTGCTGGATACATTTGTGTTGACTGTGGTTTTGCTTAAATTTTGCTCCTGAAGATCAAATATTTTATTGCCATACGATCCTACAAAAAACACTGTAAGGTCGAAGCTTTTATAGGCAAACCGGTTGGAGATGCTTCCTATAAATTTAGGTTGCGCACTTCCTAAATTTTGCTTGTCAGCGGTAGTAATGGTTGCGCCTGTTTTACCGGGCGCATGTAAGTATTTACGGTCACCCACTTGTTGAGATACGCCGGTTAATTTACCAACAGGCTCCGAGCCGTTTACATCTTTCTCCGTTAATAAACCATCTGTTTTATATCCCCAGAAAGTTCCCACCGGCAAACCTACTTTTACAATTACGGGTGATACCTGTCCGGTTTGTGCTACCGGCTGAAACGAAGAACTGGGGCCCAGGCTCAATATTTTATTTGCATTGGTTGAATAAATAAAAGTGGTTCGCCAGCTAAAATTTCTTGCCTCAATGTTTGCTGTGGTAAGCGTAAGCTCCAAGCCTTTGTTTTCAATGCTTCCAATATTTTCAGCACCTGAAGCATAGCCTGTAGAAAGAGGTATCAATCCACTTGTGTTTACAAACAGGTTGGTTGTTTTTTTATAATAAAAATCTGCTGTTAAGTTGATGCGGTTATTTATAAAGCCTGCGTCTAAACCCAAATCATATTGCGTTGTTGTTTCCCATGTTAAATCAGGATTGGCCAATTGTGTTTGCGATAAACCATTTACTGCGGTAACCGGACTTCCAAAATAATATCCTGATGTATTGATGGTTGCCAAAGAGCTGAAAGCGGGGAAGTTTGCGTTGCCAATGCTTCCGGCAGAGAACCTTACTTTGAGATTGTTGACTGTGTTTTTTATTGCTGAGAAAAATTTTTCCCCGGAAGTATTCCACGATAATCCAACAGCAGGAAAAAAGCCCCATTTGTTGTTAATACCGGCAGCCGATGCACCATCTGCTCTGCCCGATAATGTTATATTATACAGATGTTTATAGGAATAATTGATTCTTCCTAACCATGACCGAAATACGGTTTGCGATTCTCCTGAACCTGTTACCTGCTGTGCAGAACCTGAATACAAGTTTTGATAGGTTGTATAATCTGAAGGAAAGGAAGCTGCTGCGGTAAAAGCATTTTCGGCATGTTGATATTGCGTTGTATAACCTACCAGTGCATCAATAAAGTGTGTATTGTTGATGGCATGGTTATACGTCAATGTGTTTTCGTTCAGCCAACTCAGATATTGAATATTTCCTACCGAACCATAACCCGATATGGTACCTGTTGCATTACCATTTGTCGTATAAGAAGGAGCGTAGTAATTTAATTTGGTACTAATGATGTCTGTACCGAATGTAGCTTTAAATGTAAGGTCTTTCAGTAGTTTATATTCTCCTGCAAAATTTCCCAATACACGCGAAATATTAGATTGATTGATAGTCGAAACAATATCCAGCAGAGGATTATCAGTTTGCAGTAGCCCGTTAACTGTATTAAAAGTGGTTGATACTGCCGGCTGATAGCTTGTATTGTATGAACCGTCAATATTTTTTATAGTTTGTAATGGATTAACGGTATATAAAGAGCTAAAGGCATTTGAATTATTTATGGAGCTATAGGCAGAGCCGGTAAGTTTGTTTTCTACAGAATTACTGCCATAGATATTAGCTGTAATTTTAAAATGATCTGTGAGGTTTCTATCATAGTTGAAGCGAACTGAATAGCGTTTAAAATCCGTATTTAAAACACCTCCTGTTTGATCATAATAATTACCCGACAAAGCATATCTTGATTTATCGTCGCCGCCATAAATTGATATTTCATGGCTTTGCACCTGGCTTGTTCTCAATGAAGCATCTACCCAATCATTATTCACTCCCGCCGATCCCAAAGAGTCAATAATTTTTTTGTTTGATGCTAATGCGCTTTGAATACCTGGTGTATTGTTATATAAATCATCATAGTATTTTGCCCATTGCGGCCCGGTTAAGACACCAACTTTATTAGTGGCATTTCCAAAACCATAATAACCACTATACTCAATATTGCTTTTGCCTCTCGTGCCTCTTTTGGTAGTAATGATAACCACGCCGTTGGCACCTCTTGAACCATAGATAGCCGTTGCCGAAGCATCTTTTAAAATGTCTATTGATTCAATATCATTCGGATTGATGGTTGACAATGCATTGATGGTTGCGCCGGTAACGCTTGTGCCTGATGGAGGGGCAAGATTGGTGAGGTTATTATCGTTGTAATAAATAAATCCATCAATTACATAAAGCGGATCGTTGCCAAAGCTAAGCGAATTGCCGCCGCGTATCCTGATGGTTGACGCTGCACCAGGCTGCCCTGAACTTTGGCTAACCTGTACGCCTGCTACAGCGCCTTGCAGCATGTTATCAAATGAAGGTACAGGTTGCGCTAATAGATCTTTTGATACGCTTGCTACCGAGCCTGTAACATCTGTTCTGCGCTGTGTGCCATAACCAACTACAACCACTTCGTTCAATCTGCGTTTGTTCATCCTGTAATTGAATGTTTATTGTGCTGGTGGTGGCTTCTATTTCCAGTTTTCTGTAACCTACATAACTGACTTCTAAAATGAATGGCAACTTTTGTCCTGTTTTTAAAACAAAACTGCCCCTGTTATCGGTTAAGGTTTGATTGGTAACGCCTTTAATTTTTACCAACGCACCTTCTAAGGGTGCTTTTGTTTTCGCATCGGTTACTGTGCCGGAAAGTGTAGAATTAATAACCGAAGATGGCTCTGTTTGTGCCATCATAAAAACGGGTGTTGCTACAAGTAAACTTAAAAGCCATACGAACTTTTTCATTAGCTTTGATTTGTGATTAAATAATAAGGTGTACAGCCGACGGCAATGCCATCGAACTGTATTTTGTCAAGCCTGATTTTTTGATTGCAAGACCGGAGCTGCGCCAACAGTATCCGGTCGCTTTTTTTGTCAAATTCTTATATCATAGTATAACAGTTTTATTGTTACAAATGAGTTGCTTACTATACAGTTTCTTTTTGCCTGAATGTTTCATGTATTTTCTTCTTGATTGATATGATTGATCTGCCAGCTCTCTTTTATAAAAAAGCTGCGCGAAAAAAGCTGTAAAAACAAAGTTGAGTAGCGCGAAGCTTTTATATACAACAACACAATTGTGCTAGCAACAGGCAACAACAGTTGATTGATGCAGACTGTAAAAAATAAAAGTTGGTATGCAGAATAGATGCGCTCACGAATGTTGGTGTTGAATGTGTGTGGTTTAATTCGGGGCAAAAGTAAAAGGTTTTATATTTCCTACCAAATCTGTAGACTTTATATTTTAAAATTTTTTTCTTACTTTTTTCTGTAATCCAAATTACAAGCTTTGCTGTATGGATTTGATGATTTTATTTTAACCACTTAAATTGAATGTTTATGCGCGTCATTTCATATAATGTAAACGGCATTCGGTCTGCCATCAATAAAGGTTTTTTGGATTGGCTGAAAACCGACCCTGCTGATATAATTTGTCTACAAGAAATAAAAGCAATGAAAGAAAATGTTGCTGTTGAAACAATAGAAGCTTTGGGCTTTGAAACGTATTGGTATCCCGCACAAAAGAAAGGCTACAGCGGCGTTGCTATTTTTACCAAAATAAAACCTGATAGCGTTGAGTATGGCAGCAGCATTGAGCAAAGCGATTATGAAGGCCGGGTGATACGCGCCGACTTTGGAAACCTAAGTGTGTTCAGCGCTTATTTTCCTTCGGGAACCAGTGGCGATGAACGACAAACTTACAAGTATCAATGGCTGAAAGAGTTTCATGAATACTTAGAAAATTTGCGCAAAACCAAACATCAGTTGGTGATATGCGGCGATTATAATATCGCTCATAAAGAAATAGACATTCACGATCCGAAAGGAAACAAAAACTCATCGGGTTTTTTACCCGAAGAACGCGAATGGCTCACGCAATTTTTGAGCAGCGGCTATGTAGATACTTTCAGGCACATTCATCCTGATAAAGCGCATCATTATTCTTGGTGGAGCCAGCGTTTCCCTTCAGTTCGTTTGCAAAACAAAGGCTGGCGCATTGATTATATCAGCGTTACCGACAATTTAAAATCAAACATAAAAGACGCTCAGATTTTGCCGCATATCAAGCACAGCGATCATTGTCCTATTTATGTTGAGATTGAATAAGCGTTTTTGGTTTTGCATTAAAATATATGATACTAAATAGGGGCAGATGTCTCACCGCAGAGAATGGAGAAACAGGAGCTTTCGCAGAGTATATTTTCTCTGTGAAAGCTCTTTTCACTCATGTTCTCTGCGGTAAAAAAAATCATTTTACATTATTCGTTCCTTTTTTATCTTTCCTCAAATTCGAGTATGAAAAAGCTTCTATTGTTACTGTTTGGTTTTGCCTTAATTTATGCGGTTGATGGACAGCCTTCTTTCATTAAAGACAGTTTGGATAATTACATCAAACAAGGCATGAAAGACTGGAACATTCCCGGGCTTGCTATTGCTATAATAAAGAATGATAGCATTGTAATGATGAAAGGATATGGTGTAAAAAACATCGAAAATGGAGAGCCGGTGGATGAAAATACTTTGTTTATGATTGCGAGCAACAGCAAACTTTTTACCGGCACTGCACTCGCACAACTTGACTATGATAAACAGCTTTCGCTGAATGATAAAATCACAAAATACTTTCCTCAATTCCGCGTGTACGATTCAACCACAACAGGCCTCGTTACGATAAAAGATATGCTGGGCCATCATTTGGGAACCAAAACATTTGAAGGCGATTTCACCTTCTGGAACTCAACACTATCGCGCGATTCCATTATGTATAAGATGCGCTATGTGAAGCCGCCTCAGCAATTCCGCGCTTCGTATGGCTATTGCAACAGTTGTTTTTTAACCGCTGGCCAGGTGATACAAAAAGTAACCGGCAAACCCTGGGAAGTATATGTATATGATAGCATTGTTGCGCCATTGAACATGAACAATACACATACCTTAGGTGCCAACATGGAGAACATGCCCGATGCAGCAACGCCTTATACAACAGCATTTACCGGCAGGTTGCAAAAGTTGCCTTACGACAATGTTGACAACCTTGCACCGGCAGGCAGCATAGTAAGTTGTGTGAAAGATTTGAGTCATTGGATAATGATGCAATTGGACAGTGGAAAATATGGGCAAAAACAAATTTTACCCTGGAAAGTATTGCAGCAAACGCGTGGCGTGAACACATTAATCAGCACGCAAAAGAATAAATTGAATGGTCATTTTGTAGCTTATGGATTGGGCGTTTTTATAAGAGACATGGCCGGCAGACAAGTGTACGACCATACAGGCGGCGCAGATGGTTTTGTTACGAATGTTTGTTTTGTGCCTGAAGAAAAATTAGGCATCACAATCCTAACCAACAACGATAACCAGGAGTTTTTTGAATTGCTGCGTTACCAGATTTTGGCTTCTTATTTCAATATGCCTTATGTGAATTACAGTGCTGCTTCATTGTCTGATTTTAAAGAAGAACAAACCGGCATTGTTGGCAATATTACTGCTCTGCAAAAAAGGGTAAAAGGTGCAAAGCCGCAACTTCCGTTAACCAGCTACGAAGGCACTTACGCCAATCAACTATTTGGTAACATTCAAATTGTGGCAAAAACAAATGACTTGCAAATCAACTTCGGTAATCATAACAACCTTACGGCTTCATTGCAATACATGGATGGAGGTGAATGGCTGATGACTTACAATAACCTTGCGTATGGCATTTTTGCATTGAAATTTAAAATTGAAAACAACAAAGTGATATCAACTGATGTGAAGGTGAACGACTTTTTAGAATACGATCCTTATACGTTTATGAAGCAATGATGGTTTGTTTTTGGCAGATTTTTTATCGTAACAAGACAAGTCAAAATATATAGATACATCTTCATTATTAAAAAGTTTGCTTTGCAGAAAAATCATTTCATGACTTCATCTTTCAAAATAAAAGGAAACCTTGTTGATGTTTGGAACAAGCAAATTTATACGGCTGAAATTTTGGTTGCAGATTCAAAAATTATAAGCATTTCCAAACTTGAAGAAGACAACAGTTTGCCTTTTGTTTTGCCTCCTTTTACCGATGCTCATGTCCATATTGAAAGCAGCATGTTGCTGCCATCAGAGTTTGCAAAACTGGCCGTTGTGCATGGCACGGTTGCCACCGTTAGCGACCCGCATGAAATAGCCAATGTGTGCGGCATGGCGGGCGTACAATACATGATTGACAATGGGAAGAAAGTGCTGTTTCGGTTTTATTTTGGTGCGCCAAGTTGTGTGCCTGCCACCACTTTTGAAACTGCCGGAGCAACACTTAACAGCAACGATGTAAAAGCTTTGCTACTACAAGACGATATTCATTATTTAAGCGAGATGATGAACTTTCCGGGCGTGCTGAATGGCGATGAAGAAGTGATGAAAAAAATAAGCATTGCGCACCAATTAAAGAAACCGGTTGATGGTCATGCACCGGGTTTGCGTGGCAAAGAAGCAAAGCAATACATTGATGCAGGCATCAGTACCGACCATGAATGTGTTACTGCTGAAGAAGCGTTGGAGAAATTGAGTTATGGAATGAAAATTATCATTCGCGAAGGCAGTGCAGCGCGCAACTTTGAAGCCCTGATTCCTTTGTTGAATGATCATTTTGAAAATATGATGTTTTGCAGCGATGACAAGCATCCCGATAGTTTGGTGGAAGGTCATATCAATGCGCTTTGCAAGCGGGCTGTTGCCAAAGGCATTGATGTATATAAAGTATTGCAGGCGGCTTGCATCAACCCGGTTTTGCATTATAAATTGGGCAATGGTTTGTTGCGCGTTGGTGATGCGGCCGATTTTGTTTTGGTTGATAATCTTACCGATTTTACAGTTATCAAAACATACATCAACGGCGAGTTGGTAGCAGAGAGAGGAACTTCATTTATCAGGAGCGTTGCGGAAGAAGTCATCAACAATTTTTCATGCAACGAAATCAATGCAAGCGACTTACTCATTCCAATCCAAAATGACCCTAACAGCACTGGAAACATACCCGTTATTGAAGCCTTGGATGGCGAATTAATCACCAATAAAATATGGGCAAAACCAAAACAACAAGATGGCTTTTTAATAAGTGATGTTGAGCAGGATATTTTAAAAATGGTGATAGTTAACCGTTATCAAAACGCGCCTGTTACAAAATGTTTCGTAAAAAATTTTGGGTTGAAGCGGGGCGCTATTGCTTCTTCTGTTGCGCATGATAGTCATAATATCATTGCAGTGGGTGTTGATGATGAAAGCATTGCGGCTGCTATCAATATCATCATCGAAAACAGGGGCGGAATTAGCTGCGCTGATGGAAATAAGATTGATGTTTTGCCCCTGCCCATTGCTGGCTTGATGAGTGGTGAAGATGGTTATGAAGTGGCAAAGAAATATACTGCCATCAGCAACAAAGCCAAATCGCTGGGAAGCAAGCTGGCTGCACCTTTCATGACGTTAAGTTTTATGGCATTGCTTGTGATTCCGCATTTAAAATTGAGTGATAAAGGCTTGTTTGATGGCGATGCGTTTTGTATTATCTGATGTTGTCAAATAGGAGATAGGCAGCATAGAAATAGTACTCGAACCAAATTGTTGTTTCGGTGGTTCCGTCTTTGCTGGTGTTGTTCACTTGCAAACCCTTTTACTATCGTGCTCTGGTGAAGAACGCCAACAAGGGCGGAAAATGAAACTATTTAATATTAAGAGATTGCTTTATTCTCTCCCATTCTAAGCTTAATTTATCATTATTCTTATCAAAAAGCTTAGTATCAAGTTGTACATTGAAGCTTGATAAAGTTTTTTCATAATTTATTACATTATTAATTACTAAGGAATCTTGTTTAGCTTTTTCAGTACTCGAAAATATATTTCTGAAATTTTGTGCTATTAAACTAAGATTGCTATTCAATAATATCAGCTTTATTGTTTGATTAATAATAGTAAATGGCAATGAAATTTGAAAGACTGACAGTGTAGTATTTTGGTCAGTAAAAAATAGAACAAATAGATAGAGTAACAAAATGACAAAAGATTTGACTACCATAGGTAATATCATCTTACTTGAAACGAACTTCGAAAAAAAAAGCAGTTTTCAAAACAATTAACTCCTAACTTATAAATACCTATATCTATTGAATCGTTTGAAAAATAGTCTTTTGAATTTTTATCTGAAAGTTGAGTATTTAAACTGTTGTTTATAAAATCATTTTTTCTATTTGCTTCTGCGTTTTGAAATAGGTAACTATTCATCATGTCAATTAAAAAGTAGGCGATTCCTAAAATCCCTAAAATTCTATTAGCAACATCATTAAACTGCTCTTTGTCAAGATTAATACTCACATGATTGTTGAGAATAACACATAGCGATAACACCGCAGAAACATACAGGACATAACTATTTAATTTATCTACTTTACTCACAAGTGCATAGTCAATAGCATGGGGAACCACTTTTTCCATAATTCAGTTTTTATCAATGTCGTGCGATGCTTCCGGACTATACCATATATCTGTTTGTAACCAGACTTCGTATAAGTATATCCAAGTTGAAGTCCACTCCATTATTTCATTAGCAATTAATCTTTCTTTATACCACTTAAAATTTCGTGGATGATAAAGGCATAATGATTCGCTTCGGCGATAAATATGCGGTGGGTTTTCAACTAGTATTGGTTTGATAATCTTTACCAAAGGTCTGATTTCTCCTTGATAAGTAACCGATATAGTGTAAGTAGGCAACTCTTCTTTAACAGTCAATCTGCCAACAAATTCAATATCATATTTCCCTCTTTTTTGTATTGAGAAATCTGGGTAATGTTTTTTCATTGCCCAGATTTGAATGTCAGAATTGTATGGCTGTGTTCTAAAATAAATCACCAAAAAAACCTTTAGATGAAGAAATAAATTTACCTGTAGTTTCAGAAAGCAATCCTGCTGAACCAACTTTTAAAGTTCCTTCACTAAGAGCTTTTGAAATAGATTTAGCTTCTTCAACGTCAATAGTAGGAAAGTCTTTTCCAAAGGCTTCTTTCCAGATTTTTATTGCCTCGCCTTCCTTTTTGCTATTCAACAAATCCTTTGCCTCATTAAGCTTATCCTTAATTTGGTTAATATATTTACTGGCTTTCTCATAACAGACTTCAGATTTGAATCTATCTTGATTAGTATAGTAATCAGCATTATTAAACCATAAACGTATTCCTTCCTCGTAATTAGAGAAACTATGTAAAAGAAAAACTGCTATTGCAGTTTCTTCAATGTGGAATGATGGAATTAATTTGTCATTATCACGATTACCATATTTTACAGCACGTATTATTTGTTTCACTTTATAGCCTCTTTCCCTATGAATATTATTAAGGTTCTCTGTTAACTGTTTGGGGTAAGAGAAAACCCATGATTGTAAATCATAATTGGGTATTAGATAGCTATCATCTGATTGTTTAAAACAAGGTAATACATCAATATGCTTATTACTGAGTTGTATTGTTACACATGGCCTGTCTTGACTTACTTTATCTTTGTAATCATCAGTACTATTCAAGTAGTTTTTAAATCTTGATAATACACGCTGTGGATTAGGTAATTCACCGTTATCATCCTTCCATTCTTCAAAATCTAAAACAGCAAAAACATCTATGTCATTTAATGGACGAATAATCGTGTCTCTTTCATAAGAGCCATTCGGAAATGTATTGGTAACATGTAAAGTGTTTTCTGTTTCCATTAAATACCAATCTAAATTGGACAATGAAGATTGTATACTTTCTTCTTGTCTATCGGTAACTGTTATGTTGTCAATAAAATCTCTTATACATGAATTCAATGTTGCCATAAAATTTACTTTTTACTTAAAAATGTTTAGTTTAATCTATAATATAAAATCGCTATTTTTAGATAATTTACTAAAATAAAAAATAGCCGATATAAAATTACGAATGATGAGTTTTAAAGAAAAGGAATAGATAATAACGAATAGTGGATAACAAACCCCATTTTATTTGTGGCAAACCTAACTAACAGATTTACAAGATTTTTTTGGATCCGTTAAAAAGGATATACACAATTAAATGTTGATAATTAAGTTTGGCATTGAATAATAAATTTGTACTGGTATGTTTTTTAGAAACAGAGGACTTGCAAAAACTGGTGAGATTGTGTAACAAAGTTGTAATGCCAAAAAAATTAGGAATATTGTTTTTTTGATCAACATATTATTCTCCCAACTACTTCACTCCATCCCCAAATCTTTCCATTTGCACGTAACCCACAACCTCCCAACCCAAACCACAACCCGCTACACTCAAGATGTGGTCGCTTGGACGGATGCGCGGAGCGATCATGCCGTCCTTGATCTTTTTTGTTGCTTTTTTGTATCAAGACAAAAATGTAAATAGAACCCCTTAAACATTATTTCAAAATCCAAGATTCAATTGTCTCTCAATCCCACTCATTACTCACAACTTAAATGTGGATTAAAGGAATGTGTAGCAGTAGAAAAAACGCCCAACCTCTTTTCAAACCGCGTCACTACTGAATTTTGGTTAAATCAGGCTCTATGTAAACAACCGTTCAGCCAAAGGTTGAAAAGCTATAAAAGAAGGATGATTGAAAAGTTTATTTCAGAAAAAAGTAAGTTTATAACTGTAAAGAAATTGCTGCTCATTTAGCAGCTAAAATCATCATTCAAACGTTATCTTTTTGCAACCTTTTCCCTAACAATGAAAACCCGATAGATGTAAGCAAACAAACGCCTGGAAGCAGCCACCAAACTGCATTGTAGCCATAACGAACCGTTAAATGGCTGCCTAAAACCGGCGATGCAATCTGCGCTATGCTCCATGCCATCGCATACATGGCTGCATACTGGCCGCGATTGTTTTCACTTGTTCGATTGATCCAGAAAGAATTCATAAACGGCATGGCTAAAATTTCGCCCATTGTGATAACAACAATGGCAATGAAGGCTGTAAGGGCTGTGGGAGGAAGAAGATTAACAATGGCATACGAAGCGCCGACTAGCAAAACACCTAACCGAATAAATACAGTTAAAGGTTTTGTGCCTTCGAGCGAATATACAATTACCATTTCAACAAGCACAATAATTAACCCATTCATCGCCATCAAAATGCCAATGAACTGCTCGTTTAAATGCCATTGTGTTTTATAAAAAACAGGAAGAATGGTAAACAAATGAAAGAAGCAATAACCTAATAAAATAGTAAGAACAATAAAAATCAAATACACTTTATCCTTGTAAGCTGAAGAGGTTGTAACTCTCGCGGCATCTGTGTTTCGCCGCGTTCCTCCTTTTACATAAGGCAACATTTTTAATAATAAAAAAGCGGCAACAATATTGGTACTTCCATCAACCCAAAATAATAAGTTGTAATTGATGGATGCTAAAAAACCACCCAATGCGCCGCCCACCGCCCAACCTAAATTTACTGCCAGCCGGTTCATAGAATAGGAGCGTGTTCTATTATCGGGTGCGCTGTAAAATATAATGGCAGTAGCATTGGCAGGACGAAACGATTCGTTGCAAAGACTTAAAATAAAAACGCCAATGCACAACGAATTGTAAGTGTGTAAATAACCTGTAACAATAAACATTACACCGCCTAAAAACAAAGCAGCCACTTGTTGCGGATAAAAGCCAAAGCGGTCGGTGATGCGCCCGCCTAAAGCCGCACCCGCAATGGCTCCCAGACCAAATAAGCCCATAACAAAACCGGCTTGTGTAATGCTGAAATGGAGCTTCTGCGTACAATAAATGGTCATGAACGGAAGCACCATTGTTCCGCTTCGGTTGATGAGCATCACAATGGATAAATACCATGTGTTGCGCGATAAACCGGTGTAAGCATTTTTATATAATTGGCGCGTAGAAGACAACATAAGAGGAAAACGAAAATAATACAAAGCCTTTCATAGAAGAGAGCCGTTTGTGTAAATAATATTATCATTACACCTGACTTATCGCAACAAATTCATCTTTCAATTTCGGATAAAGAGATTGAAAAATGCTAAAGAGGGAATCGTATGTATTGCGTGTTGAAGCATCTGGATAAAACGTCTGCTGCACGGAAAACAGTTTTTTCGATTCCTGTAGATTTTTTATATAACCCAACGCGTACAATCCAATAATAGCGGCACCTGTAGCCGATGCATCAGCGCTGTTATTCATTCTAATTTCTTTGCCCAAAACATCGCTCATTGTCTGTAACCAAAATTGGGACTTGGTAAAGCCACCGCTTGCATATATGCTTGTTATTGTTCCGTTCACTTCCTCAATGGCATGGAGCACATCACGCATCGCAAAGCAAATTCCTTCCACAGTTGCACGGGCAATATCCGCTTTTGTATGTTGATGCGTTAATCCAAACAAAACGCCTTTAACAGCCGCATCCCACATAGGTGCACGTTCTCCCAATAAATACGGCAAAAACAAAAGGCGGTTCGCGCCAGGCAAGGATGTTTGCGCCGTTTGCAACAGTTCTTGTATGTCTTTCGTTGATATAATTTCGTTCAACCATTCCAGCGTAATGCCGCCGTTGTTAATGGCTCCCCCTCTGATATAAATATCTTTTGTGAGAAGATAAATAAATGTTCGCTCTTTTTCATCAATACAAAACTGTTGCGTTGTCATCCTGATAGCACCGCTTGTTCCAACCGTTAGCGATGCTTCACCATGCTCAATCACACCGCTGCCTAAGTTGGCAAGGCAGCCATCGTTGCCGCCAACAACAAACTGCAACGGCTGGTTTGTTTTTACCCAATTTTTATATTGAGGTAATAGCGCACTTTCAATATATGTTACCTCTACCGGAGTGGATAATTTATCGGCTGTAATGCCTGCTGCAGTTAGTGCTTCATTACACCATACTTTTTGTTGTACATCAAATAATCCGGTTGCCGATGCGATGGAATAATCAACTACATACTTACCAAAAAATTGGGCAAAAACAAACTCTTTTAATGAAATGAATTTATGCGTTTGCCCAAACACATCGGGCATTGTTTCTTTCAACCAGATGATCTTACACAACGGCGACATCGGATGAATTGGCGTTCCTGTTTTTGCATAAATCATCTTTCCCCTTTCTGTTGATTTTAATTGTTCAGCTTGTTTGGCGGCTCTTGTATCTGCCCAAAGTATGGCATTGGTTAAAGGCTTGCCCTTATCATCAATTGCAATCAGGCTGTGCATGGCAGCGCTGAAACAAACAGATGTAATGTTGTTATTTTTTTGTACTGATTCTTGTATCAATTGCACTACTGCATCAAAAACTTCTGTTGGGGCCTGCTCACTTTTGCCACCCGTTTCGCTAATAGTGTTGTAGTTTTTGTTTTGCGAAGAAATGAGGTTTCCCGATACATCAAATACTACCGCTTTGCAGTTGGTTGTGCCCATATCAATTGCCAGAATACAATCCATTGTCCTATTGTTGAAAATGTAAATGTATCGGCTTTGCAGCACAAAGCGCATAGAGATAAACAAGTATCAATTGTATGTAAAAACTATTTTGATGAACCGCGATACAATTTTGATTTTAACCATTAAAAATTGACAAGTGAATAAGAGAAAGCACTACATTTAGCCCAACAAAACGATTCGTTACATGCCTGATTTACAAATCAAGAAAAGCACTAAAAAATATGATGCCGTTATCATTGGTTCCGGTGCGGGTGGCGGAATGGCGGCTTACGTGCTTGCCAATGCCGGTTTAAAAGTTTGCTTGCTGGAAGCCGGACCTATGTTCGATCCAAAAGTAAATTCACTGCAGTTAAAACATCCCTGGGATTCGCCCCGTCGTGGTGCCAGTACCAAGTATCGTCCGTTTGGTGACTTTGATGGTTGCTATTGGGGTTGGGAAATTGATGGCGAGCCTTATACACAAACGCCGGGTACCGAATGGGATTGGTGGCGTGCCCGTATGTTGGGTGGACGTACCAACCACTGGGGACGCATTTCGTTGCGTTTTGGTCCGAAAGATTTTAAAGCGGAAAAGCATTGATGGTTTGGGCGATGACTGGCCGATTGGATATGACGATGTAAAGCCTTATTACGATAAGATAGATAAACTATTGGGCGTGTTTGGAACCAATGAAGGTTTGCCCAACGATCCCGATGGTATTTTTCTTCCACCGCCCAAGCCACGACTGCATGAACTGATGATAAAAAAAGCAGGTACTGCAGCCGGTGTGCCGGTGATTCCATCGCGTTTATCTATTCTTACCAAACCCATTAATAAAGAACGCGGCTCTTGTTTTTATTGTTCGCAGTGCGGAAGAAGCTGTAAGGTATATGCTGATTTTTCATCGTCTTCTGTTCTTGTTATTCCGGCGATTGCATACTGGCAACGTTGATCTTGTTACCAATGCGATGGCGCGTGAAATTATAACTGATCAAAACACAGGATTGGCTACTGCGGTTTCTTACATCAATAAAGACGACATGCAGGAATACCAGGTAAGTGGCCGCACTGTGATATTGGCTGCGAGTGCCTGCGAATCGGCGCGTTTGTTATTGAACTCAAAATCGCCACGACATCCGAACGGTCTTGCTAATTCAAGCAATGTGGTCGGAAAATATCTGCACGATTGCACCGGCTCAGGCATGGGCGGTATCATTCCAGAACTCTTCGACAGAAAGCGGTACAACGAAGATGGCGTTGGTGGAATGCACGTTTATACGCCCTGGTGGTTGGATAATAAAAAGCTTGATTTTCCACGCGGTTATCATATTGAATATGGTGGTGGTATGGGAATGCCGTTGTATGGTTTTAGCTGGGGCATTGAAAGTTTGAATGGTGCTTACGCAGTAAAAGGGCTGAAAAAAGAAGGGGGTGGTTATGGTAAATCGCTGAAAGAAGATTACCGCTTTTTTTATGGCGCAGGCGTGGGCATGGCAGGCAGGGGAGAAGCTCTTGCATTAGCGAGCAACTACTGCGAAATTGATCCTACTGTTGTAGATAAATATGGTATTCCGGTGCTTCGCTTCAATGTAAAATACAGCGAGCATGAAATTAACCAGGCCAAGCACATGACGGAAACCTTTTCGGAAATATTACACCAGATGGGAGCCGTAATTACCTGGGGCGCCAATAACAATAAAGAAAATAACTGGGGGCTTGAACCACCCGGTAAAATTATACATGAAGCGGGCGCTGTGCGGATGGGTAACGACCCCAAAACATCTGCACTGAACCCTTGGAGCCAGGCGCACGATGCTAAAAATGTGTTGTGTGTAGATGGTGGCCAGTTTGTATCGCAGGCAGATAAAAATATTACATGGACAATATTGGCACTTTCAATGCGTGCTTCCGAACATTTAGTTGATGAAATGAAAAAGAATAATGTGTAGAGAAGCTGTGAGCGAATAGCTATGAGCAAAAAAACAGCCCAATTACATCGTGCTTTCCACATCTAACATCGTACATAACAAATCATAATTCACAAATCATAAATTTAAGATTGATTATGAACAGACGTCATTCTTTAAAAGCATTGCTGGCAGGCAGCATGGCGGCAGGTGCCGTTTTAGAAGCCTGTAATTCTGATATTAAAACAGATAACAGAAAAGAATTGCCTTCGGAAAAAGCGGTTGAAAACAAAGGAAATGATTTCGACCGCATGAAGGAAGAAAAAGCGCATTACGATGATGTAACAAAAAATAAATTTTTTACTGATCATGAGATGGCAACCATCTCGGTATTGGCAGATATTATTATACCGAAAGATGAAGTGAGTGGTAGTGCCACCGATGCGAAAGTGCCCGATTTTATTGAGTTTATAGTAAAGGATATTCCCGAACACCAAACGCCTATGCGTGGCGGCTTGCGTTGGTTAGATATGCAATGCTTAACACGTTACAACCAATCGTTTCGCGATTGTGATGATAAGCAACGCATTGCCATGGTTGATGAAATTGCCTATCCTAAAAAAGCAAAGCCGGGCATGGAGCCGGGCGTTTCGTTTTTTAATTTGATGCGAAACCTGACTGCCACTGGTTTTTATACTTCAGAGATTGGCGTGAAAGACATTGGTTATGTTGGCAACATTCCTAACCAATGGAACGGTGTGCCTGCTGATGTGTTGAAACAATACAATCTGGCTTATACAGATAAAGAGTTGAAAGAGTGTGTGAGTTATTGATGGTTGATTTGTAAAAGATTAATTCATCTTCTTGCTTTATGAAAATTGACACTGCTTATTTAGAACGATGTATTTTAACGTTAGAAAAAGCATTGTCTTTACTGGATCAATCGCAACCCGATACCATTGACCATGACATGTATCGTTCGGCCTGTGTAAAAGAATTTGAAATCATTTTGGAGCAAAGCGGTAAATTATTACGCAAAGCGCTAAAGCCTTATTTCCATTCTTCCAAAGCCGTTGACCAGTTGGTTTTTAAGGACGTATTTCGTCATGGAGTTTTGCGTAATATTATCACTTTTGAAGAAGGTGAAAGATGGATGAAGTATCGTGATAATAGAAACAATACAGCGCATGATTATGGTGTTAATTTCGCAGAAGAAACTCTTTTGTTTTTGCCCCAATTTATTGTGGACGCTAACGAATTGGCGGCTTCCATCAAGCGGTTAAACAATTGATATGCTCCTCCGCGACAAAGACAAACAAACGCTCAATACAATCTTTTCAAAAATAAAAATGCCAGTAGAAGTATGGGCGTATGGCAGTCGTGTAAATGGCACCGCACATGAAGGCAGCGATTTGGATTTAGTAATACGAACAGCCGACTTATCTCCTTTACCTTATCCAATTTTTTCTTCACTACGCGAAAAAATAACGGATAGCAACATACCTATTTTGGTAGAGCTGTGGGATTGGACAAGACTTCCATCCAGCTTTCAGCAAAATATTCTGGAGCAATATGAAGTGTTATTTGATAACCGCGATGAGTTTGTTTTTACCAAATAAAGCGGAATAATATTTTTGCCCAATGATGTTCCAGTTTTCAAATGCACATATTTCCATAGCAACGCCTGCCGATATTCCTGCTATTAAAGCCTTACTTAATTCTGCGTATCGTGGTGAAGCCTCAAAACAAGGCTGGACAACCGAAGCGCATTTGATTGGCGGCGAGCAGCGCACCAATGAAGAGCAACTTTTGCAAACAGTGCAACTGCCCGGAAGTATATTTTTGAAATACGCCAACAATGAAAACGAAATCATTGGTTGTGTGAACCTGCAACAGCATCATCAAAAATTATATTTGGGCATGTTTGCCGTAATCCGCATTTGCAGGGCGGCGGCATTGGCAAACAGCTTTTACAGGCTGCCGGAGAATGGGCAAAACACCTCAATTGCACAACCATTTATATGTCGGTTATTTCTGTACGGGATGATTTAATCAACTGGTACAAAAGGCATGGATATGAAGAAACCGGCGAAAGAAAGTTTTTTCAGGAAGATAATATTACTGGCAAACATTTACAGCCATTGGAATTTATGATAATGGAAAAGAAATTGTATTAATGGCTAAAACAAAATCATCTGTTCTATTCTCATTTGCCATCTTCAACCACCTGCAACAACATAGGATTTTTCTTTTTATTCAACCAATCAATCAGTTTCAAAATATTTTCTTTTGACATTGCTGTACAGCCTGATGTTCCGCTCCTTTCATCTTTCCAGATATGAATAAAAATGCAGGAGCCATTGCCTGCAACAACCGGATGACTGTTGTATAAAACCCACACGCCATATTCATAAAAATCATCCTTACGCTTCATGTACTCAAAGCTGTTGTAAGAGCGCTTTGCTGTGTCGGCAACAACAAGTGTGTTGTAGTAAGAAGATGCAGTGTCATCTACACAATGGCAAAGCGTATCTACCCGTTTAAAAGGCATTTTTAAATCCTTTAAATCGTGATAACTAAACACAATGCCCAACGGAAAAACGCCAGCCGGAGATTTGCCATCGCCTTCTTTTTTGATTGGCAAATCGTTGAATGAAATTGAGCTACTGGCATCTTTCGCCAACCCGCTTCTGCCAACCACCACCGTAAATGAATCAGCCAGCTTCCAGCCTGCTTTCTTGTTTTTTCTTTCATACAAAAACATCCTTCCTCTTATTGAATCAACGCCCCTTGTTTTTACAAATAAAACCTGGTTTGTATTAGCCAGATAAGAGTTGAACAGATTGATGCTTTGCGATTGTGCCATAATAAAATGGGCAAAAACAAAAATGAATAAAACCAAAAGTTGCTTCATATTTTATATGCTGTGTCAGCGAAAAATTATTTATACATTTTGGTGAATATAACTTGCGCTGTTCTTCATGTTGTCCATGTTCATCTCAACGAAATAATTTTTAACACCACCAACTTTTGCTGCAGCAAAAAATTCTTTCCAGTCTATCACACCTTGCCCGATAGTAGTTTCTTTTTTATCAGGCGTCCAATCTGATAAATGCGATGAAATAAAACGACCCGGATATTTCTTAAAATAATCAGCCGCTTTGTAACCCAAATTAATCACTTCTGTTTGAAACTGCATCTTCACTAAGTCCTTATCAAACCGGCTCATTAAAGCATCATAAATGAGTTGTCCGTCCAAAGTATGAAATTCAAATTCATGGTTATGAAAACCCGTTTGCATTCCTGCTTTTTTTATTTTATCCGCTGCTATATTCAGCTTATCGGCAGCCGCATAATAATCGTTTAACGTTGCTTCTTTTGGCAACCAAAATGTTGAACAAATCATTTGTGATAAGCCCATCGCTTGTGCAAACTCAATAGATTTATCTAAGTTATCCGTCAACTCTTTAGAACCAAAATGACAGCTTGGACAACTTAATCCTGCATCATTAATGGTGCGTTTGATTTCTTCTGTTTTCATGTTGGCCAAAAAGCCAAAGCCTATGCTGGCATAGCCTTGCGGCGAGCACAGTTCAGTTAATCGATAACCATTGTCTGCCATCATTTTTAAAGTGCCGGAAAAATCTTTTGCCAATGTATCTCTGATAGGAAAGGTTTGAAACCCTATAGGTATATCATTCGCTCTTGCTGCCGCGAATATGTGTTTAGGAAAATGGGATAAAACAAAAGCTGCACTTAATCCTTTTGTCGTTTGAGCGAGAAAGGCTCTGCGTTGTATTGTTTTCATAAAATGAAGTTTTTTTGTTGAAAAAATTTTTAACCGCGGAGAAGAGGAATTAGCAGAGGTTTCGCAGAGCGAAAGTTCCGAACCTTTTAAAGGTTCGGAACTTTTTTAAGTGATACAGAAGAAAAACAACTCAGCTAAACCTCATTTCACACTCTTTTCTCTGCGGTAAAAAGGGGCAAAAACAAACCTTGTTATATCTCATCCGGACTCCATCCTTTTCTGTATTCTCTGCTTAAATATTTGTTGGCTTCCGGCGCATTGGTAATCGTAAGATTAGCCGCATCGTACTTCAGCAATTTGTTCGTGCGCAAAGCCACCGCATATAAGTTCACCGCTTCGGTTAAATATTCAGCTTGTCTAAAATTGCCATCATATTGCTGTCCGGTTTTACAGGCATTTACAAAAAGAGGTAAAGCTTCCGAAGTTTGCTGTACCTGGCTTCTGTTGTCTTTTTTACCGGCAGGCACATCCATTTTTTTACCCGAAATAATCTGTGGATCCTGCACATTAAAGCCAGCTAATATTTTGCCGCCCGTGCCTACAAACATCATTCCTTCCTGAGGCAATTCTTTGTTTTCATTCAATAATTCAACCGGCGTTGGCGGACGCATTCCTCCATCGTACCAACACAAATCAACCGGCGGGCGATTGCCATTAGCCGGATATGCAAAGCGTACCATACTTGCCATCGGAAAAGAAAAATCATTGTTGATTCTGAAAAGGCACGCTGCCATTGAAATCGCATACATGGCTGCGGTTGGGAATGACCATGGTTGGTGAGGTCAATTGCAACGCGTTAAACACCGTCCACAAACTGTAATGGCCCATATCAGCCATCGAGCCGCCACCGAAATCATACCATCCTCTAAATACCATGTTTGTATAATCGGAAGAATAAGGACGCTCAGCTTCCGGCCCCAGCCATAAATCCCAGTCAAACCCTTGCGGAACGGGCGGTTTATCCGTTGGCAGTTCGGCATATTGCGGCCACACAGGTCGGTTTGTCCAATTGTGCACTTCAGTTAATGTGCCAATGGCGCCACCGTTTATCCAAGCCATTACCGTTTCCATCGAACCATTAGAGTCCCAGGGTACAAGGTGTGTAATCACTTTGCTGTTGCGCGCCATGTTAATTACGTTCTTGCCTTCTTTTAAACGATTCGAAATGGGCTTATGCACAATTACATGCTTGCCCTTCTTCATTGCTGCCAGGCATAAGATACCATGCAGATGATCGGGCGTCATAATTTTTACGGCATCTACATCTTTTTCTTTTGCCAATAATTCACGCACATCGGCATAAGCCGTGCATCCTTTATAAGCCGGTTGTTTGCGAACATTGGCATAATAAGAATCAACAATGTCTTTTCCATTGTCTCTTCCGCCGGGTATGATGTTATCGCCACCGGGTTGCCAGTTCGGATTGTTTATGGTTTTTCTTATCTGATCACGCAAGCCAGTCTGACTCCAGTCTCTGTATCCTCTAGCTTCCTTATTGGGATCGCAAACGGCAACAATTTGTATGTCAGGAACAGCAAGCATAGGCAACATTTCGTTAATGCCCTGCGTTCCGTTTCCAATGTAGGCAAGCGTTATTTTATCGCTTGGCGCAACAAAGTTTTTTCCGCCTAACACGTGGCGCGGCAAAATGGTGAATGCAACCGCCGCCGATGAAGCCATCTCTACAAATTTGCGGCGGTTCATGTTACTGCTGTTGTCTTTCGGTTTCGCTTAAGTTGTTGGCGTTTCAACTGTAACAGAAGTTCCTGGTTTCATTATGGCAAGTTTTGTTTTGAAAGAAGAATTTAAAAGTAAGGAATATGAGGATGCAAATCATTATTCTAAAAAGAAGCACAAACATATTTCAATGATTCATTTATTTGTAATGTAAAAATTGAAAGTTGGTCAACTAAAATAGTGTATTATTTTTATTTTATATATTATATTAGTTTTTTTAATAGGTGAATATTTTTATAAACTTGGCTATTACTTTGCAAACAATTTTCTTTTATGAGCAAGAGCCATTACCATAAACTTTCGTTAGCGGGTTTACTAATTGCGTTAGGAATCATTTATGGCGATATCGGAACTTCGCCGCTTTACACCTTTCAAACCATCCTTACAGAAGGTGGAACTATCAACGAGAGTCTTGTTTTTGGCGCTATATCGTGCGTGTTCTGGACACTTACCCTGCAAACTACTTTTAAATATGTTATCATCACGCTACAAGCTGATAACCATGGTGAAGGTGGCGTATTTTCTTTATATGCACTGGTGCGACGATATGGTAAAAAGCTTGTGTATCCGGCCATTATTGGTGCGGGTACTTTGCTGGCAGATGGCATCATTACGCCTCCTATTACCGTTACTTCAGCCATCGAAGGTTTAAACATGGTGCCAAGCATGGCAGAGCATATTGTGCCGGGCAATAGTTTAGTATTAGAAATTGTTTTAGTGATATTGCTGCTTCTTTTCACCTTTCAACGATTTGGAACAAAAGTGGTTGGCGGCTCATTTGGGCCCATTATGTTGCTATGGTTTACCATGTTAAGTGTATTAGGCATCATTCAGATTGCTCATTATCCAAGAATATTTGAAGCTTTGAATCCGGTATATGGCATTGAGTTGCTAACCCAGCATCCACGTGGGTTCTGGTTATTGGGTGCTGTATTTTTGTGTACCACGGGTGCGGAAGCTTTATATTCCGATCTGGGGCATTGCGGCAGGCGAAATATTCAGTATAGCTGGATATTTGTAAAGATAGCGTTGGTTCTCAATTATCTTGGGCAAGGCGCCTGGGCATTGGTCAGAAACAAACCACATTTAGACGGATTGAATCCATTTTTTGCCATCGTGCCCTCCTGGTTTTTAATACCCAGCGTTATCATTGCCACAATGGCTTCCATCATTGCCAGCCAGGCGCTAATCAGTGGTTCATTCACACTTATCAGCGAAGCCATCAGCCTTAATTTCTGGCCTCGTGTAAAAGTAAAATACCCAACGCTTGTGCGCGGTCAGATTTACATTCCCAGCATCAACTGGATTTTATTTTTAGGCTGCGTTTTAGTGGTGCTGTACTTCCGCACCAGCGAAGCCATGACGGCAGCGTATGGTTTTTCTATTACGGTTGCCATGCTCATGACCACCATTTTAATGTACTATTATCTGCGCTATGTGCGGCATATTCCGTTTTGGATTGTTGGCGCAATTCTTACGGTATTTGTTTGTGTAGAGTCGTGCTTTTTTATTGCCAACGCAGTAAAAATTGTGAAGCGTTTGTTTTTCCTTGTATTTGAAATCGGATTAATTGGAACGATGTACGTGTGGTTCAATGCACGTAAAATCATCAACCGTTATACGGTGTTTAACAACCTCAAAGATTATTTACCGCAACTGAAAGATTTGAGTGAAGACACTTCAGTGCCGAAGTATGCTTCCCATTTAATTTATCTTTCTAAAGCCAACAATTCACGTCAGATTGAAAAGCGCATTATCAATTCAATATTTGGTAACAATCCAAAGCGTGCCGACTTATATTGGTTTGTTCATATTGACAGAACTGACGACCCATATACAATGGAATATGGTGTGGAAGAAGTGCTGGAAGATAAAGTGATTCGCATTGATTTCAGGCTGGGCTTTCGCATTCAGCCGCGCATTGGTGTGATGTTGCGTAAAGTAATTGAAGAAATGATAGACAATAAAGAGATTGACATTACCAGTCGTTATCGGGCTTTAAACATTGAAGACTTACACAACTTTCGTTTTGTGTTGCTGGAACGTTTTCTTTCGTATGATAATGAACTGCCGGTTAAAGAAGGCTTTATTTTGAACAGCTATTTTACCATCAACCGGATGGCGCAATCAGATAGCAAAGCTTACGGCTTAGACAGCAATCAAACGGTGGTAGAAATGTTGCCGCTTGTAGTAACACCCATTGCCAACATTCATTTGCACCGCGCATTTTATAAAATTGATTGACCTTGTTTTCAATCAATCAGTTTATCTATTGCTGCTGCCAAAGCTTTGTCTTTTTCAGTAACAACATTGCCTGCATCATGCGTTGACAAATGAATCTCTACTTTGTTGTACACGTTGCTCCAGTTAGGATGGTGGTTCACCTTTTCTGCCAGCAAAGCTACACGCGTCATAAAAGCAAAAGCTTCTGAAAAATCGGCAAAAACAAAACTGCGTTGCAGCTCGTTATCTTTTTCCTGCCACATAGTATTAATGAATGAATTGTTCTGAAAGTATGTTTGATAATTCAATATCTATTTGAGGAATAGCAGAACACAATTGCTCGAACGATTCCATTACAAAAAAGCGCGGTTGCAAGGTATCAATCCGATAAGGTGTTGCCAGCATTTGATGCACATCAAAAGGCGTTTTTTCGGAAGCATCGCTGAACACATGCGCCGTTTCGCCAATGGATGAAATAATGCCAGCGCCAAAGATTTTGTGTTCGCCATTTTCGTTTAACAAACCGAACTCAATGGTGTACCAATACACACGTGCTAATACAGCAATCGCATCGGCATCATCAATCCATTTCATCGCAAGCCTGCCAAAGCCTTGCATAAACTGCGCATAAGCAGGATTTACCAGTAAAGGAATGTGCCCAAATACATCATGAAACATATCAGGCTCTTCAATGTAGTTCAGCTCTTCCATGGTGCGCAGCCAGCACGTTGCCGGAAACGTTTTGTGGGTAAGCATTTCAAAAAAATCTTTCTGTGGCACCAACTCAGGCACCACCTGAATTTTCCAGCCGGTTTGGTTTTGCAGCTTTTTTGTGGTTTTATCAAAATGCGGTATTTCATCAGCTTTAAAACCAATGATGTTTAACGCATCTAAATACAGATTGCTTGCATGTTCTTTCACATGTGGCATCTGTCTTTCAAACAACAACTTCCATACGCTAAAATCTTCGGGTGTGTAAGCATTGTAATCCTGTACGGTTGGCTTGTTTCGTTGCATCGTTAGAATATTGTAAATGGGTTATTATTAATTGTGAATTGAAACCGCTTCTTGAATCGGCTTGTCCGCGCGTAGCAATACCTGCCATGCATCATTTACCAAACCATTGTTCAACAATTCTGCAGCAAGTTTATGCAATTCATGATTTGTTTTTGCCGTATTTTTCTGGTATTGTTTGATGATGAATGTCATTGCCATATTGGTAAACTGTTCCTCTTCTTCCGGTATCCTTTCTACGTTGGCAAGCTGCGCAAGATGATTGCCGGTTAAGATGTTGCTGTGCAGAATGGACTTCGGCAGATTGTCGAACCCGATGCCGAGTTTGGTGTTGGGCTTTGCCACTTCAAACAGATTGTGCTCATCTACTTTGCAATACCAATTGCCACCCAAACGCGCAACATGATTGATTTTTGTTTGATCAATCATGCTTTTGGTTTCGTTCAATATTTCATCATTAATGTGCATACAAAGCACTTCGCAAATCACCAGGTTGCCGCCACCTTTTTCATTGCCTAACACTTTTATTTCATTCACCTTGCATTCCAGTTTGATAGGACTTTCTTTTACCATTGGCGGCTGTACTTGTGTTGCCTTTTCTTTTGTAAAGCCGGCTTTTATAAATTCATCTACTTCTTTTTCGTATTCGCAACTTGCCAGTGAAACTTGCTGCACCATATCGTAAGTAACTATGTTGATGACTACTTCAGGTACTTGTTTGATGTTTTCCAAAGTATGCTTGGTGGTATTGTCTCTTACTCTTCGGGAAGGTGAAAAAATAACGATGGGTGGATTGGTTGAAAACAAATTGAAGAAAGAAAAAGGAGACAAGTTTACGTTGCCATCTTTATCTATTGTGCTTGCCAAAGCAATGGGTCGCGGCGCGATGGCATGTTGCAAAAAATGCTGGCGCTCTGCCAGTGATATTGCATTCAAATCAATTGTCATAGTCGTTTGTTTTTAAGGATAGAAAATTCACTTTCTTCTTTTACAATCATATTCTTTAAAACACCCAAACCTTCCACTTCCATCTCAATTCTATCGCCTTCTTTCAACCATTGTTCTTTATAATTTTCATCGTTCAATTTCCCCGTTCCGTTCAGTTCTAAAAAACAACCGGTTCCAACTGTGCCACTGCCAATAATATCGCCGGGATACATCGTAACGCCATAACTGCAACGCTCAATAATTTCAGCAAATGTCCAATCCATATCGCCTAAGTTGCCTTCGCTTACTTGTTTGCCGTTTACAAAACATTGCATTCCCAAATTCCAGCTTTTACCAATATGCCCTTCTTTTGGTGCCACTTCAAACGGTTCCAATTCATCCAGTGTAACAAGGCAAGGGCCAACTGCTGTTGCAAAATCTTTTCCCTTTGCCGGACCTAAGTTCAACATCATTTCTTCCATCTGCAAAGTGCGTGCGCTCAGGTCGTTCATAATCATCAAGCCACCAATATATTCATCGGCTTCTTCCCTTTTTATGTTTCTTCCTCCTTTGCAAATCACAATCGCAACTTCCAGTTCAAAATCTAATTTTTCAAAATGATCGGGCATACACAACACATCGCCCGCGCCCTGTATGCTGTTGTGATTGGTGAAATAAAAAACAGGATACTCATCAAACTCCGGAATCATTGCTACACCACGGTTTCTTCGGGCTGCGGCTACATGCTGACGAAATGCATAACCATCGCGACAAGATGTGGGAAATGGCACCGGCGATAAGAGCTTTACTTCATCTAACGTGATGTTGTTGCCTTGTTGTTGATAACCTTCGCGAATCGCTTGCTCAGTTTGCTGCGCAATGGGAAACATATCGTCCCAAAAGTGCAGCATCATGCTCATTGTAGAAGGCAATTCAGGATTCATCAAATCGCAATCGTATAAATAACCATCTACCAAAAATGCCAGTTGTTCCGTGTCGTTGTGTAAGTAAGATACCAGTTTCATGTGTTTGTTTTTGCCCTATTTTTTAACCGCAGAGAAGTGGAGTAAAATGAGTTTGCGCAGAGTTGTTTTTGAAACGCATAGACACAGTAGAAATATAGGTGTCACATAGTATTTATCTATGTGCTTGTCTTATGTTTCTACTGTATCTATGCGTTTCATTGTTTGTTTTTGATCAAATATATTTCTCTCTGCGCAAACTCTTTATTCCCTTTCCTCTGCGGTGAAAGTCGTTACAAATTTCCTCTCGCTGCCTGTTCTCTTTCGATGGCTTCAAACAAGGCTTTGAAATTGCCTTTGCCAAAGCTTTTTGCGCCTTTGCGCTGAATGATTTCAAAAAACAAAGTAGGGCGATCTTCAACTGGCTTCGTAAAGATTTGAAGAAGATAACCTTCTTCATCTTTATCAACCAAAATACCCAGTTCTTTCAGCGGTTGCAGGTCTTCATCAATGTGTCCCACTCGGTCCAGCAAATCATCGTAATAAGATGAAGGCACTTTTAAAAATTCAATGCCACGGCTTTGCAGTGCGCTTACCGTTTCAATGATATTGTGCGTTGCCAATGCCACATGCTGAACGCCTTCGCCATTGTAAAAGTCTAAATATTCTTCTACCTGCGATTTCTTTTTGCCTTCTGCCGGTTCGTTGATTGGGAATTTTACATAGCCATTGCCATTGCTCATTACCTTACTCATCAGGGCAGAATATTCGGTTGAAATATCATTGTCATCAAAAGTCAAAATATTGCGGAATCCCATTACAGTCTCATAAAAAGAAACCCATTTGTTCATTTGATTCCAGCCAACATTTCCTACACAATGATCAACGTAAAGCAAACCGGTTTCGGTTGGATTGTAAGCCGAGCCCCATTCTACATAGCCCGGCATAAAAGGGCCACCATAATTTTTTCTTTCGATGAAAAGATGAACGGTATCGCCATAAGTATGAATACCACTCATTACCAGTTCGCCCCATTCATCGTGCAGCGTAACCGGCTTGCCGCTGCTCTTTGCGCCACGCATAGTAGTTTGCTGCCAGGCATCTACAGCATCATCAACGCGCAAGGCAAGATGCTTAACGCCATCTCCATGTTTTTGAATGTGTGCCGCAATTTCAGTGTTGTTTTGTAATGGTGTGGTAAAAACAAATGTGAGCTTGTTTTGCCTTACCACATAAGATGCTTTTTCTTTTACGCCTGTTTCAGGACCCGCATACGCCAGGCTTTGAAAGCCAAAAGCGGTTTTATAAAAATGGGCAGCCTGCTTTGCATTGCCTACATAAAATTCAACATAATCAGTGCCCTGTAAAGGAAGAAAATCTATAGATGCATCAGAAGCCTGCGCTTTGCGTGGAGCTTGTATTTCGGAGATCATGGTATTATAAATGGTGAATTGTGAATTGAAATAGTGAGTGGTGGGTTGCGAATGGTGAATAAGAAGTAGGCGAATAATAATTTCAAATTAGCCATTCACAAGATTCAATTAACAATCATTATCGGCTGCAAGCGTTTCCATCAGGCAAGCATAATCGTTGCAATGATTATTGAAGATTTTATGGGCGTAATCGGGACGCATGAAGCAAAAATAAAAAACTTCCTCAAAATAATAACAGTTGTTAGTTTTTATAACAAATTACTTTTCACAACATCTTTATCTTAGCTGAATAATTAAAATAGAAGCGATGCTTGCCAACAAAGAATTAAAGGCGTTTGTGCCTACTATAATGCCTGCAAAAGCAAAGACATTTTACAAAGAGGTTTTAGGTTTACAACTATTATCAGAAGATAATTATGCGTTAGAATTCGACGCTAATGGAACACGTCTCCGTGTGATAACTGTACCTGAATTGAAGCCACACAATTTTACTGCCTTGGGTTGGAATGTAGATGATATTAAAGCCACTATAAAGGAGTTAAATGAAAAGGAAATTATTTGTGAACAATATGACTATGACTTTATGAAGCAAGATGAGTTGGGAATCTGGACATCACCAAGTGGTGCAAAAGTGGCCTGGTTTAAAGATTCTGATGGAAACATTTTATCACTCACCCAACAGTAATCCAGTAAAATAAAAAACGAGTTGTACAATCATAAATCATCATTCATAAATCATAAATCGTTTATGGCACATTATACATCACTCGGTTCCATTCCGCACAAGCGTCATACACAATTTCGAAAACCCGATGGAAAACTATATTCCGAACAATTGTTTTCGACCGAAGGTTTCAGTAACGATTATTCTCTGCTGTATCATGCACATCCTCCAACCGCAATCATCAAAACGGATGAACCCATCAATGTGGCGCCACAAATCGCAGAAGAAAAAATGCTGAAGCATCGCAGTTTTGAAGGGTTTCATATCTCTCCTGAAAAGGATTATTTGCAAAGCCGGAAAGCAGTATTGGTGAATGGAGATTGCCATATTAGTTTGGCTGCGCCAGAAGAAAGCCTGCAGGATTATTTTTATAAAAACGCAGATGCTGATGAACTGATTTTTGTGCATGAAGGCAGTGGCAAATTGCTCACGCAATATGGCGAGCTAGCTTTTGGTTATGGCGATTATTTACTCATTCCGCGTGGCACTATTTACCAGATTCACTTTGATAACAGTAGCAACCGTTTGTTCATTGTAGAATCATTTTCGCCTATTCGGTTTCCTAAAAAATATCTGAGCAAATACGGGCAATTACTGGAGAATTCACCTTATTGCGAGCGCGACATTCGCACGCCGCAAAATCTGCAAACCATTGATGAAAACGGCGATTTTGTGATAAAAGTAAAAAAGAAAGGTGTGCTGTATGGCTTGCATTATGCGCATCACCCGTTTGATGTTGTAGGATGGGATGGTTGCTGCTATCCGTTTGCTTTTAGCATACACGATTTTGAACCGATAACTGGTCGCGTGCACCAACCGCCGCCAGTACATCAAACCTTTGAAGCGGCTAACTTTGTGGTGTGTTCGTTTGTGCCGCGTTTATTCGATTATCATCCGCTTTCTATTCCTGCACCTTACAACCATAGCAATATTGACAGCGATGAAGTATTGTATTATGTAGATGGCGATTTTATGAGCCGTAAAAATGTAACGCGCGGCATGATAACGTTACATCCGGCAGGCATTCCACATGGCCCGCATCCGGGAACGGTAGAAAAGAGTATTGGTGCAAAAGAAACCAAAGAGTTAGCTGTGATGGTTGATACCTTTCATCCTTTAATGCTTACTAAACAAGCTTTGGAAATTGAGAATGATAATTATACAATGAGTTGGATAGAATGATGTAACCTAAAAGAACTGTCCCGCTGATTTTGCTGATATACGCAGATTCAATTTGGTTTTCTGCGAAAATCCGCGGGACGTTATTATTTTAAAAATGAGGCAAAAACAAACATTATCATTCACCTATCTCACTCAGGCTCTTCCCATCTCTCTTAGAAAAGAAACATGAGATGCCACTGCCTGGTACATTCTTTTGTATTCAACATATACAACGCCATGTTCAGCGCAAGCCTGCCTGATGATTTTTGAAATGGCAGGATAATGAATATGCGAAATCTTTGGGAACAGGTGGTGTTCAATCTGAAAGTTCAATCCGCCTACGTACCACGAAATCAAACGGTTTCGTGTCGCAAAGTTGGCAGTTGTTTTTAACTGATGAATGGCCCATTCATCTTCTAACTTATGCGTTATTTCATTAGGTACCGGAAACTCTGTATGTTCAACGGTATGCGCCAATTGAAACACAATGCTAATGGTGAAACCAACACAAACCGTAAAAACAGTATAGCCAATCAGCCAGTCAATTACACCCAATTTTATAATGGGCAAAACAATGAACAAACCATAATGCAGTATCTTAAAACTCCAGAAACCAATATGGTCTTTTGTGCTCATTTTCTTCAGGGGAAAATCGCCAATTTTCTTTGTAAAATATTTGCGGTAATCGCTCATCATCGTCCAGTACAAATGCAGGAACGCATAAAAAATCCAAAAGTACAAATGTTGAAAGCGATGAATTTTATAACGCTTTTGGGTAGGCGCCATGCGCAAAATTGGTTTTGCATCAATATCATCATCAATGCCATCAATGTTTGCGTAGGCATGATGAATCACATTGTGCTTCATGTTCCACATAAACTGGCTCGCGCCAACAAATTCTGCAATGGTAGAAGCGGTCTTGTTCAACCATTTGTATTTGCTGAAACTGCCGTGGCTGCCATCGTGCATAATATTAAAACCAATAGCTGCCGTGGTAAAGCCAAGCAGCGCACTTAAGGCAATTGCCCACTGCCACGCCGGTGTAAAAAACACAAGTATGGTGTAGGTAGCAATAAGAGTAGTTAGCAAAACAATTGCCTTAGTTACTAACCGCCAGCCTCCGGTCATTTCCTTTCCGGTAGTGGCAAAATACTGGTTGATTCTTTTTTTTAATTCAACGTGAAACGATGGTGCTGTGTTTGCAAACTTGGGAGTCATTCTGAATGAGGTGTTTTATAGTTGGAACAATCGGTTTTTGATAAAAATTAAGTAACGTTCTGAATGATGTTATCAAAGGAGGTAATGCCAACCATTTTTTGTGTAATGTAACCTTCGGCATAAGTAACGCCAATTCGCTTGCCAAACATTAATGCGCGGGCTTTTATAACATCTAAAAAATCCGGCGTTGATATGTAAGTGGATGGCTCTTTTGTATCCGTTGCGTTAAACTGTGTTGTGTAACACAATACGGCTTTCATCTTCTGCTCAAAATGGGGCGAAATATCATATACAAAATCCGGCTTTAGATATCGGTCCTGTATATAATGAAACACATTGGCCGGTCGCCATTGCTGCTGTACCTCACCATTTTGTTTTGTCTCTATTTTTCTCAATCCCGAAAGAAAAGCCGCATCTGAAATGAGCTTGGCACTTCTGCCATGATCAGGATGCCGGTCTTCCGGCGCACTGCACAAAACAACAGTTGGCCTGTACTTGCGGATGGCAACAATTACTTTGCGGATGTTCTCTTCATCGTTTTGAAAAAAGCCATCTTTCATGTCGAGATTTTCGCGGACAGAAACGCCTATTACTTTTCCTGCATTCAACGCTTCTTCCGTTCTGATTTCGGCAGAGCCACGTGTGCCCAGTTCGCCGCGCGTTAAATCAACAACGGCTACTTTTTTGCCTTCAGCAATGGCTGCTATAAGTGTGCCGCCGCAGCCTAACTCTAAATCATCGGGATGAACGCCAAACGCAAGAATATCCACTTTCATGTTAAGCAAAAATAAACCATGTAACCGTTGTACAAAAACGAATTGGTTTAATATTAGTATTTAAGCAAAGAAAAGGCAGTTTGTTCACATTGCCTGCCTTCTAACACCATACATTTTTTCAACATCCTGAACAATGCTTTCCATTGCGCGGTCGTTGCCCTGCGGCTCGTAGTTCTGTTTTAAATTCGAACCAAAAACAACAGCCACTGTTTGCCACAAACCTGCCGTAAAACCGCCTTTGTATTCCTGGATAATTTCGTAACAGTTATTGCCTGTTTGCCGGTAAATGAGCTTCATCAGCACCTTGCCTTGGTAAACAGAAAGTTGGGTAAGCTTATCAGCAAATTCTTTTTTCAAATCTTTTTCGCGGGAGCGGATGATTTGTTTTCGTTTGTTTTTATCGGTAACGCCGGCCAGTTGTGCATTGATTTCATTCATCACGCGGCTTGCTGTGATAGCATAAGGATAGGTTACATACACGGCATTTCGCAGTCGCGTCCATTCGGCAGCCATTCGGCGGCTTCTTGCGGTTTCCCTGGTAAATAAATAAACGGAAGGAAGCCACGAGCAGGGAATGGTATCGCCACTGGCTTCAATGCAGGCTTCTACCTTAATGGTGTCGTACACGCCGTGTCCATTTTGCGCGTGCCCTTTTATTGCAGGCAACACACAACACAAAGCCACAATTATCTTACATAAAATTAAACGCCGCACCTCGTAAAAGTAATAAGATTTTGTTTTGCTGATATTGTCTGTAATGAAATGAAAATGATAAAATGATGTTATGATTGGAAGAAGAAAGCTTTGGTTTTGCCCCAATTTTTTGTTCAGGCATTTTTCCCGAAGATGATGATGCGTTGCAATCGTGCATCTTGATTTGCGATATTGTTACTTTTAAACCGATGAGAAGTGAGGCGAAGTTGCATTATACTCCGCGTCTTTGCCGATTTGATGATCAGCAGCTATCTTTAACGTTGTGATGAAAACTTTAACTGTCATTTCAAGACTTGTGCTCGGTATTATTTACCTCGTTTTTGGGTTAGACTATTTCCTGCATTTTATTCCCTATCAACCGGCGCATACAGGCGCAGCCGCTGCATTGAAAAACGGTCTCATGGAAGCAGGTTATATATATCCTATGATGAAAACGATTCAGATGGTTGGAGGCATATCTCTTATAGTGAACAGGTATACACCGTTTTCAGCCGTTGTTTTATTTCCCATCAGTCTCAATGTGTTTTTGTTTCATACCATTTTAGCTCCTTCAGCCTGGTTGATGGGAGTGTTGCTGCTCCTGCCGAATCTTTTTTTGGGCTACGCTTACCGGAAATATTATAGCGGCATGTTTGTAAGAAAAGCTGAAGTGTAAACGGATTGGTCTTTGTAGTTAATCAGGCGTTGCTATTTTGCCCACTAACTTTTTATTCTATTCACTATCCTTAGGCTCCCAAAGTTCAACCTTGTTGCCTTCAACATCAATAATATGAACAAATTTGCCGTAATCAGAATCCTCAATTTTGTCAACAATGGTTACCCCTTCCTTTTTAAGTTGCTCTACCAGAGATTCTAAATTCTCAACTCTGTAGTTGATCATAAAGTCTTTTGTTGAAGGCTCGAAATATTTAGTTGTTTCAGCAAATGGACTCCATGTGGTAGAACCTTTTTTAGTTGAGTCGTCTGCTTCTCTCCAATCAAAGGTTGCCCCATAATTGGTAACGGGTAAGCCGAGATGTGTTTTGTACCACTCTCTCATTTGATTGGCGTCTTTGCATTTAAAAAAGATGCCACCAATTCCTGTTACTTTTTTCATATTTGTTGTGTTAGAATGATTCTGTGTAACGATAATTGCCTTGAAAGCAAAATCAAAACAGAATGAAGTTACAAGTCCTAAAATAAATATTGATGTCTTGTTCATTTTTTTTAAATGGTTGTCTAAGAAAAGGTCAGCACGCTTACAATAAACGTTCGGCATATTAGCGATGGCAGGGGCCCTATGTTGCAGCGGGGCTTCATATTAAAACCTTGTTTTTTTACATGAAATCCTGCAAAATAAAAGATTTGTTTACATATCTTCTTATTGCACCTGAATCGGTGCCGACCACTTAAAGGAACCCCATTCTATTACGAGTGTTCCATGCTGTGTATCTGTCGTGACGATGGAAATGGTAAACTCTTCCACCGGCATAGTAAGTGCATTAGTGGTCATCTTTGCTATGCCTAAGTTTTTAGAGTCATCATATTCTGTTCCCCACTGGCCGGTTTCTTTGTTGACTATCAGGTCAACTCCGCCCTTATGCGGAATGGTCCATAAAGTGTACGCTCCGGCAGGCATACGCATGCCGGCAAGTGTTATCGGTGCCGATGTAGTAAACTGCGTTGCAGCGTTGGCTCCTGTTCGCCATACATCGTCGTAGGGTATCACATCACCGAGCAGTTTGCGCCCACGCATTAATGGCCTGCCATATTCAATGATAAACTTTGCATTACCAATCTGTGCCTGCAGGGTATCCCGTACGCTCATTTGTTTTACTTTACCACTCTTTGTTTCCGCGGCCTCGAACCGGTCAGCAATGCTTTTTATATCAGGTTGCGAACTGAGGCGCTTTACCTCCACTTTGTAGGTCGTCTGGGCACCTGAATAACTGAGCATGTGGTGGCTGGTGTCAATGGTTACTTCACCGGTACCCGACAACCAATCGTGCGTAATCTCTGCCTTACCATTTGCAAGCGGTTGTACAAGGGCATTGCCCAAAGGAAAGCGGTCGAACTCACGGTCAATATAAAATTGTCGCATCTCTACAGGTTTGCCAGCACTGGATTTTAGTGCCTCAGTGTGCTTCAATGCAGCAGCAAAGTATAACTCATAAAGACTGTACATCTGCTCTATATGCGCCACTACTATGCTGCCACCTGTTGCAAAGTCACGATGAAGGGTACCTGTGCTATCTGTTTTTGAAATGTGCACTGAATCCTTTGTAATATTAGCAATCACTTTGCGTTCACGTTGCTGTGGTGGCTCACTGGGCGTGTGAATGTCCATCACAAGATGCCGGATACTGCCGTCGGAAGCAAGTTCAATCTCAGTATGCCTCAGCCGCACACGCGGAAACCGGTCAACTTCATCGCTGGTTATTGTATTGCCTTGCTTCGTGACACTTTCTATGGAAACAGTATCATTGCCAAGTCTTGCAACAAAACCATATCGCTCAACCGGCTGCGTATGGCCGCAGGAAATAGGCAAAAGAATAACAGGAAGAAGAAAAATCAGGAGCCAATTAACAGGATAGAAATTGAGTGAATGTACAGTTGGAGGATACATTGGAAAAATGATTAAAAGTGTAAAAGCGAAACCGCTGAATCGTTTTATAGTTTCGTGATGGTTATTTCACAAATCACTTCCTACCATCAGGCGTTCTGCTGCAATCCGTTTTGAATACCAAAATAAAAAATTGTGTATTAAATGTAACAGTATATGTTTTAAACGGCAAACGAGAGCTTTGGATGGGGTCTATTTTATTATAGCAGCGGGGCTTCATAGCAAAGCCTTATGCCCGGCATGTAATCCCTTCTGTAATGTAACGATGCTTGAATCAAAAAAGGGTAGTGTATCAATTTGAATTTATCCCGCAGATTTCGCCCATTTGCGCAGATAAACCTGTATGAATCTGCGTTGATTTGCGCTATCTGCGGGACACTATATTTTCAAACCGAGACCCTACTCAAAAAACTTTATTTCAGCTTCACATTGAACCTGCCTTCTTTTACAGATGTGCTGCTTCCATCCGATGTAAAAACGGTGCCCCCAAATGTACCGCTTGCAATTTGTGTGGCGGAGACAAAACTATTGATGGTTACATAAAAATCTGTGATGCACCACTGATGAGAATGCTTTTTAATGCTTTATTATCGTAGTAATAAAAGGCGACATTGTTGGTCGTGATGTTGCTTTTATTGCCGTCTAACGGTTCGGGAAGATAAATCGTCATGCGTAGCCCGGTATCGGCTGAGCAGGAAGACGGACCAAAAAAGGTTATGGTTGTTGTTCCGCCAATAAATTTCGCTTCGGTAATGTTGCCACACAAATAAGTGTTACCGTTTTTAAAGTTCCAGCTTTGCAGCACCGTTCCACTATCCTGCTGACACAGCGAACAGGAGGGAAGCAAATGGTGAGAAAAAGAAGTATCGGTAGAAGGTAGGGTATCAGGAGAAGAAGGCAAGGTGTTGGCAGGAGGTGGTATTGCTGTCACATCACAGCCACCTTCGCAGCTATGTTCTTTTGCGCACGATAGGAGCTTCATTGCCCATAAGAACAAGATTAAAAGGGGCAGATACTTATATCGTGGTAGTTGATACATGGCAAGAGTTTGCTGCTTGACAATGGTGGGGTATAACAAACCTGAGATCAACAAATGTACAATTGAAAAATTACTGATGACTGAGATTCATCAGCCGCTATAGCAGCAAGCATATTGCTAGCGGTTGCTATTTTCGACAGGCAGCTTCATTGGTACATAGAATTACTTTACCCCGTCATTCAGTTTTGCATTTTGCCCGGCCAAAATAAGCCAGGTACTATCATGTTTTGTCAGTACAATTGTTCTGCGAAACTCAAACGTTTGTCCCGGATAACGTGCATCGCCTGTAAGACCAGTACGGACATGAGAAATGGCGACATCAGGTTTTATGAATAAGATATCTTCAATAGAACGTGTATAATAATGTGAAGTTTTGAAATAAGTGGCATGAATGGTTTCATAATGATCCTGAATATCCTTTTTGCCAATATAATAGGCACCAAACCAATTAACCCAAGTGGCATTCGTATCATAATTATCCGCTAGACCTTTCGCATCATGCCTGTTCCATGCGTTTTCGTAATTTGTTATAAGCTGTCTTATCGCTTCTTTATCTTTCGTTGTATCACTTTGTTGAGCAACCGCCTTATTCGATGTAATACCAAGTACAGAACTTAGCAAGAAAATTGCAAAAAACTTTTTCATAATGTAGTCAAATAGTGTGTTGTAGTGTGGAATTTTGCTGGTGAACAACACCAGCAAAGGCGAAAAGAATGTCAGTAGTGTTTGTAAACTGTCGCACCGCCTGATGCACAACGAACAGGGCTTCTGCCGTAGCGGTAATAGCGATTCGTCTGTACAGATAACGATATAAAGTTAGATTAAAGAACCAACTGTTTAGCCGAAGTTCGTAGCGCCGCTTGTGGCAGCAAACCACTTGTTGTCTGCTGTTTGGTTTGTCACTCTGAAAAGATACCTAACTTTTAAACTTTCTATTTAAATAATTAAGAACAGTCTGAGCAGCATTTATAACAAATACCGCTTCATCTTCATCTAATAACTCTTCATTAGGATGAGATAAACTGGCTTGATTTCTAATTGGGTTTAACTTGTCTAAAATGTTGCTGAATGAATTAATGATTTGATCAATTTCTATCTGTCTAATACTGTTAGTCTGTAGGGCTGGATGACTAGCTTTAAGCTTTTTGAAAATCTGAGTTAGCGTAGCATCTTGTGGAAACATAATACCCTCCTTTTTGCTAACTTCTTTTAAATAGCCGTGGAGAGCTGTGTGTATTCTATCAACACCACTAGTTGCTCCATTTTTTTCAATAAGAATTTTTGCATCGCCTATTGCTCTCTCAACAACATCGTTTGTAACAACTAATTTTTCATGATTTATAGTTTGACTTTTATCAAGTCGCCTAATCATCTCCTCAATTTGTTCTGCAATCAGTTGTTTTCTCTCCTGCTCGCTGTCTGGAAAATTCTTAACTGGGTATTTTTTCAAGACACCTTTTAAAATCTTTGCCTGTGTAATATTGTCTGCTGTCTCCAATATGGATATAAATCGTTCTCTCGTTGTTCCCTCATAAGCAGATGGGAAAATGTCAACTTCACAGTAATAGGGATAAAATTCTTCATGTGAGCGATAATTGAAATCGCCTAAATAACCTTCTTTAACTCCAATATATCCTTTTACAATTTTGTAAATCTCAGGTTTAGTCAACATAATGAATTTTCATTAATAGCATACAACGGCTCCGGCTTTCTGCTGTGCTGGCATTCATAGTTCATCAGCCGAATAGCTTACTAAAGATAAATAGAATTAAAAATGTTGAGATGCGATAAATCAGCCAGCATAGCAGAAAGCCATTTGTTGTGCGTAGTAAAACTCTGTCAACATAAGCAACTAAGCATATTTTAAACTAATGCTTGCTCCGCCACTTTTGTCGTCATAATATGAAGCAATTGTCCCCCAAGAAAACTTTCTTTCGTTACCAACTTCTTTTGTCAACCAGTCGTTATAATAAGCTTGCTTTTGTAATTCCTTCTCTTTACTCCAGTCTGCCCAAGTCCCAGTTATAAATTTGTTATCAACAACAAAACTTATCCTTTTTAGAATATCTTTTTCAAAGAGAAAAGTGAAGATGAAATAATTGTCATACACTTTTAAGTTGCGAACTGAATAATGTTTCCAACCGGTTTGCACATCTCTAATTTCAATGTTTGTCTGCCCAAAATAGTTAAGCAACTGATTCGGTGTCTTAGTAGCATCAACAATAAAATCATTTGCTAATTTTAATTGTCCAGTTGTTTTGTCAATGATTGGTTTTGTCAACTTGCAAAATACTTTGATGAATAAAGTCTTAAAATTAATATTGATAAATTAATTACGCACAACTCTTAAATAGACGAAACTTTCCCTTTGTCTTTAAAAGACTAAAAATATATGTATCCATTTGATACTCAAAAAACCATCATTTCGTTTTTCAGGTTTCTCACTTTTACACAGAACATCTTATGTAAGATTGGGAAACCTAAAAAACGAAACTATCAACCCCAAAAACGAAACTCACATGCCCGATCAAAATACCTATGATGGTTTTTTAAGTAAAGCCAACTAATGGTTCGCACACCTTCTGGGAGGATAAGCCAACCATTAAAGAAGTTTAAAAAATAATGTATAGAGGACATGATAAGCTGTTTCAAAATCAATTTCTCTTCTTAATCAACACCACCTTTTCGTATAGGCGATTTCGGTTCCGGCCATTGATTCAACGAACCTGTTTTTTTGTTGTAAGGCAACACTATTTTTTCCCTCGATGCTGTTTCAGGATCTTCGCTCGCCATATAAGCAAGGATGGCGGTAAGTACGGCGTTGTTTTTTACATCATCAAACACAATCTTATCATAGGTGTCGCGATTGGTGTGCCATGTATAAATTCCGTATAACCAATCCAAACTACTTAATGAAAACGCAGGAGCACCCACCGCTACAAAAGAAGCAAAATCGCTTCCGCCACTACCTGGAGAACCGGGAAAATTTGTTTTGACAAACTGCTTTATCGTATCGGGCACGGCGATAGCCAACGTCCCAGATAATTGTACGCATTTATAAAACCTTGTCCGGCAAGCTCAGTTACCCGTCCGGTTCCGTTATCCTGGTTGAAAAGTGCCTGGAGATTTTTTACAATCTCAGGATGATCTTCTACAAATGCTCGTGAGCCATTCAATCCTTCTTCTTCGCCAGCCCAGTGCCCAACCAAAATAGTACGTTTTGGATTGGGATATATCTTTTTCAAAATCCGCATCGCTTCCAGCATGGTGATGGTTCCGGTTCCATTGTCGGTTGCGCCGGTAGCACCATCCCACGAATCCAAATGCGCTGATAACATTACATATTCGTTTGGCTTTTCGCTGCCCTTAATTTCGGCAATCGTATTAAACGTTGGCACCATTCCGGTTTCTTTTGAATCGGCATAAATGCTGACTTTTGGTTTTGCATCATTTTCTATTAACCTGTACAGCAAGCCATAATCTTCTACAGAAATATCTACGGTTGGAACCGTTTTGGTATTGGCATAAAATATCTTGTCAACACCAAATCCATTCGACCATGTATTGGCAATAATTCCGGCGGCACCTGCGCTATCAAGGGCTCTTGCCAATTGTTTGTTGGTATAGCCCGTATTGCTGATGCGCTTTCTCCAGGCAGCGATGGAATCATCTCTTTCGCTTTTCATTTTATCAAACGAAGGTTTGGTGGCGTATTGTTCCCAATTATAGTTAGGACGGCCAGTAGGTTGCGGCATTGAAATCATTACGAATTTGCCCTTTACATTGGGAAGCCATTTTTGAAAAGAAAGACTATCGGGCGTGTTGGCTAATACAATTACTTCGGCAGTGATGGTTTTGCCTTTGGTGCTCGGGCTCCAGGCGAGTTGTGTTCCTTCCAGCGATTTTACCCAGGGCGAAATCATATCAATGTGCGAAATACCTCTTTCCCAGCCACGCCATTCGCCCCATTTTTCATTTCTGGCATCAATGCCCCAGCTTTTATATTTCGATACCAGCCAATCGTTAGCTTTTTGCAGTTTGGAAGTTCCTATCAGCCGTGGACCGATTTCATCCATCAGTTCCTGCGCTAAAGGTTTCAATTGCGAATTATCAAATCCTTCTTTCATCATAGAGGCGATAATGGTGCTGTCTCCATATTGAGCCTGCGTGTAAACACTTAAAAAAACAAGCAAAACCAAAAGCAACGATTTTGATAGTCTCATAAAAAAGTATTGGATGTTTAATCTTATTTAAAGAGTAAAAATATAGCGTGAAGCCATTCAAATCAGATGCAATGTAGTTTTAGGCAGCCGTACAGTTTAAAAATTCGGTGTTTCGTCATCCTATGTTGCGAAAGCAACCACGAATGAACTGTCCCTTACCACTTCTTTCTCAACTGCGTAAGCATTAAACAATGTTGATGTTCTTCTTTCGTAAATAATCAAAAATGGCTTTTGATATATCGCTTTTTGCAGCATCTACTTTATTGACATCTATACACCAAAACAAAAACGAAAGCTGGATGCTTTTGGAAGAAATATTATTCACCATCATCTCCGGCGCTTTTGTTTTTACCACATTTTCGTTCGCCTGAATGAAGGCAACCACATCGTTTCTTACTTCTTCTTCATTGGGCAGGTCTTCTACCGAAACGGTAATAGCAGCCCGGATCTGGTTGTTGCTCAATGTCCAGTTAACAATGTTTTTAGAAAGAATATCTCCATTGGGAATAATCACTTCTGCGCCATCAGGCGTAAGCAATGTGCTGGCACGAATGCCGATTTCTTTCACTCTTCCTTTTTTATCACCCAATTCAACCACATCGCCAATGCGCAAAGGACGATCGAAAATTAAAATCACACCCGAAACAAAATTGTTCACAATGCTCTGCAGACCCAAACCAATGCCTACGCTCAAAGCGCCTAAAATAACCGTTATTCTATCAACCGGCAATCCCGAAGCTACCACGGCAATAAAAAAGCCGCCCGTTATCAAAATTAAACGGGCTATCAGCAGGCGCGACCTTGCGCCATGTCTGTCAAGCGTAGTATCGTCGCCGGTATCTCCGAAAAAATAAGCAATGTATTTTTGAATGAAATTGGCAAGCCAGATAATGCCAACAAACAATACAATTTCCCAAAAGGTAAACGTAAAGCTGCCGATTTGCCGCGTTTCTGTAAAGAAGCTTTTCAGCGCATCTGTAATGGTATCGTAAAGGTTTAAATTAGTGGTAAAAACAATCAGCCACAGCAACACAGAAAGTACAGTGGCAGCGGCGTTGAGCTTCTTCTGTATTTTGGCAAAATCAAACTGGGCCGGATAGTTTTTGCGAACGCGGCTGGCGAAAATCTGCAATAAAAAAGCTTCGGTTATAATTCGTACAAACACGGTTAAACTTATCATTTGCGCAAAACCATAAACAGCCGTAGTGCCTAATATTTTCGTGAGCGTTAACCTGCCAAAAATGTTTGCCAGTACAGCAGCGAAATTGAAGATGGCATAAAAGCCGGATGCTGCCAATAAATTAGGTCGAATGCGAAGATTAGCTTTGTAAATGTGCCGGAAAAAATAAAGGCCAAACAAGCCCGCTGCGGCATCGTCAAGCAACATTAACCAGCGTTGCACAGCAAAAGGAATGTTGATTACACTGCCTAACGAAACAATTACAAACAGGGCAATGATAATGCACCAGGAAGTAAACAAATCTTTCGGCCATCGCTTGTAAAAAACAGCGGTTAAAATAATCATTAAAACAAACTGTACGGCTTCCAGATAAATGGCAGGCGCATTCAAATCGAGCAACGGTGCAATGGTAAGCATTACAATAAAAGAAGTGGCGATAGGCAAAGGGTTTACAAAAATGAAATGAAACACGGTTATAGCTTCCAGCTTGCCTTTTGTTTTCAGGCTAAAAAAATTGTAAGCAATCCAAAAGAAAAATACAATGCCACCGACCAATAGCCAAAGCCTGTCGCTTCGTGTATTGACGAAATAATAATGACCTGCCGTGCTTAAATTATCGGCTGCTTTTTTATAGTCAGAAATTAAAACATCACTCTGCCGTTCAAAAAAAGATTGCCACAAATAAGGTATCTCTTTTGTGAAGGCGCGTGGACCTATTTTTTGCAATCGTACATCGGTTTGATATTCTAACTCTTTTAAGACAATGGCATTGGAAGAAAGCTGTGCATCCAAACTGTTGAGCAACAGCGTAGCCTGGCGAACCAAAGTGTCTGTCATCTTCCATTTTTCACGAATGGGTTGCAGTTGAGTCGTAAAGCTTTTTCGTAAAATGGTATCTCTGAACAATTGGCGCAAAATCGAATCTCTTCTTATAGAAAGAATGTTTTTTTTCAGCGTATCCAATAGCTGAATGTAGGTGGAAAGGGTTTGTTTGTGCTTGTTATTGTTTTGCTGCAAATTGTCAATCAGCGTTTGAAACATTTGTATGTTGCGAAGGCTCAACACACGAATGTCGAACGCAAGACCTTGCCTGATAGTAAGGATGGCAGAATCTGTTTCGTTGATGTTGTTTTGAACGTTTCGGGTTGTAGTAAAAGAAGAAGTGATTAAGGGAACTTCGTTCAAAGTTTCCTGCATTTTTTCAATAGCACTTAGGTAATCACTTGTGGTGAGAATATTAGCATCGGAAAATAATGCGCTATCAAAATAACGGTTAGGATGTTTAATAGAATCGGCACGCCTTGCTTCAGCTTTCATTCGCTTTGTTGAATCCTGCGCATGAAGCCACATTGCACTGCATAAAAAAAAGAGGCAAAAACAAAAACGCATGTGCAATATTAAACAACTTTCAAATGCTCACTGTTGGTTTTAATGTGTTTGTGCATGTTGTTTTTATAACAAAAAATAAGCGTGTTTATTCGGCAGGAATGTTTTTAAAGACGTCTCGTAAGCTGGAGATGGATAAGGGCTTGATGATATAATTTTTTATCTCTTTGTATGAAGCAGCTTTTAATATTTCGGCATTATCAACCGATGAAGTAACCATATAGATGGTTACCTTTTTTTGAGGAATAGAAAGGTTAACAAACGCATCTAAAAACTGCCAGCCATTCATTACGGGCATATTGATGTCGAGAAAAATAATGTCGGGTAAGCTGTTTTTTTTATCCTTGTTTTCATGTAAATAATCAATGGCTTGCTGTCCGTCTTCAAACTGCTTGATTTCTGTTTCAATGTTAAGATGATGAAGCATTCGCTTCATGCCGAACTGATAGAGCTTGTCGTCATCAATAATAAAGGTTACGAACATAGGGATTGTTTTGAGGTTTAAAAATGTACAGTAAAGGTAGTGCCTTCGTTCACTACGCTGGAAACTTCTATGGTGCCACCTAAACTTTCAATCTGATTTTTGGTAATGTACAACCCAATACCACGTGCATCAGCGTTTTGGTGAAAGGTTTGGTTCATTTTAAACAAACGGCTTCCATACGCATTCAGGTCAATGCCCAAACCATTGTCCTTTACCTGCAAACATGGCTTTTCGTTCATCATCTTTGTTTTCAATTCAATAACAGCATTTCGTTCAGGATGTTTGTATTTAATGGCATTGGTAAGCAGGTTCAGCATGATACTTTCTAAATAGGCAGGCACATACTCAATCGAATCGCATTCCGAAAAGTTGGTAACGATTTGCACGTCATCATTCATCAGTTTGTAAGTTAAGGATTGGTTGATGTTAGCAAAGATTTCTGCAAACGATAACCGCTGTTTTACTTCTGTGTTCAGACTTACTAAACCGGTTAGATTATTTACCGTTTCGTTTAACGAGAGGGATACGTTCTTAATCAAATCCACCCATTGTAGCTTAGCTTTCATTTCGGTTTCGACTTCTACCATTTCGGTTATCATTTTAAGATTGCCGGTATGCGAGCGAAGGTTGTGCGAAACGATATGCGTAAATTCTTTGAGCTTGTTGTTTTGTTCGTTAATCACTTTTAATGCCGCGTTTAAATCAAGCTCTTTTTGTTTTTGTTCTGTAATGTTTTGAATGATGCCTCTTATCCTGACAATTTTACCCAAATGATAAACCGGTTTGCCAATGCTGCGAACCCATATCTTTCTTGCATTGGCAGTGATAACCTCCAGTTGTAAATCGTAAGGTTCGCCCCTCTCCATCAGCTTCACTATATGTTCAGTAATTATTTTTTGTGAAGAAAGGGTATAAAAATGAACGGCTTCGCCGAGGCTGGGAGCGTAGTTACTGTCTACTTCATGAATTTTTTTGGTTTGTTCCGACCAATACATTCTGCCATTTTCCAGGTCGAGTTCCCAACCACCTACATCAGCCATGGATGAGGTTTCGTCGAGAAAAAATTTCTGCTCCTGAATCTTGTTCCTGATGTCTATTAAAAAATTTTCTTTTAGTTTTTGTTTGTCTATTTTTTGAAAGCTGCCGCGCATACCGATAACTTTTCCTTCACTGTCAAAATTTGGTTTTGCAGTGATCCGAACCCAGCAGATATTTTGCTTTGCAGTTATCATGTCCAATTCAAAATCGAAAGGCTTGTTATAAGCGCGCAATTCTGCGATTGCTTTGCGGATAGACAAAGCATCTTTTTCATGGCAAAAATCTCTTATCTGCAGCTCATGAATATTGGTTTGAAGTGGCAGTTCAAAAATTTCGTACATCTGGCTCGTCCAATGCCTTTCGCCGGTTTCAAAATGGGTTTCGAATACACCAATGCCGGCCGATTCTTCAACTACATCAACAAAAAGTTTCATTCTTTTCAACTCTTCTTCACCTCTTTTGGTTTCATCAATATTTATGATGCCACCCAAAATGTATTCGATGTTATTGTTTTCATCGTATCTCGCTTCGCTGAAAGCCCGATACCAGTTGTAGTTTCCTTTTCTATGTTTTAATCTTACTTCATGGCTATCGGAAGTAGCATGATGATACAGATAATTTTTGATGGATGACGTTATGAAGTGTCTGTCATCGGGATGAACGGTTTTGTCTAAAAAGTTCTCAAAAGATTGAACTTCATTTTTATTTTCAATACCCAGCATTTCGAAGTAATTGTCCGACCACCAGGGATTTTTATTTTTTAAATCGAATGCCCAGCAACCAATGTTTGCCTGTGCGCACAGCAATTGAAAAAAAGCATCCACTGGTATTTGCAATGCAGAAATATCCATATCTCATGCGTAGTATCGGTAGTACAATACTAAACCATTTATGAAAGCAAAACGAGTTGGCTTTCACATTTTAATCACTACTTAATATTGAAGTAGAAAAGATTGTAAAAAGAAGGAAACGGCGGCTACGTTTGGTTTTACGCGAAAATGGAAGCTGTGGCGTTATTCCGCAATTGCCGCCGTTTGGTTTTGCATATAATTACTCTTGCAGGCGGCTTTGTGCGGAATCTGATCTTACCAACTTAAACGAGTTATTATGTTATAAACGCTTCATTTTATTTCAACTTCTTCATTCTTCAATTATCAGATTCCGCACAAAGCCCTCGCTAATTTGATTGTAGTTCATCATCGTGTTGAGGGCAATTGCGGAATGATGTGAACATATAATAATGCGTAAAAACAAAAACAAACCCTACTTATGCCTCTTGCATAAAAGCGTATTCATAGTTCGGTGGCGGATCGAAAGTTTCTTTTATGGTTCGTGCGCTTAACCACCGATACAAGTTCAACTGGCTTCCTGCTTTGTCGTTGGTACCGCTGGCACGCGCGCCGCCAAAAGGCTGCTGGCCTACAACGGCGCCGGTCGGTTTATCGTTCACGTAAAAATTACCGGCTGCATTGCGCAATTTGTGTGTTGCCACAGCAATCGCATTTCTGTCTTGTGCAATCACTGAGCCTGTCAATGCATACGGCGAAGTTGAGTTTACAATATCAATGGTTTCATTCCATTGGTTTTCATCATAAACATAAAGGGTAAGCACAGGTCCAAAAATTTCTTCGCACATGCTTGCATACTTTGGATTTGTGGTTTCAATTACAGTTGGCTCGATAAAGTAACCTTTGGTTTTGTCGTAATTTCCACCGGCAATAATTTTAGCATCAGGGCTTTTTTTTGCAGCATCAATATAGCGGCTTATTTTATCAAAGCTGCGTTCATCAATTACAGCGTTGATAAAGTTGGTAAAATCTTCCACCGTTCCCATCTTCATACTTTTTACATGCGAAACCAAATGTTGCTTGATTTCTTCTGCAAGGTTCGATGGCAGATAAGCTCTTGATGCAGCCGAACATTTTTGCCCCTGAAACTCAAACGCACCGCGTGCCAGCGCCACGGCTGCCACATTCACATCAGCACTTTTATGTATCAAAACAAAATCTTTACCACCGGTTTCGCCTACAATGCGCGGATAGCTTTTGTATTTAGGAATATTATTGCCAATGGTTTGATACATGTTATTAAATGCCGCCGTTGAGCCGGTAAAATGAAGCCCTGCAAAGTCAGGATGGTTAAAACAAACATTGCCCAACACAGGTCCATCAACATAAATTAAATTGATGACACCGGCAGGCAAACCGGCTTCTATTAAAATGCGCATGAACATCTGTGCGCTGTAAATTTGTGTGTAAGCGGGCTTCCAAACAACGGTGTTGCCACAAAGCGCTGGCGCAGTTGGCAGGTTGCCGCCAATAGCTGTAAAATTAAACGGCGTGATCGCAAGTACAAAGCCTTCCAAAGGCCGCCACTCCAGGCGATTGTGAACGCCCGCTGAGTTGAGAGGTTGTTGCTTATAAATCTCACTTAAATAATGAACATTAAAACGCAGGAAATCGGCCAGCTCACAGGCGCTGTCAATCTCTGCCTGGTAAGCATTTTTGCTCTGCCCAAGCATAGTGGTTCCGTTCATATAAGCGCGGTATTTTCCGGCAACCAAATCGGCAGCTTTTAAAAAGATATGCGCCCTGTCTTCCCAAGGCATATTTGCCCATGCTTCTTTGGCTTCTAACGCGGCTTCGATAGCTTGTGTAACATGCTGTTCGCCTCCTTCGTGAAAGTAACCCAATGTGTGGTCTTTTTCGTGTGGCGGATGAATGGCTATTTTTTTATCTGTTCTTATTTCCTTTCCCCCTATAAACATCGGCACATCCGTTTCTCTGCTTTTTAAATCGCTTAATGCCTTTTTCAGCTTTATTTTTTCAGGAGAAGCCGGAGCATATTGATTTACAGTTTCGTTGGCTGGTAATGGATAATTAAAATAGCCTACATTCATCTCTTTTGTTTTGCCGCAAAATTAAACGAAAAGATACAAGGCACAAGGTTCAGGAAAGGAGGTGTAAAAGTCAGGACACAAGAATTAAGATTTAAGAAACAAGTTAGAAGAAGCAAGATTTAAGGCTCAACGTACAACAGACAAAAATGGAGCAAAAACAAATGTATTATTTTAGTCGTGGTACAGTTTGAAAAAGTGACGATAACCTATCAGGTCTACTTATTCTTAGCCATTATCGTAAACGTATAACCCGACAGGTTTTAATTGAAATATTTCAAACTGTACCACTACCATTATTTATCAATTTCTTAAATCTTATATCTTAAATCATAAATCTTACATCCTAATATCGGGCTTCTTTATTTTTGTTTATGCTCAAAAAAACATTTCCTGTAATTGTAGTGCTTATTGCATTGTCGGTGCTGGGTGTTATTTATCTTCAGATTTCTTGGTTGAAAAACCAGTTTCTGGTGCAGGAAGAGCGTTATATTGAGCGTGCCGGTGCCGCAGCGTTTGCAGTAAAAGAAGATTTAACAAGTCAGATGCTTTCCAATACCTTTCCCCTTTCACGCAACCCCTGGATGTCATCCGATTTAGGCCCGCTTTTAATAACGCGACCTGCTGTGGTCAGCCGGTTTTCACCTTCTGATATTGCCAAAAAAATAAGAAAAGCTTTGAATGAAAAAGGCTTACAGGATGTAACGTTTGAATTTGCCGTTACGCGCGGGCAGGGAATGACAATTGAAGTACAATCTAAAAACTTTGAAGCTGCAAATGCCGACTCGATGAACAAAAGAGTATTTATTCCTTTGTTGCCCGATTCTTATAAAGACATGCCGGTAGTGTTTGCCGATGAATATTTATTCATTACGTTCCCTAATCTTCATTCAGAGGTACGCCGTTCGCTGATACCGCAAATGCTGGCTTCGGGAGCATTTACACTTGTTATTATTGCCGCATTTTTTCTCACTGTAAAAACCATTTTAGACCAAAGAAAATTAAGCAAAATAAAAAACGATTTTGTAAACAATATGACGCATGAACTGAAGACGCCGCTGGCAACTATTTCACTTGCCGTAGATGCGTTGCAGAACAGTAAAGTGAGCGGCAATGCGGAAAAAAGCAATTACTTCAGCGGCATCATAAAGCAGGAGAACAAACGCATGAACAAGCATGTGGAAACCATACTGCAAGCGGCTTTGATGGACAAGCAAGACATGAAACTGAATTTTGCTCCGCTTCATGCTCATGAAATTCTTGAGAAAGTGGTGAACACATTTACGCTGCAACTGGCCGAAAAAGGCGGCAAAGCAGTACTGAATCTTAATGCAAAAAACGATTTGATCAATGCTGACGAAACGCACTTCACAAATCTGGTGAATAACCTTATTGATAACGCGGTAAAGTATGCAAAAGAAGAAAATCTGCAGATTATTATTACCACACATTCCACAGCTAAATACTTCATCATGCAGGTAGCCGACAATGGTATTGGTATGAGCAAGGAAACGGTAAAAAGAATCTTTGAAAAATTTTATCGTGCCCACACAGGCAACGTTCACAATGTAAAGGGTTTTGGCCTGGGAATGAGCTATGTAAAATCGGTTGTGGATGCGCTTCAGGGCAGGATAAAAGTAGAAAGTGTACAAGGCAAGGGCAGTACTTTCACAATTGAAATTCCACTGTATAAACATGAACAATGATTGTGTTGCTTGTAACAATGTCAGTTCATCAAAGTAAGCTTGCAAAAGCTCGTTACCAATAAATAAAACATCGCTATTTTAGAAGCATGATTCAATGGCTGAACTGGAGAAATGGATTGGCGTTGGTTGCCATCCTTATTGTATCAGGCACAATCATTTATTCGCAGTATCTATCCAGAAAAATTGCTGCCGATGAAACCGGCAAAATAAAAACATGGGTAAATGCACAGCGAACCCTGATGACTAGTAACGACCCTCAAACGATAACGCTTGCTTCTGTTATCAGCCAGGAAAACAACGACATTCCTATCATTGAAACCAACGAAAATGACAGCATCACCAACTATCGCAATTTAGATAGTGATCTGGTGAAAAAGAACCCTCAGTATTTATATCAAAAGCTATCCGTGTTTAAAAGCCAACATCAGCCTATCTCATTGGTTTTATCAAGCCAACCGTTCGTTGCCAACAATTACTATTATGGTGAAAGCCGCCTGCAGCAAGAGGTGCGGTATTATCCTATTGTGCAACTTATTATTGTAAGCCTGTTTATTGTGGTGGTTATTATAGCGCAACGCAGCAGCTACCGCAGCACGCAAAACCAGTTGTGGGCGGGCATGGCAAAAGAAACAGCGCACCAGTTGGGCACGCCGGTAACAAGCTTGCAGGGTTGGGTAGAAATGTTGAAGGAAACAAAAGATGCACACCTGCTGGCGCCTGAAATTGAAAAAGATGTGAACCGGTTGTTGCTGATAACCGACCGGTTTGGAAAAATAGGAAGCAGTCCTAAATTAGAATGGCACAATTTGGTTGAACAGGTATCGAGCATGATAGAATACATGCGCAAGCGGGCTGGCGGCAAAGTAAAATTTATAATGAATGCCAATGGTAAAACCAACATTCCTGCCCTTATTTCACCGCCGCTTTTTGATTGGGTAATAGAAAATTTATTAAAAAACGGTTTGGATGCGATGGATGGTAAGGGCACCATTCGTGTTGATGTAAGCGAAACGGCTACGCATAACATTGTTGAGGTTACCGATACAGGTAAAGGCATTTCGAGAGTCAATCTGAGCAAGGTTTTCAAGCCCGGCTTTACTACAAAAAAGCGAGGCTGGGGCTTGGGTTTAACCTTAACCAAACGAATTGTTGAGCAATACCATCATGGTGTTATTTTTATTAAGCATAGTGAATTGGGAAAAGGCACTACGTTTCGGATTGAGTTGAAGAAAGAAAAAGTCGTCTGAACCGGGATTAGAAGGATAAATGAGATTGACGGGATGGGATAAAGATGAGTTTGTTTTTGCCGTAATATTTAATCTTATTGATTCAACATTCAATCCTCTTCATCCGTGCACGAAGTCCGTGTTTTCCGTGTTCCATTTTCAATCCAAACATTTACATTTGCCAACCCAAAGTTGCGGAGGTGGCGAAACTGGTAGACGCACTACTTTGAGGTGGTAGCGCCTTCACGGGCGTGGGAGTTCGAATCTCCTCTTCCGCACAGCAAAAAGATGAAGTTAAGGCTTCATCTTTTTTGTTTTTACGGTTATTGATGTTGGGCAAAAATGGTGCTTATGGTTATTTAGAATGGGAGCAGAAACAAAATAATTTAAACACTGTATAATGAAACTTCTTACGTCTCAAAAGGATGAGATTTTCGATTTAATCGACAGCAACAATTTTTTTTCTCCTTCACAATTCGAAGTTGAGGAATTAGGGGAAAAAGGAAATGGAAGAGTTACAACAAGACTGAACTTTAGAAATTCAGAATATTATATTTGGTTTTTAGATGACGAACGTTACTACAATACCTTCTATTTAAATATTTGACTAGGAGTTAATTCTTATGCTGAATTGACCGATGCGATTGCTTGGGATTCAATGATAAATTATATTATGTTGTGGTTAGATAGTTTGAAGCGAGAATTAACAACTCCAAATAAATGGGAGCGCCTTTTAAAAGAAGTGAATAATGCCAATATAAAAATCAGTAATAGTGATGATGAAGGAAACTTTTCTTACTTAGAATATACAGACATCGTAAAGCGAATGGAGCTTTTGAATAATAAAATCACAACATTATTCCTGCCTCTTAATCAGCAAAAGATAATTATTGATAAATTGAACCAGCTTATTACCATCGCACAAAATTTAAACAAAGTAAATTGGAAGAATTTATTTGTCGGCACTATTATCAGTATCATTATTCAACTTGAAGTAAGTCGAGAAAATGCTGCAGAGCTTTGGGAATTAATTAGACAAGTGTTTCACAATTTCTTTTTGCCAAAGTAAAAATCTAAATTTCTTTTTCCTTAAACGAGTTAAAAGCAATTGGATAATAATAAACATAGATTACAAAAAAACGCCGCTCACATTATGCAAGCGGCGTTTGTATTTTTACCCTTCTCCTTTTGTGAAAGGAATGAGTTTTTATTCAAATTTCAAATCCAATCCCAAACCTCTTAATTCATGAACCAATACGTTGAATGATTCAGGAATGCCAGCCTTTGGGATGTTCTCACCTTTTACAATGGCTTCGTATGTTTTTGCACGACCGATGATATCATCCGACTTAATGGTTAACAATTCCTGCAAAATGTTAGATGCACCGTAAGCTTCGAGTGCCCATACTTCCATTTCACCAAAACGCTGACCACCAAACTGAGCTTTACCACCCAAAGGTTGTTGCGTAATTAAACTGTATGGCCCGATAGAACGTGCGTGCATTTTATCATCTACCATGTGGTGCAGTTTGATCATGTAAATCACACCTACCGTTGCTTTCTGGTGGAAGCGTTCGCCGGTTTCACCATCATACAAATAATGTGTGTCCCATAGAAGGAATGCCAGCATTTTCGCAGTATTGAGCAATTTCTTCCGGTGTGGCACCATCGAAAATCGGTGTTGCGAATTTCACACCCAGCTTCTTGCCTGTCCAGCCTAAGAATGGTTTCATAAATCTGTCCGAGGTTCATACGGCTTGGCACGCCCAATGGATTCAGTACAATGTCAACCGGAGTACCATCTTCCATGAACGGCATGTCTTCCGCACGTACAATTTTTGCAACGATACCTTTGTTACCGTGACGACCCGCCATCTTATCACCCACTTTCAGTTTACGCTTTACAGCAAGATAAACTTTGGCAAGTTTCAATACACCGGCAGGTAATTCATCACCAATCGAAATGTTGAACTTCTCTCTTTTATAACGGCCTAATTCTTCGTTGTACTTGATGCTATAATTGTGAAGCAGAACGTTGATTTGATTGTCAATCACTGCATCGCCAGTCCAGCCCAATGGGTTTACATTTTGATAGTCAATAGACGCCAGATTCTTTGGATTGAACTTTGCGCTTTTGCCAATCAGCATTTCACCAAAATTGTTACTAACACCGGCAGAAGATTTATCTTTTAAAACCAATTGCAGTTTTTCAAGCAACAGGTTTTTAATATCTTCTTCATTCTTTTCGTGCACTTTTTCAACTTTTTCAAGCTGTGCTTTTTCACGAATTTTTCCGTTCTTATCTTTCTTGGCGCGCTGGAACAATTTCTTATCAATCACCACACCTTCCGTACCGTTCGGCGCTTTTAAAGAAGCATCTTTTGCATCGCCCGCTTTGTCGCCAAAGATGGCACGCAACAGTTTCTCTTCCGGTGTAGGATCGCTTTCACCTTTCGGTGTGATTTTGCCAATCAAAATATCACCTTCCCGAACCTGCGCACCAATACGAATGATACCATGTTCATCCAGATCCTTAGTAGCTTCTTCAGAAACGTTCGGAATATCGGAAGTCAGTTCTTCTTCACCCAGTTTTGTATCGCGCACTTCGAGTTCATACTCTTCAATATGAATAGAAGTAAACAAGTCTTCCCGAACTACTTTTTCATTGATAACGATGGCATCTTCAAAGTTGTAACCTTTCCAAGGCATGAAAGCCACCTGCAGGTTACGACCCAGTGCCAGTTCGCCATCTTTCGTTGCATAACCTTCGGTAAGAAAATCGCCTTTTACTACTTTCTGGCCTTTCTTTACGGCAGGACGTAAATTGATAGAAGTTGACTGGTTGGTTTTTATAAACTTCGTTAATCTATAAACAACCAAATCATCTTCAAACGAAACCAAACGGTCAGCATCGTTACGGTTATAACGAACATGAATTTCTTTTGCATCAACAAACTCAACTACACCGTTGCCATCAGCATGAATCTGGATACGCGCATCGCGGGCTGCTTTGCCTTCCAAACCAGTACCTACAATTGGCGCCTGTGGAAGAATTAACGGAACTGCCTGGCGTTGCATGTTCGAACCCATCAGAGCACGGTTGGCATCATCATGTTCCAGAAACGGAATGAGCGAAGCACTTAAACCTACAATTTGGTTAGGTGCCACATCCATGTACTGAACATCATTTCTTTCAAGAATCGGGAAATCACCTGTTTCGCGGCTGATAATTTTATCTTCCACGAAATTGCCTTTCTCATCCAGAACAGTATTACTTTGGGCAATTTTCGCTGTATCTTCTTCTTCAGCGCTTAGGAACTTCAAATTTTTCAAATCAACCTTGCCTTCATTCACACGATGATACGGCGTTTCAATAAAGCCCATATCATTGATTTTCGCATGAACACAAAGCGTAGAAATCAAACCAATGTTCGGTCCTTCCGGTGTTTCAATGGTACACAAACGTCCATAGTGAGAATAATGTACGTCACGCACTTCAAAGCCCGCACGTTCACGGCTCAAACCTCCGGGTCCGAGAGCTGAAATACGGCGTTTGTGCGTAATTTCAGAAAGCGGATTGGTTTGGTCTAAGAACTGAGAAAGCTGTGAGGTTCCAAAGAATGAATTGATAACAGATGACAGCGTACGCGCGTTAATCAAATCAACCGGCGTGAACACTTCATTGTCTCTTACGTTCATTCTTTCACGGATGGTACGAGCCATACGCGCTAAGCCAACACCAAACTGTGCATACAATTGCTCGCCCACAGTGCGCACACGGCGATTGCTTAAATGGTCAATATCATCAATATCGGCTTTGCCATTGGTTAAGCGAACCAGGTATTTAATGATTTCAATGATGTCTTCTTTTGTTAATACTTTGTTTTCCAGCTTTTGCGTAACGCCCAGTTTGCGGTTGATTTTATAACGACCCACCTCGCCTAAATCGTAACGCTTATCGCTAAAGAACAATTTATCAATGATGCCGCGAGCCGTTTCATTATCCGGCGCATCAGCACCGCGCAACTGGCGGTAAATGTGCTGAACGGCTTCTAGTTCACTATTGGAAGTATCTTTATTAAGTGTGTTGTAGATGATGGCATAATCGCCGCCTACATCTTCGCGTTGTACGAAAACGCTTTTTGCTTCCACATCTATAATGGTTGCAATGGCGTCTTCATCCAATACTGTATCACGCTCCATCACAATTTCATTACGTTCGATGGAAACCACTTCGCCGGTATCTTCATCCACAAAATCTTCTACCCATGTTCTTAACACACGCGCAGCTAATTTTTTACCCAATTGTTTTTGCAGCGATTTTTTATCAGCCGGAACTTCAGTAGCCATTCCGAACAATTCGAGAATGTCTTTATCAGTTTCAAAGCCGATAGAACGCAACAGTGTGGTAACAGGGAATTTCTTTTTACGGTCAATGTACGCATACATCACATTGTTGATGTCGGTAGCAAATTCCATCCACGCGCCTTTGAAGGGAATCACACGGGCTGAATAAATTTTGGTGCCGTTCGGGTGAATAGACTGACCAAAGAAAACGCCGGGTGAGCGATGTAATTGTGAAACCACAACGCGTTCAGCACCATTTACAACGAAGGTGCCGCGAGGTGTCATGTAAGGAATGTTTCCGAGAAACACATCCTGCACAATCGTTTGGAAGTCAACGTGCTCTTCGTCATTACAGCTTAAGCGAAGTTTTGCTTTCAGCGGCACGGCATAGGTTAAGCCACGCTCCATACATTCTTCAATGGTGTAACGCGGCGGATCAATAAAATAATCTAAAAATTCGAGCACGAAAATGTTTCTCGTGTCGGTAATGGGAAAGTTTTCCTTAAACACACGGAACAAGCCTTCTACATTGCGCTTGTCGGGTGTGGTTTCTAACTGGAAGAACTCCCGGAAAGATTGTAACTGAATGTCTAATAAATCAGGCGTTTCAGCAAGGTGTTTTGTTTTACCGAAGCTGACCCTGTTTTGTACTTGTGTTGATGACATATCTGTATTTAACCGGTTTTTTGCTTACTTATTCTTCTTCAGTTTTCTGAAGAAAGGTTTAAGGCATCACACAGCGGCAGATGTTTCGTGTCTGCGCGATAATGATTCTTTTGTTTGTTATAGCTATTCAATTGAAAAGGAGGGCAAAGTTACGCATAAGCGCGGAAAAGTAAAACAATTTAATAAGGGTTTTTATTGGTTTAACAAAATTTGACAAAAGAATTAGAAAAAGTTTTCGTTGGGGAAAATTTATGAACAAAAATAAGGTAGTGTTCTTAAATGTATGATTGAAACAAATAGGAACATAACAAACATAAGTTTCACATCAATTTTCTATGTGTTTTCTCTTCTATGATCTATAGTTCTATGTGTTTCAAAAAATACTATCATAGCTTTTAGAGCACTACCTAAACAATGACATTTATTTTACCCATAAAAAAGCGCAAAAACAAACCTGCGCTTTTTGTTTTCAACAATAAAAATTCTATTTCAATATGGGCAATACAATGTTGGATGGATATTCTGTACTATGATAAATTTTAATATCTGCCTTTTGGAAATCTTTTTCCGAAGCCTCGTAAATGTTTACAAACTTCTGTGGGTTTCTATCTACTAACGGAAACCAACTGCTTTGTATTTGTATCATCATGCGATGGCCTTTTAAAAAGGTATGAGCAATATCAGCCAGTTTAAAACTTACTTTTTCTACTTTGTTTGGTGTAAATGCTTCAGGCTTTTCAAAGCTGTTGCGGAAACGACCTCTGAAAATTTCTCCATGCACCAACATTTCATAACCTCCCACCGGATAGCTTCTTGACAATGCTCTGCTTCCTTCTTCTTCATCATTTTTATAAGAAAACATATCAGGAAATACATCTATTACTTTTATCACAAAATCGGCGTCTGTTGTAGAAATACTGGTAAAAATATTCGCTATTACATTACCTGTTACGGTTACATCATCCGTTAAAGTATCGCTTTGAAAAACGAGAACATCAGGTCTTCTTGCAGCGAAACGCTGGTCATCTGTCATGTACTCGCGTGTGCGTTCAAAATGTACTTCATCTGTGTAAGGAACAGGCTTCGCCGGATCGCTGATGTATTCATCAAAACTGTTACTGCCTCCTGGTTTGTCGAAGCCTAAGCTACCGCTGTCATGTAAATAAATAGAAGTGTTTGTAGCGTCTTCGGGCGGCCATTTGGTGAATTGTTTCCATTCGTTTTTTCCGGTAACAAAAATGGTGGCTTCAGCAAGATTCGATACGTCGCCTTTGCCCAATAAAAAAGAATTGAAGAAAGGAATTTCAATGTTTTGCTGATACCAGGTTGATGTGTTGGATCCCCATTGCACATTGCCCATGTGAGTGCCATCTTTGCTTGCCCATTGCCCGTGATACCATGGACCCATTACAATTTTATTAAACGCTTTGCCCGGGTTGTTTTGTTCGGCAGCACGATACGCATTCCACGCGCCCCAGTTGTCTTCTGCGTCAAAGTTTCCACCTACCCAAAGCATCGCAGGATTGAGGTGCACCATGGCTTTGCGCGCATCTCTTGCCTGCCACCAGGCATCATAATTCGGATGCTGATACAACTCTTTCCAAAAAGCAATGCTATCGCCAATTAAGGTTGCCAGTTGCTTCAATGTTCCGGTTTCTAAATAAAATTTATAATTGTCGTGTGTATAATAATTGAAGCTAGTTGGCCCAACAGAAGTAGGCAGCGGACGAGGCTTTCCAAACGAAGAATAAAAAGCAAAGCCATCCATCACAAAGAAGGCTCCGTTGTGATGAAAATCATCGCCCAAAAACCAATTGGTTACCGGCGCCTGCGGGCTCACTGCTTTTAGGGCAGGATGATTGGAAGCCGCCGCCATAGTTGAATAAAAACCAGGATACGAAATACCAAACACACCTACATTTCCATTGTTGCCTGCTATGTTTTTTACCAGCCAGTCAATGGCATCGTAAGTATCGCTCGCTTCGTCTATTTCTTTGCCTTTTTTAGTTGCGTTAAAAGGACGAACATCAACAAAAGTCCCTTCGCTCATCCAGCGCCCGCGCACATCCTGCGTTACCATAATAAAGCCTTCTTTCAGGTAAGTCATTACATAGCTATTCCAATATGGCTTCCATTTGTCTTCGCCATACGGTGCACAGGAATAAGGTGTTCTTGTCATCAAAATAGGATGCTTTTCGGCGGTGTCTTTCGGCATGTACACCGAAGTAAACAGGCGCACGCCATCGCGCATTTTTATGTACACTTCTTTTTTTGTGTAATGCTCGCGCATCCAGGCGCTGTCGGCATTTTGCGCTTGTAATGAAATGAAGAAAAAGAGTACAAAAACAAAAAGGAAAATTTTGTTCATAATATATTGATTTGTTATAAAAATGAAGATAACCAAAGGTAGGTTTGATAAGTAAAACTTTTTGCACTTGGATGATGTAACGAGTTAGTGGGATGAGCGTCTTTCCGCAAATGCCCTCATGAGAACATAAAGGTGGAAGTGCGTGTTGAGGGCATTTGCGGAAAGACGACACGCTGTTTTTATGATGAATCAATTAAAAAGTATGTTGAGTTGAATTTAAAATTTAAGCAAAAACAAACCTATACTTTCCATATCATTCGTCATCCACCAACTCTCATTTATATTTGCTTTCTATGGCAAAAGCAGGTTCGGAAACTCCGTTGATGCAGCAACATTTGGCTATCAAACAAAAATATCCGGATGCCATTTTGTTGTTTCGGGTGGGCGATTTTTATGAAACGTTTGGCGAAGATGCCATCAAGGCTTCGCAGGTGTTGGGCATTACCTTAACCAAGCGCAACAACAGTGCGCCATCGTCAAGCGAACTCGCCGGTTTTCCGCATCATGCACTCGATACCTATTTGCACAAATTGGTGAAAGCCGGTTATCGGGTTGCCATCTGCGACCAGCTCGAAGATCCTAAACTTGCCAAAGGCATTGTAAAGCGTGGTGTAACCGAAATGGTAACACCCGGAACCGCAACCAACGAAAAGCTTTTAGAGCACAACAGCAACAATTTTCTGGCAGCCGTTCATTTTGCGCAAAGCGGCATTGGCATTGCGTTTCTCGATATTTCAACCGGGGAATTTTTTGTTGCCGAAGGCGATGTTGAATATGCCGATAAATTGCTGCAAAGCTTAAAGCCGGCCGAGGTTATTTTTCAAAAAAATCTGCAAAAACATTTTAAAGAAACCTTTGGCGTTAAATGGTACACGTACACGCTCGAAAGCTGGATTTGGGATGAAGCATTTGCCACCGAAAATTTATTGAAACATTTTAAAACGCACTCGCTTAAAGGCTTTGGTATCGAGGGTTTGAAATGGGGCATTATTGCTGCCGGTGCGGTGCTTCATTACTTAAAAGAAACAGAGCATCCCAACCTGCAACACATCACGGCTGTGCAGCGCATTGAGCGCGATGACTTTTTATGGATGGATCGCTTTACCATCCGCAATCTGGAAATTATCAATACAGCAGAAAATGGCAATAGTTTATTGAAAGTATTAGACAATACCGTAAGTCCAATGGGTGCGCGGCTATTAAGAAGATGGATTGTGATGCCACTGAAAGACATTACGAAAATAAACGAGCGACTACAAGCAGTTGAATATTTTATAAAAGAAATTGACAAAAAAAAACAACTGCAATCACTTATCAAACAATGCGGCGATATTGAAAGATTGGCAAGCAAGATTCCAACGCATAAAATCAACCCGCGCGAAGTACAGCATCTTGCTAAAGGCTTGCAGCACACGGCAGCTATCAAACAAATTTGTGCGGCATCAAACAATGATTATATCAAACGGTTGGGCGATGCGCTGAACAATTGCGCTTACCTCGTTGAGAAAATTATTCATGATATAATGCCTGATGCGCCGGTGTCATCAACCAAGGGGAATGTGATAAACAAAGGCGTGAATGATGAGTTGGACAGGCTTCGCAACATTGCCACGAAAGGGAAAGATTATCTCATCAACATACAACAGCGCGAAGCAGAAGCAACAGGCATTTCATCACTCAAAATCAGCTATAATAATGTGTTTGGATATTACCTGGAAGTAACCAATTCGCATAAAAACAAAGTACCGGCTGAATGGATACGAAAGCAAACCCTTACTACTGCCGAGCGATACATTACTCCTGAATTGAAAGAATATGAAGAAAGCATTACCGGGGCAGAAGAAAAAATTCTGGCGATAGAAGCTGAGTTATACAACAAGCTGTTGTTGGAAATGCAGGATTATATCGCCTCTTTACAGGTGAATGGAAACATCCTCGCAACACTCGATTGCTTGCTGTGTTTTGCAGGCAATGCAATTCAGTTCAATTATAAAAAACCGCATGTACATGATGGTTTGCAATTAGAACTGAAAGAAAGCCGCCATCCGGTAATAGAGCGCAATCTGCCAGCCGGTGAACAATACGTTGCAAATGATATAATGCTCGACCCGAATAACGAACAGATCATCATTCTCACCGGCCCGAATATGAGTGGCAAAAGTGCCCTGTTGCGACAGGCGGCATTGATTACTTTGATGGCACATTTAGGAAGTTTTGTGCCTGCGGCCGAAGCCAATATTCCGCTAACCGATAAGATATTTACAAGGGTTGGTGCAAGCGATAATGTAAGCGGCGGCGAAAGCACATTTATGGTGGAGATGAACGAAACAGCAAGCATCATCAACAACATTTCAGAACGCAGTTTGTTGTTATTGGATGAAATTGGCAGAGGAACTTCAACCTATGATGGAATCTCTATCGCATGGAGCATTGCCGAATATCTGCACAATTCGCCAATGGCGCCCAAGACATTGTTTGCCACGCATTACCATGAGTTGAACGAATTGGAAAACAAACTGCCGCGTGTAAAAAACTATCATATCACCAACAAGGAAATTGGCAACCGCGTTATTTTTTTGCGCAAGCTTGCGCCCGGTGGAAGCACGCACAGTTTTGGTATTCATGTGGCAAAAATGGCTGGCATGCCGCCGGAGTTAATCAACCGCGCGAACGAAATTTTACAGCAGTTGGAAAGCAGGGAAGATGAAATGGAAAAGTCGGGAAATGGGGAAGACAGAAAGACGGAAAGACCTGATGTTGGGAAGCTGGAAAACAATATGAAAAAGCTTTCATCGCAGCGACTGCAACTATCCATTTTTGATGCGCATAGTGAAACATTTAATGAAATAAGAGACTTGCTACAAAAGATAGACATTAACCGTCTAACGCCGGTGGAAGCCCTGCTAAAGCTCAATGAAATCAAGGGTTTGCTGAAGTAAATGGATTTGGTTTTGGCTAATTTTTAAAACGGTCAGGCAACAAAATATCGGTAAAAACAAAGAAGCGAAACCGCAACAGTTTTTACTTCTTTGAATGATAGCTAAGTTCGTTATTGCAAATAATCACTCCGTTGTTTGCAGTTTGTTTTTGTTCTTCTTTTTAAAATATCCTTTTAGTAAAAAGTTATGTTGCGCTGCTTTTAAATCTTCATTCAAATTGTAGCTGCTCGTTTCTAAATTGAATATCGTTTGCTTTAATGAAGCGGCGGTTTGTTTGTCTTTTAAAAGCATACCAGGTGCAGTTGAAGTATCGTTCAAATTATCAGTGGCATGTTTTAAATTATCTGTTGCTTGTCCGGCAGTAATGGCTACATCGCGCAATTGGGTAACTGTTCCTTTTAATACGGTAAACATGGTAGTATCGGTTGTCAGTTGATCTGCCAGCGAGCCTTTGGTGTTTAGTTTTGCAGTAAATTCATTCAGGTTGTCAATTACGGCTTTACTACGTTGTGTAGCCGATTGTAAATTGCTCATCGCAGATTGCAAACTTCCCAGCGAAGCATTGATTTTTCGTGAAGTTGATTCATCATTGATTAATGAAGCAAGCACGCCTTTACCGCTATCAATGTTATGGCTGATGCGGGCAAACGAACCAGTTATTGCCAACAAATTTTTATTGTTTGCCTGCAAAGTGTTCAGCATCTCATCAGTACTGATTACTTTTTGCATGGTTAGATAATCACCATCTTTAACGATTGGTGCCGCTCCGGTTCCGCCGGTTATCACTACTATTTTATTGCCAATCAAACCATCGGAACCAATTTTAGCAAGCGCATCTTTATGAATGTTCCGTTCCAGCGATTGTTGCAGCGTCATAGATACCAGCACCTTTGAATTGGGCAGGAACGTTATCTTTTTTACAGTACCAATTTTTACACCCGACAACCATACATTGTTGCCAGGCACCAAACCGTTTACATCGTCAAACACGGTATTTACGGTAAAGCCTTTTACAAAGGATTTCTTTTGTCCACCCAAAGTAAACACCGCTAAAACTAATATGGCGATGCCAATGATAATAAATAATCCTACAATAACAGGACGAGTATTTTTTGTTGCTTTCATACTGGTTTATTCTATTTTAAAAACACTGTTTTTTATTGACTTCGTTTTTGTTTTTGCCCCTTTTCTTATTACTTAAAATCAACTTCATCTTTTGTGAAGTTGTAATTGTAAAAATGTTGTATGCGCTCATCCGGATTGGCAAACACTTCTTCAAATGTGCCTTGTGCCAAAAACTTTCCATCCAACAACATAGCAACGCGGTTACCTACCGTGCGGGCACAGGTAAGATCGTGTGTAATGATGATGGCGCTTGTGTTGAAGCGCTCCTGCACTTCGTTGATAAGACCATTGATATCAATGCAGGTAATCGGGTCAAGACCGGCTGTTGGTTCATCATACATCATAATATCAGGCTTTCAAAATCAGCGTTCGGGCAATACCAATTCGCTTGCGCTGACCACCTGATAATTCGGAAGGCATTTGATTGATGGTTTGCGATAAGCCCTACACCATCCAGCACTTCTTCAACGGCTCTGATTGAATTTCGGCACGGCTTAGATTCCGCTTGTTTCTTACCAAAGGAAACTCTAAGTTTTCACGTACCGTCATGCTATCGTACAAAGCACTGCTTTGAAAAGAAAAACCAATGCGCAGACGAATGGCATCCCATTGTTTTTGTGTAAATTTTCCTACTTCTTCACCCAGCACTTTTACAATGCCGCTATCAGCTTTTAGCAAGCCTGAAATGATTTTTATCAATACCGATTTTCCTGTTCCGGAACGTCCCAATATCACTACATTTTCGCCCTGATATACATCCAGATCAACGCCATTCAACACACGAAGCTGCGCAAACGATTTGTTCAAATCGCGAATGTAAATCACCGTATTGTTCTTGTCAATAGAAGCCATATATTTTAGCTGCGAGCTATTTACTGTGAGCTACGATTTTAAAATTTTTATTAGCAAAATTTGTTTTTATCCACTTCTGTCAACTTTCGTTTGTTAACCATTATTTACCGTATCGCATTTACAAACTGCACCACAATCATTTCTTCCACGAAAATTAAAAACATAGAAATTACCACCGCTGCATTTGCCGATTTACCAACGCCCTGCGTACCATTGCTGGCATGAAAACCCTGGTAGCAACCCGTAACACCAATGGTAAAACCATAGAGCAACGATTTGAACACAGAAGAAAAAATATCCAAAAAAGAAATGGTGCTGAACGCATTTTCAAAAAAGGCAGTCATGCTGGTTTGCTCATTGGCATATACGTTTATAAACGAGCCCATCATACCCACAAAGCCAGAATACATCATCAGCATAGGCAACATTAATGTAGTTGCCAATACCCGCGTTACCACTAAAAATTTAAACGGATTGGTGGCAGAAACTTCCATCGCATCAATTTGTTCGGTTACTTTCATCGAACCCAGTTCTGCACCAATGTTAGAGCCTACTTTGCCAGCCGCAATTAATGCCGTTACTAAAGGCGCTAATGCACGAATGATGGCAATAGAAACCAATGACGGCAGCCACGAACTGGCGCCAAATGTTGAGAGTGAGGGCCGCGATTGTTTGGTGAATACAATACCCGTAATAAAGCCTGTAAGTGTAATTAACCCTAATGAACGATAACCAACTTCAAAACATTGCCGGATAATTTCTCTGCCTTCATAAGGCGGCGTAACGCTTTCTTTAAAAAAGCGTCCGATAAACTGGAAAACATTAAAAACCGATTCGAAAAATTCATCTGCCTTTTTTGAAATAACGTACTTTTTTTTAGGCAGCGATTCTATCTCTTCGCTCTGTGTATTCATACTCAATTTCTGGTTACAGCCATCAATGGCAGAATACCAAAACTAATTTAATGCCATGTTCTTAGAATGATCGGCTGGTTTTGTTTTTGACACGAAAAGTAAAAAAAATTAATGCTGGATTGAACTGTACAATTTCCACTTTGTTTGTAAGCAATAACTTTTATTTTTAGTGCGAAACAAAAACAAACGATGTCAACATCCACATTGCAACAACCAAGGCAAAGATTGGTTTCACTTGATTTTTTTCGTGGCTTAACCGTTGCGAGCATGATACTGGTAAACAATCCCGGTGATTGGGCGCACATTTACCCTCCGCTCGAACATTCCAAATGGAATGGATGCACGCCAACCGATTTAATTTTTCCCTCGTTTTTATTTATGGTAGGCGCTTCCATTGCGTATGCAATCGGTGGAAAAAAAGAAAGCAACATGCCACAGGGAAAAATATTGTGGGCTGCGCTGAAACGCTCACTTACACTGTATTTGATATTTGCTTTGCTGGTGCTGGTGCCACGTTTTGATTTTGCACATTTTCGCATTTTGGGTGTGTTGCCACGCATTGCTATTGTGTTTTTTGTTACGGTTGTACTTTTTTTAAAAACATCTTACAAAACACAGTGGTTCATTTTGTTTTCGATACTTATCATTTATTATATTTTGATGTGCTTCGTTCCGGTTCCTGGTGTGGGTTACGCTAATTTAGAACCAGCAACCAATTTGGGTGCATGGGTTGATACCACAATTTTAACACAAAATCACATGTGGCGGGGCGCGAAGGGGTATGATCCTGAAGGCTTATTGAGTACGCTGCCTGCCATTGGCACTTGCCTCATCGGAGTGCTTACCGGAACTTACCTGCGCAGAAAAGATAAAACCGAAAATGATAAAGTAGGCTGGCTGTTTACGATGGGTATTTTTTCGGTGTTGGCAGGGTTGATATGGAATTACGTATTTCCTATTAACAAAGCTTTGTGGACAAGCTCGTTCGTGTTGTATGCTGGCGGCATTGGCATCCTTGCACTTACGCTTTCGTATTGGTTGATTGATGTGCAGCATCATCGCAAATACATTACGCCGTTTCTTGCATTCGGTGCCAACGCAATCACAGCTTATGTGGCAGCCGATGTGGTTCTTATTCTGCTTGATTTTATTAAAGTAAATTTAAACGGCAAGACTGTAGGAGCGCAGCAGTATTTGTATCAAACGTTTTTCGTGCCCTATTTCTCTCCCATTAATGCATCACTCTTTGGGGCGCTCACTTTTGTTTTGATTTTATTGATACCGATGTGGATTTTGTATAAAAAGAAAATCTTTATTAAAGTGTAGAGAAAGCTATGAGTTGTGAACTACGAGCTGCGAGCAGTAAGCCTGCAAGCTACACAGCTGCAAGTAAATAATCAAAAAGAATGGTATTGTACTAAACTCATTGCTTAAGGCTCATAGCTGATAACTCACAGTTTAGCTATCGTAGCTTCTCATGGCATATCGTTTGTAAATCTGATACAAAATCATTCATCTTATGGAAAAAAGAATATTTGGTATTATCCTCACTTTGCTTGGAATTGGCGGTCTTATTTTCGCCGCCATTTCTATCACGCAAAAAAGCTCTTCTGTTACCTACATTGCTGTTTATGGAATTTTGGGTTTAATATTTTTCCTGACCGGCATTAGCTTAATTCGTAGCACAAAAGATAAAGCGAGTTAAATAAAAGCATCGTTTGTTTTTGCACGTTTTTCTTTCCTACATCATCTTCAACGTAAAGCTTTAGCTGATTACGGCTAAGGCTTTTTATAATTTATTATTGAAGGTTTGATGACAACATCATTTGCATCAATTACAACTTCATCACCCGGTTTTATATTTAGCGATGCTTCTATATTTATGGACAGAACAGTAACTTGATTTCCAATCCTGACTTCAAGCAAAGCATTGCTGCCATTGGTTTTTATAGCGATAACTTCTGCAATTAATTGAAGTTGATTATATAAATGAGATTGTGAAAACAACTGCTGCGGTGTTCCTTCAAATATTACTCTGCCTTCCTCCATCTGAACCAAATGATGCGATAAGGCACACACTTCTTCCTTATTGTGGCTAACCAAAATTGCAGTAAAACCTAATTCATTTTGCAACTGTTGTAACGCTTCATGCAATTGATACCGAAGCTCGGTATCCAATGCCGAAAGAGGTTCATCCAGCAACAATAATTTTGGCTTCTGAACCAATGCTCTTATGAGTGCTACGCGCTGCTGCTGGCCACCCGATAAGCGGGATGGCTTAGTATAAAGAAACGCTTGCAGGGAAGCGGTTTCTATAAGATGATGAATGAAGGCTCCATCGCTTTTTTGTTTTGCCGCATATTGCAGATTTTGCAACACCGTCATATTGGGAAAAAGGGCGTAATCCTGGAAAACAAATCCAATACTTCGCTGTTGCGGCGGTACATTCTTTTTTCGTTTTGCATCAAACCAAATGGCATCATTTATTTCAATACAACCTGCATCAGGCTTCAATAAACCGGCTATCATTTTTAGCAACGTGGTTTTGCCCGCGCCACTCTCGCCCCACAAAGCTGTGATTTTGTTTTGCGGCAAATGAATGTTTACGTCCAATGCTTTTTTCCCTGATGAAAACAGAAGTTGTTTGCTGATGTTGATGTGTGTCATAAGCCTGCCACGCTGCGATGCAGTCGCTTGTTAATGGAATATACCAACAGCAAAATAAGGAATGAAATAGTGAGCAAAACAGCCGCATACACGTGAGCTGTATGATAGTTGAGCGCTTCCACTTCATCATAAACCGCGATGGATGCCGTACGTGTTTGTCCGGTTATATTGCCACCAATCATCAACACCAATCCAAACTCCCCAATGGTATGCGCAAAGCTGAGAACAATGCCCGTTAATAAAGAAGGTTTGATATTGGGTAATAATACACGTAATAAGGTTTGCCAACGCGACTTTCCGAGCGTATAGGAAGCCTGTGAAAGATGCGAAGGCAGCGATTGCAAGCCTGCCTGAACCGGCTGTATCATAAACGGTAAACTGTAAATAACCGATGCCACTACAAGCCCTGAAAAAGAAAACAAGAGGCGTACGTTAAACCATGATTGCAGCCAATGTCCCAATGCATTTTCCGGACTAAAAAAAATGAGTAAATAAAAACCAAGCACTGAAGGCGGCAATACTAATGGAAGGCTGAAAACCGCTTCCAGCATAGGTTTGAAGCGTGATGTAGTAAGGGCTAACCAGGCAGCTAACGGAACGCCAAAAAGAAACAGCACCACGGTTGTTACCGTTGCCAGTTGAAAGGAAAGAAGAAAAGGTTGCCAGTCAACACCCATGTTTGTTTTTGTTATAAAAATGAATTGTTTTCTACCGCAGAGAACAGGAGTTAAAAAAGGCTCCGCAGAGAAAAATAATCTCTGCGAAAAATCCTTTATCTCATTTCTCAGCGGTTAATCATTTCAATTGTTTACCGATAACCATACTTTATAAAAATGGCTTTTGCTGTTGGCGTAAATAAAAACTGATACCATTGTTGCGCCGCTTTTAGATGAGGAGATGTCTTAATAACTACCACGCCCTGTGCAATGGAGCCGTACAAATTTTCATCCACTTCTTTCCAAACGCCCATGTTGGCAAACGCCGAATCGAGCACCACCGATTTCGCTGTGAAAGCCACATCTACAGCGCCACTTAGCAGATATTGATTCACTGCCGAAATGCTTTCACCATATACAATTTTAGGTTGTACAGTTTTTAGTAAATTTTGCTTTGTAAATGCCTCTAAAGCTGCTTCTCCATAAGGCGCTAGCTTTGGATTGGCAATAGCTATTTTTTGTACATCATTGTTCAAAACAACCTTTAAACCATTTGAAAAATCCCGCTTGTGCAAGCTCCACATCACCAGCGTTCCGTAAGCATACACACTTGGTTTCTCAGTTGTCAATCCCTTGCTGTACAAGCTCTTGCGGATACTTCATGTCGGCCGACATGAACACATCAAAAGGTGCGCCCTGCTCAATTTGAGCAGTGAGTTTACCTGATGAACTTACGGTTATAGCTGCATCTATTCCCGATTCTTTTTTAAACGTTTCTTTTAATTTGGCAACCACAAATTGAGCATTGGCGGCAACAGCAATTCTAAGCTGTTGTGCGTTCGAAAAAATGCACAAAAACAAAAACAAAATAACAAAGCTATATTTCATTAAACCGTTTTTATTGCAAAAACAAAAATGCAATTTATAAAAGTTATTACCGGCACAACACTACAGTTACTACTTCACCTTTATACCACTTCTCCATTTCATCTGTAAATGAAACAATGCCATCTGCATGTATCAGTGAAATCACATCGCCGGAGGTGGATGTTTGTATTGGTTGCGCAAAACATTCACCATTCTTATAAAATAATGTTACCAAAAGGTGCAGGCTAAGCGTTGCCGGAATGGTAACTTCTTCACACAATTTAGCCGGTATGGTTTTGAGCGATTGATGAAGGCACAATTGCAGCCAATGCTTGAAAAATAAATGAAAACAAACAAACGTAGAAACCGGATTGCCGGGAAATCCAAACACCAATTTGTTATTCATACTGGCAAACAAAAATGGTTTCCCAGGGCGTTGTGCAACTTTATGAAATACCGTTTCAAAGCCAATACTGGTAAGGGTTTGAGGCAGGTAATCCCTTTTTCCCTTTGATACTGCGCCGGATAATAAAATCACATCATGCTTATCTACAATAGAAAGCAATTGTTCTTTCATTTCTTCTTTGTTATCGGGTAAATGATGCAGGCTTGCGCTGATATTTTCCCTCTCCAAATCGGCTGATATAAAGTAAATATTTGATTGCCTGATCTGATGAGGTAATGGCATTTGTTCAACCCTAACCAATTCATCGCCGGTTGAACAAATGGCAATGCGTGGAAGCTTATAAACCTCTACTTCATGCAACCCAACCGTTGCCAAAATGCTGATGTGCGCCGCTGTAATACGAGTATTTTTTGAGAGCAATACAGCACCTTCTTTTTCATCACTGCCTTGCCTATGCACGTTTTGAAATGGCTTAATTTCATCAACCTGTATGCTTGCGATGCCATCTTGTATTACGCAATCTTCATAAGGTATTACAGCGTTGGTGTTTAATGGCAAAACCACGCCTGTCATTACTTCAATGCAATTTTCTTTGCCTGATAAAGATTGAATAGATGTGCCGGCAACACTTTCCCTTTCGATATAAAATCGCCGTTGAGCCTTTGCAAATGAATCGCTGTGAATTGCAATGCCATCCATCATCACACGGTCGAAAGGAGGGAAGTCTCTATCAGCTATCACATCTTCTGCCAACACACGGTTCAAAGCTTTTTGGAACGGTATTTTTTCGATACCAAAAGCCCTTTGGTGAGAGGCTATAAGTTGATACGCTTTGCTAACTGTAATCATGTAAAAATCAGATTGGTTTGAACCACAAAGCTTTTTGTGTTTATAAATCTTCGTGTTTTTATCCTCCTAAAACCGACATGGAATCATGTGTTTGTTTTTGATTGATTTTTTCGGCTTCAAAACCATTTTCCGCCCGGTTAGCAATCGCATTGATAATAATATTACTCAACTCGTTTTCGTTTACTCCATCACGTAAGGCATCTCTCAAATTCACTGCCGGCGCGGCATACAGGCAGGTTCTTAATTCGCCGGTAGCAGATAAGCGGATACGGTTGCAGGTACCGCAAAAGGTTCGGCTAAACGATGGAATAATACCGAATGTTCCTATATAATTGTCTATTTTATAATTTAGCGATGTTGAGTTTTTAGGATTGATTAAAGCAATAATGTTATCATCATAATGCTCACTGATATGCTGATAAATATGACGATAATTCCAGTTGCTATTATCGAAATCGGCGCTTCCGTTAAATGGCATTTCTTCTAAAAAACGTACCGACAAATTGTGATGTTTTGTTAGCTCAACAAAAGGAATAATATCATCCACATTCTTTGTTGCTGATACCACACAATTGAGCTTGATATGAAAGCCTTCATCTAACAATTTATAAATGGTTCGATGAACATTAGCAAAGTTATCGCGTCTTGTTATAGTATAAAACCGTTGCGCGTTCAACGAATCCAAACTAACATTGAGTTGTGTAATATTGAGTGCTTTTAGCTCATCAATATGAGGTTCGATGAGCGTTGCATTTGTTGTGATGGTTAGCTCGTTCAGACCGTCCAGTTCCTGCAGGTTGTGCATGAAGTGCAGCAAGCCTTTTCTTGCAAAAGGTTCGCCGCCAGTAATTCTTATTTTGGTAACGCCTAAGGTCGTAAAAACGGAAGAAAGTAAATACATTTCTTCCCAGGTAAGCAGTTCTTTTTTTGGAACAAATGCAACACCTTCTTCAGGCATACAGTAATAGCAGCGCAGGTTGCAGCGGTCGGTTACCGAAAGCCGCAGGTAATTCAATTCTCTGCCGTATTTATCTATCAACTGGCTTTGCATGTTGTGTTTGTTTTTGCCCATAAATAGGGCGGCTAAGGATGCGCATTTATCCAAACGTTGCCATCCTCGTACCATTCCTGCTTCCAGATAGGAACTGTTTTTTTAAGTTCATCAATTAAAAATTCGCACGCTTCAAATGACGCTTTCCGGTGCGTTGATGAAGCGCCTGTTATTACCGCTATTTCGCCCGGTTTTTTTTCACCAACAGCATGTATCATCACTACATTGTCGAGGCTCCATTTGTGTTTGGCTTCCTCCGCAATCTTTTCCATTTGTTTTATCGCCATTGATTTGTACGCTTCAAATACCAGCTTTGTTACCTTTTTGTTTTTGTTCCAATTCCGAACTGTGCCAATAAACAAATTTACCGCACCGCAAAGCGGCGATTGTAAATAGCTGTAAGCTTCTTCAACAGAAATAGCATCCTTAATTTGTATCAGCATTTTATCCTCCGCTTACAGGTGGCAATAGGGCAATTTCGCTGCTGTTATCAATGGTTGTAGCATCATTCGCATATTCATTATCTACTGCAATCGCCCAGGATTGCAAACTTTGTAATTGAGGAAAGCCTTTTGATAAATGTTCCTTCAATGCACCAACGCTGCTAATGTTTGTGTCATCGGTCAGCGTTAGCTTTTTATCGCCAATCATTTCTTTGGCAACGCCAAATAATTGTATTGTCATTATTCTATTTCTTTTATAACAATGAAAGAATTACACGCTTATGGTGCTTTGTTTTTTTAATCCTTTCATTGTTGCTTCATGCTCATCTTTTGTGTTGATATTTTTAAAAAGGGAAGCATCCGGCGCTGTAAGCATCTCAACATCCGTTCGCATTAAGAACTTGCGTGGACAATGAAATCCATCACTCACAAATTGTCGCAAAAACAAATGGGACTTTGGCTCCCAAATGGCAATTAGTGGCTCCGGAAATTCGCCCGATTCATTCCAGAATGCAGTTGCTTTTTTTTGCGGATTGCGATGTTGTAAAAGATAAGAAATGGTTTCTTTGTTCAGATAAGGCAAATCGCACGCAACCACCAGCCATGCAACTCTATCATTGTGCTCAAATGCAGACAGGATGCCCCCTGCAGGTCCTTTATCCACAACAGTATCTTTTATAAAAGGCATCTCTTGAATGCTTTCCGCTTGTTGTTCATTTACCGATAAAAACACTTCATTACAAAATGGTTGCAAGAGTTCAAATACATATTCGCGCTGGCTTTTGTTATGATATACAATCTCGCCTTTGTCGGTGCCCATGCGCTTGCTCCTTCCACCGCACAACACCAATCCGTTTATGCCTGTTGCAGCTCGCTGAAGCGTTTGGTTTTGCCCCTTTTTATTGTGCGTTGAAATCATGTTTACCTCCTGTTTTTGAAATGAGCTTTGTTTCTTTAATCACGATTGCATGGCTCATCGCTTTGCACATATCATAAATAGTGAGTGCGGCAACACTCGCCCCGGTTAAGGCTTCCATTTCCACGCCGGTTTTTGAAGTGATGGAAACCGTGCATTCAACAACCACTTCTCTTTGTTCATTTACACCGATATTTATCTGGCAGTTTTCCAATGCCAGCGGATGACAAAGCGGTATCAGTTCGCTTGTTTTTTTAGCCGCCAATGTTCCGGCAATGATGGCAGTTTGAAACACAGGTCCTTTCTTTGTTTTGATGTCGTTGTCTTTCAATTGCTCCATAATCTCTTCACCCAAAACAACAATGCTTTGTGCAGTGGCACTGCGCTTGGTAACTTGCTTTTCGCTTACATCTACCATCGCAGCATTGCCATTGGCATCAATATGGCTTAAGATAGTATCAGTCATTGTTTCTTCGCTTTTACAAAGTGAAATTACTTTGTAAAATGTTGTTGTTGTCATCTATCGCATGAAATAACATGACTTTGTTTTTACTCAAATTAAAATCATTATCTATTATGAAAGCCGCCGTTTTGCACCAGTTAGGACAAATTCCAAAGTATGAAGATTTTAAAGAGCCTGCACCACAGAAAGAAACCGAAGTTATAATGACGGTAAAAGCAGCAGCTATTAAAAATATTGATAAAGGCAGGGCAAGCGGACAACATTATGCAAGCTACCAACACTTGCCGGTTGTGGTTGGTATTGATGGCGTTGGTGTTTTGGAAGATGGAAGACGTGTGTACGCCAACGGCATTACCGGAATGATGGCAGAGAAGGCGTTGGTTGATAAAAACAAACTGACCATTCTGCCCGATGGTATTGATGATATTACAGCGGCTGCGCTGCCCAATGCCGTGCTGGGTGCGGATTTGGCGTTGCGGTATCGTGCACGTATTCAAAAGGGAGCCGTCGTGTTGATAAATGGCGCAACGGGTATTACAGGTAAAATGGCGGTGCAGTTGGCAAAGCATTATGGCGCTGCAAAAATTATTGCTACCGGCAGAAATGAAAGAGTATTGGAACAACTAGCCAACTGGGTGCAGATGAAATCATTCATTTAAAGCAATCGGACGAAACAATAATCCGGCAAATCAAAACGGTACATGCTGCTTCGCCAATTGATATTGTGATTGATTATTTATGGGCACATCCTTTTGAGTTGATAATTGCTGCGTTACAAGGTGGTGGCGGATTAAAACAAGACGTTCATCCGATAAGAATGGTAACGGTTGGCGAAATGGCGGGTGCAACCATCAGTTTGCAATCCGGTGTTTTAAGAAGTTCGGGCATAGAAATATTAGGTTCGGGCTTTGGAAGTTTGCCCAAAGAGGCGTTTGAAAAATTCAATGTGGAAACCTTACCAACAATGATGCAACTGGTAATTGATGAGAAGCTGCATATAGATACGGAAGCTGTTGCTTTGGCCCATGTTGAAGAAGCCTGGCAACGAAAAGGCACAGAAAAAAGAATTGTACTGGTAATGTAAGCCTTTATACTTTCAACTTCAAAAGCTTATCCGCATTTCTGTATGCGATCTTTTCTTTGTCTTCCGGTGATAGTTTCATTTCGTCTAAAAACTTTCTGCCAACTTTATTCGGACTATAAGGATAATCAACCGAAAACAAAATTCTATCAACACCAAACGTATCTAATGCAAGTTGTAAAGGGGGCTGCGTAAACAAACCACTTGTTGTAATCCATACATTGCTTTTCAGCACTTCAATTACGCTGCGTTTCAATCCGGCATCTTTATAAATATGGTCGATACGAGCCATCATCATCGGCAGCATTTCTCCCATGTGTCCAATGATAATTTTTAGATTGGGATGCTTGTCGAATGTGCCTGCCAGTATCATTCGTAAAACATGAATGGCAGTTTCCGAATGCCAGCCCCAGCCAGCTATTGAAAGCATAAAACCTAACGCTTTGGGCAGGTTGTTATAATACACATCATTTACAGCTTTAATAGGTAAGTTGGGATGAATATAAATGGGTACATCCATTGCTTCGGCAGTGAAAAGAATAGGTGCAAATTGTTCATCGTCCAGGAACTTATTTTTGTTGTTCCGTTAATCATTGTTCCACAAAAACCCAAAGTTTTTACAGCTCGTTCCAACTCTTCCGCAGCGGCTTCAGGCACTGTCATGGGCAATACTGCAAAGCCTGCAAAACGCTGTTGATGTTTGGCAATAATGTTGGCTATTTCGTTGTTGTAATCCTGCGCATAGCTAATAGCTTCTGCCCCTTCGAGCAGGTCGCCACCGGGCGCTGTAACCGATAATACCTGCAGCGTAACTCCGCTTTCGTCCATGTCTTTGATTCTCTCTTCATCTACTTTTTCTAATTGTTGTTGTACGCGGTTCATCGGCGAATCGCTACTATCCGGATCCGGCCATCCTCTCCTTATCCGCACTTCTTTACTGATCCGATTGTCGAACTTGGGCAAACTGATGTGTTCTTCTAAGGTTACAATTCGCATACGGTTTATCTTTTTATCAATGAACGTTCTTATCTGTTTTGAATATTTCGAATGGAAGCTGTTTCATAAATCGTGCAAAAAATTAAGAAGCCATTTTCGCTACGGCAATGATATCTTTTCCTTCCAGAATATGTTTTGCATAGCCATTTTGTGCCAGATGAATCATACACAAAGCCAATTCTTCCATCGTACAAAAACCGTTAGAAAACAAAGCTCGGCCAACAGGAAACAACCAAAGTATGTATTTGTAAAATGAATGTGTGTGCTGCAAGCCTTTGATAGGTTTGATAAATCCCGGACGCAATCCGAATGCGTTTGCAAATGGCAATGTTTGTAAATCATCTTCCACTTTCGCTTTTGTTTTTGCCCAACTTTGTCGGCTGTTTGCGTTGGTTCCTGCGCCGGAAATGTAAGAGAAGGTCATATCCTTATTCAGTCTGCTCAGTGTTTGGGCAACGTGCATGGTAAGTGTGTAAGTGATTTTGAAATATTCTTCTTTTGCAATGCCGATAGAAGAAATGCCCAAACAAAAAAAGCACGCATTATAGCCAATGAGTTTGTCTTCTATGGATGATAAATTGTAAAAGTTATCGTGAATAATTTCAGTCAGTTTTGGATGTTGAACACCACAAGGTTTTCGGTTGATGACGAGCACTTGTTCAACATCGGGATGTTGTAAACTCACATGCAACACGCCTTCGCCCACCATGCCGGTTGCACCTGTGATGATGGTTCTGATTTGCTTTTTCATGATTGTGTATTGAAGGATGTATGATAGCGAAAAGGAAACTTTCTATTGTATTGCAGTTCAATCTGACCTTTTACTTCATCGGAGATTTGTTTTTACATCTTTTTTCTTTGCAGGCAGTTCGTCGAAGATAGGAGGTAAGGTATTACAATGTAAATTGTAAACAGAATGGCTATCGTTTTAGGATTTGCTTTGCCAACAATGGCTGGCCTGTTGCCTTCATTCCTGCGAATACTTATAGCAAGCATTACAATAACAAGGCAATTGAAGAAAACACCTAAAAACGAAAGAATCCAAAGCAAACCAAAAAGCGAAAATGCAGATGTGAGATAATGAATTGCAGAAGCAACAACTACGCCGGCTACAATAATTGAGGCGATTACAAATTCTGCAATAATAAATCTGCCTCCATGTAAGTTCATATCTAATCGAACTGCATCGGTAATTGTAAACGATTTTCGATGGTTCATAATGTATGATTGTAGATGATGTAATGAAATATTTGCTATGTAAATAGTTCTATAACCAAACCTGCTTGTTTCTGATGACTAACAATCTCAGTTTCTATCATTTTGTTTTTGCTGCTTTTTATTTTCAACCTTACATAAAAGTAAAGTATAGAAACCAATGTTTAGATAGATGAATATCAAAAGGATTTTTGCATTTTCTCTTAATTGTTTGATGTGGCGCGTCATTCCACAACTCTTGTCTCACTTTAACAGCTACACTCAACACCAGCTTAAACTTTTATTGTGATAGCGAGGAGCAAGGGCTTTGTGCGGAACTTGTCTGCCGACAGGCAGGTCTGGTGATTGAAGAATGGAAATGATTGAAGTAAACAGTAATGGTACAGTTTGAAAATAATCATCGTAACCTGTCAGGTTTCCTTATGATTTTTTAGAAAAATAAATGTATAACCTGACAGGTTTTATTTGATATTGTTTCAAACTGTACCACTACCAAGTAAACATATTTACAACATAATGACTTGTTCAAATTATAAAGAGCGGATTCCGCACAAAGCCATCGCTAATTTGATTATAACTTTTATCATCGTGCTGAGGGTATTTGCAGAATGACGTGATGCTATGCTGTTATTTCACCCTGATACAATCCCGGTTTTTATCAATAAAAACAAACCATCAGACTATTTATAAAACGTATTACTTTAGCCCACTGTTTACTTACTCAAACACATAACTATGAAACAATTCTTTGCCATGTTCATTGTTGTTGCTACAGCATTTGCCTGTAACAACAACTCGTCTTCCGGTTCTGCTACTGATTCTACTTCTTCTACCAAAGATTCTGCATCCTCTGCCACATCACAAGGCAGTACCAGCGGCTTTAAATTGGGCGTTCAAATGTGGACCTTCCGCATGTTTACATTTTCCGAAGCATTGGATAAAGTGGACAGCGCCGGCATTAAATACATTGAAGCGTTCTGGGGGCAAAAGCTTGGCAATGGGATGACGGGTGAATTTGGTGCGGCTATGAACACTGATACGCGCAATAAGCTGAAACAACTGTTGCAAAAGAAAGGCATCAGCATTGTGGCAATGGGCGTGATTGCACCTAATGGTAAAAATGAATGGATAAAAGCTTTCGATCTGGCTAAGGATTTCGGGTTGCAATACATCACTTGTGAACCCATCAAAACGCAATGGGATATGATTGACTCACTTGCCGGTGTGTACAATATCAAGCTTGCCATTCACGATCATCCTCGTCCCAACGCTTACTGGTCGCCAGATTCAGTGCTCGCAGCTATCAAAGGACATAAGAACATTGGTGATTGTGCAGACATTGGCCATTGGGCTCGCAACGGCTTGAACCCGGTTGATTGTTTGAAGAAATTAGAAGGTCATATCATTGGTGTACATTTAAAAGACATTGTGAAGTTTAACGACACGCAAGCTGCGGATACTGTTGTTTCGAAAGGCGTGATTGATCTTCCAGCCGTACTCGCAGAATTAAAGAGGCAAAACTTCAATGGCATGTTATCCATCGAGCATGAATCGAACTGGTATCACAGCACACCAGATGTTATTTTTACCAAGCAATATTTTGATGAACAAGTGGCTAAGCTGAACAAATAATAATTTTCAATATTTGCGCAAAAACAAAACCTGCAAAATGTTACAGTTTTGCAGGTTTTGTTTTTGTATAAAAAATCAACTTTTTATTTCACTCCTTTGTTATCATCCCACCAGCCTTTCATTTTGCGGATGTACAAAATTTGCCCGGTATGATAAGCGTTGTGCGTTCCAATGTGTGCAATGGTCGAATACCACTTCGCCAATTTTTTTTCATCGGCTGCCTGCACAGCTTCTTCCCATTGCGTAAGTACATTGTCTAATTCTTTTATGGTTGCAGCCCATGTAGCTTCTGTTACAGGAGTAAACGTTTCTTTATTATCACCATTAAAAGCATCTTGTTTCGCGCCTTTGAACTTGTCCAGTGATTGCTTATCCCAAAAAATTAAATGCGTGGTTAGCTGTGCAATCGAATGGTTTTCGCTACTGTCTTTCCAGTTGGCTTGTTCTGCCGTTAAGCCTTGTACAGCAAGTACCGGTGGCACAAACCAATCCTGTTTATTGTGCGTGGTTTTTAATTGTTCGAGCAGGATAGATTTTAATGTTGGTGCTGTATCTTTTTGTGCAGAAAGAGATACAGTAGTAAAGGCAACCAACAAAATAAAGAGCAGTTGTTTCATGGCGTTTTATTTTATGAAGAATGAGGAAAGATAAAACGAACACAACAAACGATAGCTATTGATGTGATAAACGGCATATCAGCAGATGGTTGCATTCTTCATTCAATAAACAACGGCTCTTATAAAGCAGGCTTGTTTTTACTTTATTCATTTACAAACCTGCTATCAGGTTATCAGCAAAACTGGTGTCTTTTCTTCGTTCGTAAATAAGCATTTTACAGTCGGGTTGCTGCATAATCAGGCTATCTTCTGTTATAATTTTAATGGTTGCATTGGATATGTATTCGCTATCTCCAATCAAGGCATAAATTTCACCTGTAGGGCAAAAGCCAAGCAGGTAATAGTCAGATCGTGCAATACCATTTTTTATTATCAGCACATCGTTTGCTTCCAACGGTTCTTTAGCCGGTGAAAATACCAGAACTTCATCGGTAGCAAAGTTGTACCATCTTCCTTGTAAGGTATTGGCTACTGTGGTAAAGAGTTTATTGTTTTGTGTGTTCCTCATACTGTCTTAGTCGTATTTTTCGCGTTTAGGTTATGACGGTATCAACACAACTATTATAGTGCCGTAAGTGCCAATCGCCACAAATTTTTCTTTTGATAATATAATCTTTACGGTGAAATGCAAGCCGTGCAATAAATAATTTTTGTTTCAATTGTATCTGCTGCTGCTCAACCTGTGGCAAATAAATTGCACACAGTTCAACACTTCTTCTGTTTTGTTTTACAGGAAAAGCAAAATCATTTTTCTTTGTTTGGATTATGAAATATAAGCGTGTAAGCAATCAATCGAAGCACTGGCAGCGAATGGCACTGATAACTTTATTTTTCTTTCCGCTGTTGCCTGTTTATGCGCAGGACAACTATGAAATCCAGGTGTATGAATCGCCTACTGTGCCCAAGAATTACACCATGGTTGAGCTGCATAGCAACTTTACAAGCAGTGGTACTTCAACCAAGATAAACGATGTGTATCCCACCAATCATGATCTGCATGAAACGGTTGAAATTACACATGGTTTTGCCCCGAACTTTGAAATTGGTTTTTACTTTTTTAATTCGGTTGGCAGCGATGGTCGAACGGCTTATGTAGGTAGCCACATTCGTCCACGGTTTACAGCTCCCGACCGCTGGCATCTCCCGTTTGGCTTGAGTTTGAGCACAGAAGCAGGTTATCAGAAAAGAAGTTTTTCGGAAGACGACTGGACAGTGGAGATACGACCTATTATTGACAGAACATGGAGGAATCTTTACATCTCTCTTAATCCAACGATTGATAAATCATTGCATGGATTGAACAGTCATCAGGGCTTTGTGTTTTCGCCCAATATAATGGCGCAGTATTCTATTAATAAAGTGGTGTCTCCCGCACTTGAATATTACGGTTCCATCGGACCTTTTCGTCAGTTCTTACCGTGGGGAGAACAAGATGAGCAATTGTTTTTGGCCGTAAATCTGGATGTATCGCCCGACTGGGAATTGAACGCCGGTTATGGAATCGGTTTAACCAGTTTAGCAGACAGAAGAATCATCAAATGTATTGTTGGTTATCGCATCAAACCATCAAAAAAGCATCGGGTGCCCGTACCGCCGGTAGCCAATTGATGAATTTCGTTTTGATAAAGCGCCACTAAAATGATGAGTATACAAAGAGTAATAAAAAATAACCAGCAGGTTATTTTTTATTACTGAACAACGCAAATTTATCCTGTATAGTTGCTGGTAGCTCAACCTCCACAATATTCTCATAGAGATAAGCTAAGTGATCTGTCAGCGGCTTCACTAAATAAGATTTTACTAATGAGGATTCCTCAGACTTCTGTACATCATCTTTCTGTACAGAATAAGAAAGTATGTAAACAGATAAATAAGGAATGAATTGAGGCGGTAATTTTTCTAATTGATGGAGAACTTCCCAGCCATTTAACAAAGGCATGCTGAGGTCTAATAAGACAATTGTTCTGACGGCCTGTTTTTCAAATTCGGTTTCTATAAACTGCAAGCCTTCTACCGGATTCGTAAACCCAACAATATCAAAATCTACACTCTGCAGTATTCGTTTAAAATACAGCATACACAATGAGTTGTCAAACGCATCATCGTCCAGAATAACAATTCTGAGTAGTGGTGATTTCATAGAAAGTTGGTTAAGAACTAAGAAATAAATTAACTACACATAGGTCAACAAATTACTTGGTTATAGCAGATGATGTTTTTAATAAAAGTGCCTGGATTCCTGTTTCTTTCTGCTATGTAATCTACAGTACGAATGTAAGTGCAGAATGGTTAAACGGAGAGAAGATTCACTTGTGTAAACCTATAAAAATGTACACTTTACCTATTTTAATTTGAGATGGCTTTTGTTATTTACCGAATGTGTTTGAGATAAATTCTTTTACGTCTTTTATGTATGTAAACCAGTATCGGATACTATTCACAGTAAGAAAGAATAAAAAGAAAAGGACTATCAATTGCGCATCGAATCTTCTTTCGCATCCTGAAGTTTTTTTCTTCCTGCTAAAAATATAACCAGTGCTACTACCACCGATGCTGTCATACTCGAGGCAAGCGGCAAGCTTCCTTTTTGATGCAGTAAACCCACAGCAGAAGATACGATACCACCGATACCAATTTGTATAAAACCTAACAAAGCTGATGCACTGCCAGCGGTTTTTGCAAATGGCGACATAGCAATAGCAGTTGCGTTGGGTCCGCTAATGCCAACACAGGACAGTATTACAAAAAGAAAGATAAGATGTCCGGCAAGAGATAATGTGCCCATCCACACAATAGCAAAAAACAAAACGCTTGCAATGGTTTGTACGATGAGTGCAACCGTAAAAATCTGTAGCACTGCTATATCGTTTAGTAAGCAAATGATTGAGTTGGCTGCCACCAATAAAACCAACAGAAAGCAAAGCAAACACACCACCGTATTGGTGTGGCGTTAAATGAAAAAAGTTCATGAACACAGCAGGCGAACCGGCAACATAAATAAACAATCCGGCAAAAGCAAACGTGCCTGCAAACGCATACACAAAAAACTGAGGTTCTGTAATGATTTGCCGAAACACTTTCAGAATGGGTTTCGGCATAAGCGAAATACTTTTATCAGGGGCCGCGCCTGCCGGAAGAAAAAAGAAAGCAATCAATAAAAGAATGGCTGCAATAACAGCCAGCACAACAAACACGCCATGCCATCCCCAAAGTGTGAGCACAAAGGAACCAACGGAAGGTGCCAACAGTGGCGACAAACCAATTACTAAAATCAAAAACGAAATAATAGAAGCACTCTTTTCGGGCGGAAACAAATCCTGCACCATAGCAATGGCAGCCACCGAACCCACACAACCACCCAGTGCCTGAACAAAGCGCATTACCAGCAGTGCGTTTAATGTAGGCAAGCGGCACAGCCAAGTGTTGCAAATATGTATAAAACCAAACCTATATAAAGCGGAATCTTTCTGCCAAATCGGTCGAGCAAAGGTCCATATACAATTTGCCCAATGGCAAAGCCGAGAAAGTAAGTTGATACGCTTAACGACATGTTTTCAACTGTGGTATGCAAGTCCTTTGCTATAGGTGGAAACGCAGGCAGATACATGTCTATCGAAAAGGGAGTAAGCGTATCCAGCAAGCCTAATATTAATATTAGAAAAAAAGTTTGTTGCGCGGTGCGTTGCGGTACAATCGTATTGCTCGCAGAAGGTGCTTTGTTAGGAACAAATGTTTCCATAGATGATTGGTAGTATCGCTTTGTTTTGCTGCAAAAATAAGGGCGGTAAAATAAGGGCTATTTTTCTCAATGCTCTTTTGAAAGAATATCTTTTGAGGCGACAAAATGAAAATTAAAAGCACGATTTTTCATTCGCACATTATATCATAGCTTTTTATAAAAAAGATTCATTGGCTCAAATCAGTATTCCTCTCATTTCCTCTTATGTTTGCGGCTTACCTAATAACCTATGCAAAAAATAAAAGCCGTAATTTTTGACATTGACGGAACATTGGCAAATACAGTTCCACTTTGCATTGCCGCTTTTCGCCATGCGGTAGAACCTATAGTAAACCGCCCGCTTTCTGATGAAGAAATTCAATCGCATTTCGGGCCCGATGAAGAAGGTACCATAAAGTCGTTAGCACCGGATGATTACAAAAAAGGCACTTCTGATTTTTTGCGGTTTTATGAAGCCATGCACGATATGTGTTCAGCTCCTTTTGAAGGCATGACAGAACTGTTAGATGAGCTACAACAAAAAGGGGTGCATCTTGCTATAGCTACTGGAAAAGGAAAATATACATCGGGATTAACGTTGCATCGCTTAGGACTTGTCTCTTATTTTGAAATGATTGAAAACGGCACACCGCGAAGGCTCGAATAAAGCCGAAGCGATTGCTGCCATTCTGCATTCACTTGGAGATATTCATAAAGAACAAGCGGTTTATGTTGGCGATGCTGCAAGCGATATAAAAGAAAGCCGCAAAGCGGGTATCAAAGTGGTTTCCGCTGCCTGGGCAGAAACGGTAAAAGTGGACGAATTAAAAAAGGAACATCCTGATAAACTGTTTACTTCGGTTGCTGATTTTACAGAGTGGATAAAAGCCAACACATAATTTTCCTTTGTTAAGGTTTGTTTTTGCCTCTTTTTTTGAACGCTTTTTATTATATTCACAAGATGGCATTGGAAAAAAGAGGCGAAAACAAAAGCACACAACGTAACGCACAACAGCAACTTAATTTTAAAGATAAACTTTCTTCACTCCGCAATCTGCCACGCTTTTTTAGTCTTGTGTGGCAAACCAACAAGAGTCTAACAATTGTAAATGCGCTGCTGCGTATTATCCGCTCGGCAACGCCGGTAGCAATTTTTATGTCGGTAAATTAATTATAGATGAAGTTATTCATATTGCACGGCTGCATGGGGCTGCTTCACACACGCATTTGTGGTGGTTGGTGGGTGCCGAGTTTGTTCTTGCCATCGCTTCAGATGCATTAAGCCGCGCTATTACTTTGATGGATAGTTTGCTGGGTGATTTGTTTTCCAACTATACTTCTGTCAAGCTCATGAAACACGCTGCCACATTGGATTTAGACCAATTTGAAAACAGCGAGTTTTATGATAAATTAGAAAGAGCAAGAGTGCAAACCACCGGCCGTACTATTTTACTTTCACAGGTATTAAGCCAGATGCAGGACTTAATAACGATGGCCTTTTTAGCTGCAGGTTTGCTGGCGTTTAACGCATGGTTGATCCTGCTGCTTTTATTGGCTGTCATTCCGGCTTTTATTGGTGAATCTTACTTTAATGATCGTTCGTATGCGTTATCAAGAAGACAAACGCCGCAACGCCGCGAGCTGGATTATATGCGTTATATCGGGGCCAGTGATGAAACTGCAAAAGAGGTGAAGTTGTTTGGCTTGTCTTCGTTTTTAATCGAACGTTTTCAAACATTAGCGACTCAATTTTATAATGATAATAAACGTCTTGCCATCAGTCGTTCTTCATGGGGAACGGTGTTATCAATGCTGGGAAGTGCGGGTTATTATGGCGCTTATATCTTCATCATATTGCAAGCCATTGGCGGAATAATAACCATTGGTACGCTTACTTTTTTAGCGGGTTCGTTCCGGCAATTGCGAAGTTTATTGGAAGGCATTTTTATTCGCTTTACTTCGGTATCGCAAGGCGCAGTTTATCTTACTGACTTCTTTGATTTTTTTACTATTCAACCAAATATCACGCAACCCAAACATCCGTTGCCGTTTCCGGCTCCCATTAAGCAAGGATTTGTTTTTGAAGATGTTGGTTTTAAATACAGCAACAGCAACAAATGGGCAAACCGCCATCTTTCTTTTACACTGCATCCAGATGAAAAGCTGGCGTTGGTAGGAGAGAACGGAGCCGGGAAAACCACGCTGGTAAAGCTTTTGGCGCGTTTGTACGACCCGACAGAAGGCAGAATTTTATTGGATGGAATTGATTTAAAAGAATACGATTTGAACGAATTAAGATTGAATGTTGGTGTTATTTTCCAGGACTTTATCCGCTATCAAATGAGTGTTGCGCAAAATATTGCAGTGGGGCACATTGAACAACAAATGGATCGCCCTTTAATTCAATCTTCTGCGGAGCAAAGTCTTGCTCATCCTGTAATTGAAGCCCTTCCTTTGCAATACGACCAGGCTTTGGGACGACGCTTTAATGATGGTGTTGAATTATCGGGCGGCGAATGGCAAAAAATAGCTTTGGCAAGGGCTTATATGAAAAGCGCGCAATTGTTGATTTTAGATGAGCCAACAGCCGCCCTAGATGCGCGTGCCGAGTATGAAGTGTTTCAACGTTTTGCCGATTTAACCAAAGGAAAAATGGCAGTGCTGATTTCGCATCGGTTCTCTACAGTACGCATGGCAGACAGGATTTTAGTATTGGATAAAGGACAATTGTTAGAGATGGGAAGCCATGAAGAATTACTAAAGAAAAACGGAAGATATGCAGAACTGTTTCATTTGCAGGCAGCGGGGTATCGGTAGGTTGTAAAAAAGGAGGATTGAGTAAACTGAGCAAGGTCTTGAATCTGCTGAAGCTTATTATTCATTGGCTTCTTTTAATGCTTGTTGTTCAATCTCGTCTGTTATTCTAAAATCAGTTTGCCTGATTTTTGCAAGCAATGGTTTTATAGATAGAATTATTCCTTTAAGCTTTGCTTTGATAATTACTCCAATCGTTCCGGTGAAATTCATTCCGAGTTTTTCAGCCACTTTTCTTGCACGAGAATCATCAATAATTATTGTACTGCCAAATGTTTCAAGTGCTAAAGCAAGCGCGCTTGCCTCACCTTTATCCACTTGCATTTCTAATATCCTTTGTCTGTATTTGTCTTTCACGGCTTCAATCTCTACCCAGCCCGGAAGTGGTTCTCCAAATTCAGCAGCAACTTCAACAGTAGTTATTATTTGTCCGTAAACTTTTTGCAGCAAATCGAGTTCTCCGATATTTGTCAATATGATAAAACAGCTTGTGTCGGAAATAATAGTTTTAGGCATTGGCGACGTCTCTTGATAATTCCGAAGCAGGGTAATTAAAAATAGAAACGTTATATCTTCCTAATAGTTCTGCAAATGTTCTTTTTGTCAGCCCTGCTATTTCTGCTGCTTGTCCAAGCGAAAGTTTTCCTTGTTCATAAAGTCGTGTTGCAACAAGCATAGCAACTTCATTGTTATCTATATCTATCGTGTCTGGGATAGTGATTGTCACTGTTTTCATGTATCAAATTTAATGAATTTTGTTCACTGCTTAAGTTCTGTAGCTTGTTGCTGGAGATTACCAACAATGGAACATTTTCCAAGGAATCACTGCGTTTAAAAAGAATGGTTTGGCATAATAAAAGCAACCTCACAAATGTGGTTATAAATTATGACAAAAAATCGTGCAAAAACAAAAGCCTCGTACATCTACGAAGCTTTTGTTTTTGTGATCCGGATTGGATTCGAACCAATGACCTACTGCTTAGCGTACCACTATAGTTTTCACTACTCTGCTACTAAGATGTTTGATTAACTTAGTGCGATTTGTGGTCTGGACTGTCTCTTCACCTTATCCTAATAAATTAGGACTTAGGTGTCTGACGTACTTAGTCTCTGCATCCCGACGTGTCGGGACTCACGGTTGTCATTGAATGAAGTCATCATTCACTCTTTAGATTTCCCTGAACAGTCAGAATCCCAATGAAAGTTTCCTGTTCAATGGCTCCTATTGAAGGCAGTTGCTCTATCCAGCTGAGCTACCGAACCAAAATTGGCGGCAAAACTAATTATTCCTTCCTTTGTAACCAAACGGTTTTGCTATGGATGTAAAAATAGAAGAAAGCTGGAAGGAAGTGCTGAAAGATGAATTTCAAAAGACTTATTTTCAACAGATTACCGCACATTTAAAAACCGAGCGGGCTACAGGAGCCACCATTTACCCACCCGGTCCGCTTATCTTCAATGCGTTTGATACCACGCCTTTTGATGAGGTGAAAATTGTGCTGCTGGGGCAAGATCCGTATCATGGAAAGGGGCAGGCAATGGGCTTAAGTTTTTCTGTTTCAGATGGTGTAAAACCACCGCCTTCATTAGAAAATATTTTTAAAGAATTGCATACTGATGTAGGCATGGCAATACCGCATACAGGCAACTTAACGCCCTGGGCAAAACAAGGCGTATTTTTATTGAATGCTATTTTAACTGTGCGCGCTAAAGAACCGGCATCACATCAAAAAATAGGCTGGCAGCAATTTACCGATAAAGTAATACAAGTGATCTCTGACAAAAAAGAAGGCATCGTGTTTTTGTTATGGGGAAAGTTTGCACAGGAAAAACAAGTGCTGATTGATGAAACCAAACACTTTGTTTTAAAAGCTGCGCATCCTTCTCCATACAGTGCTGATAAAGGCTTTTTTGGATGCCGCCATTTTAGTAAAGCCAACGATTTATTAATCAAAAGTGGTAAAGATGCAATTGACTGGAGTTTGCCATAATTCTTAAGTTAACCGCTTTTTATTTTGCGCTAAAATTGAAATAATTGATGGCATTGTAATAACAAATATCCTGAACAATTTTAGCCTGTCCATTCTATATCATTTGGTAACTCGCCACGTTCGATTTCTTCACCAAAAAGATTACATAAAATACGACGAAAATATTCATGCCGGGGATATGATAAAAAGCTTCTCGAATCGGTAAGCATACCAACAAAACATGAGAGTAAACCTGCATTCGATAAGGTGTTCAGTTGTTGTGTCATCCCATCTTTCTGATCTAAATACCACCATGCCGAACCCCATTGCATTTTGCCTCTTACCGAGCCATCATTAAAGTTTCCAATCATGGTTGCCATTACTGCATTATCGGCTGGGTTGAGGTTGTATAAAATAGTTTTAGCAAGTTTGTTTTTGCTGTTTAATTCATCAAAAAATTTAGACAATGATTTTGCTTGCGGAAAATCACCAATTGAATCCCAGCCTGTATCAGCACCCAATGTTTTCAGCCCCTTAGAATTGTTGTTTCGCAAAGCACCCAAATGAAACTGTTGCACCCAACCTTTTTCACTATCCCATTCGGCAAAATAGAGCAGCATTGCACTTTTAAATTGACGTTGCTGCTGCACTGAAACGTTGTTACCGGAGCGAAGTTGATTGAATATAATTTGAATGTCATTCTCTGTAAAATCATCAGCATACATTTCTTCCAAACCATGATCGGAAACACAACAACCAAGTCTTGCAAAATAATCATGACGACTTTTCAACGCTGTCAAAAAATCGGCAAAAACAACAGATTGAAATATTTGAAACGGCTTCTAATTTTTCAATGTAAGAACAAAATGTTTTCGCATCACTTACTTCCATTGCTTTATCAGGCCGAAACGTAGGCAGGACGCGGATTTCAAAGCCATCATTTTTTATTTTCTGGTGATGTTCCAATGTATCAACCGGGTCATCGGTAGTACAAACCACTTGCACTTTCATGCGGCGCAGAAGATTGCGAATTGAATATTCTTTGGTTCTTAATTTTTCGGAACATTCATCGTAAATTGTTTTAGCAGAAGATGGGTTTAAAATATCATCAATACCAAAGTATCGCTGCAATTCCAAATGCGTCCAGTGATACAATGGATTGCGCAATGTGTAAGGCACTGTTGCTGCCCATTGTTCAAACTTTTCCCAATCGCTCCTATTACCGGTTATAAAATGTTCATTCACTCCGTTGGTGCGCATAGCACGCCATTTATAGTGATCGCCATACAACCAGGCTTGCGTAAGGTTTTCAAACTGTACATCATCAGCAATTTGTTGCGGTGAAAGATGAGAGTGATAATCTATGATAGGTAACGGCGCGGCATACTCATTATATAACGTTTGCGAGGTTTGGTTTTGCAGTAAAAACTGATTGTCTAAAAATGCTTTCATAGCGGTTGATGTTGTCGTAACTTACTCAATAATTCTGTTGCAGAAATTGCAATATCAACGTTTATTTTTCCAAACACTTTACCCGAAAATAGTATTCAATATTTTAGCCAAATGAATGCCACCTTTCAACAGTTGCTCATTTAAAGTATCTACATAATTGTAGTTGTACAGATAACCTAACTTTTCATGTTCTCCATTCACTTTCTTTCACTAATTTTTCGCCGATTGAATACGAGTCGAACAACCATTTACTAAGAGGTTGGCCCTGCCATATTTTGATTTGCTGCACTTTCGCGTGATCAATAGCCGCCGCATATTCGGTATAGCTCAGTTGTTGAAAGTTGATCAAATCGGCATCCCATACTTTGTGCAGGTTGGAGGACTCATTAAACCATGAAACTTTGATTCCGTTGCCACCTTTCTCTGTGCCAATGGTATGAAGCGGCTGATGAATGTCTTCCACAATATGAATAAGCAGTTTTAGATACATTACCTGTTTATCTTTCGACAGTTGTTTGTTCTTTAATTGCGCCGATAAAAAATTGATTTTAGTGTAAGCATCAGTGTCGTTGTCTCCTTTTAAAAACGCTTGCAAAGAAGCATATGTTAAGCTGTCCGGCAGATCAATATAATGCCATGGACTTAAGTAATTATAACGCTGTATCGGCTTTGATGAAATCTGCCCAATTGCTTGCCATGGCTATACTTTCATCACCTAAGATTGAAGCAATGGCAAGCTGCGCTTTTTTGGTAAGATGATGCGATGCAATTTCTCCGCAAACGCGATGCCCTTCTATGCCCCACGCAAAGCAAAAAAGGGGCAAATATAAAACTGCACACAATGAAATAACTTTTATCGTTTTCATATTAACATGATTGTTTTTTTGAAGCGATAAAAGTAAAGCAGGATTGGTTTGTGTAATATGATTTGAACGTTATTTAAATACCATTCAATCTCCTTTTTGTTTTTGCACTTATTTATGCCTGCGCTGTTGGACCGCCAAAATTTAAAGGAATATCAATCTGTTCAAGGTCTTTAATTTTACCATGCGCGGCTTCGTAGCGCTCTACATTTTCCTGCAAGGCTTTCATGAAACGCTTGGCGTGCATGGGCGTAAAAATCACTCTCGATTTTACACGACTTTTAGGCGTGCCGGGCATTACATTTACAAAGTCAATTACAAACTCGGCATGACTGTGTGTGATGATAGCAAGATTGGCGTAAGAACCTTCAGCCACTTCTTCAGAAATCTCAATGTTCAACTGGTTTTGTTGCGGTTGTTCAGGCATGAAATGATTTTAAAAATGAACCGCAAAAATAACCTCTTTCAGTTTACAAAATGAGATTGCTGCCAAACTTGATTTTGAAAAAAATGGGCAAAAACAAACATTGAAAAGCCGCTCTGAAATTAACACCACATCGTTTGGTTTTATCAATATTTTTGAGTGATGCTTTCGATTCATTCCTACTCGGGCTTCCTGATTATTATTGCGCTGCGCTATTTCCTGGTGGCAGGCATTGCATGGCTTATTTGGTATGTTTTGCTTCGCGATAAATTGTTGTATAAAAAGATTCAGCAACGCTTTCCTAAAAGCAAAGATTATCAACGCGAAATGGGCTATTCGGTTTTTACCATTTTTATTTTTGCTCTTGCGCCTTCTCTTCTTTTGCTAACGCCAATCAAACAGTACACGCAATTTTATACTGATGTAAAGCAACATGGCAGCTTTTATTTTTGGCTTGCTTTTCCTCTCATGTTCATCATTCACGATGCTTATTTTTATTTCACGCATCGCCTGATGCATCACCGCAAATTGTTCCGATATTTTCATTTGGTGCACCATCAATCTACCAATCCTTCGCCCTGGGCGGCATTTGCGTTTCATCCGCTGGAAGCCTTTGTTGAAGCAGGCATTTTTGCTGTGTTGTTGTTTTCCATTCCATTAACATCCCTTCACTTTTTTGTGTTTTTTGCGTTTATGATGTTGTACAACGTATACGGGCATTTGGGCTGGGAACTTTATCCCAAAGGCTTTTCAAAACATTGGTTGGGCAAATGGATAAATACATCGGTAAACCACAATCAACATCATCAATACTTCACCGGCAATTATGGTTTGTATTTTTTGTTTTGGGATAAAATGCTGAAAACAATTCGGCCCAGATTATGAAAAACGCTTTGAAGAAATTACTTCGTTGCAAAAGAAGAAAACTCAAACTGCATCATTAAATAAGATCGCACGAACAAATGAAGGAAATGATCGTGTTTAATGGATGAATATGGTTAACATAAAATTTACAATTGGGATGATATATTCTCAACGATGAAATGAAAACAGAAATTAAATTATTGTCGGATCAAGATATTGATGACTTTGTAGAACTCATAGACGTTTTTGCCGAAGTCTTTGAAATGAATAATTTTATTAAGCCTGATATTAATTATTTACAGAACATTCTTACAAAGCCAGATTTTCTAACTTTAATTGCAAAGGCTAACCATAGAGTTGTAGGAGGTCTTACTGTTTATAAAATTAATCAGTATTATTCAAAGAAATCTATTAGCTTATGTTTATGACCTTGCTGTTTTAAAACAGTTCCAACGACAAGGAATTGGTAAAGCGCTTATGAAACAACTAACCAGACTATTGTAAAGAAAATAATTTTGAAGAAGTGTTTGTGCAAGCAAGCAGAACCGACAAACATGCATTGAACTTTTATCGTTCTACAAAGCTAACGAATGAAGAAGATGTAACCCATTTTTATTATTCATTTTGACAGAAGAAAACAATGTCAACAAACAATGAATCGCTAACACTTGATTTTCAGAATAGAAGCTAAATCAATTCATTTTCCAAAAGGCGTTTCTTTTTACACAACCATTACTTTACAATTCTCTTCTTTTCCATCACAGGCGTCTTATTTTTATCGTTTAAGAATTTTAGTAAAAACAAACCATGAAAATTCTTTACCGATACTTATTGCCTTACAAATGGCTGGTGATATTGGCTTTGGCGCTGGCAACCATCAACACATCCTTCTCCTTAATTGACCCAATCATCTTTGGAAGGCTTGTGAACGTTGCCTACGATTATAAAAGTCATCCTGCACACTATCCTTTTTTTAAAACATTTGCTGTGCCAGTGTTGTGGCTCTTGCTTGCCTCCATTGGCGTGGCAATGGTGAGCCGCATTGCCAAGAATTTTCAGGATTATTTTACCAATGTTATTGTTCAAAAATTTGGAGCAAGAATTTTTACTGATGGTTTGCGGCAAGTAATGAAATTGCCTTATGCAGATTTTGAAGACCGACGCAGCGGCGAAACCCTAAGCACGCTTACCAAAGTGCGCACTGATACAGAGAAATTCATCAACAACTTTGTAAATCTTATGTTCAGCGTGTTGGTAGGCGTTGTGTTCATTACTATTTATTCGGCACGTATCAATTGGTCGGTACCATTGGTTTATTTTGGTGGCATCGCAGTGCTCGTTTGGGTAACTGGTATTTTAAGCAGAAAAATAAAAACGATTCAAAAATCAATTGTTACGCAAACCAATGCGCTTGCGGGCGCCAGCACAGAATCGCTACGCAATATTGAATTGATTAAAAGCCTTAGGACTGGCGGCACAGGAAGTAGAACGACTGAATAAAAACACCTATAAAATTTTAGGGCTTGAGTTAGATAAAGTAAAGCGCGTTCGCTCCATTTCATTTGTACAGGGAACGTTTGTAAACACATTGCGACAAGCCATTTTGTTTATCCTTATGTATCTTATTTATGGTAAAATTATGGACGCCAGCCAATTAGTAACGATGCAGATATTTTCGTTCTTTATTTTCACACCATTGCAGGAAATTGGCAACATTATTTTATCGTATCGCGAAGCGCAGGCATCGCTCAACAACTTTGAAAGTGTGATGGAACGGCCTGTAGAACGCAAGCCGGAATTGCCTGCACAAGTGGGCGATATTGAAACGCTCGAATTCAACCATCTTTCTTTTCAATACCAAACCGCTAACTATAAAGCATTGGATGATATTAACTTTGAAGTAGCCCGTGGCGAAACCATTGCTTTCGTAGGTCCTTCAGGTTCAGGTAAAAGCACCTTGGTAAAACTGTTGGTTGGCTTATATCATCCGCAGGAAGGAAGTATTTTTTACAACGGTGTGAACGAACATGAAGTGGACTTTGATGAACTGCGCAGCCAGATTGGGTTTGTAACGCAGGACACACAATTGTTTGCCGGAACAATAAAAGAAAACCTCTTATTTGTAAACCCAACCGCAACGGATGACGAGATTAAGGAAGTGCTGCGACAAGCCAGCACACAAAGTTTGTTGTCGCGTTCAGAAAAGGGCATTGATACAATGTTGGGCGAAGGCGGATTGAAGTTAAGCGGTGGCGAAAAACAACGTATTTCTATTGCGCGTTCATTGTTGCGGCAGCCGCGATTGTTGATTTTTGATGAAGCTACATCAGCACTGGATTCTATCACTGAAGAAGAAATTACTTCTACAATAAAAAGAGTGTCATCGCAACGCGAACAAATAACCGTTTTAATTGCACATCGGTTAAGTACCATCATGCACGCCGATAAAATTTATGTGCTGGAAAAAGGGCGCATTGCCGAAACCGGAACACATGGGCAATTGCTTGCCGAACGTGGCTTGTACTATGCCATGTGGCGGCAACAAATCGGCGAAAGAAAATATGCGGAAGCGGGGGTAGGCGTGAGATGATTTGCGATTTATGAATTATGGTTTATGATTGATTAGCTTAAAGCTGTGGGTGAGTTTATGTGATTCATTTTTTTGTATTGACTCGCAACTCGCAGCTAACTGCTCGTAGCTCTTTTCATGGCATAATTCGTGTGAAAACAAAAGGGTTAACCTATTTGTTCATATTAAAAACATCCAATTATGTCGGGACGTGGCGATCATAATAAGCGTGGACATCGGAACAAGGTGCCTCTAACCAAAGCAACGAAGCGTTTATTGCAATGATCAAAATCAGCCAAAATCAAATCATAACAAAGAGGACAAAATAACCGGCGGCAAGCCATCGAAAAAACAGGAAGCAACGGAAGACCAGGATGCCAACCGCGACCATAGCATAGAAAGGCAAACAGAAAAATATAAATGAGTAAGAGAAGGTGTGAGTAGTGAAAAGAGGCGTTGTACAAACAACGTCTCTTTTGTTTTTACAGCTTTTTTGAACCACTAAGGCATGAAGAAAATGAGAGGCACGAAGTAAAACTATTAAAAGGAAGCTTCGTGTCTTCGCGACTTCTTGATTCAATGAATTTCCTATTATCTTGCCTCTGTAAAGGCTTGTTTAAAAATTATTTTATGTTCGACAATTATCATTTCACCGCAGCCGAACGCTTTATGCGTTATGTGCAGATTGATACGCAAAGCGACCCGTATAGCAATTCGTTTCCATCATCGGAAAAACAAAAAAATCTAAGTCATCATCTCTATAAAGAATTAAAAGAAATGGGTATTGAAGATGTTGAAGTGAGCGAGTACGGCTATGTGTATGCAACGCTTCCTTCCAACACAGACAAACAAGTGCCCACTATTTGTTTTTGCAGTCATATTGATACTGCTCCGGATTGTAGCGGTACCAATGTGAAGCCTTTGCTGCACAAGGGTTACAGCGGGGAAAACATTGTGTTGCCTGATGACACAACACAAGAAATTTCGATGCAGCAATATCCTTATTTAAAAGAACATATTGGCAGCGATATTATCACGGCGAGCGGTCTTACTTTATTAGGAGCAGATGACAAGAGTGGTGTTGCTGAAATTATGGATGCGGTGAATTTTTTATTACTTCATCCCGAAGTAAAAAGAGGCGAAATCAAAATTGTTTTTACGCCTGATGAAGAAGTGGGCAAAGGCACTGCAAAGATTAATTTGGACAAACTCAATGCGCAGTTTGCTTACACATTGGATGGCGGCGAAAGGGGCGTGATAGAAGATGAGACCTTTAGCGCCGACCATGTTCGCATAACGGTGCATGGTGTGATTGCACATCCCGGATATGCCAAAAATAAATTGGTGAATGCACTAAAAATTGTAGGTGAAATTTTAGCTGCTTTGCCAAATGGTGAATGGAGCCCCGAAACTACGGAAGGGAGACAAGGCTTTGTGCATCCGGTGGCCATTGGTGGTTTGGCTGAACAGGCTACAATTGATTTTATTATCCGCGATTTTGAAACGGCAAATCTTGCCAAACATGAGGAGCGTTTGAAAGGCATGGCTGAGGAGATTGTAAAAAAACACGCAAAAGCAAAGATGCAGTTTGATGTGGAAGAACAATATCGCAACATGAAAGAAATCATCAGCCAATATCCACAGTTAATTGAATATGCAGAAGAAGCGGTGAAGCGGGCTCATTTAGAACCCAAAAAAGAACTGGTACGTGGTGGAACGGATGGTAGTCGTTTAAGCTTTATGGGCTTGCCTTGTCCGAACTTGTTTACAGGTATGCAAGCCATACACAGCCGGCACGAATGGATTGGCGTGAGCGACATGAACAAAGCCGTTGAAACCATTGTTTATCTTGCGCAGATATGGGAGGAGCAAAGTGGAAATGAGTAGATGAGATTCATATCAAAAATTGCAGCAAACCAAACTTATTATGACTATCTGTATTTCCAAACCATTGATAAAAATGAAACCGTCACTACAAGCCTGCCTACCGGACAGGTAGGCTCGCAGTTACGGCCATAAAATTCACGCAAAAACAAACCGGTTATTATAAACGAATTGTCAATAAACTTATACTCTGTATCAGGCATGTATTATTTTGATTTGTTTTCTTGCAGAATCTTATGAATGCCGTTCAATTGTTTTTTATTCCAGTGAAAGAATAAGACCTGGCAATGGTTAAAGATAATATTTAAAAACCGGAATGCTTTTGATTTTTTATAATTCAGATACACAAACCCAACCTGCTTTATTCTACTGCTTTTTTGCAATACAATCGAAGCAAACGTAAGTGCAGCATAGCTTTCAGCTTCTCTTTCCGTTTGTAGCGGCTTCGTTGTTAATAATGTTTGTACCGCAACTTCATCAAAACCTGCTTTGCATTTTTCGTATCAGTCTGCATTGTTTTTAATTTTGAAATAAAAGCAAACGGGCTTCACTGACTTGAACAGGAACTGTTGTTCAGCGTAATGATATTTTTTTAGCTTTTAAAAATATTATTTCAATTCTTTGCAGCGTCAACTACCGTTTTGTTGCCCATAGCAGATATGTTTGTGCAAAGATTACACTACCTAAAATGAGAGACCTGTAATTGGATTGATTGCTTGTCATGAGATAAGTTTGTTGACTAAATAATAAATCTGCTTTAAAACAAACTGTACTTACAAAACGATAACCGCGAAAGGTTTGTAATCTAAAAAAATCTGCTGTAAAAACAAATTATACATATAAAATGAAAATCTCAAAACGCTAACAAAGCTGGCAAACGGTTTTCTGTAAAAACAAACAGGTTCATACAAATGCCTGCACAACATTTTTGTTTCGTGCATGTATTGGCTATATGCCGCTGTTGTTTTATTCGATTGCCCAAAACAATTCAGCCACAACATACCCACTTGCAACTGACACTCAGTACAATTTAACCACCAATAACAATCGCAAAAAGATGAAGAACCATTTACTTACTCTCAAAAACAATTACGCCAAAAGAGCATGGGTGCTGCTTTTGTTTGTTGTATCGGCAGCGGCGCTCCGTGCACAAAGCGCACAAGTTACAGGTCGTGTAACGGCAGCCAGCAGCGACAGCACTTTATCCGGTGTTTCTATCCGGGTTAAAGGAACCAATATTGGCACCGTTACCGACGATGCCGGTAATTTCTCCATTAGTGCAGCACGCAATGCAACACTTATTTTCAGTGTTGTTGGCTACGATGAGTTGCAAGTAGCGGTTAACAATCGGAGCACACTTACAGTATCCATGACAGCCAATATACAATCATTGCAGCAGGTGGTAGTAATTGGTTATGGTACGCAGAAAAGGAAAGATTTAACCGGCTCGGTTGCCTCAGTTACATCGGCACAAATTGACAGAGTCCCAGTTACCACAGTAGAGCAATCGCTACAAGGCAGAGCAGCTGGTGTGCAGATTACCAACAACGATGCTGCGCCAGGTGGTAATATCAGCATTTTAATACGCGGTGTTGGTAGCCTTGCCAGCGGTGGTAACGCACCCCTGTTTGTAATTGATGGTTATCCAACTACCGGAGGACTTAACAATGTAAATCCAAATGATATTGCTTCAATAGATGTGTTGAAAGACGCTTCTGCAACGGCTATTTATGGCATCCGCGCTGCTAATGGTGTAGTGATAATCACTACCAAAAAGGGAGGCAAAAATGGTGTACAGGTTTCGCTGGATGCGTATGAAGCGTTTCAAAGCAAACCCAAAGAATATAAAGTATTGAATGCACAGCAGTTTGCAACTTTAGCGAATGAAGTGCAGGCAGCCGATTCGCAACATAATTTTCTTGTTTTTGGTCCCTGGAAAAATCCTTCTTCGCTCACTAATGTTGACTGGCAGAACGCAGTGTATCGCCCAGGCTTATCACAAAACTATACCCTTGGAATACGCGGTGGCAATGATAAACTTCAATCGGCTGCATCCGTTGGTTATTACAATCAAAAAGGCATTGTGCTGGGTTCGTATTTTAAAAGATATACTTTAAGTCTCAACTTAGATTATACACCAGTTAAATGGCTTCGCTCTTCAACCAGCGCAAAGTATTCTTACCAGGATCAGAACAATCCATTTGGCACAGGCTCGCTGGTGCAGTTAAGTGAATTGCCACCTACCTTAGATAGCGGCAGTAATGTAACCAACCAGATAAGTGACGGTAAAGGCAATTATGGTTTTTTCAATCCTATTTATACCTATGTGGCTAAATATGGCAACCCGGTGTATACCATCAATAGCAATCAATATAAAAACATTACCAATTATTTATTAGCTACCTCTTCGCTTGAAGTAACATTAGTGAAAGGGTTAAGAGTAAAAACCAACGCCGGCATTAATACAAACTATTATTCCGGCTCTTATTATCAGCCGGAAGATGACCGTTTGGTTCAGCAATATGGTGGAGCAGCAGGCGCATCATCTAATGCTCTTTACTCACAGCACCTGAATCAATCTTTTGAATGGTTGTGGGAGAATACAATTGCTTATGATAAAACGTTCGGTCAGCATACCATCAATTTTGTGGCTGGTATTTCTGCACAGAAAAATACTTACACTTCAATGGGTGGTCAGGGCATTCCAAGAAATACGGTTATCAGAGATCTGGCACAGGTTAACAACTTGTCGTTAGATGCCAATGGCAATGGTCAAGTAATTACCACGTTAGCATCAGAGTTTGGTAGGTTGACTTATAATTTTGCAGATAAATACTTAATTACAGGTACCCTAAGGAGAGATGGTTCTTCTAAATTTGATACCGGTCAAAAATATGGTGTATTTCCTTCAGGCGCAATCGCCTGGCGGGCAAAAGAAGAATCGTTTTTAAAGAGCGTTGATTGGTTAAGCGATTTGAAAATCAGGGGTAGCTATGGCGAGCTTGGCAATCAGCAACCGATTGCACCTTTTCAATATCAAGGATTATACTCAACTGGTTATGCAGCTAGCTATGCTCCAGGTACCGTAAATGGTGTGCCTACTAGTAATCTTGGTTATCCATTTAATAAACTTTATCAACAAGGCTATGCACAAACGCAACCAGCCAATCCAAAGCTGAAATGGGAAACCGATTATGAAACAGATATTGGTTTGGATGCTGGCTTTATGCGGGGTAGTTTAACCTTAACGGTTGATTATTTCGACAGAAAATCAAAAGACTTTTTATTAACGCTTGCCGCACCAGCGCAAACAGGTTACAATTTCATAACCCGAAACGTAGGCAGCATGGAAAACAAAGGTTTTGAATTTGCGGTAAATTATAATCATGCGGTGAGTAAGGATATTAATTTTGGAGCGGTTGCCACTTTAACAACAGTGAGCAACAAGCTAACCAGTTTAACATCTGGCACTAACTATATTACCAACTTTGGCGGTCTAACTGTAGCCGGCAATGGCTGGACTACATTTACCGAAACACGTGTGGGTGGGCCTGTTGGAGAATTTTACGGTTATAAATCGTTAGGTGTGTTTCAAACACAAGCCCAGATTAATGCTTTGAATGCAGCTTCTGCTGCTAAAAATTCAGCCTATCCTTATTATCAAAAACCGGGTACCCAACCAGGCGACCGTTACTTTGCTGATGTGAATGGCGATGGACATGTAGATGCCACCGACCAAACCAGTCTGGGTAGCCCACTTCCTAAGTTTTATGGTGGTTTGGATTTGACAGCTACTTACAAATCGTTCGATTTCGATGCTTACTTCTACGGCGTTTATGGAAATAAAATTTTCAACTATGAAAAAAGCAATTTGCAAAGTTTTCAGAACCGCAGTTTTGTAGGTGTTCAGAACGTGAGCTACGAGTATTATGTAAATCACTGGACGCCCACCCATCCTTCCAATACCGAATCAAGAGCATCTTACAATGATGACGCTGAAGGCAGCAATGTGGCATCAAGTGCATGGATTGAAAATGGCAGCTTTTTAAAACTGAAAAATCTTACCGTCGGCTACACGTTACCGATAACCTTTACACAACGCTTTGCCATTTCAAAAGTGCGGGCTTATGTTTCATCGCAAAACCTGTTTACCATTACCAAATACAGCGGTCTTGATCCTGAAATCGGCATACAGGGCGGCAATGCAACACAGAACGGTTTGGATAATGGTACTTATCCTTCTTCACGCTATTACACCATTGGATTAAACGTAACTTTTTAAATATAGAAAGATGAAACACATTCAAGATATGAAGGCAAAAACAAAAGTGGTTATCATCGCGGCGCTGTTGAGCGGTGTGCTGATTCCGCTGGCGTGTAAAAAAAGTTTTTTGGTGCAAACCAATACGTACCAATCTACCGCTAGATGCTACTTTCCAAAAGTCAGCCGATGTTGTATCGCTAGTGAACGGCATTTATGATACTTATCAGAACAGTAACCTGATGAAGAAATCCATTTGGTATTATGCTAATTTCCAAACGCATGATTGGTTTAACTATGGCAACGACATCATTTGGAACTATTACGCCATACCTGCCGCATTTTTATGCACTTCCCGATTTCTGGAATAATATGTATATCGGTATTGCCAGAGCCAATTCGGCATTTGAAATTATAAAAGAGGCACAACAGAAAGGCATTGTTACTGCTGATTTAGCGCAACGGTTAACCGGTGAAGCATACTTTTTAAGAGGATCGTTTTATTATTATCTAGCAGGTTCTTTTGGAGGTGTTCCGTTAGAAATAGACACCATTTTAAGCAAACCAACTTCTGGTTTAACGCCCCGTTCTTCACAGGACTCTGTGTTTATGCAGGTGGTTTCAGATATGGCAAATGCAGCCAATTTGTTGCCCTGGAAAGAAGATTTACCGCAAAGTGAATTGGGCAGAGCTACCAAAGGCGCAGCTATAGGCTATGAAGGTGCTGCGAGAATGTGGCTGAAAGATTATGCCGGCGCCATTACCAACTTTAATGCATTGGATGGCAAATATCATTTGCTTCCCAACTTTATTGATGTTCATGAATTTAACCATCAAAACAACGATGAATCTCTTTTTGAAATTCAGTTTGAAGTTCCGGCCGGGGGCTCACAAAGCTGGGATGGAAGCTGGCAGGTACCTGGTGGTGAATTGTCCTGGATTGATGCATTTGATCAGCCATGGGAAATCAGCGGTGAAGGTTATGATTATGGCAATCCCGGGCTTTGGCTTTCTTATCAGCCAGGCGATTTGCGCAAACTGGCTACCATTATTGGTCCCGGCGATTCAAGCGTAAGCCCAGGCATTATCGCCAGAGGTGGTATTAGAAGCTATACTCCGGTGAAATCGGGCTTCGCAGCCGGCAACGTGGCTTATATTGGCGATGATGGTAAAATCATCAACACCTGCGGTAGCCTTGCCCATCCCTGGTATGGCGATGATGAAAAGCGCACAGGGTACTATAGCACCAAGCATTGGAGAGACCCAAGCATTACTGGAAGCAATTCGGATGACAATGGTGTGTCGAAGATATTCGGTTCGCAAAACCAAATCATGTTGCGATACGCAGAAATTTTGTTAGACAGAGCTGAATGTAAAATCAGTACCGGTGATGTAACAGGAGCTATGGCTGATTTAAAGTTAGTAAGAGACCGTGCCTGGGGCGGAACAGCACCTGCCGTAATGCAGGACGGAGCAAATTATGATGGCAGCCCGGCTTCTCCTATTACCGATCCCTTGCAAATGGTGCTGAGTGAATACCGTCATGAACTCACCGGCGAATATTCTTTGTTCTATGATTTGCGCCGTGCCGGTTCTGATGTGGCAAGGGCTTTCATTAAACAAGCGTATGGTACGGTTGATGGCAGCACAACTCCGATACCGAATCCGGCACCTGGCCCTACGCATGATGGCAAATTGCATGGCTTGTTCAATGCATCTCTGCCACCGAATAAAGACTTATTGCCGATCCCTCAAATTGCAATTGGATTGAACCCTAACCTGACACAGAACCCGGGTTATTAATTTCAATAAATGAATCAACAAAAGCCGTCCCCACAATACATATTGGGGACGGCTTTTGTTTTTGCACTAAAATGTATGAATGATTATAGCAGAGAAGCAGAGGTTACAAAGTTTTTGCGGAGAATATTTTACCCCGCGGAAACTCATTTACTCTCATTCTCTGCGGTAAAATTGATATCACACATTTCCATGCAAAACCTCTTTTCAATACCTTTATTGTTTACATCGTTTCGAAAACTAAAAACAACACAACGAATGCAATTAAACCATCAAATACTTACTTCTTTACGTTCAGAACAGGGCATTCAACTGCCTCACCCAAACGCTTTTGATTTGCCCGAAAAAGTGTTTCAGTTTGGAACCGGCGTTTTGCTTCGCGGCTTACCCGATTTTTACATTAACAAAGCCAATAACGAAGGCATTTTCAATGGTCGCGTTGTGGTGATAAAATCAACGGGTAGTGGTAATAATAAAGATGCGTTTGCAACACAAAACAATTTATATACGCATTGCATTAAAGGCATTGAAAATGATGAAATAAAAGAAGAATATATTATCAATGCAGCTATAAGTCGGGTTATCAATGCGAATGAGGCTTGGCAAACGGTGTTAGAATGCGCTCACAATCCGCAATTGCAAATTATCATTTCCAATACAACTGAAGTAGGCATTGCTTTACAGGAAAACGATGATATAAATGCTTTACCGCCACAATCTTTTCCGGGCAAATTGCTTTCATTTTTATATGAGCGATATAAAACTTTCGGGGGCAGTAATGATAGCGGTATGATTATCATTCCAACAGAATTATTGGTAGATAATGGTGCAAAACTAAAAGCAATTGTTGTTGAACTTGCAAAGCTTAATCAACTCGAAACAGTCATTCATTACATGGTTAGAAGAAGCGAATGATTGGTGCAATTCTTTGGTGGATAGAATAGTGCCCGGCGCTTTATCGGAAGAGGATAAAAACAAACTTGAAGCCCTGTTTGGTTTTACTGATGAATTGGCAATCATGAGTGAACCCTACAATTTATGGGCAATTGAAACAGAGAGCGAACGCGACGAAAGAATTGCTTTCGTTTAGCACAGTTAACAGCAACGTATTATCATTACGTCATAACATTGCAAAATACCGCGAATTAAAATTGCGCTTGTTGAATGCTGCACATACATTCAGTTGCGCATTGGCTTATTTAAATGGATTTAATACAGTAAGTGAAGCCATGCAAAACGAAAGCTTTCTGCAGTTTATAAAAGAGCTGATGTTTGTTGAAATCATTCCCTGTATTATTGGAAATGAGATTACAAAAGAAGAAGCGGAAGCCTTCGCCAATCATGTTATCAACCGGTTTCAAAATCCATTTATTCAACACCAATGGCTTTCCATTTCAATGCAGTACACCAACAAAATGAAACAACGTTGTGTGCCGTTGATTGAGAAATATCATCAAAACCAAAAGCCCTCTCAAAGCCGCATGGCGCTTGGCTTTGCAGCTTATCTTTTATTCACGAAACCAGTGGTTATAAAAGAAGACTTTATATTATGGAAAACGAAACAATACAGAATATTTGATCCAGGATAACGAAGCCCAAAAGTTTTATAAATTATGGCAAAACCAAACGGTTGAAGAAGTAGTAACACAAACGCTTGCTGATACTGATTTGTGGGGCGAAGACTCTAACCCTATTACCTCATTTTAAAAACGAAGTGCTCACCAATTTACAAAAGCTCTTATCCAATGTTGCATTAAACGAACTGATTCAATAAAATTAAGGCAAAGAATGAAATTTGTGCAAAAACAAACGCCCGTCAGAACAAACAACCTGTGCTAATAACAACAATTGTTTTGCGACTCTTTCTTCTCTAATCATTATTTACTTCTCTCAAAAAAGTTGTGCATGAACAGCATTTGATAACCCACTGCATTCGTCCAATATTCCCAACTATGCGAACCCGGACGGCTGATAAAATCATGCGGTATATGATTGCGCTAATAATTTCTCATGCAGCTTTTTATTTACCGGGTAAAAGAAGTCTTCGGTGCCACAATCGAACAGCAAAGGGAAGTTTTTGTTTTGCACCAAATAGGTAAGATTGATAACAGAATTCAGCTTCCAAGCTTCAGGATGATCTGCATAAGTGCCTAGTTTCTGAGCAATATCCCAATTGGCAGGAAACGGTTGCAAATCAACACCACCGCTCATGCTTCCTGCCGCGCCAAATACATCCTGGTGGCGAAATGCGAGAAACAATGCACCATGTCCGCCCATGCTCAAACCCGTAATGGCTCTGCCTTTGGCATTGGCAAGCGTTACATAATGTTCGTCTATCCAGCCTACCAACTCTTTTGAAACATAAGTTTCATAACGCTTCGTGCTGTCAACCGGACTATCAAAATACCAGCTATTGTAATCACCATCGGGGCAAACAATGATGATGTTGTATTCATCGGAATAAGTAGTTATGGAAGGCACTTTTGTAATCCAGTCGGCATAGTTACCGCTGTATCCATGCAATAAATAAACAACCGGGTATCGTTTGGTTTTGCTCGTAATTATTGGGTGTAATTACAACCGCTTTAATTTGTTTTTGCATCGAATTGCTAAAGTAGAAACCGTATCAACTGCGGCTACGGAAGTTTACAAAGGCTAATAACAAAAAACATAAAAACGCTTCATTTTAATAAAATTTTCTTTCTTTCTTTGCTTAAATAATTTATTTAATAACAGCCTTTCGTCATTCCGCAATTGCCATCAACACGATGCTTAAATTATAATCAAATTAACGATGGCTTTGTGCGGAATCTGATAATAGATAAAAGAGTATTAGCATAAAAGAAAACTCTCTCTATTAACTCTCATCATCAATCATCAGATTCCGCACAAAGCCGCCTGTAAGAGTGATTATAATGCAAAACAAACGGCGGCATTTGCGGAATGACGGTAGCCAATTCGCAATGCCATAAACAACCAAACTTTTCTCTTTTATCAATCTTTACAAACGTGCACTTACAGTAACACCATACGTTCTCGGATCGCCCAAATGCACCGCACCAAAATCGTATGCATAAGCAATGTATTTGGTGTTTGTTAAGTTGCGGCCCCAAACATAAACACCCACATGTTTTGTTTCAACACCAACCCTTGCATGAAGCAAGCTATAATCGTTTTGTGCAATGGTATTGGCAAAATCAAAATACATCTTGCCTCGGTATTGCCATTCGCCTCTTATTACCAGTTTCGCGTTTTTACTCAATACAAAATTGTATTGTGCAGCAAGCATGGATGTAGCAGCCGGTGTAAAGATTTGCTTCTTACCATCAAGGTTCACTTCCGTTCCATTTTGCGCTATTTTCAGCGATGTATATTGGGTATGAATAATGCCCGCGTTATAATCAATCTGTAAGCCTTTTAGGGGTGTTGCCGATACCTCAGCTTCTATACCGCTTGTTCTTAATTTACCTGTATTTTTTATAATGGTAAGGGCTTGCGGCAAGCACAAGCGTTGGCACTTGCGCATTGTTCACAAACGTTGTATAAGCAGCAACGTTCAATTGCAGTTTATCATCCCAAAACACATTCTTGCTGCCCACTTCATAGTTGTTGCTGTTTTCGGGTAAATAAGCATACAAAGGCGGCTGCGATGGATCTGACGATAGTGGCGATAAACCACCCGCTCTGTAACCACGACTATAAGTAAAGTAAACATTGTTATTGTTAGAAATCAAATACTGCAAACTCGCCTTTGGAGAGAACGCATGAAAATGTGCAGATGCAGAAGTATCGGGAAGTGTAACAAGGTTAAAGCTTTCTTTTTGGTACTCGCCTTCAACAGATAACTTGCGATGTTCATAATCGTAACGCAAACCACCGACTACTTTTAATTTTGGTGTAATTGCGTATTGCAACTGACCATAAAATGCCGTTCCATAACCAATGCCTTTTGAAGTGGCGATGGATGTAAACATAGAGTCGCCAATGCCATAAGCTGCATTGGCATCTTTACCATAATAAGTGCCTTGTTTGCTTGGATTATCCTGGTAAAAGAAGTAAGCACCGGCTGTGTATTGCAGCTTTCTTTGCTCATTGTTTGAATTAACGCGAAACTCCTGCGTCAACACTTTTACATTGTTGTATTTTCTGCCATAATTATTTACAATAGCAACCATATCAGCAGGCGAAAAATCACCATCCAAAGGCGCATTGTAATAACGGTAATTGTTTTGGTAAGATGAGATGGAATTGAAAAGAACTTCATTGCCCGAATGGTTAATAACGAGCGAGCTGTTGAAGGTATTATCAATCATGGTTGCGGTTGCATTCTGGTCTAAATGAAACGGATTAGCAAACGCTTCATCAACACCATTCACTAAGGGAAATGCACCACTGTTGCGGTTGGCCTGGTGCTTTACATTGGCAGTAATCATCCAAGCCTTTCCGGGTAAAAATTTCAGGTAATAATTGCCATAAAACAGGTGTTGCTTATCATAGCTGGTGTTGTTGAAATCGTTATGATAATAACCATTTCTTCCATCATACAAAAGCGATACACCGAAAAACAATTTGTCTTTTACCAGCGGTGTGCGAAAGCCGGCATTGTAGCGTTGCAAACCATAATTGCCAACATTAATTTCAGCAAAAGCATCAGTCTTATTGGTGGGTTGTTTCGTGATGATATTGATAACGCCACCCATTGCATTTCTGCCATACAAAGTGCCTTGCGGACCGCGCAAAATCTCAATCCTCTCAACATCGCTTAAAGTAGAAATATAAGTGTCTAAAGAGAATTGATTGACACCATCAATATAAGTAGCAACTGCAGGATCGTATGATGTAGTAACAATGCCGCGAATGGAAGTTACATTGCGCATGTCGCCTGAATTATCAGAAAAAAGCGAAGGCACAATGGCTGTTAAATCTTTGCTGTTCCAAAGCTGGTAATCGGCTACTTTTCGGGACGATAATACTGAAACACTCAACGGAACCTGCTCCACATTTTCCTCCCTTTTTTCAGCAGTAACCGTTACCGCATTCAATTGTTTAATAATGCTTTGCTAGTTGAATGGTAATAGGCGTATTCTCATTGTTTACAACAATCCCTTTTTGCACCGAAGCATAATTGCTTGCCGTAACGGAAATAGTGTAAGCCCCTCCTTTTACATTCGGAATCATAAACGAACCTTCTTTGTCTGTAAACAATGTTGTATTGCTATTCAGAAGATGAACGGATGCATCTTCAACAGGCTGTTGCCGGACATTTACAACCCTTCCCGAAACGTTTTTTGTTTGTGCAAAAGAATGCAACTAAAAATCAAAACTAAAAATGCGGTAAAAACAAACCCTCGAAGCATAAATCTGCAATTGGTAAGGCTGCAATGTTACAGAGAAAGAGAACGGAAACTGCAACAAAGTGTGCGATTTTTGTTGTTGGTGAAGAACACCAACAATGGCGGGAAACCTAAAGTGTTTGCACTCTTCTTTCCTCTTTTCAAAAAAAATCTTTCATCAACTTCGTTCACTCTTTATTTTTATACAAATATTGCTCCCGTTGTATGAAAAGATTCTTACCAGCCACTTTTGTTTTTGCCACTATTTGCTTCCTCATTACAAGCTGCCATTTGTTTTCATCCAAACCCAAAGTATTGGTGTTTACAAAAACCGCAGGCTTTGTTCACGATTGTATTCCCACGGCTGCTTTAGCTGTGATGAAATTAGGCCAGGAAAACAATTTTGATGTAGATACAACCAGCAATGCGGCTAGTTTATCGACGACAGTTTGAAGAAGTATGCAGCCGTTGTGTTTTTGTGCAACACCGATCCTGATGATTCCCTGTTTACCAATTATCAAAAGAATGGTTTGCAGCGATACATTGAAGCCGGTGGCAACTTTGTTGGCGTTCATGCTGCAACAGATGCAGGCTATCATTGGGGCTGGTATCATCGTTTGGTAGGCGCTACATTTGATAGTCATCCTGCCCAACAACAAGCTACTATTGATGTGGTGGATGCGAACAATGAATCAACCAAACATCTTCCTGCCAAATGGTCGCGCTTTGATGAATGGTACAATTTTAAAAACGTGGACAGCGACCTGCATGTGTTGCTGAAGATTGATGAAAATAGTTACAAAGGCGGCAACATGCACGGCAATCACCCGATGGCATGGTATCATGAATATGATGGTGGAAGAGCCTGGTACACAGAGTTGGGACATACAAAAGAATCGTACAGCGATCCTGCTTTTTTGATGCACTTACTGGGTGGAATTAAATATGCCATTGGCGATAATGAATCAATAAATTATGCAAAAGTAAAAACGCCGCGTACGCCTGATGATGATCGCTTTGTAAAAACACAGTTGGTAACAGGAACTTTTTTTGAACCAACAGAAATAACGGTATTACCCAACCTAGACGTATTGGTAACGCAACGCCGTGGCGAGATTATGCTGTACAAAAACAAAGACCAGTCGGTAAAACAAGTGGGCTTTTTAAATGTATATTGGAAAACATTGCATACGCCTGGCATCAATGCAGAGCAAGGTTTATTGGGCATTCAGAAAGACCCTGATTTTGCGCACAACCATTACATTTATATGTATTATGCTCCAACCGATACATCGGTGAATCGCTTGTCCCGCTTCACTTTCAATGGAGATACTATTGACAACAGCACGGAAAAAATCATCCTTCAATTTCCGGATACAAGAGAAATCTGTTGCCATACCGGCGGCTCCATTGCATTTGGTAAAGACAGAACATTGTTCCTCTCAACGGGCGATAATTCAACGCCATTTGATGAGCCGAATCAAAAATATGTTTCGCATGGTTATGCACCGCTGAATGATGCGCCCGGACATGCGCAATATGATTCGAGAAGAACCGCTGGCAACACCAACGATTTGCGTGGTAAAATTCTTCGCATTGTGATGAAAGAAGACGGCACTTACGCCATTCCCAAAGGCAATTTATTTGCCGAAGGAACTGATAAAACCAAACCTGAAATTTATGTGATGGGCGATAGAAATCCGTATCGCATTTCGGTTGATCAAAAAACCGGCTTTTTATATTGGGGTGAAGTAGGGCCTGATGCGAATGCAGATAGTTTTGAAACACGCGGTCCGCGTGGCTACGATGAACTTAACCAGGCACGCGAGGCCGGATTCTTTGGCTGGCCGCTTTTCATTGCCAATAATCAGCCTTATATTTCATACAATTATCTCACCGGCGAAAGCGGCAAACCTTTCGATCCGGCGCATCCCAAAAACCTCTCGCAAAATAATACAGGCCTGACTAGATTTACCACCGGCGCAATCGGCTTTTATCTGGTATCCGTATGGCATATCAAAAGATTTTCCGCAGGTAGGAACGGGTGGCAGAACAGCAATGGCAGGTCCAGTGTATGATAATGAATCTTTCCCTGATAGTACGCGTTATCCCGATTATTACAACGGTAAATTGTTTATTTACGAATGGATGCGTGGCTGGATAAAAGTAGTTGACATGCAGCCGAACGGCGACTTTGATAACATGGAGTCGTTTATGAAAAACACAAAGTTCAACAATCCTTCCGATATGGAATTGGGGCCGGATGGAAGATTGTATGTAGTGGAATATGGCAGCGGTTGGTTTGCCAAAAATGCTGATGCTGGTTTAGCAAGAATAGATTACAATAGGGGCAACCGTGCGCCAAAAGTTACGGGCATTGATGTAAATAAAACATCAGGTGCATTGCCTTTAAACATTGAAGCTACAGTGGGTGCAAGAGACCCTGACAATGACAAGCTTACTTACATTTGGCATGTCGGCGGAAAAACCGTTGAAACCAAAGAACCCAAACTGCAAACCACCTTAAGCACTGCTGGCGATTATGCCATTTATGCCGAAGTAAAAGATGATAAAGGTGGCGTAAGCAAAAGCAATTTAGTGAGTGTATATGCGGGCAATGAAGCACCTGATGTAACCATTAATATCAAAGGCAATCAAACGTTTTATTTCCCCGGAAAGCCGGTGGCTTATGCCGTTTCTGTAAATGATAAAGAAGAAGGAACTACCATTGTTGACAGCAATTTGATGGTTACTGCCGATTATCGGGAAGGCAACGATAAAGCCGGTGTGCCGCAAGGTCATCAGGTGGTAAGTCCTCTAATGATGGGCAAGAATTTAATGGAATCACTTGATTGCAAATCCTGTCATAAAGTAGCCGAAAAATCGGTGGGGCCTGCGTTTACAGCCGTTTCGGAAAAGTATAAAAACGATGCCGGTGCGATGGTATATCTCGCCAATAAAATCATCAGGGGCGGTGGCGGTGTTTGGGGCGATGCGGTGATGTCGGCACACCCGAATTTAGCGGAAAGCGATGCAAAAACAATTGTTGGCTGGGTGTTGTCGCTGGCGGATCAACAAAATAAAAAATCGTTGCCCGCAACAGGTTCCGTTTCACCCACATTAAACAAACCGGCCATACCAAATGGCGTGTTGTATCTCACTGCAAGCTATACGGATAAAGGCGGACAAAACATAAAGCCACTGACCGGAACAGCCTTTGCATCGCTGCGCAGCAGCAATGTTGCCCTGGGCACAGTGCATCATCTGAACGATGCATCCAGCGCGACTTACAACGGAATGCAAATGCTTCTTCTATCCAACAACAATAGCTGGTTTGCGATAGATAGTGTTGATTTGTCCGGCATTGCAAAAGCAACGGTGAATTATGCCTGGCAGGGCGAACTCGTCGGCACCATTGTATATGAATTGCATTTGGATGCACCCAACGGAAAACTGTTGGGACAATTTTCTGCTGAGCAAAATAAAGGAGTGAAAGCGCCTGTTAACATGAAGTCATCAACCGTTACCATATCGGCTGTTACAGATGGCAAGCTGCATACAGTGTATGTGGTAAAGAAATCGGAGGGTGAAAAAAGCGGGCAAACCATTGCCGTTACCGGTTTTACATTTTCGTTATAAAAAATGAGGCAAAACCAAAAGAGGGGAAATCTAACCTGTCAGGTTCTCGAACCTGACAGGTTAAACAATAACACAGCCTCTTTTTTCTTTTCTTATGAAAGCTCCTTTGTCGTTTGCATTAATTGGTTGTGGCAGAATAGGCAGCCGCCATGCTGCGCAAATCAATCGCCTTGCAAACCTCATTGCAGTTTGTGATGTTGATACCAAGAAAGCAAAAGCAATCGCTAAGCAATATGGATGTTCGTATTCTCTTTCTGTTGAAGAATTATTGCTTCGGCATCAGCCTGATGTTGTAGCTGTTTGCACTCCTAACGGGCTTCATTCAACACACTCTGTTGCTACCTTGCAGGCTGGTTGTCATGTAGTGTGCGAGAAACCAATGGCAATAACAAGTGATGATTGCAGGCGAATGATAGATGCGGCTGAACATGCCAACAGGATATTGTTTATTGTAAAACAAAATCGTTTTAACGATGCGGTTGTGCAGGTAAAAAACTTATTGAACAAAAACAAACTGGGAAAGATCTATAGCTTTCAAATCAATGGATTTTGGAACCGAAATGATGACTATTACAAGGATAGCTGGCACGGCACAAAGAGGTTGGACGGCGGTACTTTATTTACTCAATTCAGTCATTTTATTGATATTTTGTATTGGTTGCTGGGCGATGTAGCAAGCGTTCAATCTTATCTTACCAATGCTGCGCATCAATCGGTAATGGAAACTGAAGATACAGGCGTTGCAATACTCCAAATGCAAAGCGGAGCCATCGGAACATTGAATTATACGGTGAACAGTTTCGGACAAAATATGGAAGGCTCTATCACTTTGTTTGGCGAAAAGGGAACCGTAAAAATTGGCGGACAATATCTCAATACCATTTCCTATCAAAACATAAAAACGGTTGTTTTAAACGAAGCGAAACAATCGCCACCCAATGATTATGGCAGCTACAAGGGCAGCATGAGCAACCACGATAAAGTGTACCAAAATGTGATTGATGTTTTGTGCCACGGAGCTGCCGTAAGTACCAATGCTTATGAAGGTTTGAAAACGGTTGAAATCATTGAAAAAATTTATGGAGCGAATCAGATGAAGTGAGTGTACTGTAAGCAAGATTGTTGTAGAATGAATGGCTATTAAAGGTCGCATTGCCGAAATTTGGGGCATTTGTTGCTGGTCTTGCACTGTAAAAGCTAAATTGAAAAACATCTGCTCGAACTAATCTTTATAAGTGATCAAATGTTCATTGCTTCAATGTCTATCCCCAATTTCGGCAAAGTATTGTTACCTGCTGGTGTTTTCCAATAATTTTATTGCTTCCTCCGATGTCATAACTGACAGTGTGCTTTTCTTAAAATCTTTCGTGTCACGAGTTACAATAAAATCAATTTTAGCAAGGCTAAGTGCACAGTTATATTGAATGGCGTCTTCAAAATCTTTAAAATCAGACTTCAAAGATTTTTTGATTATACTTTTTGTTACATCGGTTATTTCCGTTATATCCGATAATGCTTCCAATAATTTTATTGTCTCTGAACTGCTATGAGATTGTCTAAGAATATAATAGATGTTATTATAAGAAACTGCGGAAATAAATATCTTGGCCTTACCTAACACAGCATAGTTAAAAAGCTTAGCAGCAAATTGTGAGAAGGGTTTTCGATCAGCAAGAAAATCAATAATAACATTCGTATCTAAAAAGATATTTTTCATTAAGAATACTTTTTTGCCAGAACACTACCTAATTCAGTTTTATAGTCAAAATCTTCGGATAGTTTAATCACGCCCATCAATTTTAGCACTTTAGGAGAAATGCTTTCTTCTTTACTTTCTTTTGTGTCAGAAGAAATTGACTTTAAATAATTTTCAACTAAATGAGATAAGCTTTTGCCTTTTGTCTGAGCATATTTTTTTGCTGAATCTATTACCTTGTCTTCTATTGTTAACGTTAATTTTGTTATCATGGCACGTGCTTTTTATTATGCAAAGATACGTGTGTTATTGAAAATTTAAAAAGTTTGTACACTTGCCGTTAACGGTTTATGGCTTAGCGATGGTGGGCATCTGAAAAACGTTTTCGCCCATGTTGGTGTTCTTCCCCGACATGATATTTTGCTGGTGAAGAACACCAGCAAAGGCAGAAACCGATGTTGGCGTCAGTTGTTATTTTAGCCATGTTAAAGCCTTAGTAGCATATATAATCTTGGAACTTTCTTTTTCACCATCAAAAAAATTAACTGGTAACGAGTTTAGTAATTTTTTTGAAGTCATTTTAGAAGATGTATTAATAAGATCCTTAAGTGTTTTCATTTTTTCAAGCTGCAAACTCTTTTCTTTAAGTCGCTGTTCAAGAACCATTTCTTTACTAACTATCAATTCCCTCCCAAAATCAGTTAGGTTGTTTTGGTTATCTATAATGTCTAAAAGAAGCAAATCACGTTTAAATCTTTTGTTGACAATTTCCTCACTATCTACTAATAGAGGAACTTGCTCAGTTATTTCCTTCAGCGAACTCCTTGGAATCATTTTGTACTTGTCGCCTAATTCAATGTTTGACATGCCTTTTCCTCTTCCCTTAACTGGCTTGATAATTTTATTCTTGATATCTAAACTCGAAAACAAAAGCCAGCTGATTAAATAATTTGCGTAATACCCCCAAGTTGTATCTTGAAATTCTTGCTTAAATGTGCTTTTTAAAATTTGAACTACATCGGCTTTAGCAATTTTGTTTTTACTTAAACTTTTCAGTTTTAGATAAGGAGTATAATTTTGAAACTTTGAAGTTATGAAACTGATGAAACCATCCTTACTTATTTCAATATGATTATAAATTGAGTAATAATCACCGCTCTTCTGAACGACACTTAAATTTCTTAGTTCAATTAATATATTGTATAAAGTCTCTGCACTAATTCCTTTTGGATGTCTTCCCAAGATTGTTTCTAAAGTTAATTTATCTCCTGGTTCAAAAAGTAATAGCACCTCTAAACAAAGATTAAGTGGTTGCCTAAGCAATAACTTTCTCCTATCACAGGTATTACACCTGTAACTAAATAATCTCGATATATATCCCAATAAATATTGTAATTAGCTCCCGACCTAATTATAAGCCTCTTGTGCAGTAATGACATTATTGTTTCGCTCTCAACGACGTCTCCTACTTCAGTCTCATCAAAAAAGTTACCATCATATGCTTTCTTAGCAATAAGTTTAAGAGCCTTTAATTCTTTAGATTCCAATCGTTCTTCATCTTTTTTAAAGAGGTCAAGAATATTCAAATTAGCTTCAATTAGATTTCCCTTTGATAAGCCGGATCTAATTTGGTCGAATATGTGGATACAAAGCTTTTTTGTAAGCCAAGGTAAGCCTTGCGAACTTTCCTTAATTCTATCTTTTATACCCTTCTCTAATTCTCCGACAGAACCTTCAAGTTGCTTAATTACCTCATCTATTTCTTTTTCGCCAAATTCCTGGATTGTAAATTCCCTAGCCTGCTCTTTAGCTTGCTGCCAAATATGATATGAAGGGTCATCACTTTGAATGAAGAAGTCTGACTTCCAGGAGAATCCTATTATCAGATTAGGCTTCGTATCAGTTACATCACTTAAAAATTTATAGAAGGTCTTAAAAAAATCTTTTTTTCGAAAAACATCTTCAAATTGGTCGAATATCAAAACCAAATATTTGTCTGATGATTCTAATTTATTCAATAACATCTTTATGCTTTCAGATGAAAGCAAATCAATGTTTGAAGTAAAACTAATTTCTTGATGAAAAATGTCCTTCTCAATGAATTTATTCTTCAGCGCGGCGGCGATAAGTTTTCGAAAGGATAAGGCTACAAAATTATCTGATATTGCACTACGTGTGTCAATCGCAAGACCAAAGAATTTGTTTTTATAATGTTTGTTTGAACACCTTTCTTTTATTTCAAGAACTAAAGAACTCTTTCCCCAACCTGATTTTCCGTTAAGATAAAAAATTCTTTTTTCAGTTGACTTATCTCTAATAATCTTAAAAAAGCCAAGAATTTTTGACCTTATGTCATCTCTTCCTACAAAATGATTTCTTTTAGAAGAAGCAGGTAAATAGTCATACCAGTGTTCACTTTCCTGGACTTCAGATATCGCCTCTAAAATCGGTTGTTCCTTTTTATCAATGTCTTTATGACCGTGTTCGGTATGATTTTCAATGAATGTGAGATTATTAATTTCAAGTATGAATTTTTGTAATGTTTCGATTTGCTCTGATGTAACTTTTTTTTCATTTCGTTTTGCGTCAACAACTATAAATTTTGTCGGTAGAGCATTAGATTCATTAATGAGATAAATGAAGTAATCTCCAAAGAAGGTGATAGCAAGAATTCTTTTTGGCTTTACATATGAGACAAGACTTGCAAGAGGTTCAAAAATCATCTTACCATCTTCAAGCATTTGAATAATTTCATTTGGTTCGAAAAAGGTCAAATTTTTATACTCTGGTCTTTCCTTTATTCCTCTTAGTAAGGCTCCTGCTTGACTTTCTAGTTCTTGGGTTCGAAAGAAATAACCTTTGTCAACTTTTTTGAAACCGACATTGAAAGCAAATTTTGAAAGTTCGTCCGATGTGACTTTCTCTTTAGCCTTACATTCAACATAGAGGCTTTCATTTGTGTGTTTTTGTTCCGCAACTAAATCAATCTCCATTCCAGAAAAATTGATATTCCCTCTTATATCATACTGATGTAAAGACAAAAGATTTCTGACAAGTGTTTCGAAACAATTACCTTTTGCTTTGTTAGAAGAACTTTCGTCTAAAATTATTTTGATTTCCGATTTCATTGCATTACAGTGTAGTGTCAGTTACAATTGCCAATAACTCTTAAATATCACGAAACTTTGCTTTCTCCAGTCAAGCTAAGCAAATATATACATTGTCCATTCAGTGCCAATGCTTACTTCTTTCGTTTTAGGAGTATTTCAATTCAACACACGAAAGACTTTATAACATTCAGATACCCACAAAACGAAAAGGTGATTCCAGAACGCTGACTGGTAGTGAACCCTGTCAGCGTTTATCTAATAATAAGCTGCTATTTTTATCAAAACTTTTATTGCCAGCCGCCACCTAAAGCACGATATAAATCAACTACTGCCTGCAACTGTTGCAGCTTATCATTAATGCCGCTTAAGCTGAGCTGATAATAAAGATTGTTCTGAAGTTAATACATCGGTATAATTGGTAGCCGAACTATACTCCAACAATTGCTTTGTGTAATCAACTGCTTTTTGCAAGGCGTCTATTTGATGTGTTCTGCTCGACTGTTTTTCCAAAGATGTTTGATAGGCATACAAAGCATTCGACACTTCTTCACCTGCATTCAATAAGGTTTGCTGGTAACTGTAATAGGCTTCTTTCTGTTGAGATAGCGCAATATGCAAGCGGGCTTTGTTTTGTCCCTGATGGAAGATCGGTTGTGTAAGCCCTGCAACAATGTTATAAAACACCGACATGTTGAACAGGTCTTTGATCTGCAAACTCGAAGCACCGCCTTGTGCGGTTAAAGTAAATTGCGGATAGAAATAAGTTCGTGCCACATTGGTGTTTTCAAATGCAGTTCTGAAAGATAATTCCGCCTGTTGTACATCAGGTCTGTTTTTTAGTAAAAGAGAAGATACGCCGGTTGCTAAGTTTTGATAGACGGTTTGTTGCCTTCCAGAGAACTGCGTTGAATGTTGCCTGGTGTTCTTGCGAGCAATACACTCAAGGCATTTTCTGTTTCGCGGATGCTTCTTTTTAAATCAGGAATCAATACTTGTGCTGCAGCCAAATTGGCTTCACTTTGCACTACTGCAGCACCAGTTACAATGGCACTTTCTTTCAGCGCTTTCATCGTTTCAACATCAGATGTTCTGTTCTTTACCGTTTGTTCTGTAATCTTCAATTGTTGGTCTAACGAAATCAGTTGATAATAATAACCGGCAATGTTTGCAATCAACTGAGTTTGTATCGTTCGTTTGGCTGCATCGCTTTGCAACCAATTCGCCAGCGCTGCTCTTTTTGCACTTTTTAATTTGCCCCAAATATCTGCTTCCCAACTGGAGCTTACATAAAGCTGATAAGTTGAAGTAGTCAACTGAAAAGTATTGGCAATATCCGGAGGAAAATTCAACGACGCAACGGATTGCTTGCTACGCGTATAAGCAGCATTGGCATCAACATTTGGATAAAAAGCAGCTTTACTTTGCCTGAAGCTTGCATAAGATTCATTGATGCGCTGCATTGCGATTTTTAAATCTAAATTCTGACCTATTCCTTCCGCAATCAGGTTTTGCAAAACGGTATCTGAAAACAATTGTGTATAAGGAAGTGTTGCAATGGATGATGTATCAGCCGCATTCAAACTATCACTCAATAGTTTTATTGTTGTTGGCTATTGTATCTCTGAACAATGGCCCTTGCACTGCCATTCCAGGCTGGCCATATTTCTGCGTAACACAAGACGATACTACCAGTATCATTATAAAAATGGGATACCGATGATAAGAAAAATCTATGGTCATGTTAGGTGAAGCGATTGATTGAATAAAGATTATTGTAAAACAGGCTGATGATCAGTTTGTTTTTGTTGAGCAACCGGCAAAGGTTTGCTGCTGATGCGTTCCTGCAACGACTGAAAAATGATAAACAATACAGGTATTACAAACACACCGAAAATAGTTCCGATTAACATGCCGCCGACAGCACCTGTGCCAATGGATTGATTGCCTGCTGCACCTGCACCTGTTGCAAACATTAGGGGCATAATACCAAAAATAAACGCCAGTGATGTCATTAAGATAGGACGAAGACGTGCAACCGCGCCATTGATAGAAGCCTGCACAATACTTTGACCTTCGCGCCGTCTTGCAACCGCAAACTGAACAATTAAGATGGCATTTTTTGCGAGCAGACCAATGAGCATGATGAGTGTGATTTGCAGGTAAATATTATTCTGAACACCAAATAATCGGGCAAAAACAAAAGCTCCGGCCAAGCCTATTGGTAACGATAGCAAAACAGCAAATGGAAGGATATAACTTTCGTATTGTGCGCTTAGCAAAAAATACACAAAAACAAGACACAATAAAAAGATATAAACGGTTTGGCCGCCGCTCCCTATTTCTTCACGACTCAATCCTGAAAATTCATAACCATATCCCGCAGGTAATGTTTTGGCAGCCGTTTCCTGTATGGCTTTAATCGCATCTCCTGAACTGTAACCATCTTTCGGTGCACCGGATATAGAAATGGAAGTAAACATGTTGAAACGGTTAATGAATTCAGGGCCATAAACTCTTCTTAATGCAACAAATTCAGATACCGGCGCCATCACGTTGTTGGCAGTTCTTACATAAATATTGTTCAGGCTTTGTGCGTTGCCGCGATAGGCTGCATCTGCCTGCACCATTACGCGGTATTGCTTGCCAAATTCATTAAAATTCGACGCATACAATCCGCCATAATAGCCCTGCAAAGTACTTAACACAGCGGCAGGCGAAACATTGGCTTCTTTGCATTTCGCAACATTCAAATCAATTTGGTATTGCGGAAAATTGGTATTGAAAAAAGAAGTGGCATATTGTATTTGCGGCCTTTTATTTAATGCTGAAAGAAAGTTTTTGTTCACTTCAACAAACCGGCTGATGTCGCCACCTGTTCTGTCCTGCAACTGAAATTCAAAACCACTGGTATTGCCAAAGCCTTCCAGCGTAGGCGGTGCAAAAAACAAAACATTCGCGCCTTTGATAGCCGATGTTTTTTCAAATAGTTTTTTAATGACGGCATTTACATCATGATCTTTTCCTTTGCGCTCGTCCCACGATTTCAACTGCATGAAAAGTGCAGCATACGAACCGCCACTGCCACCACTCATCAAACCCATACCACCTACCTGCGTTACCGATCCCATTTCGGGTAAGCTTCTTGCCATCCTCACTACCTCATCTGTAATTTCAGATGTACGTTCCAATGATGATGCAGGTGGCAACGAAATATCAGCCATAACAAAACTCTGATCTTCATTCGGCACAAAGCCACCCGGTGTTGTTTTCAGTAAAAACCATAATAGCCCGGCAAATAGGGCAATGCCGCCGATGGCTATCCATTTTCTTCTTGCTAAAAAACCAATCGAGCGTTTATACTTGCTTGTCATTGCTTCAAAGCCTGCATTAAAGGCACTGTAAAAACGATTCATAAAGCCTTTACGCAATTTGTTATCATGATGCGGCTTCAATAACAAAGCACAAAGCGCAGGGCTAAGCGTTAGAGCGTTGATGGCAGAGATGATGATAGAAACGGCTAAGGTTAAACCAAACTGTTTGTAAAACACGCCGGTTGAACCCGTGATAAATGTAACCGGCAAAAACACAGCAGACATAACCAATGTAATAGAAATAACGGCGCCGCTAATTTCACTCATCGCTTCCCCTGTTGCGGTTTTAGCAGAAGGTGCGCCGCCATCTAATTTGGCATGAACGGCTTCTACTACAACAATGGCATCATCTACCACAATACCAATTGCCAGAACCAACGCAAACAAGGTTAACAGATTTATGGTAAAACCAAACAATTGTAAAAAGAAGAACGTACCGATTATGGCAACAGGAACTGCAATCGCCGGTATGAAAGTAGAACGCAAATCCTGAAGGAAAATAAACACCACAATGAATACAAGAATGAATGCCTCGATTAATGTACTGATGACTTTTTCAATAGAAACATTCAGGAAATCATTTGCCGAAAATATAGGAGTGAAGGTGATGCCGGATGGAAATGTTTTGGAGGCTTCATGGATTGTGCGCTCAATATTTCCAATCATTTCATGTGCGTTTGAGCCTGCCGTTTGAAAAACGCCAAGCACTACCGCAGGAGTACCATCAGTAAGCGTTGTGATATTGTAAGTAAGCGAACCCAGTTCAACACGTGCCACATCTTTCAATCGTAGCAATTGGCCATTTTCTGCAGAACGAATGACAATGTTATCATACTCTTCCGGTTTCTCAAGCCTTCCTTTGTACTTTAATACATATTCAAAAGATTGATTGCTGTTCTCACCCAACTTGCCTGGCGCTGCTTCAATATTCTGTTCGGCCAACGCAGCCGTAATGTCGTCGGGAACCAAACCGTATATCGCCATGGCATCGGGCTTCAACCATATCCGCATCGAATAATCTCCTGTTCCCCATGCCTGCGCATCGCCCACACCATTAATCCTTTTGATAACCGGTACTAAGTTGATGTTAGCATAGTTCTGAAGGAAGTTAGCATCAAAAGATTTGTTGGTGCTGTTAACTGAAAATACCATCACCATGCTGCTTTGCTGCTTGCTGGTGGTAACGCCCGAGCGGGTAACTTCGGCGGGCAATAGCGGTGTTGCTCTTGACACACGGTTCTGCACGTTCACCGCTGCCAAATCAGGATTGGTGCCTTGTTTGAAAAAAATAGTGATGCCTGCTGAACCGTCATTACCAGCACTAGAAGTCATGTACGTCATGTTTTCCACGCCGTTGATTTGTTCTTCCAGCGGAACGATTACACTCTTCATCACAACATCTGCATTCGCTCCCTGGTAATAGGCAGATACGCGCACGGTTGGCGGTGCAATATCAGGATACAAAGTGATAGGAAGTGTAACGATGCCAATGATACCGAGTATCACAAGTATCACTGAAATGACGGTTGACAACACCGGCCTTTCTATAAATGTTTTGAGCATAAATGAGATTGATTATTTCAGGCCTTCGTACACTTTGTTTTGCGGCTGCACATCGGGCTTAACGGACGAACTATCACGCAAGGAAGATGTACTTTCATAAATGACAGTATCGCCTTCTTTCAGTCCTTTGGTTACAATAAAATACTGACCTGCGGCTGCACTCATCACTTCAATTTCAGTACTGATTACTTGATTGTTTTTGTTTACCAAATACACAAATTTTTTGCCCTGCAATTCGTATGTTGATCTTTGCGGAATAACAACAGCATTGTTTACTGTTACCGGAATTTCAACCGTTGCGCTTGCACCACTTCTCAGCAAGCCAACCGGATTGGGAAACGTGGCACGGAAGCTTGCCGAACCCGTTTGTGTATTGATTAAACCCGCAATGGTTTCTACTTTGCCCTTTTCTGGATATTCTGTGCCATCTGCCAACAACAGAGTTACAGGCGGTAACTGTTTTAATTTCTCTTCTAAAGTAGCACCTTTGTATTCGCGCGAAAAATCGAGCAATTCTTTTTCGTTTAAAGAAAAATAAGCATACACGTTTCCAATGTTTGAAACGGTTGTGAGCGGCATGGTTGTCGTGCTGCTTACTAAGCTTCCCAACCTGTAAGGAATGGTTCCTATAACGCCGTTTACCGGGCTTGTAACGGTTGTATATCCAAGGTTTGTTTTTGCATTAAAAAGACTTGCCTTTGCCTGCGCCAGCGCTGCTTTGCGTGCCTGCAATGTATATTCTGCCGATTCTAATTCATACTTGCTGATGATTTCTTTATCAACCAGCGGCTTTGTTTTTTTTACCTGCAATTCTGCTGCGCTTACATCGGCTTCTGCACTGCTGATAGCAGCATTTGCTGTATTCACATCTTGTTGAAATTGTGGCGCGCTGATGCGAAAAAGTAATTGGCCTCTCTTCACAGCGGCGCCTTCATCAACATAAATTTTGTCAACATAACCATCAATCTTCGGACGGATTTCGATGTTTTGCTCGCCCTGCAAAGTAGCCGGATAATCTGTTTTTAATGTTGCAGTTTGCGATGCCACTTTGAATACAGGATAGGCAGGCGGTGGAGGGTCGCCGGCTTTTGCTTCGGCATTGCTTCCATTCTGATTGCCGCAGGCAAAAAGGAACATCGAGATAAAGAGCACAATGATAAAAAACACTACATGTTGAAGGTATTGTTCAAGGTTTGTTTTTATATTCATAATTGTTTGCTTCGGTGTTGCATCATACTGAATTTGACAATACTGTCAAAGTGGTTGGAGTGTTCGGCTTTTGTAATTATTGTCGTTCGTTTGATAAAGTTGTCAGGCTTTTTGAAACGATGAAATAAGCTTCAAAGATAAGGTTGAAGAATTGAGCTACGATGCCACCACTTGTATAATGATTATAGAATTTTGAAATCGCAGAAAAAGGATTTTTATGCAGCAAATAAAAATGAGCTTTGATTTGGTTTTGCCCGATTTTTATTGTCTTTAATGTTTGTTTATTGATAAACAAGGAATTGTTTGATAGTTCATTTTTAGAATTGTAGAATTGAATATTTGTCTAATCAAACTATGTTATAGCAATTTGCTCATCGTCTGTTGCAAACTCAAAGCGGCCTTAGCTATCACTTAACGATGATAATAATTCGCTGATAACTTGTCAATGCTGGTGTTCCATTGTCCGTTGCTTCCAATATCAGATGAATGGTTTGGCCGGATACCGCATCTTTTGGAATTGCCACTTTTGTTTGTAGTGAAGTGGTAGTTACTATATCAACCTTGTTGGGATACGTTCCCACGCTAAACTGCCACCATTTTACTGAAACAGCATTTCCATCAGGGTCAGAAACGATTCCAGTGAGTCGTATGGTTTCTCCTGCAGAAGCCAGAACACTCAAAGGGCCTTCGATTTTTACAATAGGTTCATGGTTGGCATCTGCATACTTAGGTGTTACAGACCATTTCAAACGGGCTGCAAAATCACGTTGGGCAGCGGGGAAGAAATCAGGATAGGCATTGGCAGTTTTGCCCGATTGACTGTTTGCGGAACTCAATGCAGAAGCCATAGCCTGCTTGCGATGTATCGCTCATCTGGAAGGAAACGCCTTTTGCTCCATTCACTACGCGACCACCCCAACCGCCGTAAGAACCGACTTCATAAGCACGTAATCCGTTACCCAATAGGTTCATAAAAGTAAAGTCATCGCCTTCTCCCAGCCAGGCACCTTTCTCCTGAACAGGCATCCACACCACATAACCCATTTGCCTTAATTGCTCAGTGGTATAACCCGAAAAACCAAAGTAATCCAACCTGTCGCCTTTTACCATTTGTTTACCATCGCCCCACACACGATATAAAGCTCCCAAAGCACCACGGCTCGATATGTTTTCTTTCATCCATGCTGCGGTTAAATACACCGAATCCTCTCCTTTTGCGCCCAATTGTGCACCATAACCATAATTAGGTCCGCCGCTGAACTGCCGGTATTCAATATCAGTCCAGTTCGGCTTGATATAAGTTGCATAAGTATCGTCCTGATCGCCGGACGGTAGCAGCACTACTTTGCGTGAGATTTTCTTTTTAATCGCATCCCATTCGTTCGTGTTTTCATATTGTTCCTGGATGGATTTCAGTGCCCGCGCAATGGTACTTTGTCCGCCCCAGGCTGTAATAAAAAGTGGGCTTGGTTTGTCATCCAGTATCAAAGATTTGATAAGGTCTGAACCGGGTGAATTTTTAGAAATATCTCCATCAAATTCAATATTTCCGAACCTGATTTTCGATTTCAATTCATCCGGCGATGGATAATTTGGGTTATGTATTTTAAGGTTCGCGTAAACCTTTGCATAAGCATCCACAGCAGTATGTATAAAGTGCTCATCCTTCGCCCAGCGCCACGATGTGCAAGGGCATGTATCCAATCCAAACCTTGTATATTCTCGTCCCGGAACAAACCATTTCGTGCCTCTTCCATCTCCTTTCCAATGAAAGCCGCTGCTTGCATAAATCAATCCTTCCACCTGCACATCGCTGCTATAAAGCAGGAAGCGGATCAATGAATTATTATCGTCGAGTTCCGGATCACAAGTAACTATAATGCGCGGTCGTGTTGAGTTGTAAGTAGATTGTGCAATTGTATGATTGCAGAAGAAGACAAACAAGCATAAAAAAATGTGCAAAAACAAACGTAGCTATAGTTAGTTCGTGGATATGAGTTCATGGCCTTTGTGTTGGTTGGTGTGAAAGTAGTTTACTTATTTGTGACTTCTTCAAGTGAAGGTAGGAGTGAAAGAGCGTAATTGAAAGATATATGCAGCGAAGGAAATAAAATAAGTTGAGAAGATGTTTTGCAATTCAGAAACAAGAATTGTCTTTCTGCTAACGGCTCACTGCTTGCTGTCTTAGAGGAGGTCAGAGCGATGTCAGCCCTGATAAAGACAAAAACTTTAATTAAAAAACTATTGCTGACTAAGTAGAATAACGAAAACCAACTATTCAAGTTTGCAATGTCAAAAAGTGAATTAATAAGCAGTCTTCGGCATTTGAAATGTTATTTCAAAAAGTTGTTAAACCACTACAAAGAGTCTTAGAAAAATTTTGGTAACTCAAAATATATGAAACTCATTAAACTGCATTTCGTAAATATCCTTTTATAGATACCATGAAACATCAGTAATGTGAATCATATTCAACTGCAATCCACTTCTCAATTATGCACATAAACAACCGCTCAACAAAACAATCGAACGACCTACTTTTTTCCGCTTATCTTTCCTCATTAAAATCAAAACATGGACGTATTATCCGTTCAACAACTGACTAAAAACTATGGCAAGATTCGAGCCTTAAACGGTGTTTCGTTTGTTGTTCCCGAAGGTAGCGTGTTTGGTATTTTGGGTCCGAATGGCAGCGGTAAAACCACGCTGCTTGGCATTGTGATGGACATTATCAAAGCCACATCCGGTAACGTTTTGTTCAAAGGTCAAGTGCCTTCTGCGGATGGGCGAAAGCACATAGGAACCCTTTTGGAAACGCCCAATTTTTATCATTATTTATCAGCAGAACGCAACCTTCGCATTGCCGCTGAAATCAAGCAAAGGGGAAAAGATCAAATTGCCGAAGTGTTGCAAAAAGTGGCTTTGTATGAGCGGCGTGATAGTAAATTCAGTACCTATTCATTAGGCATGAAGCAACGGCTTGCCATTGCATCAGCATTGCTTGGCAATCCGGATATTCTCATATTTGATGAACCCACCAACGGGCTTGATCCTGTTGGTATTGCTGAAATTCGTGAACTGATTTTGCGATTGGCAGCCGAAGGTAAAACCATCATCATGGCAAGTCATTTATTAGATGAAGTAGAAAAGGTTTGCACGCATGTAGCTATTTTGAAAAAGGGCAATTTGCTAACGGCCGGTGCTGTAAACGAAGTGCTGGTAAGTGAAGATGTGGTGGAAGTTTCGGCGGGGGATAAAGCCCTTTTGCAAAACGCATTGCAACAAATGAATGGTTACAAAAGCATTCATCAAAACGGAAACTTCTTTGATATTGGTTATGCAACAGGAACCGCTAATTTGGAATTTATCAACCAACATTGTTTTCAACAAGGCGTTGTGTTGAATCATTTAAGCCTGAAAAAGAAAAGTCTTGAAACCAAATTCCTTGAACTCACCAATAACTAATTTGTTATGCTTCATCTCTTAAAAATTGAATGGCTGAAATTAAAAAATTACCGCACGTTTTGGATATTAAGCGTGCTGTTCATCATTAGCCTTTACGGTGTGAATTATATTGCTTACGAAATTCAGTTGAATGCTTTTGCCAAGAGCGCCCATGGCGCAAGCTATGGTTGGCGCGCCGCCCTTTCAGTTTCCCGAAGTTTGGAATACAGTAACGTGGATCAGCGGCTTCCTGTTATTCTTTCCCGGCTTAATTATTATCATCTTAATGACGAATGAATTTTCTTATAAAACACATCGCCAGAACATTATTGATGGCTTAAGCCGCACGCAATTTATTTATGTAAAAATGATGATGTGCGTTCTTATTGCCCTGTTCTCAACCATCATTGTTTTTATTGTTGCGCTGCTCTTTGGATTTACAGAAAGTCATGCTGGTTTTAGCTTTCACGATAGCGTTTATTTGCCCCTGTTTTTCCTTCAAACACTTAGCTATACTTCGCTGGCGTTGTTAATTGCTACCTTGTTCAGAAGGTCGGGCATTGCCATTGGTGTTTATTTTTTGTATGCCGAAATTATTGACCAAATGTTATCTTCCATTTGCAGTCATTACTTCAATAATATCGGGCGATATTTTCCGTTGGAAAGTAATGATAACTTAATTCCATTGCCCTTATTTCAAAACATTAAGAATAAGATAATTGAGCCGCCAAATGTGTATTATATGCTGATAACGGCCGCCATTTATTTATGCCTTTATTTTTTTATTTGCAGGCGAAAATTTCAAACCGCCGATTTGTAATTTGAGAGATGATTTACCAGCAAAAATGCCTTCCCAACAACGTTATATTGCCCATTTCGATCTCGATTCTTTCTTTGTAAGTGTTGAGGTATTGAACAATCCTTCACTCAAAGGAAAGCCGGTAATTGTGGGCGGCAGCCGCGAGCGTGGTGTAGTATCGGCAGCCTCTTACGAAGCAAGGAAGTATGGTGTTCACAGTGCAATGCCAATGGGTAAAGCAATGCAATTATGTCCTCATGCGGTTGTGATAAAAGGAACTTATAGCGAGTATAGCCGCTATTCAAAAATGGTTACGGAAATCATTGCATCTCGTGCGCCCTTTTTTCAAAAAGCATCGGTGGATGAATTTTATATTGACCTTACCGGCATGGATGCTCACTTCGATGTGTATCAGTGGACCATCCAATTACGAGAAGAAATTATTGCAAAAACGGCCCTGCCCATTTCGTTTGGTTTGGCCTCAAATAAATTGGTGGCAAAAATAGCCACCGATGAAGCCAAACCGAATGGTTATTTGTTTGTGCATCCGGGTAGCGAGAAGGACTTTTTAAGTGCTTTGGCAGTGAATAAAATTCCGGGTGTTGGCAAGCAAACGCATCATCAGTTGAATACAATGGGCATTCATTACATCCGCGATATTCTTCTTTTTTCCAAAGAAGATTTGGAAGGAAAATTAGGCAAATGGGGCAATGATTTGTGGTACAAAGCGCAAGGCATTTCGCATGGCGAAGTCAGCAATGAACGCGAAGCAAAATCTATCTCAACCGAAAATACATTTCATGAATTTACTGATGACGTTACTTTTTTAATTAGCGAGATTGTTCGCATGACAGAAAAAATTGCACACGAATTAAGGCAGGATAATAAGATTGCAGGTTGCATTGCTGTAAAAATACGATACAACAACTTTGAAACGGTATCGCGCCAAACGTCCATTCCATCTACGTTTCAGGATGATGAACTGATACCGGTTGCCAAACAATTATTTCATTTGTTATACGATGATAAGCGTTTGGTGCGATTGATTGGCGTGCGGTTAAGCGATTTAACTTCGGATGCAATGCAAGGCAATTTGTTTACCGACGCAGATAAGAAAAAAGAGCTTTACAAAGCCATTGATGCGGTTAAAAATAAGTGGGGAAATCCATCATTACAAAAGGGAAGAGCAGTAAAGAAAAAATAACGGCAAAAACAAAAATCAGCGTACTTTTTTATTATTAGCCCGCAGATTTCGCGGATTTGCGCAGATGTATGATATTCTTCTGCATTAATCTGCACGATCCGCGGGAGAGCAATGTATTTGCATCAGCGTTTTGTTTTTGTTAGTTTCATATTGATAAATTCTTGCCAAGATGTATTGTTGATTTGATATTCGCCCGTTTCCAGAAACTCACCATTGCTGCTAAGATTAGCTTTGTAGCGAACTCCTTTTCCGTTTTCTTTTGTTGTATATTCAAATGAATTATCGCCTGCCATAAAAGGCTCTTCTTCATAATCTCTTCCGTTGGTTCGCCAACTTGTCCATCTGTATTTTTTATTGGTAATATCATAAGATACCACGGAAAAAGAAGTGTAAGCCAACGATTGTTTATGGCTGATTGAATCGGCATCCGTAGCTCTTACATTGATTAACAAAATGGTTCCATCTAAAGAAGATTGTACTGTTTCGCGGATGTGTGTAACCCGTTTTTCATCATCCATATTTACAAAGCTTTTGCCTGTCCAATTACCAATCATCCATCTTAGTTTTTGTATCGCTTCTTTCTGTTCCTTATTGCCTTTTTGTGCGAATGCGACTGGAGCAGAAATTAGTGTAAAAACAAAAAAGGCCCATTTCATTTTAAACTGTTTGTTTTACTGCATTTGCAAATACGATGCTATAAAATATTGGCTTTAAACTTCAGAATTTTGAAGTGATTATTTTTACAACATGAATCGCATCGAACGAATACAGCAAATGTTGCTCGCTTCACCAAAAGATAATTTTCTACGTCATGCACTGGCGTTAGAACAAATCAAAGAAGGCAATGATATAGAAGCTGAAAATTTGTTTGTAGAGATTCTGAATGATTCACCCCAGTATGTCGGTTCTTACTATCATCTTGCTAAATTGTTTGAACGAAAAGGACAAACCGAATCTGCTATTGAATGGTATGAACGCGGAATGAAAGCGGCTAAAGCAGCGGGCGATAATCATGCTTATAACGAGCTACAAAGCGCTTATGAAGAATTGATTTATTAAGTAGACGATTGATGAATGAGCAGCGAATCCATTGCTTCAATTACTTCATCAGGAGTTGGAATGGGAACGTTTGGTTTCATCAGTTTTTCGCTTACATAAAGCACAATTTCATTTTTACTTTTCAGTTCTTCTATCACAGAAAAATACAACACTTTGCCGGGTGTTTGCCAGGGCGTATGTTGCGGATTGGTAAGTGCGTACAAGACGATTACCGGCTTTTGCAAAGCGGCTGCAATGTGTACCGTTCCTGTATTTACAGAAAGAAGAAGGTGAGATGCATCAATGGCTGCAATCAGTTCTTCAACGGGAAAAAAGCCTGCGGCTGAAACGCAGTTCCCGCCTATGTTTGAGGCAATATGATATGCTAATTGAACTTCATCAGACGAGCCGGTAATTACAATAGGGCAAGTTTGTTTTTGCAACCATTTCTTACCCACTTCTATCCACAATTCAGTTGGATATTTCCTTTTGTCTTCACTTGCGCCGGGATGAAAAATTACGAATGGTTTTGTTACGTCTATGCCTGCTTCATTCAACTTTTTTGCAACGTTTGTTTTTGCCTCTTTTTTATGATAAGAAAGAGAAAGTTGCTGTGAAGAAGCACGTGCGCCCAACGATTGTACCAGCTTCAAATCCCTTTCAACCTGGTGTTGAATAAAACGAAAGGGCTCTTCATCGGGCAACCAATGAGTAAGCAATGAATATGGATTTTCTCTGCAATACCCTACTCTTACAGGAATCCCGGCGAGGAATGCTAACATTGCGGCTGGCAATGGGTTTTGACTATATACAGTAAAAATAAAAGCAGCATCAAACGCACGGCTGGCAAGCTTTTGAATGACTTTTGCAAACTCTATTTCATCAACGGGATGATTTGTTTTTACCCAGGGAACATTGGCGATAATGGTATCATCAATTTCATTGATAAACGGTGCTATGAGGTTGCCCATTTGAGATGTGAGCAAAGTAATATTGCAATCAAACGTTTCTTTTAATGCGCGGAAAGCAGGTGTTGACATCAGCACATCGCCCATGTTATCGGCACGAATGCAAAGCACATTTTTGAAACGATGAAGTTTGGTTTCGCTCATGAATGTTGAACAATAGTTTGCGCTGCCTCCAGTAAAGTTTCTACTATAAAATCAGGTTTTCGGTTTTCATTTATTATCCATTCCGTTTCATTACCATTTTTCAGTAATACCGTTCTGCAACCGGCTGCTTTGCCTGCTTCTACATCATTCAATATATCACCTATCATCCACGATTGCTTTACCTCTATATCAAAATCTTTTACAGCCCGTAAAAGCAATCCTGGCTTAGGTTTGCGGCAATCGCAATCAAGTGTATATTCTTTTACCGTGCCGTCTTTATGATGTGGACAATAATAAAAACCATCAATGGTAATGCCTTCCTTGCCTACTAAATTTGTGATGGCATTGCTTACATTTTGCAATTCTTCTTCTTTAAAATAACCTCTCGCTACACCACTTTGGTTTGAGATAATAATCAACAGATAGTTTTGTTTTTGCAACAATTTCAAAGCAGGTATCACCGTGTCGGAAAGCGTGATGAGCGCAGGATTTACATTGTAGGGTATGTCGGGAATTAATGTGCCATCCTTATCAATAAAAATCGCTTTGTTCATTTCTAATTTTCTGCCGCAAAGGTAGCAAACCTTGATTCGCTGTTTGCAGACTTATGTTTGCGTAAAATGAAATCGTTTTCTTCTGATAAAACGTTTACGGATGGTTTGAAATCGAGATGTTGAGCAATTACCTTGCGATACAAAACATCACAGCATGTTGCCACCTGCTTCCACGTAAACAGTTTATTGACGCGTTGAATGCAACGTTCGCTCATATCGCGCAACGCCTCTTCGCAGCTCAACGCCTGTTCAATTTTTTCGGCTAACGCTTCAGGATGATTCGGAGGAACCAAAAAGCCAGTTTTACCATCCGCAACACTATATTTAATGCCACCTACATTGGCGCCAATAACAGGCGTTCCGCAAGCCATTGCTTCGAGCGGTGTAATGCCAAAAGGTTCATACCAGGGAGTAGTAATAAACAAATCGGCAGCAGAATAATAATACTTTAAAACATCACGGGTTTTACGTCCTACAAATGTGATCTGTGAACGAATATTTTCCTTTTTTGCAATGTCCATCAATCTTGCAATTTCAGGTGTCAGTTTTGGGTCGGGCGTATCGGCATCGCCGCCAACAATTACAAGATGAATGTGATGTAAACTATTTTTGATTTTACCCATAGCTTTTATTACATTATCAACCCCTTTGCGTGGCACCATTCTGCCCAATTGAAGTAATATTTTTTCATGCTGCGGAAGGTTTAGAACGCTTCTTGCTTTTTGTTTTTCTACAGGATAAAATTCTTTATTGCTAAAACCGCAAGGGATGATGGTTATTTTAGTTTCATCAGCGCCATAATGCTGTATCAAATCATCTCTGTCCTGCGGGCATTCTGCCAGTAAGTGATCAGCATCCTGAACAATTTCCTTTTCAATTCTTATGCGACTTGCAGGAAATTTATCTGCTTCTTTTTGATGTAGTTGCCGTACCAGCCCCAGTGCATGAAAGGTTACAACATAAGGTATGGCAAATCTTTTTTTCATTTCAGATGCAACCATCGCCGACATAAAAAAGTTGGCGTGAATGAGTTCATAACATGTATTTTCTTTTATGATGAAGCCAGCCATGTTATGCGCAAACTCATCCATGTGGCAAAGCAATTCTTCCTTTGCTATAATGGTTTCCGGGCCTGCTTTAACATGAATCACGCGAATGTTGGGAAGCCAGTTGATAACCGTTGCAACGGATTTTTCTTTTCGGGTAAAAATATCAATCTCATATCCCAGTTCAGCTAAGTGTTTAGGCCATTTCAGCAACATATACATTTTGCCCTCCGTTATCAACGCCTCCAAGGGTTGCCAGGGGCGACGCATGTTCACTAATAAATGCTATTCTCTTTTTCATAAGTTAGTTTGTTTTTTTGTACGGCAAGCTCAAATACATCTTTCCAATCGTTCACAAATCGTTCAATTCCAAACCGGCTTTGCACCGTTTTCCTGGCTTCGTTGCCGAGGGTTTGAGCTCCATTTTTATTCTCTAACAGCCACTGCATTTTTTCGATTAAATAATCAACATCTGTATGAATAAAACCATTTACACCATCTTTAACAACAGTAGTATATTCCGTGGTGGAAAGCGCAACAATGGGCAAGCCAACCGCCATTGCTTCCAGCACAGCAAGACCTAAACTTGTCCAGCGAATTGGGTTAAAACAAAACCTGTATTGACCAATAAATTCAGGCATTTGCGGGTGCAGCACTTCACCCAAACCACCATATTCCGCTGTTCCCATCCCAATTAAATCGAGTGGTATTTTTTCTCTTACTTTATCAAAAATATCAGCGCCTAATTTTCTTCCCCGCTGATAAATATGGTTGATGATAACCACTCCTTTATCCAACTCGCCCGTATAAGTATGCGGTGGAATGATAACGCCATGATCAATCACTTTTACAATAGCACAGTCATCGTTATTCCACATCAGTTTATTGAAGTTGGTAACATGCACCATCAGCACATCAGCAGTATTAATAATGTGCTTTGCATCGGCAGGATATTTTGCCGGTGTATCGTGTTCTACATATACCTTGGGAAGACTTCGTTGCTCTTCTGAAAGGATTTCATATTGGTCGAACAAATAGTTTTTATTGGTTTGAAACAGGATACAATCGAATGTTGTATTCTTTACATCTTCCACTTTTACTTCAACTACATTATCTCCAAAAGGAAATGTGTTTCCTCTGCCATAATAACCTTCGTTTTTTTCTTCGTTTACCGGAATGTAAATAGTAAAATCTCCCTGCGACAAATAGTATAAGTACGTTCCATGGATATGCCATGTGAAAATTTTCAGTTTCTTTGTTTTCATAGGATACAATGCTATCGCAATTGTGCTTATGCAATTATTCAAAATAGTGCCAAAGCAGTAATGGCAAGCGTTTCAGCCGTTTATCCAAATACTAAATTTTTTATGTAGAGGCGTTTCTACATGAACATATCAATTTCCAGATATAGCTTAAATCTTTCTTTTCGTTGAACATCATATTTATCTTAATGTTTACCAACGATAGAACAGTTTGGAAGGAAGTTGCAAATGGCTTTTTAACAGGCGAGCAGAAACTGTGGTTTGCTATTTGTTTACTGTGATTTCTTTGTAAAAAACTGTAATAGAAATTGCGAGTCAATGCCGTTTTAAGAGCGCCGGCTTTTATTTTTTATTAGAAAAACACCTTGTTTCTTAAACCTACTTTACATGTACACAATTGGTATCAATGCTGTATTTCACGACAGTGCGGCTTGCATTATAAAAGATGGCGTACTGCTGGCTGCTGCCGAAGAAGAACGCTTTACACATATTAAGCACGGCAAGCGTCCTGTGCCCTTTTCGACTTGGGAGTTGCCCTATCATGCTATTGATTATTGCCTGCAAATAGCCGGTATCCATTTGAATGATGTTGACCATTTCGCTTATTCATTCGATCCTTCCTTAATCAATAAAAATGCGGGTACAACCATTTACGGCGAATGGGACGATTTGTTTGCTCAATACATAAAAGGAGCACCGTTTATGCTGGTAGATGGTTATCCGCATCACCTGCAAAAACGCTTTGTTGGTGCAAAAGCAGCGCCGCAAAAATGGCAGTTTGTAAACCATCATCTCGCTCATGCAGCAAGTGCGTTTTTGTGTTCGCCTTATTCATCCGCAGCAGTTATGACAATTGATGGCAGGGGAGAAGAAGTAAGCACTTCTTATTATCGTGGCAAGGGAAATGATCTTGATAAAATGGGAGAAGTGATGATACCCAATTCACTGGGATTGTTGTACGAAGCGGTAACCACGCATCTTGGCTTTTTGCACTCGTCTGATGAGTATAAAGTAATGGCATTGGCATCGTATGGCAAACCGGTGTATTTAGATGAATTTCGTTCGATGATTCAGGTAAATGATGATGGCACTTATACCATTGATGAGTACAAACTGGAAGAGCGTTTTGGCGCCAAACGATTACGCCATGAAGCATTTGAACAAAAGCATTTTAATATTGCGCATTCGTTACAAAAAGTAGTGGAAGAAACAGTGCTGAAATTGGCGAATTGGTTGCACAAAGCAACAGGCGAAGAGAACCTGTGTCTCGCTGGTGGCGTGGCTTTGAACTGTGTTGCGAATGCAGTAATACGCGATCATTCTTCGTTCAAAAATATATGGGTGCAGCCAGCTTCGGGCGATGATGGAACGGCTTTGGGCGCGGCGTTGTGGGTGGATGCGCAACAAAGAAAAGAAGGTGAAAAGAAGTTCGTGATGAACCATTGCTATTGGGGACCTGAATACCGTGATGAAGAGATAGAAGCCTTTTTGAAATGGACGAAAGTTCCGTATAAAAAAATGGAAAATGTGGCAAAAGAAACAGCACAGATTTTAGCGCAAAATAAAATTATCGGCTGGTACCAGGGAAGGATGGAATTTGGTCCACGCGCCCTCGGGGCACGCTCTATTCTGGCTTCGCCGATAGAGGAAAGTATGCAGGCAAAATTGAATGAAATCAAAGACCGTGAAGACTTTCGCCCTGTGGCTCCTGTTGTGTTGGAAGAAGATGCCAAGGATTGGTTTGAAGGTGCAGAATATTCGCCGTTTATGTTGTTTGTTTACAACGTAAAAGAAGAGAAAGCTGATAAAATACCTGCTGTGCGGCATGTAGATGGCACGGCGCGCATTCAAACCATTAACGCGAAGCAACATCCGTTGTATCACGGATTGCTAAGTGAGTTTAAAAAATTGACCGGCGTTCCGGTACTTGTTAATACATCATTCAATACCCGTGGTGAGCCTATTGTTTGCACACCGCGCGATGCGGTTGAATGCTTTTGGACGTCGCCGTTTGATGCGTTGGTCATTGGTTCTTTCTTGTTAGAAAAGAAGCCTTTGCAAAACGATTTTCAATTGGAAGAAAAAGAGGCAAAAACAAAAAGCAAAACATATCGTGAAGAAACTTTTCTGGTGAAATGAACAAAACATCGTGACGTATGAAAGTGAATGTTTCTGTAGTTATTCCTACGTTTAGAAGGGTTCATTTATTACAGCAATGTTTAAAGGCTTTGCTGCAACAAAATTTTAGGGGAACCTATGAAGTGATTGTTGTTTCAGATGGAAAAGATGAAGCAACAGCAGCGTTGGTTCAGGAGTTTTCCCAACAAAATAATACGCGATTTGTTTTTACATCACTTTCGAGAAAAAGCGGGCCTGCAGCCGCACGAAACAAAGGCTGGCAAACTGCAAACGGCGAGTTAATTCTTTTTACAGATGATGATACACAACCCTCATCAAACTGGTTGCAGGCATATTGGAACGCTTATCTATTTAGCCCAAAAAAAGAGATTGCTTTTACCGGAAAAACAATCGTTCCCATTCCACCCAAACCTACCGATTACGAGCGCAACACCGCCGGTTTGGAAACCGCTGATTTTATTACAGCCAACTGTGCCTGTACCAAATTAGCATTGCAAACAATACATGGCTTTGATGAAGAATTTACAATGGCCTGGCGCGAAGACAGTGAGCTTCATTTTAAGCTATTGAATGCACAGATTCCGATTGTGAAAGTTGAAGATGCTATCGTGTTGCATCCGGTGCGCAAGGCCGCATGGGGCGTGAGTTTGAAAGAACAAAAGAAAAGCATGTTCAATGCTTTGTTGTTTAAAAAACATCCTTCTTTGTTTCGCACGAAAATTATGGAAACACCTGTATGGAATTACTATGCCATGATTGTCTTATTCGTTGCGGGTTTGGTTTTGCTCATTTTTCATTTTTATAAGTTGTCTCTTTTGTTTTTAAGTGGCTGGTTGTTGCTCGAAATCGTTTTTATCTCAAAACGATTGCGCAACAATTCCTTATCGTTTTCGCACCTGTGCGAAATGTTGGTTACTTCGTTTTGCATTCCTTTTTTATCAGTGTTCTGGACCTTGTACGGAGCGTATAAATTCAAAGTTTTCTTTTTATGAAATTATCGCCACACAGTATAAAAACCATTGCCATTTTCCGGGCTTTGCAATTGGGCGATATGCTGAATGTAATTCCGGCGATTCGTGCGTTGCGTGCAGCTTATCCAGATGCCCAAATCACTTTACTAGGCTTGCCCTGGGCTGAACAGTTTGTAAAACGGTTTGAAAACTATTTTAATCGCTTCATTCATTTTCCCGGATATATTGGCTTGCCCGAACAACCTTTTGACGAAGCGGCTTATCAAACGTTTCATCAAACAATAAAAAATGAAAACTTTGATTTGCTCCTGCAGATGCAAGGCAACGGAACGGTTGTAAACGAAATGCTGTTGCAATGGAACGCAAAGCAGGGTTGGAGGCTTTTACAATGAACAAAGCTTTGTAAATTCGGATTTGTTTATGCCATATCCGAAGTACGGTTCGGAAATTCACAGGCACCTGGCGCTGATGCAGCATTTGGGTTTGCCTTTGAAAGGCGACTATTTGGAATTTCCCATTACGCAACAAGATGATTTGGAATGGGAAAAATTAAGAGTAAAATGGGGATTGCAAAACTATGTTTGCATCCATCCTGGCTCGCGCGGAAACTGGCGACAATGGCCAACTGAATACTTTGCAAAACTGGCTGATTATTGTGCCGGGAATGGTTTTGCTGTTGTAATAACCGGAACCAAAAATGAAGCGGAGATTACACAAAAAGTAATTGCCCACATGCAACACAATGCAATTGATTTAACAGGCGAAACAAGCGTTGGCGCAATAGCATTGCTGATCAAGAATGCCGCCTGTTTGGTAGCCAATTGCACCGGCGTTTCGCATATTGCTTCGGCTACACAAACGCCAAGTGTTATCATTAGTATGGACGGTGAACCACAACGTTGGTCGCCATTGAATAAAAGCATCCATTTTGTAACCGATTGGACGCAGCATCCCGACTTTTCAATCCCTTACCGGCATTTGGTTTCATTACTAAAAAAGATTCATTCCACAACCAGAACAATTTGATAAAATAAAAATGTTTGCTGTGCCAAACGTTGGCGTAGTAATTGTTGTTTTTTAGAAAACTACTTTGTTATGCTACTTACCGATCTGCAGACGGAAAATTATTTCAACGGATTTGACTATGGAACGCACCCGGATTACGCACCTACCATTACCGCTTATGACGAAGATGATGACGATGTTGCGGAAGATGAAGACGAGGATGATGACTTAGATGATGATGAATTGATTGAAGAGCCGGAACCAGAAACGGATGATTTGGATGCTGATGATGCAGACTTTGATGAAGATGATCTTGTTACTGAAGATATTGATGATTTGGATGATGAAGACGAGGATGAGGATGACGATTTGGTTTAGCAGAAGGTAAGGGAATTGATATAAAGAAAGCCGTCCCCACAGTACTGTGGGGCCGGCTTTTGTTTTTGCCCCTTTTTTATTATCGTATTAAAACTGTTGTTCCGTGAAGTGAGTACAACTGCCTCGTATCGTGATGCGTGTACTGCAACATCCACACGTATGTTCCCGTAGGCTGCGGCTGACCGTTCAAGCGTCCATCCCATTTTTTTGTCCAGTCTTTTGTTTGAAAAACAATTTGTCCTAAACGATTATAAACGGTGAACAAAAGTGCATCGGCTTTGTAAGCATTCAGCGGATACAAATAATCGTTGATGCCATCACCGTTTGGCGTAAATGCCGATGGAACAGCGATGAAACAAGAGTAAACAACCTGCAGATTTTTAGTCATCGTATCAATGCAATGCAGGTTGTTTTCAACAATCAATTGCACAGGATAATTTATGGCGTTGTTTGCCTGAAAATACTTTTGTTGCGGTGGATTTTTCCCTGAATAAAAGACACCGTTTCCAAAGCTCCAGTTATACGAAATGATGTTGCCGATGCTGGTATCAGTGATGGTAACAGCATCGTTGGGACAGGCAATAGCCGGCATTATAAAACTGGCTTTTAACTCATTGTCAAGATTAACTGAGGTGGAAGCTGTATCGCTGCAAAAGCCATTGCTGACAACCAGTTGAATGTTCTTTTTGCCGTACGAATTGTACATCACTTCCTCGTTTTGTTTTGTTCGTTTTATGCCACCGTCAAAGGTCCAAAGCCAGCTATTCACACCGTTATTGCCATCGTGCAAAACGGCAATCGTATCTTCCTGACAGCCATATAGCAATTGTGCTGTAAACAGAGCCGAAACCGTATCTTTTACTGTAAACGAAACGCTTTCATTAGCCGGTGTTGTCTGTCCGCATTCATCAATAATCGTATTGCCATCTGTTCCGTTTTTTGTAGTGATGGTATAGGTTCCAGCAAGTGTTATGGGTTGCGACAATTGTAAAAAAATAGAACTGCTCACACCATTGGTGCAGTTTCCGTAAGCTGAAGTAATGGCAACCGGATGATTACCTGAAATGGAGAAGTCAGAACCATCATCAGCAACCGAACTGCAAAGCATAGGTTTACTAAAAACGAGTTCTATTGTTTGTGGCGCACAGCTAACCGGCGCGATACTATCGAAAGGCGTTGGTTGTTTTGGGTTGACGGTAATGGTGAGCGATGCGCCTGCAGCCAAAGCATTATCGCAGTTATCGAGAAGCGTATTACCGTCGGTACCAGCCTTTACTGTAACTATGTATTTGCCTGGCGCTAAATCGCCGCTTAAGGTAAGCACAACAGAATCCATATCAAAGCCATTACTACAGCCCGGTGCTCCTGCCGATGTGATAGTAATACCTGCAGCATTGATGGTAAAATCGCTGCCATCAGGAGCCAGTGAAGAGCACTTCATTTTTTTATTCATGCGAAGAATAAGCCCATTGCCTTCGCAGTTGGTAACCATACTTTTTAAATTGGGCGTTGTGGTGTCGGTAATGCTTGCAGTACCACCTGAAAAAGATAAGTTATAACCACTTTGTGTTTGCGTGTAATGACTCACCATCAACAGATAAGTATGACCCTTTATCAGTTTAGGCATGGCCGCAAAACTGTTTTCGTTAGCCGTAGGGTCGGAGGCACATTCAATCACATTGGCACCACCGTTTCGCGCTCCTGTTGCTCCATATGTTCCTGCCCAGTTGCCGGTAACAACAAGTGAAGAATTTGTAAACACATCATCCGGACTATGCCCTGTTATATCATACAATTGCCAATCGTAATCATCACCCAAATTAGTGGGCGTAACCAAAAAGCCCAGTGTGCCAGCTTCAAAACAAGTGAACTTATACCAAAACGGATTGTAATCTATATATGTGGTATTAGTGCAACCCGGAACTTTTATATTGTGTGTGCTGCAGAGAGGAACGGTTTGCTGTTGAAACTTTGTAGTGCCGCAAACCGGAAAAGCTGTGGACGGTGTTTGCCCTAATGTAGTACAGGTTTGGCTCAACACAGATGAGCCAAACAAGACAAAAATAAAAACAGTTAGGATGATGCGTTTAACATACATAACACAGAAGATGGATAAAAGTATTTGAATGTTGCACTCGATAAAGACTTATACAAAACTTTATAAAATTGTTGGGAATGAATACATTGAAAATAGGGCAAAAACAAACTTTGTTTTAGTCGCATTCAATTTAGAAATCATCCATTTTCCGTTGTTTAATTTTGATGTGAACACTTCATTTCACCATACCTTTGTTTTTTAGATTAACCATCAATTTGTGAGTAAGCAAACAAGCAAGGCAACCATAGCGGGACTGGTAGTAGCATTGGGAATCATCTATGGAGATATTGGAACCTCGCCACTGTATGTGTTAGATGCTATTATGAGCGGGCACAGCACCACAAATCAATTTGATTTGTTGATTTTGGGTTCTTTATCGTGTATCTTCTGGACACTAACCTTGCAAACTACTGTAAAGTATGTAATTCTAACTTTAAAAGCGGATAATAGAGGCGAAGGTGGCATTTTCAGTTTGTATGCTCTGGTACGAAGACAACGGCGATGGCTGGTGTTTCCTGCTATGATTGGCGGCGCTTCGTTATTAGCCGATGGCATGATAACACCGCCGATTTCGATTACTTCTGCCATTGAAGGTTTGCAGATTATTCCGCGCTTTTCTGATATTACGCAAGGCACTATTGTCATTATTGTATTGTGCCTTTTGGTGCTTTTGTTTTTTTTACAGCAATTTGGTACATCATCTATTGGTAAATTGTTTGGTCCGGTAATGCTCCTTTGGTTTTTGATGCTGGCGGTGTTAGGCGTAATGCATTTAAGCGACGACTGGACCATTTTACGAGCCTTTTCTCCCCATTATGCCATTGAATTGCTAACGCGATATCCACGCGGTTTTTGGCTCTTGGGAGGCGTGTTTTTATGTACCACCGGCGCAGAAGCCTTGTACTCCGATTTAGGACATGTAGGTCGTGCCAACATACGGTATAGCTGGGCGTTTGTAAAAACCTGTCTTGTGTTAAATTATTTCGGTCAGGGTGCATGGCTGCTTCACAATGTAGCAGGTAAAACAATTCCCAAAAGCGTGTTTTACTCTATTATTCCCTCAAACTTTTTGTACATCGGTGTTGGTATTGCCACTGCGGCTGCTATCATTGCCAGCCAGGCATTAATCAGTGGCTCGTTTACATTGGTGAGTGAGGCTTTGCGGTTGAATCTGTGGCCGAAAATGAAAATCAATTATCCAACCGAAGAAAGAGGCCAGTTATTCGTTCCGGGTATTAACACGCTTCTTTTTGTTGGTTGTTCGGTCATCACTATCTATTTTCAAACCTCTGCACGCATGGGAGCAGCGTATGGCCTTGCAATTACGCTGTGCATGATCAGCACGTCAATTTTATATGCCAATTATTTAATTGGACGACGGCGAAATAAAGGGCTTATCTTTTTGTATCTTCTTGTTTATCTGACCATTGAAATTTCTTTTTTAATTGCCAATCTTGAGAAATTTCCGCATGGCGGTTATGTAACCTTACTTGTGGGTGGAGCTTTATTTGTTGTAATGTATGTTTGGTTTAGAAGTCGCCGTATTCGCAACCGTTATATCGAGTTTGTTCGCTTGGAGCATTATATACCTATGATTCAGGAACTGAGCAACGATAAAACGGTTCCTAAATATGCTACGCATCTGGTGTATTTAACCAGTGCTGATAATCCGCGCGAAATAGAGCATAAAATCATATACTCTATTTTAAACCGCAAACCAAAGCGGGCAGACATTTATTGGTTTGTGCATGTTGACATTATGGACGACCCTTACACCTGTGAGTTTGTGGTTGACCACATTATTCCAAACGACATTATCCGGGTTGAATTCCGTTTGGGTTTTCGGGTGGAACAAAGGCTTACCTTAATGTTTAGAAAAGTGGTGGAAGACTTGGTTAAAAACAAAGAAGTAAATATTTACAGCCGATACGAAAGTTTGAAGCGCAATAACATTGTAGGCGATTTTGAATTTATCGTGATGGAAAAATATTTGTCAAACGATAATGAATTGCCCTTTTTTGAAAAGCTTGTTATGAGGCTTCATTTCCTGATTAAGCAAATTAGTTTAAGCGAAGAACGAGGCTTTGGTTTAGACCCCAGTGTTGTAAAAGTTGAGAAGTTTCCTTTGATTGTTTCACCCATTTCAGGAGTGCCTTTAAAACGGGTATTTACTGGCGTAGAAGATGTAGATGAATAAAAAAGTATTTTCATTTTTGCTTCATTGCATTGCGTATTCATCACATACTTATCATTGCCTTTACAACGCCAAACTCAGGTTTCAGCCAATGAGGAAACTGCGCAATCACTTCATCAAACATCACTCGGTGTGTTATGTATTTTTCCGGTTGAATGAGTTTGTTTTTAACCAATTTTATTACGTTCTCAAAATCGCTTCGCAAAGCATTTCGGCTGCTCATCAGCGTAGCTTCACGTTTATGAAATTCAGGATGTGAAAAACAAAAGGCCTCTTTTTGCAAACCCACCAGCACATACCTTCCGCCATGCGCTAAATAATAAATACCTTGGTTGATAGCAGCCAGATTTCCGGTTGCATCAACCACTACGGTTGCGCCATCGCCATTTGTTATTTCTCTTACTTGTTCAACCGCGTTTTGTTTTGCCGCATTTATAATATGTTCAGTCTTTACATTTTGTTGGCAGAATTGAAGGCGGTTTTGGGCTACATCAACTGCAATAATTTTTCCTCCGGAAATGTTTGCAAATTCCATCGTGGCCAAACCAATAGGACCTGCGCCAACAACCACTATCCATTCTTCTTTTTGCAACGCACTTCTTTGTATAGCATGCGCGCCGATTGCCAATGGTTCTATCAAAGCCAGTTCTTCATAACGCAAACCCTGGCCATGTATCAGCTTATCTGATGGTATGCAAACATACTCACATCATCCCACCGTCAATGTGCACCCCAAATACCTGAATGTTCACACAACAATTTGGCTTTCCGGTACGGCAGGCAATGCAATGTCCGCAATTGAAATAAGGCAAGAAAGTAACCGCTTCGCCTTTTGTAAAACCGCCTGCATTACCTGTTCTATCAACTCGCCGGAAATTCATGACCTAAGATGCGCGGATAAGTAAAATAAGGTTGTGTGCCTTCAAACGCATGAAGGTCGGTGCCACAAACACCTATGTTTTTTACTTTGATGATAGCATAGTTTTCTTCACTTTCGGGCTTTGTTTTTTCAGCAAAAACAAAGCTGCCCGGCGACGTGCAAACCAATGTTTTCATTTGTCTTTTTTACTCTTCTAAATTATAAAATAACTTGCTGTGCGCCCCAAAAATGGGCTTGTTCATTTTCTGAAAATTGAGCAGTGTATGCTTTTAAAATGTTTGCCCATTGGCTGTAGCTTCCTGCTATATTCAATACTGGCCAGTCTGAACCAAACATCAACCTGTTCGCTCCGAATGCTGCCCAAACCGCATCTAAATAAGGTGTAAGCTGCTCGGGCTGCCACATTTCCCAATTGGCTTCCGTTATCATTCCTGATACCTTGCACCAAACATTTTGGTGTTGTGAAATTTCTTTCATTTGTTTTTGCCAGTTTTTTATTTCTCCTCTTTTTTATATCCGGTTTGGCAAGATGATCAATTACAAATTTTTGTTCAGGAAATTGCTGAACAAATTGTGGTATGAATGGAAGCTGATCGTGATGAATTAATATGTCGTAAGTAAAGTCAAAATCTTTCAATTTTGCAATGCCTTTTGTAAAGGCTGGCTGCAGCATAAATGCACGATCAGTTTCTTTTTGCAGTATGTGCCGAAAGCCTTTTACTTTTTGGTTTTGCGCATAAAATTGCAAGCGTTTTTCTACATCATCCGCACAAAGATCTACCCATCCAACAACGCCTTTTATAAAATTATTTTCGGCCGCCAGCGATAACAAAAAATCGTTCTCTTCTTCACTTTCACTTGCCTGCACAGCAACGCATCCTTGTATGCCTGCCTCCTCTAATTCGGGTAATAAATCATTGGGTAAAAAGTCCCTTCTGATAACTGCCATATCATCGGTTATCCAGCTATCGCGCAGGGCATTAAACTTCCAGAAATGTTGATGAGCATCTATTGTCATGGTTGATAAAAGTAAGCTGCTGCAAGCTAATTTCTATCATTCATCATTGCAATAAAAATTGAAGCTTTGTTTGGTTGGTTTGGAATAGACAGAATAAAAGCACAAAAAACTTCTTTGATAATAGTAATTATTACACTTATTTTAGCCCACACTTTTCAAAACCAATTTTACCAAAAAAGAATCTACCTTATGAAATGTTTTCGATTGCTTTTATTGTCAGCCACTCTTTTATTTTCTGTTATGTTAGAAGCCCAGCAAACCGTAATTACGCTTCATGCCGATAGTGTAAAACAAACCATCAACCGTAATATTTACGGGCATTTCGCCGAGCATTTAGGTCACGGTATTTATGGTGGTTTTTATGTAGGCGATACCAGTAAAATAGCCAATACCAACGGTGTTCGTAACGATGTGATTGCTGCCTTGCGTAAACTTAAAATTCCGGTGCTGCGCTGGCCTGGCGGTTGCTTTGCCGATACCTATCATTGGAAAGATGGAATTGGACCCAAAGACAAACGACCAACGATGGTAAACAAGTGGTGGGGCGGCGTTACCGAAGACAATAGCTTTGGTACGCACGACTTTCTCAACATGTGTAAAGAACTCGGCGCAGAACCCTATCTCGCAGGGAATGTAGGAAGCGGCACTGTACAGGAACTTTCTGACTGGGTGCAATACGTAAATTTTGATGGCATCAGCCCGATGAGCAATTTAAGAAAGCAAAATGGGCAAGAGAAGCCCTGGCATGTAAAGTATTGGGGCGTTGGCAACGAAGCATGGGGTTGCGGTGGCGAAATGAAGCCGGAATATTATGCGAACGAATATCGCAAGTACACAGTGTTTATGACCGATTATAACAACGATATGATGAAGATTGCTTCAGGTGCCAACTCAGATGATTATAACTGGACGGAAACGCTGATGAAGAACATTCCTATGCATCAACTCGGCGGGCTTGCGTTGCATTATTACTCGGTTAACTGGAGCGATAAAGGTTCCGCCACACAATTTTCAGAAGCCAAATATTTTGACCTTATCAAACGCGCTCTTTTCATGGATACGCTGGTAGCAAAACATAGCGCCATTATGGACAAATACGACCCGAAAAAAAGTGTGGCTTTGGTAGTGGACGAATGGGGCGGCTGGTATGATGTTGAACCCGGCACCAATCCCGGCTTTTTATATCAACAAAATACGATGCGCGATGCCATGATTGCCGGCGTTACGCTGAACATTTTCAACAATCATAGCGACAGAGTGAGAATGGCTTGCCTTGCACAATGTATCAATGTATTGCAGGCTGTTATTTTAACCGATAAAGAAAAGATGATTCTTACACCAACGTATCATGTGATGGAGATGTACAACGTGCATCAGGATGCGAAGATGCTGCCTGTAACGGTTCAAACAAGCAACTATATGTATGGCAACGAAAGTCTGCCTGCTGTTTCGTGTTCAGCTTCCAAAGATTCATTAGGCGTAACGCATATTTCGCTGGTAAATATTGATGCAAAAACGGCTCAAACAGTAACCATCAATGTAGATGGTGCCAAGTATAGTAATGTGAAAGGGCGCATTCTTTCATCGGCCAAATTGCAGGATTATAATACATTCGAAAATCCAGATAAAATAAAACCACAAACCTTTACCGGTGCCGTTTTAAAAGGCAATACACTTAATGTAAAAATGCCTCCGTTTTCGGTTGTGGTGCTTGAATTAAAATAAGTAGTTTAGGGCTGTAAGCGGTAGATATTTCAATGAAGCTCTCGTTCGGGCTGTCTGCACTACTCCGCCGCAAGCCACGCTGCATAAGGCTTCAGCGGGGTAGATGCTGCCCATCCCGCAGCCCGTCGGCAGCGGAACATTTATGAAGCATTGAGTTGGGTAGATTAATTAAAATAAAGCTTACAACAATGAGTTATAACAAAGGATTGCAATTATTTGTTTTGCCTTATATTTTATATTTCAATATCAGCACAGCTTTATCTGCATACTATAAAATTCTTTATTTCTTTCCGATACATGGCAAGGGCGAAAAGATATTGGCATAGAGCAGTTCATAGGGATAAATGATTGGCCTTTTGTAAGCATGAACAGGAGATAATAGCATAACAAAAAACTCCTTTTACCAATTCTGCAAATAGGTTAATTCGGGTAAATAAAAAGACAAAATGTATTTAACTGTAAAAAAAACACTTAATTAAAATTACTATTATTTTGCACACTTTAATGCTTGTTATATGAACAAAGAGAATGCGTATGTTATTGGAGTTGATTACGGGTCAGATTCTGTGCGTTCTGTCATTGTGAACGTGGCTGATGGTTTTGAAGTAGCCTCTTCTGTTTTTTATTATCCACGCTGGAAAGACGCCTTGTATTGCGATGTTTCCATCAATCAGTTTCGACAGCATCCGTTGGATTACATCGAAGGACTGGAATATACTATAAAAGACTGTTTAGAAAAAGCCGGTAAAGAAATAGAGGCCAACATTAAAGCGATCTCTGTTGATACTACAGGTTCAACACCGGTTGCTGTTGACAAAGGGGGAACACCGCTTTCTTTATTGCCGGAATTTGGTCATAATCCCAATGCCATGTTTGTATTGTGGAAAGACCACACCTCAACCGGAGAAGCAGCCGAAATCAATGAGCATGCAAAAAAGTTCGACGTTAATTACTTACAATTTATAGGTGGCATTTATTCTTCCGAATGGTTTTGGGCAAAGTTGCTCCATGTTCTTCGTGTGGATGAAAAAGTGCGCAGTGCCTGTTATTCCTGGGTAGAGCATTGCGATTGGATTCCGTTCTTACTAACCGGCGGAACAGATGTACATCAAATGAAGCGCAGCGTTTGTGCGGCGGGGCACAAAGCCTTATGGGCAAAAGATTTTAATGGTTTGCCACCCAATGAATTTTTTGCTTCCTTAGACCCTTTGCTCGACTGCTTTACGTCTCGTTTATTCACCGAAACCTATACTTCCGACACCGCAGCCGGAACCATTTCTAAATGAATGGGCCGAACGCTTGGGATTGCCAGGCGATGTGGTAATTGGTGTTGGCGCTTTTGATGCACACATGGGTGCTGTAGGTGGTCAGATTGAACCCTATCATTTAAGTAAAGTGATGGGCACATCAACCTGCGATATGTTGGTAGCTCCGGCTGACGAAGTGGGCGATACGTTGGTGGCAGGTATTTGCGGGCAAGTGAACGGTTCTATCATCCCTGGAATGATAGGCATGGAAGCCGGTCAGAGCGCTTTTGGCGATGCCTATGCATGGTTTAAAAATATTGCCGCCTGGGCAACCAACACTTTATTGCAACAATCTTCAATCATTGATGAAGCCACTGCCAAATTAGTGCAAAAACAAATCAGTGATTCATTAATCGCTGAACTGTCGAAAGCTGCATCCCGATTGCCTTTGAGCGATGATGACGAACTCGCGGTTGACTGGCTGAACGGAAGACGCACACCCGATGCAAATCAGCTGTTGAAAGGCGCTATCAGTGGTTTAAATTTAGGCACCACGGCTCCTCATATTTTTAAAGCCATTGCCGAAGCTACCTGCTTTGGCGCAAAAGCAATTGTAGAACGGTTTCGTGAGCAAGGCATTCCTGTGAATGGGTTGATTGGTGTAGGAGGCGTTGCTAAAAAATCGGCTTATATCATGCAGATGATGGCCGATGTAATGAACATGCCTATCCGCATACACAAAAGTGAACAAACCTGCGCGGCAGGCGCTGCTATGTTTGCCGCCACCGTAGCAGGTTTTTATAATAAAGTTGAAGAGGCTATGCAGGCCATGGGACAAGGCTTTGATGCAGAATATCATCCTAATGAAAGCAGGGTTCACATTTATGCCAAACGGTATGAAAAATACAAACAATTGGGTAGTTGTATAGAAGCATTGACTTAGTAATCTCCGCCTCTGTTGGTGTTCTTCACCAACAAATAAAGAAAAGGATGATCTTACACAAACAAAATACTCTTCGTGAACCTTTATGAATCATCTGCGACTTTGTGGTTCAAAAACAAAACAATGAAATATCAACACATGCAACAGGAAGCCTACGAAGCCAATATGCAGTTGCCAAAGCTGAGTTTGGTTTTGTTCACATTTGGCAATGTAAGTGCTGCCGACAGAAGTCTTGGCGTATTTGCCATTAAACCATCGGGCGTTCCTTACGAAGATTTATCGCCCGAAAAAATGGTGATTGTTGACTTTGATGGCAACACCGTAGAAGGCAATCTGCGCCCGTCTTCCGATACCCAAACACATGCAGTTTTGTACAAGCATTGGGAAGGCATCAATGGCATTGTTCATACCCATTCTACTTATGCAACTGCTTGGGCACAATCGCTTCGCGACATACCTATTTATGGCACCACGCATGCCGACCATAACACGGTTGATATTCCTTGTGCGCCGCCGATGAGTGATGAAATGATTGGGGGCAATTATGAATATGAAACCGGCTTTCAAATCATGAATTGCTTTGCAGAGCGAGGCTTGAGTTATGAAGAAGTAGAAATGATTTTAGTAGGTAATCATGCGCCCTTTACCTGGGGAAAAACGGCTGCGAAAGCAGTTTATAATAGCGCTGTATTGGAAAATATTGCGCAAATGGCATTCATTACGGAATCAATAAAAGCAGATGCCTTGCGGTTGAAAGATGCACTGATAAAAAAACATTACGAGCGCAAACATGGCGTAAATAGTTATTATGGGCAATAGTTATACCGCTAAGAAGCACAGACGAGAAGTTTGTTTTTGCCCATATTCTTTGCGTCTTCGCTACTTCTCGGTTAAAGCTTTTACAATGAACAAGTTCCTTTTACTTCCATTATTTCTTGCACTTGGCCCTTTGCTTTTGCACAAAAAATAAACCTTCACTATAAAACAAAAACGATGACTGATTTAAAAGATTTAGAAGTTTGGTTTGTAACCGGCAGCCAGCATTTATATGGCGATGAAACCTTACGACAGGTAGCCGAGCATTCGCAACAAATTGCAAAGCATCTCGATAAAGCACAGAACATTCCGGTAACGGTTGTGTATAAGCCAACGGTAAAAAGCACTGAAGAAATTTACGCCGTTTGTGCCGAAGCCAATGCAGCAAAAAACTGCATCGGTATCATTGCATGGATGCATACTTTTTCTCCTGCAAAGATGTGGATTGGCGGATTGAAAATTTTGCACAAACCATTGCTTCATTTGCATACACAGTTTAACCGCGATATTCCGTGGAGCGAGATAGACATGGACTTTATGAACCTTAACCAAAGCGCTCATGGCGATAGGGAGTTTGGTTTTATAATGAGCCGTATGCGTTTGCGCCGCAAAGTAGTAGTAGGCCATTGGCAGAATGATACTGTTTTAAAAAGCATTGAAACATGGACACGCGCTGCAGCCGGATGGAACGATTGGCAAGGTGCGAAGTTTGTTCGCTTTGGCGATAACATGCGCTTTGTTGCCGTAACCGAAGGCGATAAAGTAGAAGCCGAACTGCAGTTTGGTTATAGCGTAAATACCTATGGCATTGGCGACCTTGTAAAAGTAATTAATGAGGTAAGTGATGCTGATGTAGAAAAGCTTTGCCAGCAATATTCCGATGAATACAAACTTGCAGAAGGTTTACAAAAAGGCGGTGCCCAATTTTCTTCTTTGCAGGATGCAGCAAAGATTGAGTTAGGGCTTCGGTACTTTTTAAAAGAAGGCAATTTTAAAGGCTTTACTGATACGTTTGAAGACCTGCATGGCATGAAGCAATTGCCCGGCATTGCAACCCAACGATTGATGAACGATGGCTATGGCTTTGGTGGCGAAGGCGATTGGAAAACATCAGCCTTGGTTCGGGCAATGAAAGTAATGGGCAGCGGCTTGCACGGTGGCAACTCGTTCATGGAAGATTATACCTATCATTTTGAACCGAATAATGAAATGGTGTTGGGCAGTCACATGCTGGAAATATGTCCGAGCATTGCGAACGGACAAACCTTCTTGCGAAATTCATCCGCTGGGCATTGGCGGCAAAGAAGATCCGGTGCGGTTGGTGTTTAATGTTGCCGGAGGCGCTGCATTGAATGCTTCAGTAGTTGATATGGGCAATCGCTTTCGGCTTGTTGGTGAATACGGTAGAAGCACAGGAACCGAAACATGACTTGCCCAAACTGCCGGTAGCACGCGTGCTTTGGAAGCCTTATCCTGATATGCAAAAGGGCTGTGCGGCCTGGATATTAGCCGGTGGTGCGCATCATACTTGTTACAGTCAAAACTTAACTTCTGAACATTTGGAAGACTTTGCAGACATGGCAAAAATTGAATTTGTTTTGATTGATCAGGCCACACAATTGCTGCAGTTCAAAAATGAGCTTGCGTTGGAGTGATGCGTATTATCAATTGAAGCAAGTATAACAGTTAGTTGTTATAAACAATTATTTTAAAACAAACAAGCCGGTAATGAATGTTATCGGCTTGTTTGTTTTTGCCCTTATTTTAGATTTATCGCAAGGTTACATTCTGCTGCACAATGATAAGCTATGAAGATCCTGCTACGACATAAAAGAATCAGGTACTCATTGGAAGATCAAAACCAGTAAATGTTTGTAACCTGCTGATTTGTTTTTAATAACCAAAAAAAGGGGAATAGTTATTTTTTTTATTTGAGTTGTTCATCAGCCACCGCATGTTATGTGGCGTCTTATTTTCTAAAATCATCATCAATCTCTTTTAAAATGTCGGTTAGTTCGTTCATTTGATGGTCAAAGCTGTCCATAAATACTTCAGCGTCTAAATTTCCTTCAAGTGTTTTGTTTATAGTCCAATTTTCAATTTGATTTAAAATGTGGTCTTGTAGCCTGAAAATGTCTTTGATACTGTCGGGAATTTTGTTGTTATATCTCTGGTTAAGTTCGATTTTTAAATTGTTCAACTTTCCTCTTATTTCTGCTAATCCACTATTAGCTAAAGGATGATTATTAAATATTCCCCGATAAATTAATTGGATTGGGTAACTTAAATTGTTCACTATTTCAATTAGTTTCATCGCTTTGAACTTGTCTTGGTGTGCTTGTATTTGTTGCGTAACAGTTTTTTCAATTTCGTTTAAAACATTGAAGGTGAAACTTTTTTGTTCTTCAATAAACTGCTTTAAATTGACGTCAACTTTTCTGAAGTGTGGAGTGTATCCGGCATAAGAAAAGTTATATTTTGAGTTAGGTCCCTTGCCAATGAAATAAAACTCTTTGCCATTTTTTCTGTCTGCGGGATGTCCTGCTATGTCGTCTCTGACTTCTCTTATTTCTTTGTTGAATTGGTAAATTTTGAATAGCTCATATACGTTTTTGGTGTCCGCATTTTTAATTGTCTTATAAAGGTGATAAAGTCCGTCTTGTTGGCAATACATGGATTGCAAAACACCATAGACATAAAGAGTTGATCTCGTCTGAAAATTGATTTCTGGAATTCTTTCAAATTCATCAATTGCATTTTGACAGTCTTCAATAAGGTCAATAGAAGTAAATACTCTTTCATAATCGCCAATCTTAGTCGAGAGATAATTATTTAAGAAGAGTCTGTTGTGAATGTCAGTGTTGAGTTTGTTACATTTCTGTTGTATCGTCATCGTTGATACGTCATATAATACAAATATTGATGCTATTGAACGTAGTTCCAAAAAATTATCGTGATTGAAAATCAAACAACTAATGTTATAAATTTTGTATTGTTATGAGTATAATCCACAAAGCGCAACTCGTCAAAATGATAAATTATATCACTACAAAAAGAGATTGTAAAAGAAGAGCAGTGCACAAAAAAGAAGTATTTACACAGAGCAAAATTTTGGAGAAGAATAAATTCAAAAGCGCAACAAGGGCTACGACTTCATATTAATAAACTGCAATGGCAGCTTTAAATTCGCAGCTTTTAAGTTTGCTATCACATCCTGCAAATCATCAATCTTTTTGCCGGTTACACGCACCACATCATCCATAATTTGTGCCTGTACTTTTAAGCCGCTGTCTTTAATCACCTTCACTACTTTTTTGGCATCATCTTGTTGCAAGCCGTTGGTTACGGGCACTTCTTTTTTTACCACTTTGCCACTTGGGTACGCATCTTTCTCAAAGTTAAAAGCCGCCGCGTCAATGCCCTGCTTCATGCTTCTGCTGATGATAACATCAATAATTTGTTTCAGTTTCATGTCGCTTTCCGCTTCTATGTTCAGGAGATAATCTTTCTTGTTTAACTCAATTTCTACTGGTGAATTTTTAAAATCGAAGCGGTTACCGATTTCTTTTTTTACAGTGTTGATGGCATTGTCTAATGTTTGCAAATCAACCTTACTTACAATGTCGAATGAGGCCATGGCAGTGTTACATTTAATGTTTAAGAAGCAATATTTACAATAACAAAGTTAGCTTTCTGAACGATGTTTCCATACAGTGTCGGGATACAAAATATCGGTCAAAAACAAACCTTGCGGCGGTGCCGAAAAATCGGCTTTACGGCAATCTTTCGCTTCGATAATGTTTTTAAAATCATCCAAAGAAATGGTAGTTCTTCCCACTTTCAACATGGTGCCTGTCAAGCCACGCACCATGCCACGTAAAAAACGGTTGGCAGTAATGTAAAAAATAAACTCGTCATTTACTTGTTTCCATTCTGCCTTTTTGATTTCGCACAAAAATGTTTTTACCTGCGTATTGCGTTTTGAAAACGAAGTAAAATCAGTAAAAACAAACAATTGCTTTGCTGCTTCGTTCAACGCATCAATGTTCAAGCTATAAGGATAATAAAATGCTCTGTCCCTCAAAAACGGATTCTTTTTTTGATAGATATGGTATTCGTAAGAACGGGAAAGAGCATCGAACCTGCAATGTGCGTCTCCATTGACTTCTACTATATTTTTAATCACAATATCATCCGGTAAAATAGAGTTCAGTTGATATAGTGTTTGTCTATTATCAATCACAATATCAGCATCAAAATGAAAGAAATTTTGCAACGCATGAACGCCTGCATCAGTACGCGATGAAGTGGTAAGTTCGATGCTTTTTTTGTACAAAACCAAAAGCGCTTTTTCTATTTCCGATTGAACTGTAATCGCATTGTCCTGCTTTTGAAAGCCACTGTACTGCGTGCCTTTATAAGCAACTTCTAAAAAGTATCGCCACATGATAACTTAGTGTAGCAGGGCTTTAAAACGATTCTTGTAATAGCTGTCAATCAGTGTAGTTTGCAGTATCGCATAATTGCCAAAATCGTATACAAACGGATAAGCGGCATCATAAAAATTGTAGCGGTTTTCATCCGACAAAAACAAATTGCCCAAATCTTTAACCTGGTCGGTGGTAATACATTTGCCATGCAGGCTTTTGCGAACCGCATTCATAATGTCTTCCTGTTTTCTGAGCGATACAATTTTTCGTTTGAGTTTGTCAGCATCGCTGCTGCTAAACATATTGTTGCAGGCAGTATTGAGCAATGTAGGGTTTGTTTTTATCACATTTGAAGACGAATCTAACGAGGCTGATTTCTCAACACTTTGAGAGTTGTTGTTATTAAAAAATGGATTGGATACTTTACCTTTTGCACTATCAACGCTTGCTGCTTTGGCCGCTATATTTGGTTGGTTGGAAGAAGGAATAAAAGCATGAATGGTATCTTTTGAATTGTTATCTAAGAAGGTTAAATCAGTGCCACTATCGTTTGTTTTTTCCGATGATTTTACAATAGGATTTGTTGCATCAGTCGGCTTCTTATTTGCAGTTAAGCTATCTCCGTTGCTACTATATTTTTTTATTAAACTATCTACGGCAGCAACATTGTTATACGTTTGGGAACTTGTGTTCAAACCTGCGCCGGTATTATCTTTTGCCCCTTTTGCCTGAGCATTTACTTGTGTTGTATCTATGCTGACATTGGATTTAGAAATCGCTTTTGTTTTTGCCGAAGAATCGGTTGCTTCAACCCGTTGCTGGTTCAATGTAGAATCGTTAATAGCAGATGCCAGCATGTTGCCAAAAGGATTGCTCTTATTAATGGTTGTTTTTGCTCGCCTGTTCATTGGCTGGCGCGGCTGCATTGCCATTCATCACAATATCGGTGGTTTGAAAATTGAACAAACCCCAGCCCTTTTCGCCAAAATTTTTTAAGGCAAAACCAAGGTCTTTACCGGCAACAGTAAGGTTGAAATTCTGTTCGGGATATAAGTTTTTGGCAAAACCAATTTGCAGCGAAACATTGCCATCGCTCAGCTTCGGAAGAATTAAATAACCGATGGAAGAAGAGCTGTAGTTTTTGCCACCATATTTTACATAAAAAGGTTGTTGATTATCTGCCTGGATATAAATAAAATGATATTGCTGTTGCGCTATTCCATAGAACGATGACAACATCAACAAAAACAAAAAAATCCAACGTTTAAAAGTGCCCTTCAACATCCGTATATTTTAAAGCAAAAGTAAATTTTAAAATGCTCAAAAAAGCGCAGGTTTATTCAACCACCTTCTCAACGTGAGTAAGCCTTCCGTCGGTGCTCATGCCTTCAAGAACAATGCGGAACGCATCACTAACATCGTTGTTGTAAAAGGTAAGCTTCAGTTTATGATTTTCTAACGTAGTAAAAATATTCGGCGACCAAAACAAAGTGCTGCGTACATCCTCAGCTTCGTTGCGCGGATCAATGGTTCCATAATTGGGCGAGTAAAATTCTTTTACGGCAGTGTAGCCAATCACTGTTTTAAAAGGCAGCCCTTTTCCTTTCTCTACAGGACGATCGCCACCTTTTTTGGTATAGATTGCGATAGCTCCATTGGCTCCGTTAAAGCCGCCCATAAACGGCGGACGAAACACTTTTACATAAGCAATATCCGACACCGAAGTAGAGCTTAACAAGCTAATATCTGTTGGCATTTCGTTTAAGTAAACCGTTGGAGAACCTCCCCTCCAGTTCATGCTTACATTGGGGCCGTTGGCGGTGATTTGCAAACCCGCAACCTTGCCTTGCAAATAAGTAAAAATATTTTGATAGCTATTGGCAAATTGATCGTTTGTTAAATCAAACTGGTAGGCATCACCGCTTTGAAACAAGCCACTGGCATAGCGTTCATCCATTAACTGTAATGGCGATTTTGCTTTTGTAGTAACCGTTACTCCCTGTAAAGTGGTGGTTTTAAGAAGTTCGTTTAAACGTGCTTCTTCATTAGCTAAAAAGCGAAGTCGTACATAACCCGATGTATCTAAGATAGCTATTTTGTTTCTGTCCAGCGGTATGCGTTTTTGCGCAGGCAATATGCTGTTCATAAAACGCACTTCACTCATATCTGCAAAGCCTTTATTGCTAAACTGATAATAGATTTTGGTTGAATCAAACAACACAATACTTGGATCTCCAAATGTGCCATCGGGTTTGATGTTGGCGCTGATTACCTGGCGGCTGGAATCTTTTGCCTGAAGGATAGCAAACAGCGAACCTGCCGAGCGGATTTGTGTGCTGTTTACGCCATACACTTTGCCTGAAAAAGTGAGATAATCCGTTTCCGCCGGGTATTTGATTTGCGGCATTTCTCCTTGCACAATGGCTTCCCAATTGATCCTGCGCCAGCCGTGTGTAAGCATCACCAAATCCAAATGTTTCGCAACGCTATCACTGTTATTTGAAAAATAATATTGCGGTTTATAAATGGCGCCTTTTATGTCGCTTGCCATCAACAATTGTGAGATGATATTACTGTTGCTGTCAACACCGATGCCTTTATCAGTAATGGCAAGTGAAAGATTGCCAATCGTAGAATCCGGCATACTGATTTCAATTGTATTCATGCCCCTTTTTCCAAGGCCTAACGTAGTAAAACCGACTTCGGGAGTAAAAACAGCTTCGTTGTTATTGACAAAGCAAATGCGCTCTGCCAGCGGTTTCCAGTCGCTGCTGAACAATGTAATTTGCAATATTCCGGTTACCAGTTGGGCGGTAGGTATTGCGCCGCCAATGCTATTGGTTTGCTCTAAGTTGGCATTTGCCATATACACCAATTGCTGGTGCATGGTAGCTACAATATGCAGTTGCTTTAAGTTGTCGGGTGCATCTTCTGTACGACGAATGATAAATGTTTTTTTACCTGATGATGTTCCTATTTCAAAGCTTGCGCCGCTGCTTTTTGCTGTAGGCAATGTTGTGGTGTGAACGTCGTTCTGTTCGTCGTACCATTTGGCTGTGTAGGTTTCACCTTTTGCATAAGTAACATGCACACTGCCCATGCCATCGTGCTCTGTTTTTAAATTATCAATCGTTTCGCCCTTGCTATTGGTAACTGTTCCCTTAATTTTTACAGGACGACCATACTGATCGTTGACTAAAAATGCAATGCGCGAAGTCAGGCCTTCTACTGCATCGCCACCTTCCGGAAAAAACTGTAGAGAAGGCACAACCGTTAATTTGGCAATTGTTTTAGGAAGCGTTTTTTGAGCTACCGGAATATTTTTTTGAAATAAAAAAGCAGTATCGAAATTAAGCGACCACGTAGTGTAAGCTTTTACATGAACAGCGGCGCTGCTAAGCGTATCAGGAATAACAAACTCGCCTGCTGCGCCTGCCTGAACAATGGGGAATACAGAATGTGCCAACAAATTTCCATAGGCATCATACCAATCTGTGTAAAGGTTCTTGCTGATGTTAGAAGGCAGAATCCCAGCCATTACATATCCTTTAAACCAAACCGTTTCTCCTGCTGCGTAAGCCGGTTTATCAAACTGTATGTAAATGCGTTCCGTCTGATATTTATCGGCATAAGCTGCCAATGTAGTATCAATACGTTGTGCAAAAGAGGTTTGAAAAAAGAAGATAAAAACAAAAGAAAGAAGTGCAAAGTGAAATCGCTTCATAGTAAATGTTGAAACCAATGTTCAAATTAATAACATTCATCCAATTTACAAACGAACCTTAACAAATTGGCAACGATGGAGCAGCCAAAAGCCATCTCAATTTCTAATTTGTGTGGTGCATCTTTTTTCTGCAAAAGAAAAAATGGTTTTGCACTTAATTGGCACAACATTTCTATGTATTGATTTTTAAACAAACAAAAAACGCACGGTATGAAACAATTTATTGCAATAGCAGGCATCGTTCTATTAGCCGCATGTGGCTCCAATGGCAGTACAACTTCACCATCAGATTCAGCTTCGGCAGCTCCGCACGATACAACGAATGCTGTGATTCCAAACGTTCCTGATACATCTATTATCAGAAAAGATTCCAATCATATTATAGGCGATAAAACCGATCCGCGAAAAGACAGCGCGTTGAGATAATAGCTTATTATGGAAAATAATATTGAGCAATGGAAATGAATTGTTTTCTGATAATGAAGACTTTAGAAAAAAATTGAAAATTTTTTCTGAAGTTGGGTTACTTAATTGCAGTTTCGGTATAAATATGCAAACAGACACAAAATGATGAAAAAGCTTTTAGTCGTATTAGCAATCGGTGCTTTTGCAGCCTGCAACAATGGAACTTCAACCAACAATACTACAGATTCAACAGTAAATTCGGTTGACTCTGCCGGAAAAGCTACAAAAGAAAACATTGATTCTACTGTAAGCGCAAAGAAAGATTCTTTGGATGCAATGAAGAAAGAAGCAAAAGCTAATGTTGATTCTTCTGTAAAAATGACAAAAGACTCTTTAAAAGGAAAAAAATAATTGAACGGGTTTCTTTCCCGCTTGCAGAAAGAAACGACTAACTTTTTATATGGCAAGCAATCGTTAGAGGCCGTCCCTATTCTTGGGGAGGGCTTTTTTATTTTTAATTGTTAATGGTTAATTGGAGATGATTGTACAAGTCAATTAACTATTAACCATTAAAAATATCAAATAAATTCATACCCAATGTCTTTGCGATAATACATGCCGTCAAAATGAATGTCTTGTAAAACATGTAATGAATGTTCAACGGCTTCACCAATCGTATCACCATAAGAAGACACAGCTAAAACACGTCCTCCATTTGTTACAATGTTATCGCCTTCACCTTTGGTTCCGGCATGAAAAATTAAAGAGCCGTGCGATTTATACGTGTTGAATTGAATGGGTTTGTTTTTGTCATAATTTCCCGGATAACCTTTGCTTACTGCCATTACCGTAGCGCAGCAACGCTCATCATATTCGATGGAAATATTTTGCAAACTGTGGTTGTTAACGGCTATAAGCAATTCCACTAAATCATTCTTCAATCGTGGCATCACCACTTCTGTTTCAGGATCGCCCATGCGACAATTGTATTCAATCAGAAACGGTTCATCGTGCACATTCATCAATCCAAAAAAAACAAAGCCTTTGTAAACGAGCGACTCTTTTTGCAAACCATCAATGGTTGGTTTAATTATTTTTTCTTCAACTTTTTTCATGAAGCTATCTGTAACAAAAGGCACAGGACTTACGCAACCCATTCCGCCGGTGTTCAAGCCCGTATCGCTTTCACCAATGCGCTTATAATCTTTTGCATGACCGATGATTTTATATTCCCTTCCATCGGTTATTACAAACACACTGGCTTCAATGCCTTGCAGAAATTGCTCAATCACCACTTTAGACGATGCGCTGCCAAATTGTTTGTGCACAATCATATTTTCAAAAGCTTGCAATGTTTCTTCTGTAGTGTTGCAGATAACAACGCCTTTGCCTGCCGCCAATCCATCGGCTTTTAAAACAACGGGTAAACTATGTTGTTTGATGTATTGAATACCCAACTGATAGTTGCTTTCATCAAACTCTTCATACGCCGCAGTAGGTATGGAATGTCGTTGCATAAAGCGTTTTGAAAACGCCTTGCTACCTTCCAGTTGAGCTGCTTCTTTTGAGGGCCCGATCACAATTCCTTTCCAGGTTTGTTTTTGCCCAAAAAAATCGTAGATGCCATTTACCAGCGGCTCTTCAGGACCAACAACAAGCATGTCAATTTTGTTTTCATTGCAAAATTCATCAATGGCTGTAAAGTCGTTTACATTGATGTTGATGTTGGTGCCGCATTGCGCTGTGCCACCGTTTCCGGGCGCAATAAACAACTGTGTGCAAAGCGGGCTTTGCTGCATCTTCCAGGCAAGTGCATGTTCGCGACCGCCGGCGCCGAGTAAGAGAATGTTCATAGATAAATGAATAAAGGTTGCGAAAGTAAAATTTACATCGTAACTATTTTTTCCTGTACTTTGAGCAGCACATAATTTATTTTCAAGATGACCACTGCTTCCAACACTGTAAAGCATCCACGAGGTTTGTATGTTTTGTTTTTTACCGAAATGTGGGAACGCTTCGGTTTTTATTTGATGATTGGAATTTTCTTTTTGTATTTGCACGATACGATTGGTCATGGCGGCAGAGGTTTGGATACTGCAGCGGCAATCAGCATTGTAGGAACTTATGTAGCCCTGATTTATCTGACGCCATTTATTGGCGGGCTGGTTGCTGACAGGATTCTTGGTTATACAAAATCCATTTTTTTAGGCGGCGCTTTATTGGCACTTGGATACTTCTTACTTGCCTTGAATGGAAGCGATGCGGTGATGTACACAGGTTTGTTTTCGGCTATCGTTGGAAATGGTTTTTTTAAGCCAAATATCAGCACGTTGTTAGGCAATATTTACAATCGTCCGGATTTGAAACCTAAGAAAGATATTGCTTATAACATCTTTTATATGGGCATCAACATTGGCGCATTTGTATGCAATTTTGTTGCTGCTTACCTGCATAATAAATACCAGGATAACAATGGATGGGGAATTGCTTTTTCTGCTGCCGGCTTTGGAATGGTGCTTGGGTTGATATGTTTTGCCTTTGGATTGAAACATGTAAAACACGCAGATGTTATCAAGCCGGTTCAGGAAGGAGATATGCCCATTTCAAAAATCTTTTTAAGCGTTTTTCTTCCGGCTATCATTGCCGGTGTTATTGGTTGGTTTATTCCCGGAAATTTGTTGGGCTCTGACTCTAATGACGCTTTTATTTTTGCCTGTATTCCTATTATTATTTTTTACTTGAGTTTATGGTATCGCGCAAAGGGTTTTGAGAAAAAACGCATCAGTACACTATTGATTCTATTTGCTGTGTCTATTATCTTTTGGAATATTTACAATCAAAATGCAACAGCCTTAACCATTTGGGCGCAAACTTATACCGACCGCGAAGCGCCTAAAAGTATTCAGCCTGCATTAAAGCCATTTGGTTTTTTAGAAACGGTTAGTACAAAACCCACTGAGGTTCCGGTGGTTGACAATCAGTTTCGCGCACAGACCGATGCCAAAGGAAAAGTGCTGACAAAACAGGGCACCGATTTGTATTTTCAAAATCTGCCAAAAGAAAAGTATCCGGCGCAGGGAGAGGACTTAAAATTGGTTTCTACCGAAATTTATCAATCTATCAATCCTTTTTGGATTATTGTATTAACGCCGGTTGTCGTTGCTTTTCTTGGCTGGATGAAAAGGCGTGGCAGAGAGCTATCCACACCCAGTAAATTTGCTTGGGGAACTTTAATTGCAGGATTGTCTTCTGTTGTAATGGTGCTTGCCTGTTTATCAACCGATATCTACTTTAACAAAGTTTCGAGCTTGTGGATATTCAGCAGCTATGGCGTATTTACCATTAGTGAATTGTTTGTAAGCCCGGTTGGATTATCACTCACATCAAAAGTAGCTCCGCGAAGATTAACTGCTCTAATGATGGGCGGCTGGTTTATTACAACTTCATTGGGTGGAAAAATTTCGGGCATTCTTGCCGGCTTCTGGGATCAGTTTGATAACAAAGCTATTTTCTTTGCCATCAGTGCAGTGGCAGCTATTGTTGCCTGCTTTTTATTGTTGCCCTTAACCAAACGGTTAAATACAATTGTTGTGGAAGCGGCGGCTTCAGATGATTAATGAGATGAAGCTGTTTTAAGACTTCATTATTTTACAACTATAACTTATTTCCTTCCCTTTTGTTTTTGCACGAAAAATAATCATGCTCATTTATAACATCACTCTTAAAATTGAATGGACAATACAACCCGAGTGGCTGCAATGGATGCGGGAAGTTTACATTACTGCTCTTATGAACACGGGTTGTTTTACACAATATCAATTAGTGCGTTTGTTAGAGATTGATGAAGAGGAAGGACCTACGTATGCGTTGCAATTGTATGTCGCTGACCGAAAGGCTTATGATGATTTTATACAAGCATATTTGCCTGAAGTAGAACAAATAAGTTATGAAAAATGGCGTGGTAATATGATGTCGTTTAGTACATTAATGGAAAGCGTTTAATGATAAAAATTGTGGCAAAAACAAACATGGTTCGCAAGTGTTTCAACCGAAGAGCGCAAAGGCATTTGTAACAGGATAATACCCGCAATAACGAAACCCAAACCCCGCGCGGCTTTCAGCCATTTTAATTCTAAGCCATTTTTAAGTAAAAATATTTTGCCGGTTGAGAAAAGCCAATAAATTTGTCGCCACATTACTATTTAATTTAAACTAAAAAACATGAACAAAGCTGAATTGGTTGCCAAGCTTGCTGAAGATGCAGGTATAACAAAAGCACAGGCAAATGCGGCACTGGATTCCTTCACCGAAACAATCACCAAAACTTTAAAAGGCGGCGATAAAGTAACGTTGGTTGGTTTTGGAACGTTCTCTGTTTCCAAACGCCAGGCACGCACAGGCCGCAATCCGCAAACAGGTGAAGCCATTAAAATCAAAGCTAAAAAAGTGGCCCGTTTTAAAGCCGGTAAAGAGTTAAGCGCTAAAATCTAATTGTGCCTTGCTATCTACTTTTTTAAAAGCAGAAGTAAAATAATGCTTCTGCTTTTTTTACTCTTATTTTTGCCACCAATTTTTTAATACAACATCAATTTTATTATCATGGGAAGAGGCGATAAAAAAACAAAAAAAGGAAAAATCTTTAAAGGGTCGTTTGGTAAATCACGCGCTTCAAAAGTGACTAAAAAAATAGCTCCGAAAGAAGAGCAAAAATGAGTGATAATAGTGAATGGTGAGTGATCTAACAGGGAAAATGTTTTCTCACCACTCACTTTTTACCATTCACCTCATGGTGCTAATCTTACTTTCTTCCAGGTTCCTTCTCCTTCCAAATTGTATTTGATTCTGTCGTGTAAACGGTTGCTTCTTCCTTGCCAGAACTCAATGCTGGCGGGCATTACACGGTATCCGCCCCAATGAGTCGGTCGGGGAATTTCTTCCTTCATTTCGGTTGTCAATCTTGTTACATTGTCTTCCAGAATATGTCTGTTTCGAATAACCTCGCTTTGTGGTGATGCCCATGCCCCAATACGGCTTCCAACAGGCCGGCTGTTGAAGTATTCATCGCTTTCTTCATCGCTCACTTTTTCAACGGCCCCTTGTATGCGAATTTGCCGTTCCAGTTCTTTCCAAAAAAAAACCAATGCCGCTTTTGGGTGGTGCGCAATGGCTTTTCCTTTTGCACTGTTGTAATTGGTGAAAAAAACAAAGCCGCGTTCGTCAAAGCTTTTTAATAAAACAATACGAGCAGAAGGCATATCATCTTCATCCATCGTGGCTAATGTCATTGCATTTACTTCGTCAATATCACTCTTAACGGCTTCGTTCCACCAGCGTGCAAATTGTTCAATGGCATTGTCGGCAACATCTTCTTCATTCAAAGTTTGCAAACGATAATCGGTTCGGATGGCTGCAATTTCTGGTTGTAATCATGCTGCAAAATTAATTGTTTGAAAAGGAGAGAAAGACTAATCTCTTCGTTTGGTTTTGCACCAATTTTAGCCATTGTTATTTCACAGCAGCTTTGTATGTTTTTGCAAAAACAAAGCATCTTCACGTCTCTTTCTTCAAACAATCTCTACCTTGCAAAGCAACGATAACACATGGAGTACATTATAAAAAACACATCTATCGTAAACGAAGGAACCATAACACACGGTGATGTATGGATAAAAAATCACCGCATTCACCAGATTGCACCGCAAATTCGTGTGCCACATGCGGTAAGGGAAATTGATGGCGAAAGCCAATTTTTGCTTCCCGGAGCGATAGATGACCAGGTACATTTTCGCGAGCCGGGACTTAACTCACAAAGCCAACATTTACACAGAAGCCAAAGCAGCAGTGGCTGGCGGTGTTACATCGTTTATGGAAATGCCCAACACAGTACCGCCGGCGTTTACACAGGAATTGCTTGAAAATAAATATGCAACTGCAGCCGCTTCATCGCTTGCCAATTATTCGTTTTATATGGGCACTTCCAACGATAATATTGATGAAGTGTTGAAAACAAACGAAAAGAAGAATGAAGTGTGCGGCATTAAAATTTTTATGGGTTCTTCAACCGGAAATTTATTGGTTGATAACTCGCTTACTTTAGATAGCATTTTTTCCAACAGTGAATTGTTGATTGCCACGCATTGCGAAGATGAAAAGATCATCAAAGCCAATTTGGAATGGTTAAAAAAACAAAAAGAAGCTTTGGAACCGAAAGACCATCCTATCATTCGCAATGAAGAAGCTTGTTTTGAAAGTAGTTTTAAAGCCATTCAGTTTGCCAAAAAGCACAACAGCCGGTTGCATATTCTTCATATTACAACGGAGAAGGAATTGCAACTGTTCACCAATATGATTCCGTTGCACAACAAGCGAATCACTGCCGAAGTGTGTGTGCATCATTTGCATTTTACCAGCGATGATTATGAAGTGCTGGGCAACCTTATCAAATGCAATCCTGCCATCAAAGCACCGCATCACAAAGAGGCATTGTGGAACGCATTGTTGGATGATCGTTTAGATGTAATTGCCACCGACCATGCGCCGCATACCTGGCACGAAAAAAATGAACCTTATGAAAAAGCACATGCAGGTTTGCCGCTGGTTCAGCATTCGGTTTTGCTAATGCTGCAATATGTAAAAGAAGGCAAAATAAAACTCGAAAAAGTGGTTGAAAAAATGAGTCATGCAGTTGCCCTATGCTTCAATCATTAAAGAACGTGGCTTCATTCGCGAAGGTTATTATGCAGATTTGGTTTTGGTGGATATGAACAAACCTTATCCGGTTTCAACCGATAACATTATATACAAATGCGGTTGGAGCCCGTTGCAAAACACTATTTTTTCTTCTTCTATCACCCACACTTTTGTAAATGGCAATTTAATTTATGAAAATGGCATGTTTACTGAATCTTATACAGGTATGCGGTTGCAGTTTGAGAGATAGCTATGAGCTTCGAGCTATGAGCTTCGAGTTTATTGCTCAACACTCATAGCTCGAAGCTCACAGCTCAAATATTAAATCTTACATATTCAATAACGAATGCAGGCAGATAAAACCACCGTTAACGATCTTTCTATCTTTAATTCTGAAGAAGAATTGTCTGTTTTTAATCAATTGAACTTTACTGCCACCGTTGGCGGTAAGGAGTGGCTGAAACTGCTGCTGGGTAAGCCTTTGGCCAGTATAAAAAAGATAGAAGAAACGCAGCAAACCATTGTTAGCCTTATACATTTGCTGCCACAACTGCCACAACAAATATCCAATGGAACTATCATGGTGATTGAACGCTGGTACGACACTGCGATTGATGAAATTCCATCTCCTAACGCTGCCAATGGCTTAACGTATCGGTTGTTTCATTCCGCAGATTTTTCGCTAACGCGTTATTCTGTTTCGCATTTTATTGATTTTTTTAAAGGCATGTCAACCATTGCACAATTGGTACTCAATACCGAGTCTTCGTTTTTATGTGGCATTGGCGAAAGGATTGTTTCTTTATTGAATCGGCCTGTTATTCAGCAAATGCAAAAATGGGACAAAACCAAAAAGCTGTCTTTCGCGCAAATTCTGAATTTTGGTGGCTTTGTAAGACGCAGGTATAAAAGCGAAGCATTGGAATTGACTGAAATTTACAACCGTTTGGATGCTTATATCAGCCTGGCAAAAGCCTGCCAACAATTTCATTTTTGTATGCCTCAATTCAAAGAAAGTGAATCTCCCTTCTTTGAAGCGAAGCAGTTGTATCATCCCTTGTTGCATACGCCTGTTGCTTATGATATAGAGCTTACCCAGCAACAAAATTTTTTATTTATGACCGGCGCTAATATGGCTGGTAAAAGTACATTTATAAAAGCGGTTGGTGTAAGTGCTTATCTGGCTCATGTTGGTATGGGTGTACCGGCGCAAAGCCTTAGCTTGTCTATGTTTGACGGCTTGTTAAGCAATATACAGGTAGTGGATAATATCATTAATGGCGAGAGTTATTTTTTTAATGAAGTGCAACGCATCAGAAAGACAATTGAAAAAATAAGCGATGGAAAAAAATGGTTGATTTTGATTGACGAATTGTTCAAAGGAACCAACGTACAGGATGCAATGAAATGCAGTACAGTTGTAATTGAAGGCTTGCGCAAAATGACAAACGCACTATTCATTTTATCAACTCATTTGTATGAGATTGGAGAAGATTTAAAACAATATCCCAACATCCAATTCCGGTATTTTGAAACGGAAGTAAAGAACGATCAACTCAGCTTTAGCTATCATTTAAAGGAAGGCATCAGCAACGACAGATTGGGTTATTTAATCTTAAAAAGAGAAGGCGTTGTAAACCTTCTCAACCAGCTTTCTGAAAAAGAAACGAGCCAATAAAAAAGCGGCAAAAACAAACGTTACTAAAGTGTTTGTATTACGTTAATCAGTCATTAAAAATTGCTTTGATCAGGCCTGATAAGTCTTTACATTTTCTTCTTTCAGCAAGGGCATGTTGTTAAATCGAAGTAAAAGATTAGCCACTACTTCTACATCACGCTGGCAATAATCGGCAATGCGTTTCAAGTCTTTTTCTTTATAATAAACATCCTGCACCATGCTTCCATCAATATCGGTTTTTGAAGTTGGTACATCCATCACGCCAGCCAGCAAATCAAGCGAAATATAGTTTTTATAATCGCCAAATTTCCACCAATGTAATGTGTCGAGCATTTCTACTTCCCAGGGTTTTTTGTCGTGCAGACAAAGATACTGTGGAAGTTTTAACCCATTGATAAGCAAACGCCTGCAGATATAAGGAATATCAAATTCGCGAATATTATGGCCTGCAAACCAGAAACCGCTTTTCTTATCGCAAAACTTATCGCTGGCTTTTAAAAATTTTTCTAACAGTTCCTTCTCATCATCTCCATAAATACTTTTGATGTGAAAGATAGGCTCACCGTTTTTTGCCTCGTGAAAACAGCCAATCGAAATGCAAACAATTTTTCCAAATTCAGCCAGAATACCAGCTTTTTGCCGATAGCTGTCTTCAGGAGTAATCGTTTCTGGTATGGTTTTCGCAATTTTCTGCCACCAACGCCGCTGCCATTCATTGCTCAGCATAGTGTAGTCGGGAAATTGCGGCACAGTTTCAATATCTATAACAAAAAATTTATCCAGCGACGTTGTGTTCAAGTAAGTTGGTTTTAGTTGATTTGTAAATAAAAAATAAATGTTATGGCATACACTAATTATCCTTCCACCGGCTCATCACCTGATCAGCCACAAAAATCTAAAGATAACCGTAATTTGATTTACGGCGCATTGGTAGTGCTTTTATTAGGCTCATGGGGATACATCGTTTATGACAAAAATAAAACCCACGAGCAAATTCAGCAACAGCAAACTCAAATTACTACTACCACCAATGAAAAAGATTCGTTGGACAACGAGTTTAAAAGTGCATTGCAAAGAATGGATTCGCTAACCGGCAACAATGCGCAATTGCAGGGAAAATTATCAGACCGCGAAGCAGCAATCAACAAATTAAAACAAGAGTACAAGACAGAAAGCAGCAAGGCGAATGCTGACAAAAGAAAACTGCAAAGTTTGATCAATCAGTTGAATGGAAAGATTAATGATTACGAAACGCAGATTGCACAATTAACTGCCGATAATCAAACCTTAACCACAAACAATAAGCAGCTTACGGTTCAGCGCGATTCGCTTAACAACGCAGACACAAACGCTGAGTACCAATTTAGCTTCCAGCGATTCTGAAAAAGCGCATGTTACTGATGTGGCTTCTACGCTTCATGCTTCTAACATAAACATTGCAGCTATTAATGTAAGAGGCAATGGTAAAGAAAAAGAAACCAGCAAAGCAAAGAAGGCCGATATGTTTCGTGTGTCGTTTGATTTGGATGAAAACCGCATTGCACCGAGCGGACAAAAAGAATTGTACGTGGTTGTGATTGGACCGGATGGCAAACCCATTACGATTCCATCGAATGGTAGCGGCGAATTTCAAACCCGCGACGAAGGCTCAAAAGTTTATACCAGCAAGGTTGATATAAACTATGAACAAGGCAAACGCACACCGGTTAGCTTCGACTGGAAACAGGAAAACCATTACCAGACCGGCGATTATAAAATTGAAATTTATCACAACGGATACAAAATTGGCGAAGGCACAAAAAGCTTACGCAAAGGCGGTTTGTTTGGTTAACTGTTAACAAAAGTAGTTTTCCTTTTTACTAAAAATTGAGAAGAGCTGTACAAAAAAGTACGACTCTTTTTTTTTTGCGCCAAAATATATAACTAAAGTTTTAACTGTGGATAAAGTTGCTGATTCTTCATTGAGATAATGCCTTAAAAACAAAACCTTTTTCAGTAAAATGTTGCAGCACTTTTGGCAATGCAAAACTCATGCGACTCCAGGCTTTTGTGCTATCATGAAATACAATCACAGAGCCGATTTCAGCTTTATTGATAACATTTTGCAGGCTCTTTTGCGGAGATAAATTAATGTCGAAATCACCGCTCAATACATCCCACATAACAATGGAAAATAATTGATGTTGCTGCTTTTGTTGGCGTAAAATCTTCGCCTGAAACTTTTTAATTCTTCCATAAGGTGGACGAAACAAGCGGCTGTTTATATGTTGGGAAGCCTGAATAATATCGTTGATGTAAGCGGTATCATCTGTTTTCCATCCATTCAAATGGTTGTAGGTATGGTTACCAACTGAATGACCTTCTTCCACAATACGGCGATAGATAGCAGGATGATTGACCACATTTTTACCAAGGCAAAAAAAAGTAGCTTTTGCATTCCACTTTTTCAATTCATCCAGTATAAAAGGCGTTGCCATTTCGTGTGGCCCATCATCAAATGTTAAGTACAATGCTTTTTCTTTTGTAGTTATTTTCCATAAAAAATAGGGATATATTTTTTTCAAAAACCAAGGCGTTTTTACGAAATACATTGCTTTTGTTTTTAGGCAGAACCAGGATTAATGAGATAAATGTGATATTTAGGGATTAAAGATACAAATACAAAAGCGCTGGTTTGGTTTCATTGAATAATTATGTGTGATTGAAGTAAATACAATCTCATATCCTATTCATCCCAAAAATAACGGTTCAGGCACGCATTATAAAGTTATCCTAACAATATGCACAGCGTTTTACAACGCTTGCAACCCACAATCTCTGCGTTGTACCTTTGCGCATCTGGCAAAAATGCCATTTTAATATTGTTAGTTATGAATGTATTTGAGCAACAGGCAACCGAATTTCAGCGCAGGCATATCGGCACAACGGAAGAGGAAGCTGCGCAAATGTTATCCGTTATCGGTGTAAAAACAATTGATGAACTGATTGATAAAACCATCCCGCAAAACATTCGTTTGCAACAATCGTTGCCTTTACCTGATGCCATCAGTGAGCAACAATATCTGGACGAAATCAAAAACGTTGCAGCAAAAAACAAGTTGTTCAAAACCTATATTGGACAAGGGTATTACAATACCATTACGCCATCTGTTATATTGCGCAACCTGTTTGAAAACCCAGGCTGGTACACACAGTACACACCTTACCAGGCAGAGATTGCGCAAGGAAGATTGGAAAGCCTGCTGAACTTTCAAACGGTGGTGAGCGACCTTACCGGTCTGGAGCTTAGCAATGCTTCGTTGCTTGACGAAGCTACTGCTGCAGCCGAAGCAATGGCAATGTTGTTTCATCATGTAAACAAAACGGATAAGATTACAAAGCCAAAGTTTTTTGTTGATGAACACGTTTTTGCACAAACCAAAGATGTATTGCAAACCCGCGCCGAACCCATCGGTATTGAGCTCCATTTTGCTTCTTTTGAAAAGGCACAATTGGATGATACTTATTTTGGTGCGATTGTTCAATATCCCGACAGCAACGGCGAAATAAAGGGGCATAAAAGCTTTATTGAAGCGGCACATGCAGCCGGCGCTTATGTAGTGATGGCAACTGATTTGCTGGCTTTAACCTTGCTTACTTCGCCCGGCGAATTGGGTGCTGATGTTGCCGTTGGCTCGGCACAACGCTTTGGTGTGCCGTTAGGCTATGGCGGTCCGCACGCTGCCTTTTTTGCCACGAAAGATGAGTTTAAACGCGGTATTCCCGGCCGCATTATTGGTGTGAGTGTTGACGCGCAAAACAACCGCGCACTTCGCATGGCTTTACAAACAAGAGAGCAGCACATTAAGCGCGAAAAAGCAACTTCAAACATTTGCACTGCACAGGCTTTGCTTGCCAACATGGCTGCTATGTATGCAGTGTATCACGGACCAAAAGGTTTAAAAGCCATTGCCGAAAGAGTTTCTATCTTAACCAAAACATTATCTGAAAGCCTTGCTGCCATTGGCTTTCAGAACGAAAACAAATTCTATTTTGATACAATAAAAATTCAGGCAAAAACAACAATCATTCGGCCGATAGCAGAAAAGAACGAAATCAATTTTTATTATTTTGATGATGAACATATTGGTATTTCGTTAGATGAAACGACCACAAAAGAAGATGTTGTAAACATCGTTTCTCTTTTTGCAGAAGCTGCCAACAAGGAAAACATTGCTATACATTTTGATGATTTTTCTTTACCCAATATTCCTTCTTTCGCGCAACGAACATCAGCGTATTTAACGCATCCGGTTTTCAACATTCATCACAGCGAAAGCGAAATGATGCGGTATTTAAAAAGCCTTGAAAACAAAGATTTGTCGCTAACGCACAGTATGATAAGCTTGGGCAGTTGTACGATGAAATTAAACGCCGCTTCTGAAATGATTCCGGTAAGCTTGCCACAGTTCAGCCAGTTGCATCCTTTTGTTCCTGCTGAACAGGCAGAAGGATATGAGCAAATCATCAAAGAATTGAGCGATGATTTATGCATCATCACCGGCTTTGATGCATGCAGCCTGCAGCCCAACAGCGGCGCACAAGGCGAGTATGCGGGATTGCTTACCATTATGGAATATCACAAAGCCAACGGTAATGCACATCGCAACGTGGTGCTCATTCCTATTTCTGCACACGGCACTAATCCTGCCAGCGCGGTGATGACAGGAATGAAAGTGGTGGTAGTAAAAAGCGATGCCGAAGGTCATATTGATGTTGACTGATTTGAAAGCAAAAGCAGAACAATACAAAGACACATTGGGCGCATTGATGGTAACCTATCCGTCAACGCATGGTGTGTTTGAAGAAAGCATACAGGAGATATGTGAAGTGGTGCATCAGCATGGCGGACAAGTATATATGGATGGCGCCAACATGAATGCGCAGGTTGGCTTAACTTCGCCCGCACAAATTGGTGCCGATGTTTGCCATCTTAATCTTCATAAAACATTTGCCATTCCGCATGGCGGTGGCGGTCCGGGCATGGGGCCTATATGTGCTAAAAGCCATTTGCAGCCTTATTTACCAGGGCATGTATTTTCTTCTGCTGACGATCATCAACATGCTGTAAGTGCTGCGCCGTTTGGTTCTGCCAGTATTTTATTGATCAGCTATGCTTATATCAAAATGCTGGGCAAAGAAGGTGTGAAAAAAGCTACCGAATATGCCATTTTAAATGCCAACTACATGCGGGCAAGATTAAGTGAGCATTATCCTATTTTGTACAGTGGTAAAGGGGGCACTTGCGCACATGAATTTATTATTGATTTGCGTCCATTCAAAGCATCATGTGGTATTGAAGCGGAAGATGTTGCCAAGCGTTTGATAGATTATGGTTTTCATGCACCCACAATGAGCTTTCCGGTGCCGGGAACCATTATGATTGAGCCCACCGAAAGTGAAGATAAAGCAGAACTCGACAGGTTTTGCGAAGCCATGATTTCGATCCGCGAAGAGATAAAAGCAATTGAAGAAGGTAAGGCAGACAAAGGGGACAATGTTTTAAAAAATGCGCCGCATACACAAGCTGTAGTTTGCGCCAACGAATGGAGCCATCCTTACAGTCGTACCGAAGCTGCATTCCCGTTGCATTATGTAACGCACAATAAGTTTTGGGCTTCTGTTTCGCGCATTAATAATACGTATGGTGATAGAAATTTAATCTGCACCTGCGAGCCGGTTGAGGCGTATGAAAGTTGAGATCTATTTCTCTAAAAAAATCAGTAAAAACAAAAGCAGCAATGATACATTTTCATCGCTGCTTTTGGTTTTATAAACATTATAAAAACCTCCGAACAATATTAACGATAAGTGTTAGCAAAAGGCTTATCAAAATCATGGTAGTAATTGGAAAATAAAACCGAAAATTGTCTCGTTCAATCCGAATATCACCGGGCAATCTTCCTAACCAGTTTAATTTATTGCCAAACAAATAAATGATAATGCCGATAAGCACGATGGCAATTCCTACATAAATAATTAGCCTTCCCCAATTCTGCTGCATGTTACCAAAGATAAATGTGTTCCTGATACCATTTTAATGTATCGGAGGTATCAATTCTTTCGCTATAAGTCTTTGCTACAGCGATTTGTAGCAATCATAAATCTGGAATCACAAATCGTATCGTTTTATCTTACTCAACACTACCGTTCCTCTTTTCTCAATGATGTTGCCTTCGTAATCGCTGCCTTTCACTTCAAACACATAAGTACCCGGCGGCTGCAATTTTCCATTGTATAAACCATCCCAACCTGCACCTATTGTTTTTGTTTCAAACAAGAGATTGCCCCATCTGTCAATGATTCTAAAAAAATACAATCTGGCAATGCCAACGGCAACAGGCATGAACAGATCATTACGTCCATCACCATTAGGGGTAAATGCAGAAGGAACAAAAATATCGGGTTTGGTTTTGTACACTTTTATATGAACAGAATCGGCGGCAGCACAGCCTTGCGATGTGGTTGCTGTTACGAAATAAGTAAGAGACGAAGGCGAAGAATTGGTAATTGTAATCACCGGATTTGAAACCGAACTGTTGTTGATATTGATAACTGGAAACCACCGAAAAGATGCCTCTTCATTCGCACATAGCTTTTAACTGCAAAGGTTGGCCGATTACAGCAGAAGTATCGTTGCTTGTATTTAATTCCGGTAGTGGAATTACTTGTACATGCACCGTATCGGTTACAGGTTTGGTGCAGTAAAAAGTATCGCTGACTGTAAGCACGTAAGCGGTTGATTGTTGCGGACCAGCCAATGGATTTAATGTATTCGCGCCTGTTAAGGATGTAGCCGGACTCCACATATAATGCGCTGCTTTTGTACTGGCATGAAGTTGCACCGTATTGCCAAAACAAATGCTGGCAGCCTCACTTACGCTTGCCGTTGGATATGGCGATACCAGCACCCTAGTTTGTGCATTGGCTTTGCAATGTCCAACAGAAGCTGTTAGCCGATAGAAGGTGCTTTGTAAAGGCGCAACTGTAGGACTTTTTGTAGTGGGATGATTGAGTGTTTGTGTGTTGTTTGATTCATTCCATGTAAAGTATAAAGCATCACTTACGGGCGATAATTGCACGCTGTCAGTTGCACAAAGTTTTATCAGCGAAGGTAATTTAAGCGTTACTGAATCTATCACGTTCACGGTTAATCTGATGCTGTCAACGCATTGCTTGTCGTGCACTACCAAAGTATAAACAGTAGTATCAAACGGACTTACTGATGGATTACTAATGTTGGCATTGCTGATGTGGTAAACAGGCGTCCACGAAAACACATTTCCACTGGTTTGCACAGGCAGGGAGAGCGTATCATTTTTACAAATTAATGTATCGGTAAAAGGCGCAACTATTTGTGGTTTATTATTGACAACAACCGTTTTTGTTGCAGTGTCAACACAGCCTTTATCACTGTTTATAATCAGGGTTGCTGTTACCGTTTCTGCTTTTGGATATTGATAGCTTGGGTTCTTTTGATTTGATGTATCAGCATCGGTGCTTACATTGCCGAAGTTCCATTTGTATTGATTAATGACGCCATACCTTACATAACTTATATCGGTAAAAACAAACGGCGATTGGAAGCAACTGCCCTGCACTGTAAAGCCGGCTGAAAAGCCGGGATAAATTTTTACAATTGAAGTGGCAGAATCGGAGCAACTGGCGCCGCTGGTTACTTTTAGCTTGATATGATACGTGCCGGTATCGGGGAATGTAATGCTTGGCGTAGGTTGTGTTAGCAAACTATCATTAGTAACACTTGTACCAAAATCCCATAAATAAGAAGATACATTGCTTGCATACGATTCGTTTTCAAACCTAAGCGAAAAGCTGTTGCAGTTAATGTAAGAAGGCTGTAATGATGCTGCCGACAGTGTACAATCGGCAACCGTTACTAAAATTTCTTTTTTGGTTACTGCAAGGCCAACACCATGGCGGTATTCGATGATGCAAACAGCAATGTTGTACATGCCTGTAGCACTGGGTGCAATGCCTTTTATCAAACCCGTTTTATGATCAATTGTCACTTGACCGCCTAACGGTGATGATCCCGAATATGGGGCTGCATAATTAACACTTTCATACGGCGGACTTGAAGGTGGGTTGGGTTGCCTTATGCCAAGTGAGCCGCCTGCATCTGCGCTGCAAAAGCTGTAAGCAAGGCTATCGCCATCGGGGTCGGTGGTGCCGAAAGGGATTTGAAATGGCGAATTGTGGCAAATGACTACTGTATCCGTAATGGCAACATCCGGGCTGCTGTTGGTGTGATAATCAACGCCATCTAAAGTGCCCGGAATACGGTTGGAATTGGTAGTTCCTGTCGTTCCCGAATTTACAATGTTAGTAATGCCATTGGCGCGGCAGCATTCCTGTTCCGCCAGTACATACCCTGAAATTTTGTTTGGCAACTCGATAGTAGTAACATAAAAAGCTAAAAAAAAGCACACTTCCGGTACGGGATTAATACAGCCATCAAACTGTTGTTTTTGTATGTATCGCTGGTCGCTTCGCTTTATCTCAATCGTGCTGTATAAAGCACCATCTCCGCCATTAAAAATACCTACAAACACACTTCCTAATTCAAACTCGACTTCCTGACAATTTACATAATGCACCACCGTAATCTGATACCGCGATGTATTTGCGTTAGTACCTGCACCTAAGTATGTATAGACCAAATAACCGCCTTTACCGTGCCTGGCGAAAGCTGTAGTGGCTAAAATCAGTAAACACAATATGGTGATTGCTTTCTTCATTCACTTGATTACAAAAGGGCTTTTAACAAAACAATTGCAAGAAATAAAGTTAGTGTTAGATTGATTGATTCATTGTATTAAATTTTGATTATAATATATAACTAACAGTAGTAAAATCTCTTCTATATCGGTTTTGATAAATGACATAAATGCACAAAAACAAATATTCTTAACGGAACGATTTGCAAAGCACAAGAACTGCGGTTTTGTTTTTGCTGTATTTCTTCTTTCTAAATTTTTTATATCAAACAAAAAAGATGAAATACAATTTATTAGGCAACACAGGATTGAAAGTGTCGGAGCTTTGCCTTGGCACGATGACGTTTGGCGGCAAAGGCAGATTTAAACCTATAGGCAGTTTGCAGCAGAATGCAGTAGATGAAATTGTGAAACATTCTATTGACGCAGGTATCAACTTTATAGATACCGCCAATATCTATTCCGAAGGTTTGTCAGAAGAACTTACAGGACAATCTATCCGCAATCTCGGCTTGAACCGTGATAGCCTTGTAATCGCAACAAAAGTACGTGGCAAAATGGGCGAAGGTCCCAATGATGCAGGGCTTACCCGCAAGCATATTCTGCAACAGGTGGAAGCGAGCCTCAAGCGCTTGCAATTAGATTATATTGACCTTTACCAGATTCACAGCTTCGACCCTTTAACACCGCTCGAAGAAACCATTTGGGCCCTGGATGATTTAGTGAAGCAAGGCAAAGTGCGATACATTGGCGCGAGCAATATGGCGGCCTGGCAATTGATGAAAGCACTCGATTTTTCTAAGTATGACCGCCAGGCAAGGTTTGTTTCTTTACAGGCCTATTACACCATTGCCGGCAGAGATCTGGAGCGCGAAATCATTCCTCTTTTAACCGACCAGAAACTGGGTTTGTTAGTTTGGAGTCCGTTAGCGGGCGGTTTGTTAAGTGGTAAATACAACCGCGATGAGCAAAATAAAGAAGGCGGACGAAGAGCCAATTTCGATTTTCCGCCCGTGAATAAAGAAAGAGTATTTGATATTGTTGATGTATTGCGACCCATGGCCGAAAGTAAAGGTGCAAGTATAGCGCAATTAGCACTGGCATGGCTGCTGAAACAACCTGCTGTAACCAGTGTTATTATTGGGGCAAATAAAATGGAACAATTAGAAGACAATTTAAAATCTATTGATGTAATATTTACAGAAGAGGAATTAAAACAAATTGACGAAGTAAGCAAACTGCCCAGCTGAATATCCGGGCTGGATGCTTGGCTTTACAGCGAACGACAGGCAGGTGTAAAATGTTTCTTAGCAGCTTTGCTTTATTCTGCAACTTTTGTTTCTGCTGAAAGGTAAAGTTTGTTTTTGCACATATTTTTAGTGAAGGCAAGTGGCTTCGCGTTGATATGTTGTGCAAGCGGAATCTCGTCGTTTGTTTCTTTATATCAAATAGGCATTGTGTATTCTGCTGTAACTTTTAATCTAAAAACATAAGTGTTCGAAAGAAGTTTGTTTTTGCATGAAAAATAGGGTATTTAGAACTCATCGGGTTCGCGTGTTTGGTGTATCTGCCTTAACAATATTACGGCTCCATTGGAGCCGTAATATTGATTATATACTTTGCTACAAACACGTTTCTCCTACGGAGATTTGGGAATCTTTCGAACACTTATGATCCAAGACCAATACTTTTTAATGCAATTTATCGCTGAAAATTATGGCTTTTCGTTATGTCTTATTTCGTAACAAAATTGATCTTAACCAGGATTCAATTCTGTTGTCAAAATATCTCAGTTTTGTAAGGAGGAAGTAAGCGGCAACTTTATATTTAATCGTATCTGTTGTTGCCGTTGCTTTTACTTTTGCTCTCTTTTCAAAACCAGATTTCCAAACATGGATTTTTTAGAAGTTAATAATATCAGCAAACAGCAACAGGGAACGGTTACTGTAAATAGGGTAAGTTTTGTTTTGCAACAATTTCAAAAGATTGCTATTGCAGGTGAAACAGGTTCGGGCAAAAGCACGTTACTGAAAATGATTGCTGGTTTGGTGCAGCCGGATGAAGGTGAAATATTGTTGAATGATAAAAAGGTAAAAGGTCCGTTGGAACAGTTGCTGCCGGGCAATTTAGAAATTGCATATTTATCGCAGCATTTTGAATTGCGAAACAATTACAGGGTAGAAGATGAGTTAAATTATCTCAATCAATTAAGCGATGAGGAAGCAGCCGATTTGTTTGCGTTGTGTCGTATTCAGCATCTTTTAAAAAGAAAAACAACAGAAGTTTCCGGCGGAGAAAAACAACGCATTTCGCTGGCGCGTTTGTTATTGTCGTCTCCTCAATTGTTGTTGCTGGATGAGCCGTATTCTAATCTCGACATCATTCATAAAAATATTTTGAAAAAGGTAGTGAATGATGTTGCAGGAAAATTAGGTATTACGTGCATATTGGTTTCGCACGACCCCAACGATTTGCTTTCATGGGCAGATGAAATATTAGTTATGAAAGATGGAAAGGTTGTTGACCAGGGAACGCCGGAACTTATTTATCATCAACCTATTAATGAGTATGTAGCGGCTTTGTTAGGAAGCTACAATGTGTTGAGTGCATCGTTGTTGAATGGTTTTGTATATGCACCTGTTGATGAAAGCAGTAAAAGAATTTTAATCCGGCCAGAGCAGTTTGTGATCAACTCATTACAATCAAAATTTATAAAAGGAAAAGTAAAAGAGGTTCGCTTTGTAGGAAGCGCTTATGAAGTAGATATTGTGTTAGATAACAACGAAGAAATTACGGCAAAAACAAACATTATGAAGGTTAGCAAAGATGATGTGGTAAGAGTTTCGTTATTAGCTAAAGATGCTCATTATCTGCCTGAATTATAAAGTCAGTTTCATCATCCAATCTGTTTGCTCTTCATCGCCCATAAAGAAGCTATGTTTTGCAAACGGCACAAATCCATTGCGTTTATAAAATTGCTGCGCTTTTATATTGTGTTCCCAAACGCCCAGCCATATATATTGAATGCGATTTTCCCGCGCAATTTTGATTGCTTTTTGTAACAATGCCTTACCAATTTTATATCCCTGAAACGCCTGCTGCACATAGATTCTTTCTATTTCTATTGCGTTGTTATCTTTCAATTCTGTTTGTGCATTTTTAAAATTCAATTTCATATAGCCGGCATACTTTGTTTCAACCATCGCAACATACCATAGAGAGTTATTGTCAGCCATTTCTTTTTGCAGTTGTTCAACAGCAAATGCTTTATCGAGACAAGCCTGTATATTTTCTTCTTTATTATGCGCTGCGTAAGTTTCCCGAAACGTTTGTATGCCCAATGTTTGTATTTCTAGAACATCGGCAAAAGAAGCCGTTAAGATGTTTGGATGTATCATTGTTTTGAATGATAAAAGAAGAACGATTTTACATCACCATTTCTTCAAACAGTTGATGCAGTTTTTGTTCAGCGTCGGCACACAAGCCGGTATGCACTTTTGAAGTTTGCAGCACTGTGCTGCGTGTAGCTGTAAGCCAGCGAAAGCGCAATGCCATAGGAAGTTTTGCAATCGGTCCACCTTCTTTTGCACCGTCACAAATTTTTTGAAAACCCTGGAGGCGTGGAATTAATTCATACAAATTAAAAGCTTCATAAATCGTTTCTAATCGTCGCTGGTCAATCATGAATTTCATTCCCAGAAATTTTTGCGAAGCACAATAAAGGATCACGCCGATATTGGCAAACTCTTCCCGCTCTACACGAGGCACTGCGCGAATAACGGCATACTCAAACAAGTGTTTCTCTGGCATGTTTGGCTTCGTTTAAAAAGATGGAAGAAAGAAACAATCGCGTTGTCAGAAAATTAAAGTAAGCCTTTCTCTTTTCGTCTGCCGAAACATCTTTAGGTCCTGCTGTGGAGAGCCATTCTGCAGGAATGAGAGCCACAATGGATTGAAGAAATTCATCCGTAAGAATGGAATGGGCTTCAAGGTCTACTTCATCTAATTCTGTTGCTTCAGAAAGAAGAACATGATCTTTGATTTGCACAAAAGGTCGCTTGCTTTGTTCGTTCATATTTTCCCATGAATGATGAAAATAAAAAGCCGCACCATTATCAATCAACCAAAGCTCATCGTGCCACATCAGCATGTTGGTGTTGCGAACGGTTCTGTCAACGTTCATGATGTAAGCATCGAGCCATACAATTGTAGAAGCAAGCCTTGCACTTACCCCATTCACTACCGGGTCGAACGTTAAAGAGCCTTGCAGGTAATGCAAGGCCCAAATTCAAGCCGGTACTGGCTTTCAGCAGGTCTTGTATTTCTTCATCAGGTTCTGTTCTGCCAAAATCGGACGCTAAATTGGCAAACACCAATTCGGGTACTTTCAAATCTAAAGCCTTTGCAATCTCAGCGGCAATCAATTCGGCAATGAGCACTTTAATGCCTTGCCCTGCGCCACGAAATTTAAGTACATATAAAAAGCCGTCATCGGCTTCCACAATGGCTGGCAACGAGCCGCCTTCGCGAAGTGGCGTAACGTAGCGTGTTACGTCAACGGTTCGTATTTGTGGGTTGTTCATGCGTTTGTTTTTGTTGATTTTTTGAACCACTAAGTCACAAAGAGAACATAATGGTTCACAAAGAAAAATTTGCCTTTATTACCATACAATAATTTGTTCTTTTACTTTTTTCCCTTGATGGAAAAAAGTAACAAAAAAGATCAAAGACGGCATGATCGCTCCGCGCATCCGTCCGTGCCTGCGCACCTTTGAGCGTAGCCAGTTTATTTCTTTTGCTGATAGGATTGTGAGTGAGTTTGTTTTTGCTTCATTTTGAAAATTCCTTCGTGAATCTTTGTGTTCTTTGTGGCTTCGTGGTTCAAAAAGCTCAATTCTTTTCAAAGCGTTGAAGTGAGATTCTTTTTTTGTTTACTCAAAACAGAAAAAAGAACAAATCAATGATTACAACAGACGATCAACAAAAATTACTGCAGCCCGTACCATAAAAATAAACCTTGCAATAACCGCGTGTGATGTGTTGTGATGTCTTCAAAAAATGAGGCAAAAACAAACCCTTCTTTTATCTTTCCAAAGAGAACAAACTGTCAACAAACTCGTGCTTATCAAACAAAAGAAGGTCTTCCATTTTTTCGCCCATACCAATGAACTTTACGGGAATTTTGAGCTGGTTGGCAATGGCTAAAACAACACCGCCTTTTGCAGTACCATCCAACTTGGTAATGGCAATGGAGGTTACTTCGGTTGCCTGCATAAACTGCTTTGCCTGCTCTATTGCATTTTGCCCGGTTGAGCCATCCAATACGAGCAACACTTCGTGAGGAGCACCAGGAATGACTTTGCTGATAACACGTTTTATTTTGCTCAATTCATCCATTAAATGCAGCTTGTTGTGAAGCCTTCCCGCGGTATCAATAATAGCTATATCTACATTGCGTGCAACGGCATTTTGCGCCGTGTCGAAAGCAACGCTTGCAGGGTCGCTGCCCATTGGCTGTTTTATAATAGGCACACCAACACGTTCGCTCCAAATGGTAAGCTGGTCAACAGCCGCAGCACGAAACGTATCAGCCGCGCCGAGTATTACATTGTTGCCCGCCCTTTTATAATTATAAGCCAGCTTGCCAATGGTAGTAGTCTTACCAACGCCATTTACACCAACTACCAGCATTATGTAAGGCCTGTTGGGAACCGTAAAATCTTTGTGTGTTTGATCGGGCGCATCAACTAACATGGCTTCAATTTCATCCTGCAACAAACGGTTCAGTTCGCTTGTGCCAACGTATTTATCACGTGCTACGCGCTTTTCAATGCGGTCAATAATTTCAATGGAAGTTTCAACGCCAACATCGGCGGTCATCAGGGCTTCTTCCAGGTTGTCGAGCACTTCTTCATCTACCGTGTTTTTGCCCGCAACAGCTTTGGATATTTTTTCAAAAAAAGAAGCCTTTGTTTTTTGCAAACCTTCATCGAGAGTTTCCTTTTCTTTCTTGCCAAACAGTTTTCCAAAAAAGCTCATGAAAAAAATTTAACTGCGAAGATATTGAATGAAAGAAAGCCCGTTTGTTATAATAAAAATGTCCCGCAGATGACGCTGATCGGCGCAGATGATTGTATTTGTTTTTCTGCGAGAATCCGCGCGATCTGCGGGACATAAAATTTGAAATCAACGGCTTTTGTTTTTGCCCGATTAATACAACATCCGAACCTTGATGGTTTCTTTTACATCGCGCAACAAATCAACCGCCTGGCTCGATAGTTCTTTGTTTACATCGAGCACTACGTAACCAATATCATCGTTTGTTTTTAAATATTGACCTACAATGTTGATTTGATTATCTGCCAGCGTTTTGTTGATGGCACTCAACACACCGGGCACGTTGTTATGAATGTGCAGAATGCGATGCGCGCCCTGCACCAGTGGCAGGCTAATGGCAGGCACTGTATGCGAGCCATTGGTAATGCCGCTTTCGAGATAATTGAACAATTTAACGCTTACATCATCGCCAATGTTTTGCTGCGCTTCTTCGGTTGAACCGCCTATGTGCGGCGTTAAAATTACGTTGGATAAACCTTGCAACGGCGTTGAAAATGGCTGCCCGTTTTTCTCCGGTTCAACAGGAAAAACATCAATGGCTGCACCACCTAATTTGCCTTCTTTCAGGGCTTCGGCAAGGGCATTCAAATCAACCACTTCGCCACGGGCGTAGTTGATGAGCAGCGCGTTCTTTTTACAAAGAGCAAGATTGGTTTTCGTGATTAAATTTTTCGTTTGCGCCGTTTCAGGAACGTGCAGAGAAATGATGTCGGATTGAGACAACAATTCATCCAGCGATTTGCAACTTTCGGCATTGCCCAAAGGCAGTTTTGTTTCAATGTCATAAAACTTCACTTTCATGCCAAACGCTTCAGCCAGTATGCTTACCTGCGCACCGATATTTCCATATCCAACAATGCCCATCGTTTTGCCGCGAAGCTCATAACTTCCTTTGGCGTCTTTCATCCAGATGCCTTCGTGCGCGGCTTTGTTTTTATCGGGAATTCTTCTTATCAGCATGATAGACAAACCAATCACCAGTTCGGCAACGCTTCTTGTATTGCTGTAAGGCGCATTAAAAACAACAATGCCTTTGTGAGTAGCTTCCTGTAAATCAACCTGGTTAACACCAATGCAAAAGCAACCAATCGCCATTAATTTTTCGGCAGCATTCAGCACGGCAGCGGTGATTTTTGTTTTTGACCGAATTCCTATCAGGTGCACATCTTTCACGGCTTTTATCAGTTCTTCTTCCGGCAGAGCTTTGGTAAGTTTGGTAACGTTGGTGTAGCCGTTGCTCCTAAATTTCTCAACCGCGCTGTCGCTGATATTTTCTAAAAAAAGAATGTTGATTTTTTCTTTGGGATAGCTTGTTGGTTTATTCATGTTGATGATTGTTGTGAATGATAAAAAAGGGGTTAAAACAAAAATCCCCCCGATGTTTTACCGGAGGGATTGAAAAAAGATGTATTTATTTTTTTCCGTAGCGCTTTTTGAATTTGTCAATACGTCCGGCGGTATCAACCAATACATTTCTGCCAGTGTAAAACGGATGTGAAGTGTTGGAAATATCCAGCTTTACCACCGGGTATTCATTGCCATCTTCCCATTTCACTTTTTCGCTGCTTCCCGATGCGGTTGACTTGCCGAGAAATTCGTGTCCGTTGGTCATGTCTTTAAACACAACAAACTTGTATTTTTCTGGATGAATGCCTTGTTTCATATACTTATTTTTTCATCACGGATTTTGCCGTGGCCGATGAACGATTTTTTTAAAGAAGCGCAAAGATAATGGGTGCACCGCTTTTGGCAAAGAAATTTTATGTTATAACATGTTGTTGAGGCACAATCGCTCTTGTTCTTTCTCTGCGCCTGAATTATTGTTATAAACTTTTGAACTCTACCTTTATTCACTATTCTCAACATTTTCTTATGAAACCAAAAGCCGTTTTGTTTTTGCTCCTTTTTCCCTTTGTTTCAGCTTATTCGCAACAGGATATGTCATCAACCAGTTTCACCACTCAATCGCCGGAATCTGTTGGAATCAATAGCCAAAAACTGGCTGAAATTGAAGCCATTGCCAACAATGCGATTAGCGGCTCACGCGTTCCCTGGTTGCCAGGTATTGGTAGCAAGAAACGGCAAAGTAGTGTACTATAAATCCTTTGGCTTTTTAAACTACGACAGCTTAGAGCCGGTAACACCAAACACATTTTACGATTTGGCTTCCATGACCAAAGTATCTGCTACTTTAATGGCGGTAATGCACTTGTACGAACAAAAGAAATTCAGTTTGAGATGCAACGCTGGGAAGCTATTTGCCCTGGGTAAAAAATTCTGATAAAGCCACGCTTCGTATGGATGATATCCTGCTTCATCAATCTGGTTTGTTGCCTGATGTGTTTTTTTACAGAGAAGCGATTGATACCGTAACGGGTACGCCAATGCCTTCTTTTTTTACCGAAATACCAGATGCACTGCATTCCGTTCGCGTAGCTGATAACTTATACTTGCGTAATAATTGGCTTGACACTATGAACCTGCGGATTGTGCAAAGCCCGTTGGTGTTGCCTGCCAAATATGTGTACAGCGATCTTAATTTTATCTTATTAGGTAAGATTGTTGAAGGCCTCTCCGGTGAAACATTGGATAAATATGTAGCGGAAAATTTTTATAAGCCGCTTACTATGAACACCACTTTTATACCCAGACAAAAGGGAATTTCTATTGCGAATATTGCGCCTACCGAAAAAGAAAAACTGTTCAGGCTACAACTCTTACGTGGCGATGTTCACGACCCAAGTGCTGCCATGTACGGCGGTGTTGCAGGTCACGCCGGTTTGTTTAGCAATGCTTACGATTTATCTAAATTGTATTTGATGTTGTTGAATGGCGGTGAATGGGAAGGCAAACGTTATTTTCAAAAACAAACCATTGATTTGTTTACAGGTTATCATAGCAGCATCAGCCGCCGCGGCTATGGATGGGACAAACCCCTACAAGACAATGCTACCAACAGCGACCCTTATCCTTCTAAATATTCATCTCCCGAAACATTTGGTCATACCGGTTTTACGGGAACCTGTGTATGGGCTGATCCAAAAGAAAAATTGTTGTTTATTTTTTTATCGAATCGCGTTTGTCCGGATGGTGGCGCGAATGGTTTATTGAGTAAGTTAGAAGTAAGAAGAAACATGCTGGATGCGGTGTATAAGGCGATTGAAAAGTAAATACAATTCCATTTGTTTTTGCCCGAATTTCCTTAACAACTCTCACCATTGAATTGACTTATTTTGCGCCATTTATAAGTTGAAAAAACCATGTTTGAATTTCACCAGGACAGGAAGCGCTATTTTGATATTCAAATCGTAAATACTGAACAGCATGTCATTCCTTTTATTGAAGAACGCTTTGCAATTACGCCTGGAATGCGCGTGTTGGAAATTGGTTGTGGTGAAGCAGGCGTGCTCAAAGCATTTGTAAAAAGGGGCTGCACGGGCGTTGGTGTTGAGTTTGACCATACCCGGATTGATAACGCTAACATTTGGTTGCACGATGATATTGCCGCAGGAAACATAAAGCTGCTCACCAAAGACATTTACATAACTACACCAGAAGAAATTGGTAAGTTTCACATCATCGTTTTAAAAGATGTAATTGAACACATTCATGACCAGGAAAAACTCATTGGCTGGCTGCAAACTTTTCTTCATCCGAAAGGCATTGTTTACTTTGGATTTCCACCCTGGCAAATGCCGTTTGGCGGACATCAGCAAATCTGTCGCGGCAAGTTCACATCCCGTTTGCCGTACTATCATTTGTTGCCAAAGCGGCTGTATAAAGCCATTTTAGAACGAAACAATGAACCTGTGGAAGAGTTGTTAGAAATCAGGCAAACTGGAATTTCCATTGAGAAATTTGAAAGGATTGTGAAACGAACGAAGTACGAGATTTTGCACAAAAAATTCTTTTTAATTAATCCCATTTATGAATGGAAGTTTGGGTGGAAAGCAAGGAAACAATTTTCGCCAATTGCAAAGATTCCCGTGATTCGAAACTTTTTTACCACTTGCGTTTATTATATCATTTCACCAAAATAAAATGGGTTTTTATCTATTAAAACAAAAGGCAGGTGCACAGAAATAGCAGAGAGAAAGGAGGATGTTGCTATTCTCTGTTCGCATAGTATTCTCTGTGCGAATCTGATTTATTCTCAACCCTTCTGCCGTTTTTATGCAAGGCTGCTCATCTGAAATTGGTATAACTCCTTATATCGTAAACACCGTTCCTCAATTCGTAAACCATCGCGGCAACAGTCTTCTACTTTTGCCGCGATGAAAATTTTTAGTGCCGCTTTTGTTTTGCCTCTTTTGTTAAGCACATTGGCTGCGAAAGCACAATATCAAACCAATGCACAAAAGCTAATTCTTACCAACGAAGATTCTTTACATGCCGGAACAAACAAAAACAAAACCGTTGTATCGGGTTATGGCAGTGCCTTTTACCAACGCAATTTCAACCAAAAACAATCCATAGCAACCCTTGAACGGGCGGTGCTTTTTGTAGGTCATCAGTTCAGTCCCAAAATTTCTTTTTTCTCCGAGCTTGAAATTGAAAATGCCAAAGTAGCTGAAGGTGAAATTGGCAGTGGCGAAATCAGCATGGAACAAGCTTATTTAAAATTCAATTTGAATGAACGGCAATATTTGGTGGCTGGTTTGTTCACACCGCGCATTGGCATTTTGAACGAAAACCATTTGCCGGTAAACTTCAATGGTGTTGAACGTCCGTTGGTAGAAACATTCATAATTCCTGCTACCTGGCGCGAATTAGGAATTGGGCTTTATGGTTCATTGCAAAATGCGCCAATCAATTACAGCATTGCCGTTGTAAACGGATTGAACAGTGCAGGTTTTACGCATGGCACCGGCATTCGTGGCGGGCAGGCAGAAGGCAATATGGCGTTCGCTAATAACATTGCGGTTACAGCTTCTGTTCAATATGCTTTGCAGGATTTTAAATTCCAGGTATCGGGTTATACGGGTGGAACGGTAGGTTTAAATCAACGTAGCGCAGACAGTTTGGGCTTGAACAGCGGCGGTTTTGGAACGCCGGTTTATTTGGGTGAAGCCGATGTGCAATACAATAAAAATGGGGTAAATATAAAAGCATTGGGCACTTATATTTCTTATCCCGGCGCCGGAACTGTAAACGCGGCTTATAACAACAACATCTCATCAGCTATGTACGGCGCGTATGCGGAAGCAAGTTACAACTGGTTTCATGCAAAACCAACAGCAGCGCAGTTTGTAACGTTTGTTCGCGGAGAAGTGTTGGATATGAATGCGACCATTCCGCAAGGCAAAGCCATTTACGATGGTACAGAAAAGCAAACGCATATAATAGCTGGCATTTCTTACTTGCCGTTGCCCAATGTTGTAATTAAAGCCGATGTAAGATTGATGCACACAGGTGCACAAAATTCCGCATTGGTAATTAATCCGCCACCCAATGCTTTGCCTTATAAACAATCGAATCAATTTTTAAATGTGGGAATTGGCTACTCTTTTTAAGGAAAGTTAGAAAGTCTGTAAGCCAGAAGTCAGAAAGAAGAATTTGTTCACTTTTGGTTTTGCCTACTTTTCACACTTCCCAACTTTCGGACTTTCTTATTATGCAACGAAGAAATTTTTTACAATCAACCTGCAATTTCTGTATGCTGGCAGCAACAGGTTATGTGTTGCCAATGCTTTCATCCTGTAGCCCGGCTGCATTAAAAGCAATGCAAACAAATATTGTGAATAATCAAATAGCGTTACCTATAAGCTCATTATCGCCAACAGGTTTGCAAATCATTCATCCCAAAGGTTCGTTCTATAATATAGCAATTGTAAAGCAAGCAGATGAAAGTTACATAGCTCTTTTGCTGCAATGCACGCACCAGGAAAATGGGCTTACTGCCACAACCAACGGATACACTTGCAGCTTGCATGGCAGCCAGTTTAGCAAGGATGGAAAAGTAATACACGGACCTGCAACAGAGCCACTGGAACGTTATAAAACCCATGTTGAAAACGGACAATTAATTATTCATCTTACCGCATAATAGTTATGATAAAAATATTTTCATTCATTGTATTTCTCAGTTTATTGTTTTCATCTTGTCATAAAGCTGATGTATCAACACCATCGGCAGATTTTGCTACAACCGAACAAACATGTGATTAAGGATTTTGTAAACAACACGGCTTTGCCACAATACAGTAACCTGGTGAGCGCTGCTGTTTCGCTGAACAACAGTGTTCAAATGTTGCAGGCATCAGCAACAAACGAAAATCTTGCTGCGGCACAATCTTCATGGAAAAATATGCGCGCCATTTGGGAGCAATGTGAAGGTTTTTTGATGGGGCCTGTAGAAGACAACGATTATGATCCCAACACAGACACATGGCCCACTGATTATGCACAAATGGATTCGTTGCTGGCAAGCTCAAATCCTTTGCAGACAAGCGATATAGAAACATTACCACAAGCCATGCGTGGCTATCATCCCATCGAGTATATCATTTTTGGAATTGGCGGAACAAGAAAAGCTGAAGACATTACACAGAGGCAAATGCAGTATTTAGTAAGCCTTGCAGGAGATATGCTGTACAATAATGTTCAGGAGCTTTATCAAAGCTGGGCGGCTGCTCCAACCAACTATGCACAGCTATTGTTGAGTGCAGGAAATGGCAGCACTGTATATGCTAAACGGCAGGATTTGTTTTTGGCCATAATTGGGGCTATGAGCGATATATGCAATGAAGTAGGTGCTGAAAAAATGTACAATCCTTTCATTAATAAAGATTCATTTCTTACCGAATCGCCTTACTCTGGAAATACATTGATTGATTTTAAAAACAACATCATTGGTGTGCGCAATGTGTACCTTGGAATGAATGGCAATACAGGATTGAAAGATTTGATTTCATCGAGAAACAAAAACTTGGATAATCAGATTCGTGCGCAGCTTACGACAGCTATCAATTCGTTTGATAATATAACAGGAAGATACGAAGAAGCCATATTTACACAGCGCGTTCAAATTGAACAAACGATGCAACAGATTGAAAAAGTAAAGGCTTTGTTTGAAAACGATGTAACCAATTTTATTAAACAAAACGTACTGGATTAAGTATATGAAGAAGTGGCTGGTTATGTGTGTTATAACCGTTTTTGTTTTTGCTTTTACCATGTGTAATAAAGCAGATATTTTCCCTGAGGATGGTTATGATGAGCGTTTGAGTGGTGGAGCAGCCACTGCCTTTGATGCTACATCGAAAGCGTTTGGAAATATGGTAACCGGCCTGAGCGCAAGAGATGAAAAAGTTCATGAAATTGGCGATGAAGTATTTAGTCAATCTTTTGTTGCGCCGCCTGCTGTAAAGTTTCAGGGCTTAGGACCAATTTATAATAATGTTTCCTGCATCAACTGCCATCGCAACGACGGCGAAGGCATACCCACAGCGGGTTTCAGCAATTCGGGCTTGTTATTTCGTGTTAGTATTCCGGGCACAGACAATCATGGTGGCCCTAATCCGATACCAGGCTTTGGCGTGCAGTTGCAAGACAAAGCTGTGTTGGGTGCACAGCCCGAAGCCAGCATCAACATTACTTATACTGAAGTGCCTGTAACCTATCCTGATGGTTCAGTTGTTACCTTGCACAAACCGAACTATACAGTACAAAATCCTTATATGCCCTTGCCAGCTAATTATTTTCTTTCACCACGATTGGCGCCACCCATGGTAGGTTTAGGTTTGCTCGAAAAAATTCCTGAAAGCACCATTCTTTCTTTTCAGGATCCGCATGATGCCAATGGTGATGGTATCACCGGCAAAGCCAATTATGTGTTTGATTCCGTTGATCAGAAAATAGAGATCGGCAGGTTTGGATGGAAAGCCAATTCGGCTACCTTGTTGATGCAAATAGCATCGGCTTATCAACAGGACATGGGCATCACCAGTTATGCTTTAAAAAAAGAAAGCGCAGATGGCCAAACGCAAATGAATGCTGTTCATAACGATACCTATCCCGAACTGGTTGACAGTTTGCTGAACTATGTTTTGTTTTATGTAAAAACCTTAGCAGTTCCGGCAAGAAGAAACGTAACAAACCCGGATGTAAAAGCAGGACAAGCTTTATTTAATCAAATCAATTGTTCGGGTTGTCATAAACCAACAGTACAAACAGGAATAGATGTTACTGCACCTTATGTAAGCAACCAGCGCATTCATCCTTACACCGATTTGTTGGTGCACGATATGGGTGATGGTTTAGCAGATAATCGTACTGATTTTTTAGCCGCCGGAAGTGAATGGCGAACCGCACCACTTTGGGGAGTTGGGTTGTTTTCTATTACCAACGGAACGCCTTACTACCTGCACGATGGAAGGGCCAATACGTTGGAAGAAGCTATTCTATGGCATGGCGGTGAAGCACAAAAAAGCAAGCAACAATTTATGAACTTTAGCAAATCGGATCGGGATAAAGTAATTCAATTTTTGAATAGTTTGTAAAGAAATGAAAATATAGGCAAAAACAAAGTAATAGTGGATGTTTGTTTTTGCATCATATTTTGTAAAACTCATATCTTCTTACAAAATACCTTCATCCGCAAAGCTATAATGCCCATCAGCACTCACAATAATGTGATCCAAAACGGTCATGTCAAACAACAAAGCAGCTTCTTTTATTTTTGCCGTTAATTCTTTATCAGCGCGGCTTGGTTTAATACTTCCACTCGGATGGTTATGACATAAAATCAAATTCACCGCATCGTGCGATAAAGCTTTACGTAAAATGATTCTCGGATCGGCAACGGTACCTGTTATTCCACCTTCGCTCAACACTTCATAATGCATAATTTTATTTGCCTGATTTAAAAATAATACAGCAAACACTTCATGCTTTTTATATTGCAGTTTCGCTTTTAAAAATTGCGCTACTTCGCTGCTTTGCGTCACTACTTCGCGTTTATTATCAGCCGCATTTCTTCGAATGCCCAATTCAAGTGCAGCCGCAATACTGATGGCTTTTGCTTCGCCAATGCCTTTTGTTTTTAGCTGTAAAATTTCTTTGATCGAAAGACTGCCCAACCGTTGTAAATCGTTGTTCACTTTGCTTAATAAATCCTTGCAAACATCAACTGCACTTTTATCGCGGGTGCCGTTGTTTATTAAGATAGCAAGCAGTTCGGCGTTGCTCAAGGCTTCTGTGCCTTTCAGCATCATTTTCTCGCGCGGCCGGTCGTCTTCCGCCCAATTTTTAATGGATGAGTTAGTCATGGTTTTGGTATAAAAAGAAAAGATGGTTGAATGTTAAAATGTTAATTTTTTCCATTCAATGCCGTGTAAAATACAGATTTGTTTTTGTATGCAAACATTATCTTCGCCGCTTCATTTCCGCGTCTTATGAATCCATCTGTAAAAGTATTTTCTGGTACCGGCTCGCAGGAACTGGCTAAAAAAATAGCACAGCGTTTTGGTGCACCGCTTGGCAAAATCAACATTCAAAAGTTTAGCGACGGTGAGTTTCAGCCCGTCTTTTTAGAAAGCATCCGTGGCGATTATGTGTTCCTTATTCAAAGCACATTTGCGCCTACCGATAACCTGATGGAATTGTTGCTGATGATTGATGCAGCCAAACGTGCCAGCGCTTATAAAATTATTGCTGTAATGCCGTATTATGGCTTTTCAAGGCAGGATAGAAAAGACAAACCGCGTGTTGCCATCGGCTCTAAACTGGTAGCCTCGTTAGTGGAACGTGCCGGTGCAGACCGTGTGATAACAATGGACTTACACGCTCCGCAAATACAGGCGTTTTTCGATATTCCGGTTGATCATCTGGATTCTTCTGCCATCTTCATTCCTTACATTGAGCAACTCAAACTGAAAAACCTTACCTTCGCGGCCCCCGACGTGGGAAGTACCAATCGCGTAAGGGAAATTGCCTCTTATTTTAACTGTGATATGGTGATTTGCGATAAGCACCGCAAGCGGGCTAACGAAATTGCCAGCATGGTGGTAATTGGCGATGTAGCAGGCAGAGACATTGTGCTGATAGATGATATTTGTGATACCGGCGGAACATTGGCAAAAGCTGCTAATTTGTTAATTCAAAAAGGAGCAACCAGCGTAAGGGCTTTATGTACGCACGCCTATTTTAAGCGGTAAGGCTTATGAAACGATAGAAAACAGTTTGCTGGAAGAACTGGTGGTATGCGATACCATTCCAATGCGGGGGGAAAGCAATAAAATAAAAGTGATTTCTGTTGCTGATTTATTTGCTATCGCAATTAGAAATGCATACGAAAACAAAAGCATTACCAGCTTGTTCATTCATTCGCAATTGCGGGGAATCAGGTGAAACGAAAAGCTACAAGCCGTTAGCTGCAAGGTACAAGGAAGAAAAGCAAGAGAGAAGATGTAAGGAAGCAGGATTAAGAAAGAAGGAATAATAAGCCTCTCCACACGAAACGCAAATTGGTGCAGAAATACAAATACAATCTGCGTTTATCAGCGTCATCTGCGGGACATCAAAAGGGAATTTTTAATCAATCATAATTATGAAGACAATTACAATCGAAGGTCACCTGAGGACCGAAAGCGGCAAAAAAGCCACCCGCCAGCTCCGCTCTCAGGAAAACGTGCCAGGTGTAATTTACGGTGGTGCCAAAGAAGTGAATTTTTATGCTTCGGCAAAGGCTTTTAAGCCACTCGTTTATACAGGCGAATTTCAGTTAGCACAGGTAAATGTGGATGGCGGAAGCTATACCTGTATTTTGAAAGATCTGCAGTTTGACAAAGTATCAGATTTATTGAACCATGTAGATTTATTGGAGTTGGTAGAAGACAAGAAAATTGTTGCTACTCTACCCATCAAATTTACAGGCGCATCAGTTGGTGTAAAAGCCGGTGGTAAACTGGTTACAAAAATGAATGCTTTAAAAGTAAAGGCATTTCCAAAAGATTTAAAAGAAACCATTGAGGTAGATGTTACCAATCTCGATTTGAACGGCAACATTCGTGTGGAAGATGTAAAAGAACCCAATCTTGAAATCTTAAATTCGCCGCGCATTCCCATTGCCTCTGTTGTTCTAACAAGACAATTGAAGCAGGAAGAAACAGCCGCTGCAAAAGAAGAAAAGAAAAAATAGTCCCAAACTTTTTTCAGTTACAAAGCCCCGCTACTGCGGGGCTTTGTTTTTATTTATGTTTGTAAATAAGGATGAACAAATTTTTAATTATCGGGTTAGGCAATATCGGTACTGAATATGCCGGAACGCGCCACAACATTGGCTTTGACGTGGCGAATGCTTTTGTAGTAAAGCAGGGCGGATTTTTTAAAACGGATCGTTTGGCAGAAGTGGCAGAAATAAAATGGAAAGGGAAAACAATAGTTTGCATCAAGCCAACTACTTATATGAACCTGAGCGGAAAGGCGTTTAAATACTGGATGGATAAAGAAAAAATTGGCATTGAAAATACACTCACCATTGCTGATGATTTGGCCTTGCCCTTGTCAAAATTAAGACTTCGTAAAAGCGGCAGTGCAGCAGGCCATAATGGTTTGAGGGACATTGAGCAAACCTTAGGAACTGATGCTTATCCTCGTTTGCGTTTTGGAATTGGTAACCATTATCCAAAAGGCATGCAGGTAGAGTTTGTGTTGAGCAAATGGTTTAAAGAAGAATGGGCTATAGTAAATAAAAAAATAGAAGCTTCGGTTGAAATAATTGAGAGCTTTGTTTTTGCAGGTATTGATAACACGATGAACATTTATAATAAAATGGATTTTACAAAAGCCGATAGTTGATTGCCTTGAAATAGCCCGCAGATAGCGCTGATTCGCGCAGATGTTTGTTTTTGTTTTTCTGAAAATCTGCGTCATCAGCGGACGATTCTTTTCAAGCTTGAACTCCATAAAAAAGCATAAAAACAAACGTTATGAAAATATTTTGTGTAGGGAGAAACTATGTTGATCATGCGAAAGAACTGAACAATGAAGTGCCCGAAAATCCGGTTATTTTTATGAAGCCCAAGTCGGCATTACTTTCTAATGCTTCGCAATTTTTATATCCTGAATTTACCAACGAGTTGCATTACGAAGCCGAGCTTGTGTTTCGCATTTGCAAGAACGGGAGATACATTTCACAAAACAACGCGCTTCAATATGTGGATGCAATAACCGTTGGCATTGATTTTACGGCACGCGATATTCAATCTGAATTAAAACAAAAAGGATTGCCCTGGGAAATTGCCAAAGCCTGGGATGGCTCGGCCCTCATTGGCAACTGGCAACCGTTTGAAGAAGAGGAACTGAATAAAGGCATTTTGTTTTCGCTGCAAAAAGATGGCGAAACCGTACAGCGTGGTAATTCGTTAGACATGATTTTTCCGGTAGAAAAAGTTATTAGTTATATTTCGCAATATTTTTCTTTAAACATTGGCGATTTATTATTCACCGGAACACCAGCCGGTGTTGGCGAATGTATGGTAGGCGATACGTTAACCGGCTGTTATAAAGATAATGTTGTGTTTGAAACGTATGTGAAATAAGACCTTCACTTCTTTATATAAATTAGTGCAAAAACAAAAGCCCCGGTTTTCAATCGGGGCTTTTGTTTTTATCAATATTGGTAAGTTTAGAATGTATATTTTATACCCAACTGTCCCTGCCAGCGTGAGTTCAGCGGATCAATCGTATAATATTGGTTGTCTATACCGGTTGGCTTTACAAAGTTGTAGGTTGGATTATAACCTGTTGAAGGAACACCAGGCTTTACACCATTGGCATCGGTAACAAAGTTAAGAGCACTAAGTGTATAATTATTAACGTTGGTAACAAAGCGAATATGTCCCCAATCATTGTTGATAAAGTTGAGCACGTTGAACATATCAAAGCTTAATTGCAATGTATGCTGATTGTTGGTTTTGCTCAACTGAAAGGTGTGCATAATCTTCAAATCCAATTCATGGTTCCAGGGCGTGCGCAAACCATTTCTTTCTTCATATTGGCCACGATGTTTGCTTAAGTATTTATCCCCACTGATAAAGTTGTTCAAATCATTCCATTGCTGCGCGGCTGAGTAAGTAACCACACCGTTTGTTTTTATATCAGCCAGGTTAATATCGCTTTGATTTTTAGGAATGTAAATCAACGGTGCACTCGAAGATGCATTGTATGGATTACCACCATAAATTAAAGTATAAGGACTGCCGGATTGTCCACTGTAAAAGAAGCTGATATTGGTAGTATTAGTTTCATTCCAGTGAAAAGCAGCACCGAGCACACCCACAATGCGATGACGAAGATCGAAGTTGCTATAAGCCAATTGCGGGTTGTTAGGATTGATGGTTGGGTTCAATTCATAGTTGCTGCTAAACGAGTTGCGGATGCCATTGCTAATATCGCGGCTTTGCCCATAAGTATAAGCTGCCGACCAGTTGAAGCCAATGGTAGAATGTGCACCCATTCTTACAGGATTGCTCGTTTTAGAAAGCTGCGCTGTAAGATTATAGCGATAACCTTGTGTTGTATTTGTCAGTAAATAAATGGCTGAGTAAGCAGTGCTGATTTTGCCCCTGCCGCCACTTGGATAAACAGGTGCTTGTGTTGGTCCAGTTGAATAATAAGCAGCCGAATCTTTTACATTGATTTGCTGGAATTCAACATCCTCTAATGTCTTAGTGTACAAGGCATCAAGCGTTAATTTATAACCTTTACCCCATCTGAAATCTGTGGCAATATTGCTGCGCCAAATGGTTGGTAGTTTAAAATGGTTATCAATTAAATCCAACTCTCTTGTGGCTGTATTAGCGGTTGTGCCGGAAGCTGCATCTATTGCGCTCTTCAAATTTTCAGGGCTTGCTAACGCTACTTGTTTGCCGGAAGCAGGTTTGTAATCAATGTTGCCATAATCGTTACCATTTAAAGTATAGGCATAACCTAACCAGGCAAACGGAATGCGGCCTGTGAAGATGCCCGAACCACCCCTGATAACAACGCTTTGATTGCCGCTTACATTCCAGTTAAAACCAATACGCGGTGATACTGTTAAGTTGCCAAACCATTTGTTATCGAGTTGAGAGAATGGAGTGTGAGAATAGGTAGGATTAGATGATTGATAATCGGGCAATGAATTAACTAACGGGTCTTGCTTTGGTTGGTTGCCAACATACGAATAATCGAAACGTACACCAGGCGTAATTTTGAATTTATCACTCACTGAAATTTCATCCTGTGCATAAGCACTTAACAAGCCCACATGAAACTCGCTGGAAGGAACATTACTTTCCAGATTTTGATAATTGTTTTTATTGTTATCAAGTGCATACGTTCCGCGGATTCGGTTCGGCATACTGTCTAAGAAAGATTGAACGTTGGTGTATTGCCAGCGACCATTCCACGATTGCAGGAAGCCATAATTAATGTCGTAAAACTCGTTGTGCGTACCAAATGTAAATTTGTTATTGCCTTTTGTATAAGTAAGGTTATCGGTAAACTCGATTGTTTTTTGGCGGGTATTGTACACCGCAGCTTCGCGCCAGGTTCCTAACCAAACCAGGCCGTTAATATCAATGTATGGCGATGGTGTTGTTCCCGGAAATGTACGGTATTCATGCACATGAATGAAAGAAGCAATCAGGTCGTTGCTTACGCTATTGCTGAAGCGTGTTTTTAATTCGCCAACTAAGTTTAAGTTTTTAGTACGTTGTGTAAAATCGGTTGATGAGAACTGAAAATTGGTAGAAGTTCTTTCTAAATTATTGCCTTCGCCATCAGTATAAATGGCACGTAAACTCAGGCTGTTTTTAGAGTTGATATTCCAATCAATTTTACCAAAAAACTTTTCGCTGTTAGTAAAAATTTTATACTTGTCATAAGTGCCAGGGTCGAAGCCTTCTTTTCTATATTCGGCTGCAATTGCCTGCGCATCGGCAAGAGAAATGGCTGCACCCGGATCGCCGGCATTATAAAACGTGGGTTCCTGGTGACGGGTGATTTCACCATTCACAATAAAGAACAATTTGTTTTTAAGGATAGGCCCGCTCAATGTTGCACCATATTGATAATCGTGAAAATCAGAGCCGATAGAACTTTTGGTTCCATCCACGCTTTTTCCTACAAAAGCCTGGTTATGTCCATATCCATACAACGAGCCATGAAAGTCGTTGGTGCCGCTTTTTGTAACGGCATTTACGCTACCGCCGGTAAAATTACCCAGCTTCACATCGTAGGGAGCGAGTTGCACCTGCACTTCCTGGATCACATCCAAACTATAAGGATTAGTACGTGTGCCCGAACCTGCCGTACCACTTTGGCCACCTCCACTCACGCCACCAAATGAGTTGCTAAAACCAATGGCATCGTTGTTTACAGCACCATCTAATGTAATATTATTATAACGAAAGTTAGAACCTGCAAATGAGTTGTTGTTTGATTGCGGAGTTAAACGGGTAAAGTCCTGCAGGCTGCGACCAATGGTTGGGAGTGTATTTAATTGCGCGCGTGCTACGGTAAGTCCGCTGCTGCTTCCACGCCTTCCGGCTGCTGAAACCACCACTTCCTTTAATTCTGCTGAAGCGCTTTGCAGCGTTATGTTTACATCAGGATTTTCACCCAGTTGCAGGTTCACATCCTGCTGTGTTTGTTCAACAAAACCAACAAAGGAAATAGCGATTGTATAAGGCCCGCCGGTTTTTAAATTGGCAATTACAAATCTTCCTTTGTTATTGGTAATGGCTTGTACAACGCTATTGGTAGGCTGATAAGTAACGGTTACCGACGCGCCATTGATGGCATTGCCTGCCGCATCTTTTACAAAGCCATTTAAGGTAGAGGTTGTTTCCTGTGAGAAGCCGATCGAAGTAATAAATAAAGAACAAAACAAAAGTAGTTGAGTAACGACTCGTTGCATACGTAGTAGAAATTTGTGCAAAGCAACGAATGAGGTGTTATGGCAATGTTACCCGAATGTTACCAAAAGGTTACCGCAAAATGAAGCGAATGTTAAGTGTTATTGATGTGGCGATACAAACCTAAATACAATTATCGTTATAATACATAATAATAAACAGAACAGCAGACGATTCACATCATAAAAAATGGTGCAAAACTAAACGTTAGGTGAATGTAGCAAATCTCTTATTCATGTGAATTATCTTTCTATTGTAAAAACAATTTGTTGAATACATAGAATCGTTCAACCTTCAGCCTCTCACTAAAAACTTCTTCGCAAGGCATTATTATTGATATTTTAGGGGCATGATTTATATTTTGAAACGCAGTATTTTATTCCTTTTGATATTGATGATTGCTGCATCTTCCATGGCGCAAAAACGATTGGTAAATGGTTATGTGCATGATAGCATTACCGGCGTTCCCATTGTGAATGCTATCATCACCAACGAAAGCACAAAGCAGATGATAACGCCCGACCAAAACGGCTTCTTTAGCATTCAGGCTGAACGTGGGGATTTAATTTTTATCAATGCCTTTAATTACGAATTTGATACCGTGAAAGCAACGTATGGCTTGCCCGATACACTCCACATTGTACTCATTCGCACCAACGAAGTGTTGCCCAATGTAACGGTTACCACAACTGCAGGTTATACACGTTATCAGTTGGATAGTTTGCGCCGCCGCGAATCGTTTATGAATGATATGGGTGTTGGTAAAATGTCTAAAGTGGGCAAAGCCGACAACATGGGTGCAGGCGTAGGAATTAATTTAGATGCCTTTTCGCGCAACCGAACCAAAGACAGAAACAAGGCTTACCGAACCTTTGATTTCCTGGAAGATCAGGCATATGTTGATTTTCGTTTTTCTCCCCAAATCATTTCTCAAATCACAGGTTTAAAAGGCGATTCATTAGTTCAGTTTATGCGCAAATACACTCCAACTTATAAGTGGTTGCGCAGGCATCCAACCGATGAAGATGTGTTGTATTATATAAATGATAAAATGAAAGAGTTTGCAAAAAACCCACAAGTAAAATGATTCGCAAAACCAATCCGTTTTCAAAAGATTATTTTTGGGGCAAATCAAAAAATGATGTGGCTCAATTCTATTTTAGAAACCATTGGAAACACTCCGTTAATCAAGCTCAATAACATTACGAAAGACTTGCCTTGCACCGTGCTTGCCAAAGTGGAATATTTCAATCCGGGCAATTCGGTAAAAGACAGGATGGCTTTGAAGATGATTGAAGTGGCCGAACAGGAAGGTAAATTAAAAAAGGGCGGAACCATCATCGAAGGAACCAGCGGCAACACCGGAATGGGCCTCGCTTTGGCGGCAATTATTAAAGGCTACAAGTGCATCTTCGCAACTACCGATAAGCAAAGCAAAGAGAAGTTTGACATACTGAAAGCGGTAGGTGCGGAAGTGATTGTTTGTCCCACCAATGTTGAGCCTGATGACCCGAAAAGTTATTACTCTGTTTCCAAACGTCTGGCAACCGAAATACCCAATTCTTTCTACGTAAATCAATATGATAATCTTGCTAACCGGCTGGCGCATTATGAGCAAACCGGCCCTGAAATTTGGGAGCAAACTGAAGGTAAAATCACGCATCTTGTAGTAGCTACCGGCACTGGCGGAACCATTACCGGCGCAGGAAAATTTTTAAAAGAAAAAAATAGAGACATACAGGTTTGGGCGATTGATACGTATGGCTCGTTGCTGACCAAATATTTTGAAACGGGCGAGATAGATATGAAGGAAGTGCATCCTTATATTACCGAAGGCATTGGTGAAGATTTTGTGCCGCAGAACTATGATATGAGCGTGATAGACAAATTTACAAAAGTAACCGATAAAGATGGCGCAGTAATGGCGCGGCGCATTGCCAAAGAAGAAGGCATTTTTGTTGGATACAGCGCAGGTAGTGCATTACAGGGTTTGTTTCAGTTAAAAAAGAATTTGAAAAAAGAGGATGTTGTAGTGGTTATTTTTTGTGATCATGGCAGCCGTTATGTTGGCAAAGTGTATAACGACCAATGGATGATGGAACGTGGTTTTTTAGATGTAAAAACCTGCCATGATATTATCAACGGAAGAGGCGCAAAGCGATTGATAACAGTTGAACCGGCTCATACAGTTGCCGAAGCGGTTGAACTGATGAAGCAATACGATATTGAACATATACCCGTGATGAAAGGGGGCGAGCCCGTTGGTGCGATTAGTGAAAACGGTTTGTTTAAGCAGGTATTTGGCAATCCCAACATTCGTAACGAAAGCGTTGAAAGCGTGATGGAGCCCGCATTTCCGCAGGTTGCACTGGATGCAAAAGTTGAGAAAATAAGCAATTTAATCACAAAAGAAAATGGTGCTGTGCTGGTGAAAGATGAACAGGGGGCCTATCATATTATAACGAAGTATGACGTGCTGCAAAGCTTAGCCAAGTAATCTCAACTGGGATTGATGGGATAAATGAGATGTTTGGGATATGGATGAAAATAAAACTATTAGAAAGGAATCAGGTCAAATGTTAAACATCTAATCACATAAATCCCAAACATCCCATTTATCCCTGTTCAGACAATTCATACAAAAACAAATCCCGATGCTAATAACACCGGGATTTGTTTTTGCACAAATAATTCAAACTGGCTTACGCATGTTCATGCACATCATTTCTAAACACCACCGTTCCGTCGAACACATCAACCAACACAGGTTGCGATTTGTCAATCGTGCCAGCCAATATTTTCTTACTCAATCCATTAATAATTTCCTTTTGAATCAACCGCTTCAAAGGACGTGCACCCAATGTTGCATCATATCCATTTTCGGCTAAATAATCAATTGCATAATCGCTGAATTCCAACTGCACGCCATTGTTTGCCAACAAGTGTTTCAAATGATGCAAGTTGTATGCGGATAATGCCTTTAATTTCTTTGCGCTGCAGCGGATGAAACATAATCACCTCATCAATTCTGTTGAAGAATTCAGGACGAATGGTTTGCCTCAACAAATCCAACACTTTTTCTTTTGCCGTTTCTGCAACAATATCCAGGTTATGTCCGTCTGCATCTTCAAATGTTTCCTGTATCAGATGACTACCGATATTGCTTGTCATGATGATAATGGTGTTTTTAAAATTCACCACACGGCCTTTATTATCGGTTAAGCGGCCATCATCCAACACCTGCAACAACACATTAAATACATCAGGATGCGCTTTTTCAATTTCATCCAGCAGCACCACGCTGTAAGGCTTGCGGCGCACAGCTTCTGTTAATTGCCCGCCTTCATCATAACCCACATAGCCGGGAGGCGCACCCACCAAACGAGATACAGAATGTTTCTCCTGGTATTCACTCATGTCTATGCGCGTCATCATGTTGTCGTCGTCAAACAAATATTCAGCAAGTGCTTTTGCCAGCTCTGTTTTACCAACACCTGTCGTGCCTAAAAAGATGAATGAACCAATGGGTTTTTTAGGATCGTGCAAACCCGCACGGCTTCTGCGGATGGCATCAGCAACGGCTTCTATCGCTTCATCCTGACCTACCACACGTTTGTGCAGTTCATCTTCCAGATTCAATAACTTTTCTCTTTCGCTTTGCAGCATTTTGCTTACCGGAATACCAGTAGCTTTTGCAACAGCTTCTGCAATGTCTTCCGCATCTACTTCTTCCTTTAATAATCTGCGTTCACTAATACTGTCTAACTCTTTCGAGTTATCAGCTATGATTTTTTCCTGTTCTTTTATTTTGCCATAGCGTATTTCAGCCACTTTGCCAAAGTCGCCATCACGTTCTGCACGTTCCGCTTCCACTTTCAAAGCTTCAATCATTGCCTTCGCAGATTGAATTCTTTCCACCACTTCTTTTTCTTCTTTCCACTTTGCTTTCAATGTATCACGCTGAACGCTTAACAAAGAAATTTCCTGTCCTAATTCTTTTAATTTTTCTTCATCATTCTCACGCTTGATGGCTTCTCTTTCTATTTCCAATTGACGAATTGCTCTTTCCAATTTGTCCAGTTCTTCCGGCATCGAATTCATCTCAAGCCTAAGCTTAGCGGCACTTTCATCAATCAAATCAATGGCTTTATCGGGTAAAAAACGATCCGTGATATAACGGTTCGATAATTCAACCGCAGCAATAATAGCTTCATCTTTAATGCGCACATGATGGTGCGTTTCATAACGGTCTTTAATACCGCGCAAAATGCTCACCGCATCTTCTACGCTGGGCTCGCCAATCGTTACTTTCTGAAAGCGGCGTTCCAATGCTTTGTCTTTCTCAAAATATTTTTGATATTCATTCAAAGTAGTTGCACCTATCGCTCTCAATTCGCCACGGGCCAAAGCAGGTTTTAAAATATTAGCTGCATCCATCGCACCTTCGCCGCCACCGGCACCAACAAGTGTATGTATTTCGTCAATAAAAAGGATGATCTCACCCTCACTTTCGGCTACTTCCTTTACCACGCCTTTCAGCCTTTCTTCAAATTCACCTTTGTATTTCGCACCGGCAATCAACTGGCCCATATCCAGCGCAAAAATGATTTTGCTTTTCAGATTTTCCGGCACATCACCATTGATAATTCGAATTGCCAAACCTTCTGCAATCGCAGTTTTACCAACACCAGGTTCACCCACCAAAATGGGGTTGTTTTTGCTTCTGCGCGAAAGGATATGCAGCGTTCTGCGAATCTCTTCATCACGACCAATCACCGGGTCCAACTTGCCGTTGCGCGCCATTTCATTTAGGTTTCGCGCATATTTTTGCAACGAATTGTATTGGTTCGATGAAGTTTGCGAATTCACCGTTGAGCCTTTACGTAAATCTTTGATCGCAGCCACCAAACCTTTCTCGGTTAAGCCTGCATCTTTCAACAATTTTGCAGTTTCGTCATTGCCATGTAATAGCGCTAACAGCAAATGCTCAACGCTTACAAACTCATCGCCAAATTGTTTCAATGTATTGTTGGCATACAGCAACACATTGTTCAAATCGCGGCCAATGCTTTGTGCCGGTTGTCCGCCCTGTACTTTGGGCAAACGGGTCATGCTTTCGTTCAGCTTTGTTTCTACATACTGAATGTTCACATTGTTCTTCTTTAATAAATATTCTACAGGACTGTCGTTATCGTCCAGCAAAGCTTTTAATAAATGAGCGGTTTCTATATTTACACTACCATGATTAAAAGCAATTTGCTGGGCAGCTTGTACGCTTTCCTGTGCTTTGATGGTATAGTTATTTAAATTCATAGTGCTGATAAATATGCAAACTTCTTACCAGCGGAAAAAGGCGGTAATTCTGTCGGGTTTGGTTGATTGTAACTGCCTGAAAAGCAGTAGGAGAGAGGGCTTTGTGAAAAAAGGGCAGGTTGGAATTAATAGAATAATAATAGTTTAAAGACCTACTTTATCTCGTTTTCGAGGTGTAATGCGCTAACACCTCGAAGAATATGACAAGCATAACAAGAATCCGTTTATTTAATCTTTTTACTACTAAGCTTCTTGGAATATAAAGAATCGTTTAAAGCTGCTGTTATTTGTATTAAATATTGTTGTTCTAAAGAATTCAGCACTTTTAATATTTGATTTATGAAAAGCATATGATTGGTCATTAAATCTCTACAAGCTTGGTTAAACTGTGCAGTGTCTTTGTAATTACCATTGGGAGCAGGACCTGTATAACTTTTAAGAAAGAACTCTTCAGTTCTAAATTGAGTATAATAGCTCAACCAAGGAACACTCAAATTTTTATCAGTAAGTATAAGTGTATTTTTTAAACCGGCATCTAATTCATTACGTAAATCATCGAGAGTGCGATTTCTATCAGCATAAGACATACTTGGCAAATTGTATAAACCGGATAAAGTTTTATTCACGTCAAGCAAATGATCAAAACTTTTTCTTAGATCAAACAAGTCTGTTTGGGCTTGAATAGCTAACTGTAAGTTAGTAGTGCTATCAGCTTTCCGAGATAATCGTAATTGTTGATTACTTAAGACAGCCTGTTTACTTAAATTTCGAAGCATTAAATTGCTCAATGAGTCTTCTGAATTTGAAGATTCTGCTATCTGGATAAGTTGGGCATTCTGTTCGCTATCAATAGTATTTTGCTTTGTTATTTTATCAGCAATCGTTGTTAGTGTATTTATCTGTTCTTGCTGACTATGATCTTTCAAAGCTAACATTAAAGCAACAACTGCCAATATTGCTCCAGTTAATCCAGACAAGGTATCCATGAGATCCTTATACTTGCGAAATATATTTTTCGCCTTTGTCGCTGTTCTATTTGAAAATCGTCTCCACCAAAGCTTTGAATCTAATAAAAATCTATTCATGTTAAACCTCATCCTAGATTGTCCCAAATATAATGAAGAGGTTGTACACTACGGGCAACTTTTGAAGTAGATTTTATCTACAAAAACAAACATTACTACTTTTCTTTTCTTCAATATCTCCTTCAAGAAATTCTTTTGAGTTGGCTAAGAGAAATTTTGGTACAGAATGGATGAACACTTCCCGCAGATTGTTCGGCAATGGTTGGGTAAACAACGAGGTGCAGATAATGAAAGCATTGACACTACAACAAAGGAGGCTGCCGATATCTGTGGAAGAAGCCAGGCAACAAGTAGAGCGGCTAAAGGAGCAGAGCCTGTCAATCGTAAAGAAGGAGAACTTTCTTTCCTGCAATATGTCCTTTAATCGCTTTCTGTGCTTTGTTCTACCGTTGTTGGTGTTCTTCTCAACACCTGTGGTGAACAACATAACAACAGCAGAAAATCTACGCGCAGAAGCAGAAAGAAAATATGTACAAAAACAAACGATGATGCAGTACCCAAATACAAAAAAAATTCAATTTTTTTAATGGTTTGCGTGTATAACCATCATTCACGCAAAAACTTCAGTAAAAACTTTTCGTGGTGATAGACTGCATAGGTTTTTATTGCTGAAAAGAGATGCGTTCATTAAATAGGATTTAAAAAACCTTTCTACCTTTAGAGCCTGGCTGCTATGGCAATATGTAATACCCCTATCGCTTGTACCTAACCATCACGATATCGAACTAATAACCGTCAGAATTTACCATCACAGTCAGCTTGCTAATGTTAAGAACTATTCCATCGAAAGGTTGTATCCAAGCTTCATTTTACTGCCATTGATTGCAGGGGAAAACGAGTATTTACTTCTTATCATCATCATTTCTTAATAATTAAAACGAAATACAATGAAAAAGATTAAAAACTCAGCCATTATGGCTTTGATAGTTGTTTGCATTACAACTGTCCTTCTTTTTATTCATTCCTGCAATAAGGGGGGAAAACCAGCGCCTACTCCTACAAAATATTGCGTTGGAAAAATAACAGGCATAGCACCTGGCGAAGGCACAATCATGTGTGAGAATCTAAAGCTGGGCGATATGGTTTGTATTCCATGTTGTGGAAGCGGCTGTTCAGGAATATGGGAAGGCACCCGGAGAACGAGATTCACTTCAGGAGTTTGTGCGATTGTTGTAGAAATTACTGAAAGTAATGATTGTCAGACTTGCCCAAAGGCAGGTAAAGTTTTAAATACCGATACTACCAAACTCTTTTTCTGGAAATTTACGAAGAAAGAATAAGTGGCTCTGCAAGCTATAATATAGAACTGTAAGTAACCTGTCAGATTGTGCAACCCTGTTTCCTTCTTAAGTCTTCACAGCCTAACAGGCTATTAAAAAATACTTTTTAACTATCAAAATCAAAAAACCAATGAAACGTCTCATGTTTACCAACATACTGTTTTACGCAGCTATACCGTTCTTTTTAGTCTCTTGTGGTGGAAACGGAAATACAAACAAAACCAATACAGATACCACTGCTGCTGATACCACCTCTGCAGCAATATCGCAGGCAAATACCACCATCACCAAACCGCAGAATATGGTGGTAATAAAACACAAGGTGATTAATTTTACAAAATGGAAACCTGCCTATGACGCACATGATTCGGTACGCTTGTCTTATGGCATACACAGTTATGTAGTCGGTCGCGGTATTGATGATTCCAATATGGTATTAGTAGCGCTGAAAGTAGATAATGTTGCCAAAGCAAAAGAATTTACACAAGATGCGGGTTTAAAAAGGGCAATGCAAAAAGGAGGTGTAGTAGGCCAACCTTCCATTTCTTTTACTACAATGGTTTTCCAGGATACAGCTACTCTCAGTTCAAACCTGCGGTCCGCTACTACATTTACTGTAAAAGACTGGAATGCATGGCAAAAGGCATTTGAAGAAGGCAAGCAGGAGCGGCTTGATAATGGCATAATAGTAAGGGCTTATGGCTATGATGTGGATGACAATAAAAAAGTATCGCTGGTAACAGCCATAACAGATACTGCAAAAGCTTTCGCTTATTACAAATCAGATGCCTTAAAGCAAAGGAGAAAAGCAAGTGGAGTGATGGGTGAACCGGTTCGCTTTCTGTATAGAATTGTGCAGCGCTATTGAAATAAAAATAAGATGCCTGATACAAAAGATGAAGTAACGATAGTGGGTACATATTAGGCCTCGTCATTCCATCCCATCGTAGATTGTGTCAAATATAATAAAGCGGTTACACACTACGCGTAGATTGCATCTACGCGCAACTATTGAAGTGATTTTATCTGCAAAAACAAACATTACCACGTTTCTTTTCTTTAATGTCTCCTTCAAGAGATTCTTTTGAGTTGGCTAAGGGAAATTGGGGTTCGTATTCTCATCATCCATATTCTCCATGGTGTTAACGGAACCTACCTCAAAGAACGAACAAGCGAACAAAAAAGCCTACCACAACAAAGCTGGAACCATTGGCATCAAGCTGTTATAACGATGTTGTGGTATCGAACCGAATGTAATAAACAACGAAAACAAACCTTTTACAATTGACGCAATAAGCCTTCAATTTGTCGTAACTCCACCCTTTTCATTTTGAAAGATAAAATCATCTTCACGAAGAATTTAACCATTAACTAAACAAGCTAAATAAAACCATGAATCATGACTACTGGCCAGTCAATGAAACTTAACATTTATGTCAACTATCCAGGACATTGCGAAAAAGCATTCCGGTTTTACGAACAGCATCTTGGCGGAAAAATAAATATGATGATGCCTCACCAACAACCGCCTTCTAATTTTCCGAAAGAATGGAAGAAACCAATTCTGCATGCGATAATAGAGATAGGCGGTACGATAGTCAGGGGCGCCGACATTCCTGATGCCGAACCGATGCGTAGTGCCTATCTTACGCTTATACTTGATACGCCGGAGATAGCCGAACATATTTATAACCTGCTTTCCAATGATGGCGAAATCTTTATGAAGATGGAAAAGACTTTCTTCGCGAATCGCTTTGCCATGCTGCGTGATCAATTTGGAACGTCGTGGATGCTTCTTAATGAAAATTAGGGCTCCCTTCTTTCATCTTGCGTCTAAAAATTTTAAGCATTCAATTTAATGAGAAAAGCCTGCAGCCAGCAAGGGCTTGAAGTTATGGGTAAGCATAGTGAAGCACTACAAACATTCAAAATTAGAAAGATGAAAAATCTATTCAAACAAAACGAAGCTACATTCTTTTTATCAATCACCTTGGTCCTTGCTTAACTGCAACTGTACCAACTTGAACAAAGATGCATCTCCTAAACAAATGATTAAAGATTATTATGCGGCTTATGAGAAAAAAGATTGGAGCTTGATGGAGCCGATTCTCGCTGATGGGTTTACTTTCACCAGCCCGGCTGGCGATGATCATATTAATTTAAGCTATACAAGGAAAGGTGCTGGCCAAATGCCTATAAGACCAAAAAGTTTGATTTGGAAAAGATTATTATTGATGGCGATGATGCCTATGTAACTTACAATGGCTGGACCACAGACGGCAAATTATTCCGGAACACCGAACGTTTTAAATTTAAAGACGGAAAAATAATAGAGAATGAATGTTTCTTTGGGACTGGTGTAAGTTTCCCTAATAATACCAATACAGTAAAATAAAGTAGATAGTTATTGGCAGGTCGTACAACAGAAACAATGATAACATCTCAGGTTCCAGCACCATTACTCAGAGAGGGTAATACGGTGAAGAAGAGTAAGTCAATTCTTAGTAATGTGTAATTACATCAAAAGCATGCAGCACATTCGAAATATAAAAAATGAACTGGACCACAGATGTAACTCCTTTCAGCCACCAGATTCCATTTGCCCCGAAGGGGTTGAAGTGAACATAATGGAGCTTCTTAAACAATAACTTTCGTAATAGCAAGGCTTGATGTTGGTTAAGACTTAAAGCACGCAGTGATTTTGATTTTTATTCTTTTCTTCGTAAGTTACTACATCAGTTAAACACTTCAAAGTAGAGACATCACCCAACGAAATGTCGAATCAAAAGAATATAATAAAGCCGGCATTTCGCCGGCTTTATTATATTCATTTTTTATTTAGGCAAGGTTGCGAACGCTGGGTTCCCGATCATAAAAACGCCTTCCGGCAATCCTCATAAAAACGTCTCCGGCTTTTGCAACGCCCTCATCTTTTGTTACACCTGCTTTCTGTAGCAGCGGCATGGCTTCATCGCTATAGCCAATGGCTTTCAGGTGGCCAAAAGCATCCATTGCAAACTGAATGGCGGCAGCTTCTTTCATCAGCAAATCAGTTCCTTCTTTCGACAGCAGGATAGCTACCGCATCAAAAATCGGGAAGGCGCTCCTGCCAATTGCCCGTCGGCTTTTACTTTTGTACCATCCGATAGTTTGATGCCGTTCAGTTTAGCAGCCACAAGTTTACTTACACCACCTTCTTTTCCGATCGCACTCTGTAAGGCTTTCAATGCAGCTGCGTCGGTGCCATCGGCAATTAAAATTCCTACACTTCTTCCTTTTAGTCCGGGCTTCATATTTTTTTGGATAGACAGGGCATCTGAAGGAGCCATGTCTTTAACTTCAGCCGCTGCTTTTGTTTTTGCAGGTAATTCCAAACCCAATCCTTTAGCTATGCGCGCACCAAGGTCTTCCGATATATTGCGGAAATTGGCAATCACGCGTGGCGGCACATGCTCCAGCGTAACTTTCGACAATTCAAATACAATTGCTGATGCAATATGCGCTTTCTCATTGTCTGTTTGTGAATTGTAAAACAGACGCGCCTGGCTGTAATGGTCGGCAAACAATTCAGGACGTACCCTCAGCTTATCTCCCTGCTCATCATGTTCAGCCCTGCCTTTCACGCTTCTAAAGCCGGTAACCGGGCATTCTCTTGGTCCACCTTCTTCACCGGCTTCGCTAAGACTGTTTGGCTCGTAGTTAGCGCGTCCTTTAGGCACGTTCATTTGCATCATACCATCTCTTTGAAAATTCATCACCGGGCATTTAGGAGCATTAATAGGTATCTGATGAAAGTTATTTGTGCCAAGGCGAGATTTCTGTGTATCGAGATAAGAAAACAAGCGTCCCTGCAACAGTGGATCGTTGGTAAAATCAACACCAGGAACCACATTGGCAGGACAAAAAGCTACTTGTTCTGTTTCGGCAAAAAAGTTATCGGGGTAGCGGTCGAGTACCATACGTCCAATAATCTTTACGGGCACTACTTCTTCAGGTATCAGTTTGGTAGCATCCAGCACATCATAGGATAATGAATCGGCTAATTCCTGGTCAAACAACTGGAAGCCCAATTCCCATTCGGGATAATCGCCTCTTTCAATGGATTCAAACAAGTCGCGGCGATGATAGTCGTTATCGGCTGCCTGCAGTTTCAAAGCCTCGTCCCACACGGTTGATTGTAATCCCATCTTAGGTTTCCAGTGAAACTTAACAAACGTCACTTTTCCTTCTTTGTTCACCAGTCGGAAAGTATGAATGCCAAAGCCTTCCATCGTTCTGAAAGCACGTGGAATGGCACGGTCGCTCATAGCCCACATAATCATGTGCGAGCTTTCAGGCATCAGCGAAACAAAATCCCAGAACGTATCATGCGCACTGCCAGCCTGCGGATAGCCACGGTCGGCTTCCATTTTTACTGAATGAATCAGATCAGGAAACTTGATGGCATCCTGTATAAAAAACACAGGAATATTATTTCCCACCAAATCCCAATTACCTTCTTTTGTGTAAAACTTTACAGCAAAACCTCTTACATCTCTTGGTGTATCTACCGAGCCGGCACCACCTGCCACGGTTGAAAACCGCACAAATACAGGTGTTTTTTCGCCAGGGCGCTGAAACAAATCGGCTTTGGTAATATCGGCTAATGATTCATATACTTCAAAGTAACCGTGTGCTCCCGAGCCTCGCGCATGTACAATGCGCTCCGGTATGCGCTCATGGTCAAAGTGAAATATTTTTTCGCGAAAAATAAAGTCTTCCAATAAAACCGGACCACGCGTTCCGGCTTTCAAACTGTTCTGGTTATCGGAAATATGAATGCCTTGATCTGTGGTCAGAACCTGATGTGACTGATCCTTCACCTGGTGAGTTTCACCAACTTTCGACGCTTTCTGTTCCTTTTGCATAGATGTGATTTTGTATATTGTATGAAAACTATTGACAAGCTTGTTTTTGAGAAAATCTCGTAAACGGCTGAGTTTTAATTCTCATGTATATACGCAAAATCTATTCCTTATTAGGTTTATATTTTCTTCTCTGCAATCCTTTCTTTTAATAGCTTTTAGTGCAGTAGATACGGAGATAGCACAAACCAGAAAAATTACTTGCCAGTTGGCCTTGTGCCGTAACTCAAAAATTTATATGCCAATCCAATCCCAAGCACTTCTTTAAACTGAACACCCGGGCCAACATGATCTACCGTTACACCATCACTTTTATAAAAGGTTAGCTTTGTTTTATCATCATATAATAACTGGGTTGATAAACTCGCAGAAAAGAATTTACTAATCTTAATCCCCAAGAGAAGTTGCCAGTTCACCTCTATATTCTGCGGCTTATCTAAATAATCACTGTATAGGTCGAGAGAGGTTTGTAAATTAAGATTTGGGTTCACGCTTTTAATATAAATTGCTTTTACATCAGCACCTACTTCGGTTTTCAAAGTTTTACCCGAATCTACACCAAAAGCTCCGGCATTTGATAGCGCCTTATCTGTTACGAAAATAAAACGGGCAGTGGCAGGCGAAAGAAAAAGGGAAAAACTATTGTTTGGTTTGTAATTCATACCAAGGCCAATTGTAAGGTATGCGGGCGCGAAAAACTTAGAAATGATAGTAGAATCATTTGGATAATTGTAACCTGGTGCAAACTGGCTTCTGAAATTACCCAGCACAGAATAGTACCAGTATTTTGATGCCTGCAGTCCGTAGATAGAGTTTAGATCTATTTTGTCGTTGCTCTTTAAGAGACTGCCTTTCCTGCCTTGCATAATAGCTCCATATTCAAAATCAAAATTATTGTCCCAGGCATTTTTGCCGCTTTTATAATTGGCAAAATAATTCACAATAGCATTGCCGGAAAAGAGTTTTGGCCACCTGCCGACCAATTGGTTAATGATACCTGGCTAAAGTCGAGCGACAACAACCCCCCTTTTTCTCCACACGGTGTCTTGTTGGGCATTCGCAACAAATGCAGTAACGAGAAAGGAAACGAAAAAAATGACTGTTTTCATGGTTTTGATTTTAAATAATGATGAATGGGCAGAGGGGCAATTAAAAGGATAGTAGAAGCTGATGTTAACTAATTCCTGGGTATTGGTACTGATTAGAACTATATAAATATAGCTAACTTATAAATTTAAAAAGTAAAACTATTTTGATAGCAACTTATTATAGCTTCAGGGTACTTGCAATAGATAAAGTTAAACATAGAAATATGTCGGATGAACAAAGGAAGATGAAGTTCAAAAAGGAAAACTACAGTCGGATTCTAGAAAGCAGAAGTAAAACTTTTCTTTATATAACTCAACTTCAGCACCAAATATGCGCAAAACCAAACGTTGATTCTTGTCCAATGACAACAATTTTTGTTTTTTATTGCAATAAAATAAATGCTTCTTATCAAACAACAACAGCAATGGCTACCAACTTTTTTGTTCATATTTGTTAGGTAAACGATTGTTATGGCTGCAACCTCTCCCAACAGGGATATACGAACAGGTGAAAGACCTCGCCTGAGTCTTTCGCAACTCTTCAACATGAGCTTTGGCTTCTTTGGAATTCAATTTGGTTTTGCCTTGCAAAATGCCAATGTAAGCCGCATCTTTCAAACGCTCGGCGCCGATTTGGATAAGATAGCCATCTTATGGATTGCTGCGCCATTTACAGGTTTGGTCATTCAGCCCATCATCGGTTATATGAGCGACAGAACCTGGCATCCGTTCTGGGGAAGGCGGCGACCTTTCTTTTTTATCGGTTCTATTTTAGCCTCTGTTGCGCTATGGCTCATGCCCAATTCGTATGCGTTGTGGATGGCTGCCATGCTGCTTTGGATTTTAGATGCAAGTATCAATATTTCGATGGAGCCATTCCGCGCTTTTGTAGGCGATAAATTGCCTTCTTCACAACGCACGGCTGGCTTTGCCATGCAAACGTTTTTTATTGGTTTGGGAGCGGTGATTGCTTCCCTACTTGCCTTATATTTTTACCAATGTATTTCACATTCCTAACACGGCTGCAAAAGGTATTGTGCCGCCTTCGGTAAGGTATTCTTTTTATATTGGCGGCTTTGTGTTTTTATCGGCTGTGTTGTGGACGGTATTCACATCAAAAGAATATCCGCCCGATGACATGCAGGCGTTTGAAGAAGAAAAAAGGAAAGGCAAAGGCGTTGGGCACATTTTTATCGAAATTATTGAAGGCATCCGCACCATGCCGCGCACAATGATGCAATTGGCAGTGGTGCAATTTTTTACCTGGCTTGCCTTTTTTTCCATGTGGATTTACACTACCGCAGGCGTTGCACAAAATGTATGGGGCACAACTGATACTACGTCCAAAGCTTTTCAGGATGCGGGCGATTGGGTAGGAGTGATGTTCATGGTATACAACGGCATTTCGGCTTTGGCTGCATTTCTATTGCCGATGCTGGCTGCTAAAATAAGCCGCCGGTTTACGCACATGATTTGTTTGATATTGGGCGGCATTGGTTTGATTTCTATCTTCTTTATTAAAGACAATCATGCTTTATTGTTTTCAATGGCATTGGTAGGGTTGGGATGGGCTTCTACCCTTACGATGCCGTATGCCATTCTTGCCGGTGTGCTGCCTGCTAATAAGATGGGTTTTTATATGGGCGTGTTCAATTTCTTTATTGTGATACCGCAGATATTGGCGGCTGCTATTCTTGGCTTTTTTGTAAAGCATGTATTTAACGATCAAAGTATTTATGCACTACTGGTAGGTGGCATTTCAATGATTATTGCGAGGTTTCTGAACGTGATAGTGAATGAAAATTATAAAGAGACACCGAAAGAAATGATTGGTGATATTGAGCAATTGGCAAATCCTGTTCAGTTGTAAGTTTTGTTTTACCGCGAAGACACGAAGACGCGAATAAACTGTCTTTAATCCACAGATGGCTTCGTACCTCGCCATGACGAACATATCATGTAAAACCTTCGCGTCTTCGCGGTTTCATTCAACCATCTTCACCAACAAATCTTTTTACTAACGCTTGTTGTTGTTTATCTGCCCTTTACCTTCGTCCACTTCCAATGAAGCCATTGTTATCACATATCGCTCCCTACCAACATAGCCACGACTACTGCTATCATTACCACTATTACAACCCTGTAAAGGGGTAAGCATTATTATATCATCCACGGGCAAACGCTGTTATCATCACTTAAAAAAGATAACAGAAAACAATCTATCATTGCATCTTCTTTTACAATAAAACAACAAACAGCTTATGAAAGTTGTGAAGTTTGGCGGCACATCGGTAGCCAATGCAACCAATATAAAAAAAGCAGTCAACATTATAAGCGGAAACAACGAACCGCAAATTGTAGTTGTATCAGCGTTCAGCGGCGTTACTGATACATTAATCCAAATCGGAAATAGTGCAGAACGCAATGACGACGCGTATTTGAGCTTATTAAAAGAGTTGGAAACAAAACACCTTGACGCAGTGCGGGAGCTGCTTCCCGTTACTACGCAAAGCCATTGCCTAAGTGATGTAAAGCAACACTTTAATGAACTCGAAGACATTTGCGAAGGTGTATTTCGCTTGCAGGAATTATCGCTTCGCACCAAAGACCGCATCCTCGCTTTTGGTGAATTGTTGTCATCCAAAATTATCTCGGCTTATCTGCAATCTTTGAACATAAATCATCAGTGGATTGATTCAAGAAAAGTGATAAAAACAAACAACCATTTTGGTAATGCGGTTGTGAACTTTTTAGAAACGGACAAGCTTATTACCGAAATTGTGGCAAAACCAAACCTCTACCTTGCACCTGGCTTTATTGCGAGTGATGACAATGGTTATACCACTACATTAGGCAGAGGCGGAAGTGATTATACGGCAGCCATTTTTGCATCTGCTATCAATGCAACATCATTAGAAATTTGGACGGATGTAACGGGCATGATGACTGCCGATCCGCGTTGGGTGCCGGGTGCCAAAACCATTGCAACTACCAGCTACGAAGCGGCGATGGAGCTATCGCATTTTGGCGCGAAAGTTATCTATCCGCCCACCATTCAGCCCGTCATGCAAAAGAACATTCCCACCTTAATCAAAAACACATTTGCACCCGATGAAAAGGGCACTATCATTCAAAGCTCATCTTCAGAGCCGGAGGGTGATTTCATCACAGGCATTTCAAGCATCAATCACATTGCTTTGCTAAGTTTGGAAGGCAGTGGCATGGTTGGCATTCCTGGCTTTTCAAAGCATCTGTTCGAAGCACTTGCAAGTGAACGAATCAACGTGATTTTAATTACGCAAAGTTCATCGGAACATTCCATTTGTGTTGCCGTAAATATAAGCGATGCAGCCAAAGCAAAAATCGCTGTGGACGCGGCTTTCAGGAGAGAAATCGAAAGCGGAAATGTGGACGAACTGAAAATTGAAACGAACTTATCTATCATCGCTTTGGTAGGCGATAAAATGAAAAGTCATCCCGGCATCAGCGGCAATATGTTTGGCGCTTTAGGAAGAAACGGCATTAATATTCGCGCCATCGCACAAGGCTCATCGGAACGAAATATTTCTGCGGTGATCTCTTCTGATGATGTAAAAAAAGCAGTGAATGTTTTGCACGAAGCGTTCTTCGAAGCCACCACCTACAAACAACTGAATGTGTTTGTTGTAGGCGCTGGCAATGTGGGTAAAAAATTAATAGCACAAATACAACAGCAGCAACATTTTCTAGAAGAACACTTCAACATACAAGTGCGCATTACAGGCATTGCAAATAGTAAAAAAATGTTGTTTGTTGAGAATGGGAATGCCATCAATTTATCATCGTGGCAGGAAGAATTAAGAACTGCTGATACCATGAATCTAAGTGAATTTGTAAATACGGTTATTGATAAGAATTTGCGCAACTCAGTGTTTGTTGATGTAACTGCAAATCATGCGGTAGCTGATGTTTATTTGCCTTTGTTAGAGAAAAGCATTTCTGTAGTGGCTTGTAATAAAGTAGCGGCTTCTTCGGCATATCAAAACTATCTGAAGCTTAAACAAACCGCTAAAGAGTTTAATACACAGTTTCTCTTTGAAACCAATGTAGGCGCGGGTTTGCCGGTAATTGGCACGTTGAGCGATTTGAGAAAAAGCGGCGATGTGGTGCATAAAATTCAGGCAGTGTTAAGCGGCACATTAAACTTTGTTTTTAACAACTACGATGGCACAAAACCATTTGCACAAGTTGTAAAGCAAGCACAAGATGAAGGCTATACCGAACCCGATCCGCGATTGGATTTAGGTGGCACTGATGTAATGCGGAAGATACTCATTTTGGCACGTGAAGCAGGCGAACCGCTGGAGATGGAATCCATCAGTAATAATGGCTTTTTGCCTGCCTCTTGTTTTGAAGGAACGTAGCATGATTTTTATAAAGAAATGGAAAAGCATGAAGCTCATTTTCAAGCTTTATATAATGAGGCAAAAACAAAGGGCTGCAAGCTCAAATTTGTGGCGCAATATGCAGATGGTAAGGCTTCTGTTGGCTTGCAACATGTTACTCCCGATTCTGATTTTTATCATTTGTATGGAAAAGACAATGCAGTTTTATTTTACACGCAACGCTATCCCGAACAACCATTGGTTGTAAAAGGTGCAGGCGCCGGTGCCGATGTTACCGCAAGTGGTGTATTTGCTGATATTATTCGTGTAGCCCGTTAATTTTACTGAATGTAAAGTGATAAATACAAAATGCAGAATGTAAAAGTTTTTTCGCCGGCAACGGTAGCCAATTTGGTATGTGGCTTTGATGTATTGGGCTTGTGTTTGCACGAACCTTACGATGTAATGGATGTTACTTTATTGAATGAAAAGAAAGTAATTGTAAGAAGCGCTGATGGCTATCCGTTACCAGAAGATCCTGCACAAAATACAGCAGGTGCGCCCTTGATAGAAATGATCAATGAGTTAGATGAAAACATCGGTTTTGAAGTGCTCATTCACAAGCGCATCAAGCCGGGAAGTGGCGTTGGAAGCAGTGCCGCAAGTGCAGCCGGAGCGGTGGTGGCAGCCAATCATTTGCTTAATAATTATTTTACAAAAGAGCAATTGATACAGTTTGCTATGTGGGGCGAAAAAGTAGCCAGCGGCGTAAAGCATGCCGATAACATTGCGCCTTGTATTTATGGTGGTGTAACGCTTATCCGGTCTATCTTTCCGTTGGATATTATTCCGCTTTCTGCGCCACCTTTGTATGTAACGGTTGTGCATCCGCAGATAGAAGTAAGAACCGCCGATGCACGTGCTATCTTAAAACAAAACGTAACGCTGAAAAACGCCATCAAACAATGGGGCAATGTAGGCGGATTGGTGGCGGGTTTTTTAAAAGAAGATTACGATTTGATTGGTCGTTCTTTAGAAGATTTTATCATTGAGCCGGTGCGCAGTATGCTCATTCCAGGTTTTGATGACATTAAGAAAGGATGCAAAAAAGCAGGTGCATTAGGCGGTGGTATTTCGGGTAGCGGACCTTCTATTTTTATGTTGAGCAAAGAACACAATACAGCTTTGCAAGTTGAGCAAATAATGAAAGATGTGTTCGGTAATTTGAAAATAGACCATCACACGTATGTTACGAAGATTAATGGGGAAGGGGTGAAGGTGGTGGAATGAGGTTGGTGAAGTTGATTGTTGTGCGTTCAGCCTTCTGTCATACGTTTTGTGTTAAATGTGACAATGACTGGAACGTGGTCGCTATACTTAGACCAAATATCATAGTCGCCAATTTCGACTGATTCCAAATAGTCTGCTATGTCGCTTGAAGCAAAGCAATAATCAATGTGATAAGGCTTGTCTTTCTGTCTGTACATGTAAAGTGTCGGGTGTTGCTCGCTTCCTTGTACCTGATTGAAGTGTTTGTGATAAACGCTGTAAATTCCATTCGTTTCAAGTCTCTTTACAACTGTTGAATGATTTCCTTCTCGTCTCGGTCTATCCCAAATAGTGTTGCTGTTGAAGTCTCCAATTAAGATTGTACGATGACCTGAAATAATATTGTTGTAATGATTTATGGCTTTCCAAACTTGCGCATATAATGTCCGTCTGGGTCTTTCGGATTGTTAGCCCAAATTGCAAAAAGATTGAAGTTAAATTGTCCACCGAAAACAGCAATAGGAATAACCATTTTAAAACTGTTGTTATGAGCGTCTAAAATTTTAAAACGAAAGTCACAGTAGGAAAAAACTCCAAGTCCTTTGTTTAAGTTCTGTCCGAACCACAATGTATCCGTTGGCTTTGGTGTGTCGTGTTTAAAAAATAACTTGTCGGGATGCTCGCATTCTGGAACAATAAGGATGTCTGGCTGATGTGTCAAAATGATGTCAGCCTTTTTCCTGAATGCCATATTACAATTCCAAGTAATGATTTTCATATTGCAGGGTGTTCCAACGGGGTGGCGCACAACACAAATGTTTATGATATTATACGCAACTCCAAAAAAATCAACACTGATTATTAACAAAATGGCGTTATACATTTTCGTATTGCTATTAGTACAATCCGATATTTAATTTTGCTCCAGTCTGCACTTACATTACAATTAAATTAAACATGCAAAACATAAAAATTGCCACCGCACAATTTGAACACAAAAGCGGCGATAAACAATACAATCTAAACATCATTGAAAGCCTTTGCCACAAAGCAAAAGAAGACGGTGCGCAAGCCGTTGCGTTTCATGAATGTTCCATCACCGGGTACACGTTTGCAAGACATCTTTCCAAACAACAAATGCTGGATTTGGCAGAACCCATTCCCGAAGGAGAAAGTATAAAAGCACTCACGAAAATTGCGGCAAAAACAAACCTTGCCGTCTTAGCCGGATTGTTTGAAAAGGATGCAAACGAAAATATTTACAAAGCGTATGTATGTGTTGACCGCAATGGTTTGGTAGCAAAATATCGCAAGCTGCATCCGTTCATCAATCACAACATCACTCCCGGAAATGAATATTGTGTGTTCGATTTATTGGGTTGGAAATGCGGCATTTTAATTTGCTATGATAACAACATCATTGAAAATGTAAGAGCCACAAAATTGCTGGGCGCCGATATTATTTTCATGCCGCATGTTACTATGTGCACGCCTTCCACGCGCCCCGGTGCTGGCTTTGTTGATCCGAAATTGTGGCAAAACAAAGAAACCGATCCTACTTCGCTGCGGTTGGAATTTGATGGCATGAAAGGACGTGAATGGCTGATGAAATGGTTGCCTGCACGAGCTTATGACAATGCCGTGTATGCAATATTTTCAAACGCAATTGGCATGGACGACGACCAGTTGAAGAATGGCTGCTCCATGATTATTGATCCATTTGGTGATGTGATTGCCGAATGCAGAAAATTGGGCAACGATGTACAAACGGCTGTGCTTTACACCAGAAAAATTAACGCAAGCTGGTGGCTATCGTTATCTTAAAGCAAGGCGGCCCCATTTGTATAGAGACATCATTGGTCAACCGCACGTTCCTGATCAAAAAGTGGTGTGGCTGAATGCGGGAGAAGAGTAATTTCTTCGTTTATTTTACTCTGGCTTGTACATGTGAATAGACTGCGCTACCAATTTCCATTCTCCGTTTATTTTTTCCAATATTCTCATTTCATGCGAGTAAGATTGCGTGCCATCGGCAGCCGTTGATACTTCATCATGGCTTACCCACGCATCATTGCCATGAATGCTGAATTTGTAATTGCTGTTTTTTGCACTGCCACCTTTGCCCATCATATTGGCAGGTGGATTTATCATCATTGACGGCTGGCGCCACAAACGATTTTCCATCAGTCGTTGACACTAAAATGGTGCTATATGGCTGAACCTGCCAGCAAGCTGCATGTGCTTTTACATCGCCGCTTCGCCATGTGGCAGATTCGCGTTCAAGCAATTGTTGAATGGCAGTGGTATCGTTTGTTGTTTGCGCATGTAATGTGTTGAGGTTGATGTACACTAAGAGTAACAAAATAAAACATATTTCACAGCAGTAGAAAGTTTAGATTTTGCTAAAGTAATGTTTGTGCAATTCAACTTTGATATATTGTATTTTCTTTCGCTTCATTAAAAATCGTTTATTTTACTTCTGCAATGGAAGTAAAGAACTAACTGAATGAATAACAGCGACAAACAAAATTGATTTTACTCAACACGAAGTTTCCTCTTACGCCGAAGTGATTGTGCCTCTTTTTTTACCTAAAAATTATACCTGGCAAATTCCTTCTCACTTAGCCGATTCGGTTACGGTTGGCAAGCGTGTAGAAGTTTCTCTGCGAAACAAAAAATACACGGGTCTTGTAAAAAGAATAATCGCTGAAAAGCCCGCCGGCTTTGATCCGAAGCCATTGGTGAATGTGCTGGATGCAGAGCCATTGGTACATGAAACGCAGTTGCAGTTGTGGCAGTGGATGGCAGATTATTACATGTGCACAGAAGGCGAAGTGATGCAGGCAGCCGTGCCATCGAATTTAAAGTTATCAAGCGAAACCACATTGCTTTGGAATGAAGAAATGGAACCCGATTGGGAAACATTAAATGATGAGGAATACATTGTTGCCGAAGCCCTGCAATTAAAGAAAGAATTGAAACTGCCCGAGGTTCAGCAACTGCTGGATGTGAACCACGTGTATCCTGTTATCAAGCGGCTGATTGAAAAAAAATTGTGTTATGTGTGGGAAGAATTGCAGGAGAAATACAAAGAGAAATGGGAGACTTACATTCATCTTCATCCTGATTTTTTTGTTGAAGAAAATTTGCAAAAACTATTGAACAATTGGGGCAAAGCAGCACCGAAGCAAATGGAATTGTTGATGTCGTTTTTGCATTTGCAAAAAACAGAAGGTGAAGTGATTCAATCGCAATTGTTGAAAAAATCAGGCGCTACTTCTTCACAACTCAATGCCCTGATTGATAAAAATATTTTACGTGCCGAAAAACGAAGCGCGAGTCGTTTGCCTCAACTGCCAAAAGACATTGCAGTGAATTTCACGTTATCGGTTGTGCAACAAAAAGCATTTCATGAAGTAGAACAAGCCCTATCGCAAAAAGCGGTTTGTTTGTTACATGGCGTAACCTCAAGTGGCAAAACGCAGATTTACAGCAAACTCATTGAGCAATACATGCAGCAGGGCAAACAGGTTTTGTACATGCTGCCCGAAATTGCACTAACGGCGCAGGTAATAAGAAGATTGCAAATTCATTTTGGCGGGCACATCGCCATTTATCATTCTAAATTCAACGCAAACGAGCGAGTTGAAATCTGGAACAAAATAAAAAGCGGCGAAACCAAAGCTGTACTGGGTGCGCGTTCTGCATTGCTGTTGCCCTTTAAAGATTTGGGTTTGATTATCGTTGATGAAGAGCACGATTCGTCTTACAAACAACACGATCCGGCACCACGCTATCATGCCCGCGACACGGCCATTTATTATGCTTCTTTATTCAATGCAAAAGTATTGCTGGGCAGCGCAACGCCATCTATAGAAAGCTATTACAACTGCACCTTACAGCGTTATGGTTTGGTGAAATTGAACGAGCGTTATGGCAATGCAGAGTTGCCCGATATTGAAGTGATTGACACCAAAAATGTGGTTACCAAGCCGAATGAAAAAGTAATTCTTACACCGGAGTTGAAGAGTGAGATTGAAAAATCGCTAAAAGAAAAAAAACAGGTGATTTTATTCAAAAACCGGCGCGGTTATTCACCTTACTTGATTTGCTCTGTTTGCGGCTGGATACCGCATTGCCGCAACTGTGATGTTACGCTCACGTTTCACAAAGGCAAAAACAAACTGGTTTGCCATTATTGCGGCACCGATTATCCGGTCATGTACACCTGCGTTGCATGTGGCAGTCATCAATTCAATCAAAAAAATTTTGGTACCGAAAAAATTGAAGAAACCATTGCGGCAGAGTTTCCCGATGCGCGTACAGCCCGCATGGATTACGACAGTATCCGTGGCAAGCACGACCATGATACTCTTATAAAATTGTTTGAACAGCAACGGCTTGATATTTTGGTAGGAACGCAAATGGTAGTTAAAGGTCTCGACTTTGAGCATGTAAACCTGGTTGGCATTTTGGATGCCGATGGCATTTTAAATTTTGCTGATTTTCGGGTGAATGAACGAGCTTTTCAATTGATGGAACAAGTGAGTGGCCGGGCTGGAAGAAGAGATATAAAAGGAAAGGTTTTGATACAGCTTGCCAACGTGCATCATCCGGTGTTACAATTGGTAAAAGACCATGATTATGAAAGCTTATACAAGTTAGAAATTGAAAACCGGCGTAACTTTTTTTATCCGCCGTTTTCACGCATTATTAAAATTGTTTTTAAACATAAAGAAAGTGCCACGGCAGGGGAAGCTGCAGAGCTGATGGCGCAAGGGCTGCAAGCGAATTATGCGAATTTCATAACCGGGCCAGCCGAGCCTCTTGTGAATAAAATACGCAATGTTTTTTTGTGGGAAATTTTATTAAAGCTGCCTCGCGAAGCGGCTGTAATCACCAACTGTAAGCTGCAAATTTTGCAACAGATCATTATCATTCAAAGCAACCCAACGTATCGAAGCGTGAAGATTACACCTGATGTAGATCCGGTTTGAATAAGGCAACAATTATATCATGCTAAGCGTTTCCCTTCTATCATCTTAACACTGCTTTTGCGGTATTGAAATATATTTGCTTTTATCTACTAACAAAAGAATGATGGACGAAGGAATTAACCAATTGATTGAAGCCTTGCAATTATCGCCGGATAACATACCGTTGCGATTGCATCTGGCTGAACTGATGATGAGGGCAAACCATGTAGAAGAAGCGGCTGAACAATACAGCGAAGTGCTAAAGCGCAGTTATGGCAACAACAAGGCACGCAAGGGGTTGGCTCACATTTATTATCGGCAAAAAAAGTATTCAGCAGCTATTATTATTTATGAAGATTTGATAAAAGAATCGGCATTGCAAACCGATGAAATGGTACAGTTTATACGATGTTTGATTAAAGAACAGTCGTTCGGTGAAGCAGTAGAAGTGTATAAGAAAGTATTACAGCAAAATCCTTCTTTTAAAGATGAAGAAATTGATGGTGCGTTGCGCACCTCATCGTTTGAAGCGCCGGCTGATCCGTTGGATGATTTGAGTGATTTTGAGGAGCATGAAGATCCTTTTTTTGGTGGCAACCAGCACAGGCAAAAGCCTGAATTTTTCATGGAAAAGCCCGACATGCGTTTTAATGACGTGGGCGGTATGGAAAGCATAAAAAAAGAGATTTCTTTAAAAATAATTCAACCTTTACGAAATCCTGATTTATATAAAGCATTCGGTAAGAAAACAGGCGGCGGCATTTTATTGTATGGTCCGCCTGGTTGCGGCAAAACTTATCTTGCCAAAGCCACTGCCGGGGAAATTGATGCAAAGTTCATCAACATTGGTTTGCACGATATTTTAGACATGTGGATGGGCAACAGCGAAAAGAATTTACATGCTGTGTTTCAGCAGGCGCGCGACAATGCGCCTTGTGTTTTGTTTTTTGATGAAGTGGATGCGTTGGGCGCCAGCCGGAGCGATTTAAAGCAAAGCAGCATGAGGCATGTTATCAACCAGTTTCTGGCTGAGATGGATGGTGTGCAACACAGCAATGAAGGCGTTTTAATTTTGGCAGCCACCAACGCACCGTGGAGCATTGATAGTGCTTTCAGAAGACCGGGCCGTTTCGACAGAGTGGTGTTTGTTTCGCCACCTGATGAAAAAGGAAGGAGCGAAATTATCAAACAACATTTAAAAAACAAACCGGCTGAAAGCATTGATGTATCAGCAATAGCAAAAGCAACGCCCGAATACTCGGGTGCTGATTTGAAAGCTATTGTTGACATTGCCACTGAAGCCAAGTTGGAAGAAAGTTTAGCAAAAGGCAGCATTGAAAAATTGAACACGAAAGATTTGCAAAAAGCAGCCAAGCAGCACAAAGCCACTACACACGAATGGTTTAGTACAGCCCGCAACTATGCGTTATATGCGAATGAAAGTGGGCTGTACGATGAAATTCTAAGCTACATGAAACTCAGAAAATAAAGAGGCAAGATTCAACAATCAGGTTTCAGGAAACAGGATGAATGTTACTCATGCTTTCTTTGTATTTAACTATTGTTTGTTTTTACATATATTTTGTTCACCTGTTAATTGAACTTTTTTTACTTGTATCTTGAAACTTGTACTCTATCTTGACAGCTTGTTTCTTGTACCTTGATTCTTACAACTTATGTTTTTAATCAATCAACATATACAACGAGCAACGCTCTTGTTTCAACAAGGAAGAATAAAAGAGGCTGAAAAAGAAATTGGATATGCGCTGCGCGAAAACCCTGAAGACGCGGAAGCTTTATTGTTATTAGCTGAATGCAAAATTGAGACAAGGCTATTTGATGAAAGCTTGCAATTGCTTTACAAATGTGCATCGTTGATGCCTTATTATCATCGTGTGTTTTATTTGCTGGCTTTTTGTTTTTACCGAAAAAATGATAAAACCAAAGCGATTGAAGAACTGAAAAAAGCATTGGAATTAAACCCTGAAGCTTCAGCTTATTTTGGTTTGTATGCATACATTTTGCTCGACATGCACCGGTATGATGAAGCGTTGGAAAAAGCCAATGAAGGTCTTTATTTCAATGCAGAAGATTTAACTTGTTTGAATGCAAGAACGCAGGCATTAATCAGGTTAAAAAATAAAGAAGAAGCTTACGAAACCATACGCGAAGCTTTGCAGGTTGACCCCGAAGATGATTTTACACACACCAATGTTGGCTGGATTTATTTAGAAAAAGGAAAGCACAAAGATGCCCGTCAGCATTTTCGCGAAGCATTACGTATCAACCCCAATAACAAACGCGCTAAACAAGGTTATAAGGAATCGCTCAAAGCAAGGTTGCTGCCTTATCGTTGGTTGTTGATGTTTTCCTTATGGCTTTCTGCCAAATCAAAAAAGGTTCGCTGGATAACCGTTCTTGTTATCTGGGCATCCATAAGGCTTGCATCGGGTATTTCTTCGTTTGCAGGAGCCAATACATTGGCATATATACTGATTGGTTTATACTTTTTATTTGTACTTTTTTCGTGGGTGGGCGCACCGATGGCAAACATGGTTTTGTTGTTTACCAAAGAAGGCAAATATGTTCTCTCTTCATTGGAAAAAAAGATTGCCGGTTCGGTGGCTTTCCTGCTGGCTGCAAGCGCTGCTACGGCTCTATTTGGCGGCCATCTGTCAACCGTTAAAGATGACAATCAATACCTTGCAGCACTTATTTTATTAACGATGGTTTTGCCTGTTAGCCGGTTTGAATATCTGCATCTTTTGAAAAGAAAAAAAATGGTGTTGTATTTTTCTTTTGCCCTTATTTTATTAGGATTAATAAGTGCTGCTGGCGTACTAGCAGGAAGCAATGCTTTCCTTGCCACAATGCTATTTTATTTTGGCGGACTTGTGGTTTATACCTGGGCTTTTGGTTTTATGTAAAGCTGCAATAATCCGTACTGAAACATTCTTCACTGCTGCACTTTCGCTATCGAGATGGGCTTCCGCAATGGTTTGTAATTCTACTTTTATATCAGGATATAGCAAACACAATTTATACAAGGTTGATAATGCAAACGCCTTAGTGGCAATGGGCGTTTCCCTTTTTTCTGCCAAAACAAAACATGCATTCATCACTTCACCATGATGCTCTTCGGAAATAGAAATTTGATTCAAAATTCTTGTGCTGTTTCTTACTACTGCATTATGCACATCGGTTCGCAACAATTGCTTAATCAAAGTTTTAATGTACGGATAAATAAGTTGTGGTTTTATCTCAACTGCAGTGCTTACACACCAGGCAGCGCGTTGTGCAATGCGATATTCATTACTAATAAAAAGGCGCAATAATTCGGCAAACGTTTCCTTTGATGCACAAGCTTTTTCGGCAATTTGTATTGCGTCTTTTTTGTTGAAAATATCACCTTTTAGTAACCTGTCTTTTATCGTTTGCATCTGCCCATTGTAAGGTTTTATATGTTAGACCTATAAGGTTTTAAAAACCTTATAGGTCGTCACTATTTTATAACTGTGATAATGAGAAATGCACTATTCTTATCTATGCAAATCCGTGCAATCTGCGCGACATTTGTTTTTTACTCATTTCCAAATACTATTCAATTTGTCGATTTGTACCTTTTGAATTGGCAGATGAGTTGGTGAAGAAATTTGAATCTGATTCAATAAAGATTTTGGAAAAAAGATGTCCGTCATTACCGTTATTCCATCATCGGCAAACATCTCAATCGAAGCCGCATCAATGACAAATGTAATGTTCATTTTGTCCCCGTTTGACAATCGCGAAGCAGTGTGTTTAGTCGCAAAATTTTTATAAAAATCAGACTTGCCGGCATCAGTTCTATCTATAAAATATTGATTGTTCTTTTTGTCATAACCCGCTACAAGCCGCTCTCCATCTGCATTTGAGAAGGTAAACGAAACGTCATCAAGTTTATCAGCTGATACAACAACACGATAAGCGGTAGTAATAGTTTTTGTTTTTGCAAGAATATTATCATCTGCTTTGATATTGCTGAATGTTGCAAATGGCTTTGCAATCGAATTCAATTCTTTCACAGGCATGGCTGTTACATACAACTTATTATTTACTTCTTTCAAACTCAGTTCCCGTGGCAATGTGTTGGCGCTTCGCCATGTAGCAGTTGGCACTTTAGTGGCATACAACCAATTGCTCATCCAGCCTAATAAAATGCGCCGGTTGCCTGTGTTGCTCCAGGTTACACCAGCGTAGTTATCGGTGCCATAATCCATCCATTTGGTGATGTCGGCATCATCCGGCGTAAATGTTTTTCCATCAAATTGCCCGGTAAAATATTGCGTGCCTGAGCCACCATTCGGTCCACCCGGATTGATGTTTACAATCACTACCCAAACTTCCTTGCCATTGTGCTGCAAAGGAAATATATCAGGGCATTCCCACACACCACCATGCGCACCCAATGAGTTGCCAAAATCGCTCTCGTGTGTCCAGCTTTTTAAGTCAGGTGATGAATAGAAAGATACATGGTCTTTGACTGCTAAAATCACAATCCATTTCTTTTCTTTTTCATACCACATCACTTTCGGATCGCGAAAATCACGGCTTCCGCTTTCATTAGGAAGCACGGGGTTATTGTCATATTTTGTAAATGTTTTGCCACCATCCAAACTATAAGCGATGCATTGCCGTTCAATATCTGTTTTACCTTCCCGTGCGGCTTTTGGATTATGACTTGTGTACATAGCAACCAAAGGCGTTTTTCCATTAGATCCAAAGCCGGAAGTGTTGTCTTTGTCGACCACCGCACTACCTGAAAAAATAAAGCCCAAACTGTCGGGATACAAAGCAATGGGTTGCTCTTGCCAATGTACCAAATCGGTGCTGGTAGCGTGCCCCCAGTGCATAGGCCCCCATACTGTGCTATCGGGATAATATTGAAAAAACAAATGATAAACGCCGTTATCATACACCATTCCATTGGGGTCGTTCATCCAATGCGCTGCCGGTGAAAAATGCACCTGCGGCCGGTACAATTCGTGATACAACTGGCTTTGCGCGAAAAGACTAATTTGTGCAAAAACAAACCCTGCAAGAAGCCATAGCCTGATGGTTCTTGTTTGCAAAAGCTGGTACTGTTTCATGGTTGTTTATTTATAAAGAAGCAATTTCTTTTGATACTTCCTCCGGCTGTGTAACAAACGGAATTGTTTTTACCAATTTCATTTCTTTGTTATACATCGCCACAAATGGAAAACGCTGCACTCCATACCACTTCTGCACCACGAATGTGTAACCTTCCGTTCCCATTTTTATGTAATGCTTCGATGAAATGTGAAACGTAGAGTCAAACGGCTTCATCTCTTTTACAGGCTGATACGTTACCATTACAATTTGTTTATTTTTAAGCTCTTCGTCATGCTTCAACAATTCTTTTGTAAACGCCTGGCAATGCTCGCAGGTTGGTGAAAAATAAACAAGAACTGTTGGAACATTTTTCTTCAACTCTTTGTAAGTATAAGTTTTGCCGTTCAGCATAACAATTGAAAACGGTGCAATACTACTTTTAGTTTGCTGCGCAAATACAGAACCGTAAAGGATTACAGCGAACACGATAGCGCAAAATCTTTTAAACATATAACCAGAATATTTTGTTGTAATGATACACGATGATTTGCTAATCCGGCTTTAAAAATAGCAAAGGACCATTGTTCATTGCCAGCTACCAGAATCATTTTATTATTTGCACAATGTATCCATTTTGCATCACGCACTTCGCCATTGATAGAAGGAAGGATGGACTCAATTGTTGCATTTGCTTTTGACTGATTGAATGAAAACAAAGTTGGCTGCAACGCATCATATCTGCCTTCATAAGGTTGCACACCGTAAAAATTTCCACCTGCAAAATATAGATTGTTATTGCTGTTTGGAATTGTGGCAAAAACAAAGATGGGAGCCAGTTGCAGCGCATCCGGCAGGTTTGTTTTTGTGAAATTTCCTTTGTCATCATTGATAAAACACGCCGATGCCAGTGTCTCTGCTTTCAGTTCTGTTGGTGATGGATTGACGAACATATTGCCCATTAAATAAGCCACATTTTTACCCGCCACTTCATCATAAGTAAGATGCTGCTTTTTTAAAAGTGGCAAAGACGCTTTCCAATAAATCTTTTCCTAAAAACGGGCAATCTTCACCGTTCACGTTGTATGTCATTATAGGTTCGGTAGTGCCATTGTTATCATAATCTTTGACGAACAATTTGAGTGGTCCATTTGGATTTGCATGAAGTTTTGAGTTCAGTCCCCAGTTGCCGGCAAGAATATCAGGATGCCCGTCCCTATTAATGTCTGTAATGTATAAAGATTGCCAAAGTCCTGACGAGCTTGCAATTTCTGACTCTTTAAAAACGCCTTTGTGATTGATAAAAATTTCAACGCCCATCCATTCACCGGCAAGGATTAAATCCTGCCATCCATCGCCGTTGACATCAGCAAAAGCAGCCGATGTAACTAAACCTATTTTGGGCCGTAGAACGCTTGTATCTGCCAAATGAAAATGCCCTTTGCCATCGTTGAGTAGCAAGTAAGAAGCGCCTTTTGTAAAGCCATAATTTTTTTGCGATGATAAGCCGCCCACAAAAATATCCGGGCTGCCATCGCCATTAACATCGGCCACTGCAATGCAGGATTTATTGGTTAAAAAAGAAGGCAGTGCACCAATCGATTCTTTAAAATTTCCTTTGCCATCATTCATGTACAAATGATCCGATAAGGCAGGATTGCCATCCGCATCTTCATTACCACCACTTACCACATACAAGTCTGGAAAACCATCTCCATTGGCATCAAAAAAGGTGGCATCAACACCTTCGCAGCTTTTGTTTTTATCGAAAATAGTGGTAGTCCTTTTTTCTAAATGTTCCATTCTTATTTTGAATGAACAAACAACCTGCCTGCCCTTTTGCGCCACAAACAAAAATATCATCCAGCCCATCTTTGTTTACATCGGCAACCGCCAGTTTCGGACCTCTTGTTGATTCTTCGTGCGGAAGTAAATACTGGTTATTGAAGTCATTAAAATTGTCTTCTTCATGTTTCCAATGTAAGCCAACCTGCGCAGAGATATCTTGCAGCCATTCTTTTTGTTTGGGAAAGAAATTGTTGTAATGAAAATCAAAAGTCGCATCGCTTTGTTTGAAAACGAGTTGTTGATTCGCTGCTATGTTTTTCACCAATTGATACTTTTGATTTTCCCATACAATCAGGATGCTGTCCGCTTTTGCTGCATCTCCCAAACCAAAGTGTAACCGTGCTTCCGAGCCGGATTCAAAACCGCGTGTCGTCACCAATTGCTCATACTGCATTTTGCCCCCTGCAAACAGGTAAGCTTTGCAGCCGATGCCTTTTGTGTTCATTCCATCACCCTCAAAAGAAATGGAAAGCCAGTTTCTTTTGGGTGCGTTATTCTCTAAAAAAAGGACTGGCGCATTCAGGCAGTTGATAACAACATCCTGTTTACCATCGTTATCAAAATCGGCATAAGCAGCGCCATTAAAATAGCCTTTTAGATCACTCAATCCCCATGATGAACTCGAATCAGCAAAATGCAGCGTGCCATCACCTTTAAACAGGTAAGGATGCGATGCGCCATCAGGCATTTTATTAAGCAAAGTCTTTTTCAATTCTTCGGGTGAACCATAAGCTCTCGGGTCTTTGATATTGGAAAAGAAATTGATGAAATCCAAATCCAACGGGCGTTTCACGATGCCGCTCGAAATGAACAAATCTTTATTGCCATCATTGTCAAAGTCACAAAACAAAGGGCTCCAGCTCCAATCGGTTGCATATATACCGCTTATCAAGTCCTACATCGCTAAAGCTTTCCCCATCGCCATTGTTGCGCTGCAAACAGTTTCGGGAGTATTGGTTTTGATAACCGTTCTTTATAATTTTTTCATTGTAAATATCCAAGTGTTCACCATTGCCATAAGTCTTTAGAATCTTTTCATCGCGCGGCAACATATCAGCCGTTATTACATCCAACTGTCCATCATTATTAAAGTCGGCAATGTCGTTGCCCATGCTGTAGCGGCTATAATGCTTAAAGTGTTTGGCGCCGCTTTCTGTAAAGGTTCCGTTTCCATTATTGATGTAATAAAAATCATTTTCATGAAAATCATTACCCACATAAATATCATCCCAGCCATCGTTATTTAAATCGCCAACGGCAACGCCCAGGCCATAGCAAAGTTTGCTTTGATAAATGCCTGCCTGTGCAGAAACATCGGTGAACTTGCCATTTGTCTTTACCATATCATTTCTAAATAAACGCTCACCGGAATTAGCATCAAAGCCGCGCCTTGCACTGGTATCGCTTATGTTTTGATTGGGATGTTCTGATTGGTTGATTAAGAAGCAATCTAAGTCGCCATCATGGTCATAATCAAAGAAAACAGCCTGCGTTGAAAAGCCTGAAAAATTCAATCCGTATTCTGCACTGCTTTCAGTAAAAGTTCCGTTTTTATTGTTGATGAAAAGCTCATTATGCCCAATGAGATGGTGCATGTTGGCAACAGCGCAAACATAAATATCCAGATAGCCATCACCGTTTACATCAGCCATCGTAACACCGGTGCACCAGTCTGAACTGCCTGCTACGCCTGCTTTTGCTGTGATGTCTTCAAATTTAAAGTTGCCTTTGTTTAAGTATAATTTATTACCACCGTTTGTATTTGCACAAAAATAAATATCCGGTAAGCCATCGTTGTTGATATCTCCAACGGCAACGCCGCCACCGTTATAATAATAGATGTAACTTAAGATATTGAGGTCTTTGTTTTCTTCTAAACGATTGGTGAAATCAATCCCTGTTTGCGAAGAAGGTAATGATGCTAAATAAACTCTTGCTTTGTATGATGGCAGGAACATGCAATAAGCGTTATCAACGCCGTATAAAGCAGATGGTTTTGTTTGCCAATCATACATTTGAATTATAAACCGCTAAGACGCGAAGGCGCAAAGAAAATGGGCAAAAACAAACTTCGTGTCTCCGCATCTTAGCGGTTGAAAATTATTTCCCGTTCATATCGCTGTTGCTGATGAATGCCAGCCGCTTGCTATCGGGCGACCAGGAAGGTGTGTTCATGCTTCCTTGTCCACCATATACATAGGCTACCACTTTAGGAGTTCCGCCTTCAATAGGCATTGTACGAATGTAAACATGCTTATAAGGCGGGTGCATTCCGGGCGGCACTTCATCCGGTAAAAATGATATAAAAGCAAGCGATTTTCCATCCGGTGAAACGTGCGCAAACCAGTTGTTTAAGCTGTCCTTGGTTACCTGTTCCTGATTGCTGCCATCGGGATTCATACGCCAGATTTGCATTAAACCTGAACGTACTGAATTAAAATAAATATACTTGCCATCGGGCGTATATTCAGGACCATCATCCAAACCTTTTGTGTTGGTTAAGCGAACCTCTGTTCCGCCATTCACCGGCACTCTATAAACATCAAATTCGCCGTTTCGTTCCCCACAAAAAACCAACGACTTTCCATCGGGCGACCAGCCGTGCAAATAGGAGGGACCTTTTGGCGTTACCTGTTTAGGCGTGCCGCCGGTGATAGGTACGGTATAAATAATAGAACCTCCTAATTCCTTTACATAATTGCTCAGACCAAGCATTTTTCCATCAAACGAAATCACATGATCGTTGTTGTTTTTAGTAACCGTTCCGGTATTGATTTCAGTGGGTTGGTTGGTAGCTAAATCATAGTTGTACATGATGCCTTTATAGTCGTTATAAATAAGACTTTTGCCATCGGGTGTCCAGTTGGGTGCCTGTATAGAATAAGGCACTTTGTAAATAACATTGCGCCTGCCCGAAGCTACTTCCACCAATTCTAAATTGCTGCCCAATGTCATCTGCGTTGTATTGTCGGCAACCCCTTTATAAGGCACTGTGATGCTTACGTTGCTAAAGACGCCGGTTTCAACAACGTCGGCATTATGCGAGCCTACAAACAAGCCAACATACACATCATCCCCTAAATCAATGCCGGTGATAGAATCTACTGTAAACAACTGACCATAAGTAGCTGCCCGCATTATATAAGTATTGCCCTTTCTTTCTAACTGAAGGATATTGGCTTTTGTAATTTTCATCTTATGTTCTTCTGTTTGCGCACCTGCCGTTCTTCTGAATTGTAAAGAAGTTAAGCCATCACCATGTTCAACTGCATTTACATGCGGCGAGGCCCCATCCAAACTCTTACGAACCATCCAGCCCACCTTGCGATGATAGTCAACCCAATTGCCCAGAAATTCAGCTCTTGTATAAAGGATAAAATCACCCGACATCTTCTTCCACACATACTGAAACTCATCATGGTCTGCCCACACGTTGTAGCCTGCGCCGGAGATAACATATTGCTGCGTTTCGGGAATATATGTAGCAGACCCCGGCTTTACATTTGTGCCTACATCCCCATGGCCTTCAAAGATGCCAACAGCATTATTTTGGGCAAAACCAAACCCGCTTATAAATAGCAGCACAGTAGTAAAAATGGACGTTGATAAGAATTTGTTTTTCATGTATGATATTTTATTGTACTGATGATTGCAATGGTTTTAAAAAACGAAAGACGCTTTCCGGATTATCTTCATAATCCAGCAGCTTTTTATTTTGATTGTATAAATACATGGCCGGATAACGAATCGGTTGAAATTTGGAAATAAACTCATTGTTCTTATCCTGCAAAACCGTTACATTTTGCTTCTTTTGAAAAGCCGATAAATACTGATTTATAAATGCATTTATTTTCGCTTGATCAGCCATGCTTATCAAATACACTGCAGCTTTTTTATAGCCTTCTGCCTGTTTGTTTAAATTGGTTGCAGCACGCTGACAATGTTCGCAATCCGGATCGAAAAAAAAGAAAAACAGCATTTTGTTTTGCGCCAGATTCGCATTGCTAAAAGAAGATTGATCAAGCTTACTAAAATGAAATTGGGGAACTGTTTGCGCGGGTGTTTGTGCAAATATGGTTGATGAAAGACAAGCGTTAAGACTGATAAAAAGCAACAGATATTTCATGGAAAGCAATAGCTAAGTTTCTTACTAAAAGAAAAGAAGAATAATATGATATTTCGCACATTAAAAGTGATGTAAAAAAAGGAATTTAAAAAACAAGGCCCCTTTTATTTTTTTGCTTCAGCCATATTGTTATCAACAGATGATAAATTCCAGATTTGTAAAGACTTTAGAACTGCTTTACCACCATTTGAAAATGCAGCTATGTTATCGGCATCTTCATCAGGATAAATATAAGTCGTTAAAGCAGCTTCACCATTATTTACAAACACTTCCAGCGAAGATTTATCCAGCAAAATCTGAAGTTTGATCCCTTTGTTATCATTGCTTATATCAATCGTTTGTTTCAGTTTGTTTTCGGCTACTTTTCCGCCACCGCTGTTGTTTCGGTCAACATACAATTGATGGCTTTTTGCATCATAGCCAATTACTGTTTCAGAGATAGTTTTGTTATTGCTATCTTTTTTCTGTGCTATCTTGAAACCTGTAATGGCATTGGGTTCTGTGCTCAATTCTGCTTCTAACCAATAAGCGTTTCCTTTTATCTTTTTGTTTTTGTCAATATTTATTTCGTTGTTGTCTAAGGTTGTATTTTGCAATACAATTTTTGTATGATTGGATAACTTATCTAAGTTGTTCTCAATAATAGAAGCAGGCTTTTGAATTAAGCGAATTCCTTCTTTGGTTTGGCGTAAACTTAAATCTCTCGGTATAGACATTTGTCCTTTCCATGGCGCTGTAGGTTGCGGATTGGGCACCATCCAACCAATGTAGGTTTTTTGAGTATTTGGCAAACCATTCCAGGGTATGGCTGCATAAAAACAATCGCCATAATCCAATGGCAAAACGGTATCAGTGGGATTATCATTTGTAAATTTGGTTCCATCAAAATCACCAACAAAATATTGTTCAAAAACGCCACGGTTACCACCCGCAGCCGATGTTACCAAAACCCATTTTGTTTTTGCCCCATTTCCATCAACCTGAAGCTGAATTAAGAAAGGACATTCCCAGTTGGCACCCGTGTAGCCTTGCGGTCCAAACTCACTCAACAGATTCCAGTTTTTTAAATCCTTCGAGCTGTAAAATCTAGCCTTGTGTTCTGTTGGCAACACCACCGTCATCAGCCATTCTTTAGCCGGTTCATACCAAAAAACATTGGGGTCGCGGAAATCTTTTTTATGTAAATCAATCACAGGGTTATTAGCATAGTTGGTAAACGTCATTCCACCATCATTGCTGTACGCTACAAATTGCGATTCCTTTTTTAAATTCGGTTGGTCGGCTGTATAAATGGCTACCAAACAATCAGTGCTTTTGCACCAGCCACTGGTATTATTTTTATCCCAGACTGCACTGCCCGAAAACCGCCAGGTAGTATCTTTATCAATGGTTTCGGGAATGGCAACTGGCAAGTGTTTCCAGTGTACCAAATCCGTGCTGGTAGCATGTCCCCAACTCATGTGCCCCCATTTGTTTTCGAACGGATTTTGCTGATTGTACAAATGATAAACGCCATTCAAATAAATGAGCCCGTTAGGATCGTTTGTCCAATATTTTTCCGGCGTGAAATGATAAAGTGGTCGCCATTGTGGCGTCGGTGTTGCTTCCTCTTGTGCAAAAACAAAAGAAGATAAAAAAAGGAGCAAAAACAAAAAGAGCAATCGTTTCATGTTATGAAATCTAAACGGTGAGATTGAAACAACAGCAAGAAAGATTATAAGGTTTTCCTGCTGTTGTTCACTTTACTTTTTATGATAAAAATGGCCCAGATTTAATAACCATTGTTCTGTTTGTACAATCCATTGGTAAGCGTTATTTGTTCCTGCGGAATCGGAAAATACTCATGTACACCTTTTGTAAATTGGGCGCTGCTTAAAAACGGATGTCTTGTTTTTTCAACGGTAAAATAACCATTTAATGTTTCGGCTGCAATGCCCCATCTCACCAGATCGAAAAAGCGTGGACTTTCCATCGCAAATTCCATTCTTCGTTCCCATTGCAAAGCTTTAAAAGCGGTTGCCTGGTCCCAGGCCGGAATGTTCACGCCGGGTTTATAAACATCAATTTTATAATTGGATGGATCGGTGCCGTCTGCCTTTTTAACCAATGGACTGTTGGATGCTGCTCTTGCTCTTACCAAATTGATTAAAGGCAGCGCTGCCATTGGGTTGCCCGTTTGAATTTGTGCTTCGGCATTCATTAGTAAAACATCATCGTAACGGATAATATCGAGATTGACAGAAGTACCGTAAAATGGTCCTAACTTTTTAAAACAGGCGCAGGTAGCCAACTGTAGCTCTTTCATGGTTCCGAAACCACCATAAGTGCCTGCCAAGCTTTCCCAGCTATGGTCGTAAGGAATAGCGGGATCGTACTTAAATGGATGGCCCTGTATGCCAACGGTATGGTCAATGCGAGGATCAACAGTAACGCCATTTGTTGTAAGATCGGCATCGGTTAAAGCCCTATCGTTGAAATGATCGAAATTAGGTAAGCCTGCACGCCGTGGTGCTAAAGGCATTTACCAGTTCCTGGGATGGAATATGAAATGCGCAGCAACCATATTGAGGTGCACCTGCAAAATAATTTAAGCTGGTGCTCATACTTAACCTTCCACCGATAGCGGTTCCGTCGTTGATGGAATATTGAATGGCAAAAACGGATTCAGGACTGTTGTCATGACCGTCGAGGAAATTATAGGCAAAATCTGGATTGAGGGCATAATTGCCCGAGTTGATTACATCGTTGGTTAAACTGATTACCTGCTGCATTTTTGCCTGGTCAATTCCCGTAACATTGTATTTGTCATCCTGTGTATAAGCATGGTATAACAATGCTTTTGCAAGATAGGATTTTGCAGAAAGTTGGTTGGCGCTGTCCTGGCTGCCCTGGCTGTGTTTCGGGTAAATCGTTAACAGCGGTCTGGAAATCACCTTCTATTTTTTGCCAGAGCGAATCGTTGGACATGGTGTTGGGAACCTTTATGATCTGGTCGTTAGAGAGCGTTTCATCAAACCAGGGAATGTTGCGAAACAAAACCTTTAACAGGAAATACATATGCCCGCGGAGAAAATGCATTTCACCAATGCGGATTGTACGTTCAGGAAACTGTGCATCGGTTAAATTGTTCAATGCGCGTAAGGCATTGTTGATCCGTGAGATGGCGCCGTAGGCACGTATCCATGTGCCCGGAAAACCAAAATCACCTGCGCCATTGTTAGATGAATTAACTAAGATAAAACTGTTCATATTTATCCATCTGCTGCTGGTCGCCAATGGCGCCACCACCTTTATAAGCATCATCGGAACGCACGCTTCCATACTCCCACATGCTGGTGATGGGTGCATCCCACCAGTCGTTGGCGATGCCTGCATAAGCGGCCGTTGCCAAGCCGTCAACAGCTGTAGGAGTTGTTAAGATCAGCTGCCGATACAGCACCCTGCGGCTGATAATCCAGGTATTTTTTACAGCCAATCGAAAACAGAATGACTGTGGCATAAAAGTATTTTAAAACTTGTAGTGTTTCATAACATCTTTTTTTAAAATTTAAAAGTTTGCATTGATGCCAATGGTGTACGATGTAGGTACAGGCCATAAATCAAATGTATTGGCTCTTTCAGGGTCTTTGGCAGTGTATTGTTTTGATTTTAAAGCAAACAGATTTTGACCGGAAACATAAATACGCAAGCCTTCCATTTTCATGCTGTTTGCAATGGTTTTGGGAAGATTATAACCCAGTAGAACATTGCGAATCTTGAAATAAGAAGCATTTACATAATAAAAATCTGAAGGTCTGTCTTCACCATTGTGATTTAATAAACTTAACGCAGGGATTTTTGAACCTGTATTTTGAGGCGTCCATGCATTTAAAGCACCAGGTCCAAAGTTGTTTCTCTGGTCAACGAAATCATTGAAGAATTTGGTAGGATCGAAACCTGTTTTACCAGCCACACCCGAACCGAAAATGCAGAAAAATCAAAGCTTTTGTAATTCAAGATCTATCCGAAGCCCATATTCAATCTTGGGCAATGTTGTGCCCAGCCAGGTTTGGTCGTTTGCATCAATTTTACCGTCACCATTTATATCTACATATTTAATGCTGCCGGCACCTTTTAGTCACCGTGTGGACCATCCGCCTGTAACGCCGGGTTGTGTGGGTGCTTTTTCAGCTTCTGCGGTAGATTGAAATAAACCATCTGTTTTATAACCGAAAATGGAAGAAGGCGAATGACCTATGATGGAATGGTTGGCATCTCCCGGATAAGCAGAACGCACATCTTCGGGCAAAGACGTAATTTTATTTACAAAATGACTGGCATTGCCGGTTATACTGTATGCTTAAGCCGCTGCTTGTTCTGTGATTGTAAGCGAGCACAGCTTCCCATCCCTAGTCTTTTAAACTGGCTCCATTTAATACTTCGCTTTGCCCTTCTCCTAAAACACCGGCAGTAGGCGGTGTGATTAAGATGTTATTTGTATTCTTGACAAAGTAATCAAACGAGCCGGTTAAGCTTTCATTTAAGAATCCAAAATCAAGTCCCACATTGGTTTCAGTTGATGATTCCCATTTCAGGTTGGGATTGCCTTGTTGAGTCTGCACAAAACCTGATGGAAGGTACCTGTGTTCACACCATATAATATCATAAGCAGTACCGGTATTCAGCCATGCGGATAAGCGGGGCTGCTGGTGCCATAATTAGGCGTAAATAGTGTATACGGCTCCTGTATTTCTCGATGCCTGCTGATTGCCCACCGTTCCTATACCTGCCCTGTAGTTTTAGATTGGAAATATATTTGACGTTTTTGAAAAAGTCTTCATTGTTGATTCTCCAGCCAAGCGGTAAAGGCCGGAAAAATACCATACGGATTATTTGCACCAAAACGTGAAGAACCATCTCTTCTTACCGTTACCGAAGCCAGATATCTTGTCTGCATAACCATAAAATACTTTTCCGAACTGCGATAACAAACGATAACCTGTGGCAGATCCATTATTGGTTTGCGAACCCACACCAGAGCTTAACTGCAAAATAATTTACATCCTGCACTGCAAAATTGGTGGTGGTGGCTCCAAATGTTGAATAATCATCACGGATGGCTTCTGTACCTGCCAGCAGGTTTAATCGGCTGTTTGCCCAATTCCAGATTATAGTTGAGAGTATTGGTAAAGGTAAACGTAAACTCTTTGGTTTCCTGAAGGCCTAAGCTGTTGAATGAATCTTACCGGCCCTTCATTGCCGATCAGGTTGCAGCATTTTTTGCCAATGCCGTCGGAATATTCAAAACCAACGCTGGTATGATAAACAAGATGTTTTAGGATTTCCATATCGGCATACATGTTACCAATGGTAAGAAACTGATTACGGGTGTTGAACCTGTTTAAATACTGCATATCCACAGGATTGTTTCTGTCTGTATAACCAGCCCCCAGCGGTCCGCCATAGGTGCCATCTGTTTTATATAAAGGAATGGTAGGAGCGAGCGTTAAGCGCAAGACCGGCGTAGAGCACCGCCCACGTCAGTTGTAGAGTTTACCTGGTTGGTGTTCGATACCTGCAGATTTTCGCCTAATTTCAACCTGTCATTGAAAGCCGAAGCATGGCTATTGATACGCGCATTGTACCTGCGGTATTTTGTAAATACGATTAATCCGTTGTTATTATAATAGCCCAGATCCATCAGGAAGCCACTTTTGCCTGATCCGCCTGAAATGGATAGGTCATTGGAAGTTACCGTAGCTGGTTTATATAACGCATTCTGCCAATTGGTATTGCCTACCGGCTCGAGGCTATCGGTATGTGAATAAGGACCTACAAACGGATCATAATTAAGAGCATTATTATTGGTTGCGCCTACAAACGGAGCGATGATTACTTTGTTTAAAACCGGATTTGTGTAATCGCCATTCCAATCGTATTTATAAATCTGGCTCACTACACCGTCTGGAGTCTGTGCTGTCGTTTACAGCAGCACGCCATAATGCCTTACCTCTGTCGTTGAATTCAATACAGTTTCCTGCCAGGGCTTTTCCGATTGTCTGGTTAAGCTAGTGTTGAATTGAATGTTTACTTTGTTCTGACCGCCGCTTTTTGTTGTAACAATAATAACTCCATTGGCAGCGCGCGAGCCATAAATAGAAGCTGCAGAAGCATCTTTCAGCACTTGTATGGAAGCAATAGAACTGGTGTTTAAATTGGCAAAATCTTCATACCGCGTAGTAGGCACACCATCAATAATATAAAGAGGGCTGGTATTGCCTCAAAGTGCCAACACCGCGTATCAATATAGCAGGAGGGCCGCCGTTGCCGCCCGTTGGCGAACCATCTGTTTGAATGTACAAGCCAGGCACCTGGCCCTGCAGGGCCAGCATGGGGCTGCTGGTGGGAACATTTTTTACATTCGCAAGGTTCACCACGGCTACAGCGCCCGTTAAATCTACTTTGCGTTCCGATTTGTAACCGGTAACGATAACCTGGTTTAAGTCGGCATTGCCTTCTATCATTACCAGGTCTAAACTGGTGGTATTGTCGGGCACTTTGGCGGTAAGGGCGTTCATACCAACATAGGACAGGTTCAACGTTTCTCCCGGTTGTGCCATAATGCTGAATCTTCCCAATGAGTCGGTCAGCGCATGGATGTTTTTTCCCTGCACAGTTACGCCTTGCAATGGCTCTTTGGTGGATTGATTGACCACACGCCCTGTAATTCGTTTTTGCTGCGCAAAGCACATCACTGTCAGCAGTAGCAATGGCAATACAATTTGCAGTTTTTTCATGGTAATTGTTTTTGAGTGTAATTGAATGTGTACGCCTTTTAATAAAAAGAAACTTTGTTTTTATTCATTTTTAATATTCAGTAAAGCATCAATTTGCGATGGTTTGTATACCGGGTAAGGTTCACCGTAGCTTGCCATTAAAGCGCAGATTGCAGTGGCAAATTCGAGTGCTTTGTCGGGTGTCGAGCCCTCATGCAGTTTGGCAAGTAAAGCCGCTAAAAACGCATCACCGCTTTCCCCCGTTTCAGATGTTGTTTTTACAAAACCTGAATGTTCGTAGATAGTATTTCCGCTTACCCATATCGAACCCATTTTTTCTTTATCCACAATGATGTCCGGCACTGCAAATCGTTCCTGGAGAAGTCGAATCCTGTCTGTGTCATTCCTGTAATTCGAAAACCACCCGGTAATCAGTTCGAGTTCTGCTTCGCTTAGTTTTAATATATCTGCCTTAAGTAGTAAATCTTCAATTTTAGAGCGACTATAAAATGGCGCCCGTAAGTTTATGTTCAGCACTTTAGTATTTGCAAAAGACAGCAGCGTTAGCAAGGTTTGATGGGTTTTTTTGCAGCGCGTTGCCAGACTTCCAAAAACAAAAAAGTTAGCCTTGCTTGTTAATTCTGCTAATTCTTCCATGTATTCAATGCCATCCCAGGCAACATCGTGATGAATGCTATACACCACTTCGCATCCATCTCTTAGAGAAGTGGTAACAACACCGGTCGGCTTATGTTCATCCATTTGAAAATAATCTGTGCAAATGCCTTTGGCTTCCAGTGCTTCTATTAATTGCTTACCTGCCGTGTCGTACCCGATGCGCGAAATGATAGCGGGATTTATTCCTAACATTTGTAAATGATACGCTAAGTGTAATGGAGCACCACCAGCCTGCCTGCCAGTTGGTGATATATTCCAAAGCGTTTCGCCAAAACATACAACCTGGTGATCAATTTTTGCAGCCATAAACAAGCAGTTGTAAATGGTGAACAACAATATTTTCGATAGTAAGGCTTTTCGCCAGGGCAACATTAACATGGTCTGTGTTTGCTTAAGTTCCTGCCCTTTGCGTCGTATTTCCAAACACAATCTTAAACAGGTTGAAAACAAAACGTTTTCAATTCTGAAATAAAAGCTTTCAAATTCCGCATCTTTCTCTTTTTTGTTGTAAGCGTTTTGCTCCAACGCTTTATCTGTATAAAATTTTTATAATAAAAATTTCATTTTCAAAAATGAAACAGTATTTTTCAAAAACAATAGCAACCGACACCCGCTTTGTGTTCAGAGTACACATTTGGTTTTTGTTTTTGTGTAAAAAAATATGCGACTTTTGAGAAGGAATCTTTCAAAAGCGAAAGCTTGTAACCAATGATTGCTGTGAGAACCTATAAAGATGCCTTGCCTTTGCATCATGCTATTGCGAACAAGTTTTGTTTACTTGTTTGTTTTTGCTCCTTTTTTTATTCCTGCTCCAACACTACTACAAAAAAATACAGGATTGCTTTCTCGCAGTGCACCGGCGACGACAACTGGCGGAGAAGAATGCTGGCTGATATGAAGCGCGAAATGGCATTTCATCCGGAGATTGATTTTATTTACACTGACGCAAAAGACAATAGCCAATTACAGGCAGAACAGGTAAGGCAAATGATCAATGAGCATATTGATTTGCTGATTATATCACCCAACGAAGCACAGCCATTAACCGGCGTAGTGGAAGATGCTTTTAATAAAGGGATACCCGTCATTGTTATAGACAGAACCATTGCATCGGAGCTATACACGAGCTTTATAGGGGCAGATAATTTTGAAGTGGGAAAAATGGCTGGCGACTATGCCGCTAACCTGCTTCATAATAAAGGCAATATCATTGAGGTGATTGGCAGGCCGGGTTCAACACCGGCTATAGCAAGACAAAAGGGATTTAGAGAAAGTATCTCTAAACACCCGGCCATGACGATTACAGCGGAAGTGTATGGCAACTGGCTGAAGGATGATGCTGCGAAGGAATTAATTAAGATAAAAGATAAACTGTTGCAGGCCGACCTTGTATTTGCACATAACGATGTGATGGCACTTGGCACATATAGTATTTGCAAACAGTTAGGCATCGAAAACAAAGTAAAAATTTTGGGTGTTGATGGTCAGCCCGGACCTGGAAGCGGATTAGAATTGGTGAGTAATAAGCTAATTAATGCTAGTATGCTGTATCCCACAGGTGGCGAAGAAGCTATTCGCACTGCGTTTAAAATATTAAATGGCGAATCGTTCAACAAACAGGATATTTTACAAACATTGGTAATTGATTCTACCAATGTTCGACCCATGCAATTGCAATCGGCAAAAATTGATGAACAGCAAAAAGATATAGAAAAACAACAAGCCTTACTAACCGAACAGCGCAACATTTACAAAGGACAAACTACATTTTTGTATGTAACTTTTGCCGCTTTGGTGCTTGCGTTGCTGTTAGGTGTGATATTGCTGTTTGCGTGGCGCAACAACCGTAAAATCAACAAGCGATTATCTGCCAGCAATGATGAAATTTCGAATCAAAAAAATCAGTTGATGGAAATGACGGCAAAAGCAAAAGAAGCTACTGATGCCAAATTTAATTTTTTTACCAATATCTCCCACGAATTGCGAACACCGCTCACCTTAATACTTGCGCCGCTGGAAGACGCGCTCACTCATACCAAACTTCATTTTTCTATAAAAAACAATCTTGAAATTGTACATAAAAACGCGCTGCGCTTATTGCGTTTGGTCAATCAGCTTATGGACTTTAGAAAAATTGAGCAAAACAAAATGAAGCTGCGCGCATCGAAAAACAACTTATCGCATTTTGTAACTGATATTGCCGATTCGTTTCGTGAAATGGCGAAAAAGAAAAACATCACATTACAGGTTTATTCACGGGTAAATGAATTGCCGGTTTGGTTTGATGTAAATATGATGGATAAAGTGATGTTCAACCTTCTTTCCAATGCTTTTAAATTTACAAAAGAAGAAGGCTTTGTTACCGTAACAACAGGCAAAAGCAAAAGCGGAAACGAAGCGATGATAACGATTGAGGATACGGGTGTTGGTATGACAACGGAAGCTAAAGAACATGCATTTGATTTGTTTTACCAGGAAAACGGAACCCTGTACAAAGGTTCAGGTTTAGGGTTAAGTTTATCGAAAGAATTGATAGAATTGCACCATGGCTCGATAGAAGTAGAAAGTGAGAAATGGAAAGGCACGCTCTTCACTATTTATCTGCCATTAGGAAGTTCGCATCTTGAAGCAGATGAAATGGTAGAAGAAGCCATTGCCAACACCTCTCTTTATGAAGATCTGAAAATTTATGCATCAGACACGATTGCCACAAGGTTTGAAGAAACGGATGAAGCTATAACACATAAAGAGCATTCTGTTTTGTTGATTGAAGACAATAACGATTTGCTCCACTTTTTAAAATGCCGGCTTGAGCAAAACTTTGATGTGTATGCAGCCGATACCGGACCCGCAGGTTTGATGCTTACGCATGAAGTAGTGCCCGATTTGATTGTGTGCGATGTGAACCTGCCGGGTAAAGATGGGTTTTCGATAACGCAAACTTTAAAAGAAGACATTCGATCTTCTCATATTCCCATTGTTATCTTAACGGCAAGCGGCAGCATCGAAAAACAAATTACCAGTTTGCAGGTAACGGCTGATGCGTTTATTACGAAGCCATTCAACGTAACTTATCTTGAAGAAACGATAAAAAGTTTGCTGAAAAGCAGGAAGCAGTTGCGTGACCATTATACAAGCGAAGCCTCATACGAATCGCGAAATGGCGCCTCTAAAATTGATAGAAAGTTTATCAATGAATTTACTGCGATTGTTGAAAAGAACATTGCTAATGATGCGTTCTCAATTGAGGATATTTGTAAAGAAACGCATATCTCTCGCATTCAGCTCAACCGAAAAATAAAAGCTTTATTAGGCGTGCATGTGAACGATTATATTTTAAATGTGCGACTGCAGAAAGCCAAGTATTTATTGCTTCACGAAGACCTTACGATTGCCGAAGTGGCTTACAAAGTTGGTTTTGCATCGCAGGCTTATTTTGCTACTGTTTTTAAATCAAAACTCTTGGTAACACCCTCAGAATTTAAAGAAAAAGCGAAGGTTTAAAAAGCAATGCAATCGAATTTGTTTTTGCCATAAAAGTTTCATTATTTTTTCTGATTCACTCTGTAAAAAAAGCGGCAAAAACAAACCCTTTGTTTTAATGCATTAAGTGAACAGTTCTACCAAACTCGCCTGCAGGTGAAACCTGAACCGGTGCAGTGATGATAAGCGTATGAGCCGTAAAGTTGCTGATATGACAAGTATCTGGAATGCCATTAAAAATAGCACCAAAGGTAGCGATAATCATAGTTGTATCGGAAAACACATGGTAAGATAATGTATCCAACACATTTCCTTCTTTAATATAAAGATTACCATCGCTATTGAAATCATAATAATCACCATTACCGCCCTTGTATATTTCAAGTCCATTGGAAACACAAGTGCAACCCTTGTAATTGCTATCAATCAGTACATTCCATTTGCCAGAGATAAGAAATGTGTTCTGCTTAGAACTGTATGTTTTACCGCAGGAAAAATGAACAAAAACAAAAAGGGTGATGAGAATGAAAAAGAAGATACGTTTCATAACAAAATCCGTTTTATGGTATGATGCCGTTTTTATTTAAAAACGTTGCATAGGTTATAAAATAACGTCAACAATAAGACGCTGACGCAAAAGTTGGTTGTTACCCGATAATTGTTTGTTTTGTTTTTGTTGAAAGAGCCGTTTGTAAAAGCGGTTCTTTTTTATTGTTTTGAATTGCTTTAATCTTGTTTCAAAAAAATGGAAGACATTATAAAAACATATACCAATGGTGAAATCACAATTGTGTGGAAACCGCAAATATGCATTCATTCTACCAAATGCTGGAAAGGAAAAGACGGACTGATGGAGGTGTTCAATCCAATGATCAGGCCCTGGATAAATCCGTATGGTGCAAACACAGAGCGCATCATTCAACAAATAAAACTTTGTCCCAGCGGAGCATTGAGCTTTTATGAAAATAATGGTAAAAACAAACCGTAATAATACATCAGATTGTTATTTGTCATTATGGTTTATTTCATTTCTTCCTTGCAACACACTTATCAATATTCTAATTTCTCTTCGCCAAAATCATTACCTTTTTTTACGGCAAGCATTTTGAAAAAGAGTGAACATCTTTATGAGTTCATTCAAAACCAACTTACGCATGGCAGCACATAAATATGAAACCGGCATCATTGGCAATTGCTCTTATATTGCTCATGTAAATAAAAATACCAACATAGATTGGCTTTGCTGGCCGCGCTTCGACAGCACTTTTGTTTTTGGCAAAATGCTCGACCAGAATAAAGGCGGCGAATTTTCTATTCTTCCCGATTCAGGTGAGTACACTTCTATCCAGTATTACCTCGAAAATACCAATGTTTTATGTACAGTTGTTACAACTCAATATGGCAAATACCGTGTGATGGATGTAGCACCACGCTTTATCCAATTTGATCGCTCTTTTCGCCCCTTAATGTTAATCAGAAGGATTGAGGTGTTGGAAGGTACGCCACGCATAAAAGTGGTGTGCAAGCCGGTTGCCAATTATGGCGAAAAGAAGCTGGAAGCGCGTCGCGGCAGCAGCCATATTGAGTTTACAGGCCACGACGAACACCTGCGTTTAACAACCAATCTTTCAATCAATTACATATTTGATGAGCAATGCTTTGTGCTAACTGATATGAGATATATCGTATTAACGTATGGCTCGCCACTCGAAGCACCCATAATCAATACCTGTGTTCATTTTATAGATGAAACCATTAAATATTGGCGTGTATGGATAAAGCAATCTTACATTTCTAATTTTGCCCAACGCGAAGTCATTCGATCAGCGCTTGCCTTAAAGCTGCATCAATTTGAAGACACCGGAGCCTTTATTGCTGCCAGCACTACAAGCTTGCCTGAACATCCGGGCAGTGTGCGTAATTGGGATTACCGCTATTGCTGGCTTCGCGATACTTATTATGTAATCAATGCGCTTAATCACATTGCGCATTTCGATGAGCTGGAACAATATTTTAACTGGATAACGGATGTGAGTTTCGACCAGCAAAATACCCGCTATCAACCCTTGTATAGCATCACCGGCAAACACAAACTAACCGAAGAAATTTTACCACTCGAAGGGTATCTTGGCAACAAGCCGGTACGCATTGGCAACCAGGCTTACGAGCATGTACAAAATGATATTTACGGGCAAGTGCTGGTGTCGCTGTTACCGCTTTATACCGACCATCGCTTTGTGTTTCGCGAACGCCACGATTCTGATAAATGGATTGAGTTTGTGCTGAATAAAATTGAAATGACGATAGATGAAAAAGATGCCGGTATCTGGGAGTTCAGGAATTTTGAGAACATTCATTGTTATACCAATTTGTTTCAGTGGATTGGCTGTTGCGCAGCTATAAAAATGGCAAAAACAATAGGCAATGAGGAACTCGAAAAACGAGCCGAAGTCCTGAAACAAAAAGCGGTTGATAACATTGAAAGTTGCTATAATGAAGAGATGAAATGCTATACCAGCGCAAAGGGTGTTACCTATCTTGATGCAAGCACATTGCAATTGATTTTGATGCACTATTTAGATCCTTCTTCGCAGCGCGCAAAAGACCATTTGATAGCTTTGGAGAAGGAACTGAAAACACCAAATGGTTTGTTTTACCGTTATGTTCATTCAGACGATTTTGGAAAACCAAAATCAACTTTTTTGATTTGCGCATTTTGGTATATCGAAGCACTGGCTTGCGTTGGCAGATTAGATGACGCCATTGAAGAATTCAATAACATTATGCAGTACAGCAATCATGTAGGTTTGTTCAGTGAGGATGTGGATGAGAATGACGGCAGCCAGTGGGGAAACTTTCCACAAGCTTACAGCCATGTGGGTTTGATGAATGCAGCCTATCGCATTGCAGAGAAATTGGATAAGCCAATATTTATGTAAGATATTTTCAACCGCGAAGGCGCTAAGACGCAAAAAAATAGGAGCAAAAACAAACTTAAAATTCTTTCCATTAATAAGTTCCGAACCTTTCAAAGGTTCGGAACTTATTACAAACGTGAAAATATGGGCAAAAACAAACTTCGGATCTATGTGTCTTCGTGTGGTTAAGCTTAAGATAGTTCTTCAAGTTTCTTTACAATATTTTCTGTATCGTCAACTTCACCCATGCGTGGAAAAATGTATTTCACGCTTCTTTCATGCGCTTCGGCAACTGTATCTGTCATAGCATCTTTTGCAAAAGCAATATTGTAGCCACGTTCACTTGCTGAACGTGCTGTTCCTTCAACGCCAATACTTGTAGAAACACCGCCAATCACAATGCCAGTAATGCCGCGGTTCTTTAATTCTTCTTCTAAATTCGTTTCAAAAAAGGCACTCCAGGTATGTTTGGTAATGAGAATATCTTCCGGTTGTTTGGCCACTTCAGCAATAATGTCGGAAAAGTCAGGCATTGGTGTTATTCCTTGCATCTGTTGTTCTTTTCGTGTTTTTGAAAAAGGCGAATCTTTCATTATCACGTTCGTAAATATTACGGGTAAACCTTTTTTGCGAAATGCATGGATCAATTTTACTGCATTGGCAACAATGTCTTTAATAGGTGTTGCCGTTTGACGGCTTACAATTCCTTTTTGCAAATCAATCAATACCAAAGCGGTTTGTTTGTCTAAAGCGGTTACCATAATTTTTTGTTTTATTAATTTTTTGATGATAATTCAAACTGCAAATCATCATTACAACATCTATTCCTTACCGTATTAACTCAATCACATATTGATACTAACAAGGTTTGTTTTTGCCTTATTTTTAAGTGAATCGTTTCGTCGCTATGTGGTTTCTAAAGCAGCTCTTACTACTTCTGGTTGTGCAAATTCTCCTTTGTTTTCAACACTTTTTTGTTTGCGCAAAAAGCGCAGGTGAAAAACGCCCACTACCAATGCCATTGCTCCTTCGCATAGCACCGTGTTCTGCACGCCAATGTGCTCCGACACAAAACCAACCAGTAAGCCACCCAACGGTTGCATACCAAACAAAATAGTTGTAAAAAAACTAATTACTCTTCCACGCATAGCAGATGCAACAGTGGTTTGTACAATGGTGTTGGAAACAGTAATCTGTGCCATCATTCCAAATGCGCTTATCAGAATAAAAAACAGGGCCAGCCAATAAAAATGAGTGTGTGAAAACAACATCAAACCTGCGCCAAAAATGAGTGTGTTTCTGGCTAAAATATAATGAATATTTGTGCCTTTTTTTTGCGAAGCCAGATAGATGGCACCGATAAAAGCACCCAACCCAATAACGCTGTCTATCACGCCAAATGTAGAAGCTGTACCATGAAAAATATCTTTTGCATATACCGGCATCAGTGTGTTGTAGGGCAACACAAACAGGCTCATAATACCAATCATCAAAAAAATAAAAGTGAGATTTTTATTTCGCCTTACATACTCCAATCCCTCGCGCAAATCGCCAATTATATTTTTCGTTCGTGGCTTTGCAATGTACTTTGGGAGCCGCATCATAAGTAATGAAATAATTACAGCAATAAAACTTACTGCATTCAAGCCAAAACAAACTGTATCGCCTAATTTTTCAATAGCAATACCGGCAATGCCAGGACCAATTAATCTTGATAAATTCACCATTGATGAGTTTAACGCTACAGCATTGGGCAAATCTTTTTTATCATCCACCATATCATATACCAAGCGATTGCCTTGCAGGTACATCAAAAGCGTTTACAATACCTAAAAAGGCACCCAATGCAAGTATGACGGTTACATTGTAATGATTAAAAAAAACAACCAGAGTTAACAACACCGCCTGAACCATAGAGATGATCTGCGTAGTAAGCAACACCTTGTATTTGTTGTATCGGTCGGAAACAACGCCACCCAAAAAGGAAAAAAGAAAAGAAGGAAACAGCGTTGCAAATGCCGAAACGCCCAGCATAAATTTGGAATGAGTAAGCGAATACACTACCCAGCTAACGGCGGTTTTTTGCATCCATGTGCCGATTAATGATATGGATTGTCCGGCAAAATATAACCTGTAATTTCTACTTTTAAAAGCATTGAATGTGGTAATTTCCATGGCGTCTTTCCTTTCTCCTCTGCACTTTTTTATTTACTCAAATTGTACCAGTCTTGTTAAAGGCTCAATCATTTTTTTTAGCATTTCCTGTTCCCGCGTTGTCAACGTTTGTTCAATGGCTTGCTGCAGCCATTCATCGCGCTCGTGTCTTCTTTTCGTTATAATATTTTGTCCTTCTTTGGTTAATGTAATGAGCACTTTACGTTTATCTGTTTTCGATTCTTTGCGGTTGATATAACCCAATTCGGATAGATGATTCAAGATGCCTGACATAGACTGCGATGTTATTTTTTCGGCAGCCGCCAGTTCGCCAGGCAGCATTTCTTTTTGTTCATTTAATGAGCCAAGAACCGAACGCTCGGTGAGAGACAATTCATCTCCGGTTGTATTTTTTGTACGAAGCTTTTTAATAAGCCTTGTAATAAGGGTTCTGAAATCGGAGGCTAATTGTAAATCAACAGTTGCAAGTGACATAATAGTAAGGTAAACTTACAAGTTTACCTTACAAAGGTAAAAATATATTCTTTGTGTTTGGATAGAAAAGAGGTTTTGTTTTTGTTAAGAAAAGGGTTTAATACTGTTCCCTTTTTCTTTCGCTGATGATACGAAGCAGCGAATCCATTACAGCCATTACGTCTGTTTTTGTTTGCTCGTTGGTAATGGTGTTAGCTTCTATTTTAGTTTTGGCAAATTGAATAATGAATTGACAGCTTTCCGGTACATCGGCTTCAATAATGTTGAGCGTTTCCATCAACGCTTTATGACCTTTTTCTCCGCTTAAACCTGCGGTAATCAATGCAGTGGGTTTGTGTGAAAAAACAGTGGAGGAAACCGTCCAGTCAATTGCATTTTTTAATGATCCAACAACGCCCATAGCATATTCGGGTGTGCAAATCAAAATACCATCTGCTTCGCTTAACTGATTGCGAAATTCATTAACAATGGATGGCGCATTATCGTTGTCAAAATCGGGGTTGAAATGTGGAAGAGCTGCGATGTTCGGGTAGATGGTAAGTGTGAAGTTTGTTTTTGTACAAATTCTGAATGGCATGAAGCAAGTTCAGATTAACAGATACTTCGCGCGTACTGCCGCAGATGGCAACAATATGGATGAGTTCGGACATAATCGGAAAAAAGAAGAGTGAATAAAATGAATAATTAAAAAGGTGCAAAACAAAGTGCAGCTTTGGTTTTGCACCTTTTTTTATCTTATCAAAACAACAGTTCCTTTATGATAAAACAATTCCCCTGTATCGCAAATAATTTCCGCATAATAAACATAAGTTCCCGGCGGTGCAGGAACGTTTTTAAATGTGCCATCCCATCCTTCAGAAGAGGATTGGGTGTCGGTTATATGTTCTTTTTCAAACAACAATTCTCCAAGCCTGTTGAACACAGCAAAATGTTTGATTTCTTTGATGCCGTTACCTAAAATAGAAAAGCGATCATTTTTTCCATCGCCGTTCGGCGTAAAAGCAGAAGGCACATTAATAAGGCTGCCTTTGCAAAGAATGGTAACCTGTACTGTATCATAACTTACACAACCAGTAGTTATTGGTTGCTTTCACAACATATTGTATATCTGCATGTGGCGTAACAACAACAGTAGCGCAGGTATCGCAATTCAGGAATTGATCTGGTATCCATTGCCATTTTTTTATGTCGTTGCTTCCTGTTGCTGTAAGTGTTACAGGCTCGCCGGCAAGTGTGGTAATATCAGCACCTGCATTTACAGTTGGCAATATTGCTGTCAGCACTTGTGTGGTAGCTGTATCAGCAAAACAACCGGCATTGTCAAACCCAACAACGGTATAGGTTTGAGGCGAATAAGTTGACACAGTTGGATTCGCAATAGTACTATTGCTTACAGTATTATTCAACCATTGGTATGTGTCTGCACCGGAGGCATTTAATTGCGCAACGCCACCCGGGCAAATGTAAACAGGTGATGGCGTGGTTACTTTAAAACGTTGTGTAACGGCAATCACAACCGAATCGTTACCAACACAACCGGCCTTATTTTTTACCTCAACAAAATACGTGGTTGCTGAATCTGGAAAAACAAAAGGCGTAGCTGTATTGCTACCTGCAATATGTTGCTTGGGAATCCAGTTAAACACATCTCCGTCGTGTGCTGCCAACTGTACTGAATCGCCTTCACAAATATGTGCGCTTAAGGGTGATGCTTTGACAACAGGATTTGCATTTACCGTTAGCACATGCACCACCGTATCGTAGCAACCATTATCGTTTACAATCAATGAAATTGAATCCAAACCAGGTGTTGTAAATTGTTTTGAGGGCGTTTTTTGAAGCGTTGAAGTATTGCCATCCGGAAACAGCCAGTTCCATTGTACGGTTCGTGTTGAGGCGCCGGTAAATGAAGCAGAATCGTTCTGACAAATTTGCGTTGGTCCTGCAATGTAAGCGCGTGGCGTTGGTTGAACGGTAATGCTATCTCTTGTAATATCGGTGCAGCCAAATTGTGAAGCGCCGCTCAGTATCACTTCATATTTTCCCGGCTTGCTATAAACAAACGAAGCTGTTTCAGTGTTAGCCGTATCGTTAGTTATGCCTGTTCCAAAGCTCCAGTGATAAGTGAGTGGATAGCCTAATGTTTTCGCTTCGCTAACTGTGTTCGGATTAAAAATAAGCAGAGAAGAATCGCAGGCAACCTGCGCATTCATATTGATTTGCAGATGCAAGGTGTCAACAATGATAGGCTTCGTTAAAAAGAAAGGAAACTGGCAATTGCTGCTGTCTTTTACAATCAGCGATGGTGTATAAACGCCCGGCGTTAAGTATCGGTGTGATGCAACTGTATCGTTGTTCGTTAGCAACGTACCATCACCAAAATCCCACGTAAATTGTTTTGTATTAGAACTCGTTGCTTGTAGTGTAATCAGTTCTGAACCGCAGGCAAACGGCTTCACTGACTGCAACTTTGCAAAGGGGCCTTTTATAGTTATCCATTGAAATACGGAATCCATTGTTCCATCAATAAAATAGCCATACAAGGTTACTTTATAAATGCCTGGTTTGTTATAAATATGACCTGCATTGTTTAAGTTATCGGCAGTTGTACTATCTCCAAAATCCCAGCTTACCCTTACTGTATTAATAGATGTATTTACAAAGGAAGCAATCACAGGAGGGCATCCGCTATTGGGGTTTATATATGCAGTGGTATAAGTAAAAGAAAGATTCGGGTTTTGAACATATACTTCCTGTAATGTAGTATCAGCGCAACGTTCAGCAGTATTAGTAGCGATCAAAACAACAGTATCAATACTTTCTTTCTGATACGTGTGCACAACCGAATCGGAAAAAGGTTGATGATTAATGATACCGCCATCACCAAACATCCATGTATAAAGAGTTGCAGAACCATTTGTGTTAGTAGTATCCGTTTGATTGTAAAAGGAAATATTCGTTGCCGGCAAAACAGGATTTTGTGAAATGCTGAAAAGAGCTACTGGTCCTGAAATGCTGACAATGTTAGAATCGAGTGGCGTTGATGATGTACAATTATTAGCATCGGTAACCGTAAGCGTTGCATTATAATTTCCGGGTTTTGGATAACTGTGCACAACAGATGTGCTTTGAATTTTTGTTTCGGATGAACTATCGCCAAAATTCCATTGCCATTTGGTGATAGGAGAATTGTGGCTTGGCTTCGATTCATCAACAAAAACAACCGGCGTTTTAAAACAGGACGTTTGGTTTTGCACCGAAAATTGAGCTATTGGCCCTAACGCTTCAAAGGGCAGATAATTGCTGGTATCCTGGCATCCGAAAGTTTGTGACGTAGTAATGACACGTAACGATTTTTCAGTCACATTCAAATTGTTCAAATCAATATTGAATAAGTTTTGAGCCGTCTGTTCTGTGATATTAGGATTACCTGCAAAATGTGTGGTATCGGTATATTGAATGGTAGTAATGTTATAGCCCAAAGCAAACGGAGAAGTAAATGGATTGCTTTCTAAATTGGATAAACTTGTATGCAATATATCACTACTACAAAATCGGGTTTTTGTTGCTGACAAGTTGGGATGTTGTTTTAGCAAAACATTCATAATTACGGAATCCGTTGCGGAACAGGTTCCGTTGGTTGTAGTTAACGAAATGTGGTAAGTTCCGGTAGCTTTGTATTCATGCACAATTGGCTCTTGAGCCGAATCATAATCATATGGTGCGCTGCCATCGCCAAAGTTCCAACTGTAATGCTGCGCTTTGTAAGAGGCTTCTGTAAACGTTACCAGGCCGCGCGTTCCATCGCAGGTATTCTGCGCACTTGCAATGTGTGGAAACGGTGGCAAAACCGTAACATAAGCCGGTTTCGTAACCGTGTCAGTACAACCATTATTGTTGATGATTAAAGTTACGGAATAAGTTGAATCATGCTGGTAACGATGCGTAAAAGGCGGCGGCAGCGAATCGTATTCAACACCATCGCCAAAGTTCCAGGTAAATGTTCCTGCAAGGTTACTTCCGGTTACTGTAAAAACAACCGGGTTATTTCCACAAACCGGGTTGGGAGAAGCTGAAAAATCGAACTGTGGCTTTTGATATACATCAATTACATAATTAGCGGTGTCGCTGCAACCACCCTTAGTTGTATAACTCAAAACTACATTGTATTCGCCGGGTGCCGTAAAAGTATGTTTTGGTGATGCATCAGAGGATGAGCTGCCATCGCCAAAATTCCAGTTGTAAGTTGCAATGGTATCGGTTGTAACAGCTAAAAAAGTTGTTGTTTTTGTTTGACAGCCTAAATTACCGTTAGAACTACTGATGGTAACAATTGCCTTTTGCACCGTTATTGACTTTGTAATTTGTGCGGTGCAGCCGTTAGCGCACGGCAGAGGTGAGCGTAACATTGTATGTTCCATTGGCATTGTAAAAATGCTGCGCTGTTTTTCCTGTGGCAGTTCCATCGCCAAAATCCCATTGCGTGTTTGTGGTGTTTTTTGATGTATCTGTAAAATCAACTGTTACAGGCGCACCACAGCTTCCTTCTGGTTGCGATATAAAACCCCCTAACTTGGGCGCTGCCTGAATGGTGATTGTTTTTGTTGCTGTATCGGGGCAGGTTTCATACACATTTATCAGTTGCAATTTATAATTACCGGGTGTGGTGAATGTATGTTGTAATTGATGAGCGGCTGTATCGTTGGAAGGCGTACCATTTACCAGCCATCTTTCTGTAGTTGCAATTGGTGTACTGCTATCGGCAAATGAAAGAGAATTGTTCTGGCAAAACGTAGGTGGCAATGTAAAGGCCGTATGAAAATCAGCTACATTTATATTGTTTACCAGCGTTGTATCTGAAGTGCAACCATCAGGGCTGGTCGCTGTTAGCTTCACAATATAAGTACCACGTTGGCCGTATGTGTGTTTCGGTTGTTGTGCCGAAGAAGTACTTCCATCGCCAAAATCCCAATGATAAGAAAGTGCACCAACACCTGCGCTGGTATTTGTAAAATTCACTGCATCGCCAGCTTTACAAAGCACTGTTTTATTCGCATTGAAAGACGCAATCACCTGCGGTAGCACGGTTATCAATTGTGGTTTCGCTACGGTGCTGAAACAACCATAACTGTTGGTAACAGTAAGGCTTGGGCTAATGCTGTTTCCAATGGTATATGTATGAACTTGTGGAGTCGTACCATTTTGCGCAATACCATCACCAAAGTCCCATGTATAACTACTAATGCTGCCATCGCCCGGTTGCGAATTAGAAGTGAATGTAACTGCCAGCGGAGGGCAGCCTTTTGTAACATCAACTGAAAAATCAACGACAGGTTTTTTATAAACCGTTATCTGCATTGATTTTGATGATTTAATTATGCCTTCTGTTACTGTTAACGTTACTGTGTAAGTGCCTTCGCTATTGTAGGTGGTTCCGGGGTTTTCCAAAGCCGAACTGTTGGTGTTTCCAAAATCCCACGAGTAAGTAGCTGCATTTGAAAAACCAGTAGAACTATTGGTGAAGGAAATGGTAAGCGGCGAGCAACCCGATGTTTTATCGGCTGTAAAATTGGCTTGCTGCGCCACTGCCGAGAAAGCAAAGCAAAACAAAATGATCAAGATCCAACAATGCTTGCAGCAGCACATACATTCCATTTAAAATTTGCTTATCTCTATTCAGCCCTCTAACCTCTAACAGAAGTAAGCGTTAAAATATTCTCGTTTGAAAAAGAAAACCAGGAACACTGAGTACAACAGGGTATATTTCAAAGTTAGCTTTTTCATAAACAGTGTTTTGCAGTCGCCTTCTAAAAGCAACAATTGTGCTAAACACAAGTTCTGTTTTTTGTTTTACACCTTTAATTTAAATATTCATTGCCGCGCTAAAATGTAGAGTTTTTTATTAAGCTTTCTTTAATCATTTATTATTCGGTAGTAGTACAGTTTGAAATATTTCAATTAAAACCTGTCAGGTTATACGTTTAGGTTATACGTTTACGATAATCGCTAAGAATAAGTAAACCTGACAGGTTATCGCCACTTTTTTCAAACTGTACCACTACTGATCATTCTTCAAATGCTTTGTTCTTTACTTTTTGATTACGATTTACTTTTACAAACTGTTTTAAAAAACGGACACAATAAGGGCAAATGAAAAATGAAATAGATGTTGTTGATAAAATTCTAAACGCTTGTTACAAAACTCTTCAGTTTGATTTGTTTGTTATGAGCTTAATGCATCAATACGAGCAGCGGGGCAGCCTTAGTAAAAAACAACTGCAGGGCTTGTATTACAAAGCCCAAAAAGTTCCCGATATACCGGCTAACTGGCTGGCAACATTGGAAGCAAAGATTTCTAAAATGCCCAATCGTTTTAAATCCGAAGCACCTGCTTCAGCAAAGCCATTGTATGAAAAAGATGAGCGTGCCGGAAAACTCATTCACGATATTTTGCAGCGCTATCCTCAACACAAAAGAGTTTTGTTTTTGCAAAACAAATACAACAATAATGAAGCCTTTGGCAGCAATGAAATTGCAGAACTCGAACGGTTTGCAAAGCTGTTGTTGTAGATTAAAAGGCCATTAAATAAAGAATCACCAATACCATTCGCTTCTCCTATTCTGTTTATAAGGTGGTATCTAAAAAACTACCGTGAATATGAAAAAGAGAGGCGCATTTGTTTTTGTTTATTTTCTTTCAGCTATTACGTTTTTAACCAGTTGCACCAAAAGTTCTGATTTTAATTTTGCTACTATTCAACCTAATGTAACCACCGTAAATGGGTTGGGAAATTCATCCAAAACAAAACCCTTTACGAGATATGTAATTGAAAAAGGGGCTCACTATTGCAACGGAAATTATTACCCGCCATTTGCCGATACAGCTTTGTATTTTACTGTTGTGTTTGATAGCTCTGCTATCTATCATTTCACCGATCCTGCCACGTTATACGATAACAACAAGCTATACGGTTTTGCAGATAACAACAGTTTTCATCAGCAGTTTAGCGCAAGGTTTGGATGGCGTTGGTTTAACAACGAATTGCAATTGGCTGCTTACACTTATAACAAAGGTGTAATGAGCATTGTACAATTGGGTAAGGTTGATTTAGGTGTTGAAAACAAATGTGCTATCGTTGTAAAAGGCGATCATTACAATTTTGTTTTGAATGGTATTACAACTTCTGTTCCGCGTGCGAGCACAACGAAAGAAGCAGTTGGTTATAAGTTATATCCTTACTTCGGCGGAGATGCAACTGCACCGCATAAAATTACCATCTTGCTAAGAGACGATAACTAAAAACCATTTGTATTTATGATTTTTGATTTGCGATTTATGATTGTTGAAACAATGTGAAAACAAACAAGCTATATCCACCAAATTCCTGCAAAAACAAAATGAGAGAAACAATAAAGTTGTTTCTCTCATTTTTTATAAAATCATAAATCAAAACATTATTTGCTTGCATTGGCAAGATTCGCTGCATTCCACCAATCTTTAATGCTGCTGCACGATGCAAAATTTTTATCAATATTGATGTAATAAGTAGGAATGTGATCTTTAAACCATTTTTCCAAAACCTGCATTTTCTTTTGTTCCAAAGCTTGTTTGGCAATGCGGTCATAATCATCTTTCATATTCTCAACATGCGGCTCGGAGCGACTTTTAAAATACACAATGCGCACACCTTGCATGCCACGTTCATTCGTGTAAACGACAGGGCGTGAAATATCGCCGGGCTTCATATTTTTTATCTGAAGCACAAGGTCTTTATCCATTTGGTCAATGGTTACATCGGGCGTGCCATCCTGCGCAGTTACGGCGCCTCCTGTAAACTTGCTGTTGTCATCGTCGCTAAATTTATTTACCGCTGTGCTGAACGACATTTTGTTTGCTATAATATCGTTGCGAATACTATCAAGCTTGCCTTTTGCAATATCAAGTTCAGCATTGGTAACAGGCGGAATCATTAAAATATGACGGACGATGGCATCATCGCCGGAGCGGCTTACCATTTGAATGATGTGCAAGCCAAACTTGCTTTTTACAACAGGCGAAATTTGTCCTTCTTTTAATCGCCAAACCGCAGCCATAAAAGCAGGGTCCCACTGTTTATCGTTACGGTTAACGCTGTATTGCCCGCCACTTTCTTTACTGCCCGGGTCTTGCGAATAAATGCGTGCCAGCGCATCAAATTTTTTAGAGCCGTTTTCAACTTGTTTTTTCAAATCGAGCAACTGATTGCCAACATATTCTTCCACATCTTTATTCGCTTTTGGCATCATTACAATCTGGCTTACTTCCAGGCGGCTTTCAAAAAACGGTAAACTGTCTTTTGGTATTTTAGAGAAGAAATCTTTTACTTCCGTTGGCGTTATTTTTATATTGTCTAAAATCTTGCTGCGCATCTGGTTTGCCATCTGCCGTTCTTTAAAAGGAGCACGATTGTCTTCTTTAATCTGATAGATGGTTTTGCCCGCAATTTCTTCCAACGCTTCCTTGCTGCCATACATTTGAATAAAGCCACGAACCTGGTTATCCAACAAGGCATCTAAATCTTCGTCTGATACCGGCAAGGAATCTTTTTCAGCTTGTAACACCAACGCTTTTTGTATCAACTGGCCTTCTAAAAAAGCACATTCAGGATCGGGCGGTAACTGTGCATCCTGACCTTGCCGCTTGTAATCGGCAATCGCATTGGTAATATCGCTTTGCAAAATAATTTTATCACCTACCTGCGCAATAATTTTATCAGCAATCACACGCTGTTGCGCATGAACAGAAATTGTGGCAAAACAAAACATTGCCCCTGCAAACAAAACTTTCTTCATAGTAAACATAGAGATTGTCAAAAATAACCATTGAAGGATAGCTCAAACGGTAAGTGAAACCTTTTAACAAACAAATAAAAGAGAAATGACCATTGAAAGCAATATTTCTTTTGGAAGTGAAACGTCGTGGATTTCTCAAATACCACTAAAGATGATTTATTATAGTTAAATCATTGCAGGCTTTTTGTGCGGAACGACTCGAACATTCACAAAGATAGCTTTCCAATTCGGTAACAATCTTTCTGTCATTACTCAACCGGGGCAGTTTGTTCTGTCCGCCTAATTTTCCAATGGATTTCATATAACTGATAAAACCGTTTTTCTGCACGGGTCTTATCTTTAGTTTTTGAAGGATATTTCCGGTGATTAAATCATCATAATATACATTCTTGCTGCGCAGATTATCATCTATTTTTTGGGCAAAAACAAACATGTCTTTAGGTGCTTCCCCAAATTCAATAAACCATTCGTGATAACTTTTGCCTTTGCCTTGCTCAACCATTGGGGCAACAGTAAATTCTACGATATGAATATTTTCTTCCCCCGCTGCTTTCATCAGGGCAGCTTCTACTTCTTCGGCAATCACATGCTCGCCGAAAGCTGAGATATAATGTTTGGTTCTTCCGGTAACTGCCAAGCGATACGGATTTGTGCTTACAAACTTTACGGTATCGCCAATATCATAACCCCATAAGCCTGCATTGCTATTGATGATAAGAGCATAATTTTCGCCCAACTTGACATCTTTCAAACTCAGGCGGGTTGCGCTTTTGGAGCCATTTCGGCCGCAGGAACAAATTCATAAAAAATACCTGAGTTGGTGTTCAATAACAAACCCTGATGCTCAATGGTATCTTGAAAAGCAAAGAAGCCTTCCGATGCCGGAAACGTTTCAATTGAATCAATGGTTTTACCAATGGTGTTGATCAACTTGGCTTTGTAAGGTTCAAAGTTTACACCGCCATATACCATCACCGAGAAGTTGGGAAACAAGTCTTTTATTGGCTTGCCACTCACCTGTTGCAGCCTGTCAAAATACATTTGCATCCATGGCGGAATGCCACTGATTAATGTCATATCCTGGTCAATTGTTTCTTTTACAATTGCATCTAATTTCGTTTCCCAATCTTCAATGCAATTTGTTTCATACGATGGCAATTGGTTGGTGCGCAAATAGCGCGGCACATGATGGTTGACGATGCCGCTTAACCGTCCCGTTGGAATGCCTGCAATCCGATCTAAAACCGGCGAACCGCTTAAAAAAATCATCTTGCCTTTTGTAAAATCGGCATTGCCTTTTTGTGCGATATAACAAAGCAGCGCATTTCGGGCTGTATCAATATGGTTGTCTATCGAATCTTTTGAAATGGGAATGTATTTTACGCCACTTGTAGTGCCGCTTGTTTTGGCAAAATAAAGAGGCTTGCCTTTCCATAACACATTGTGCTTGCCTTCTTTTATTTTTTCGATGTATGGTTTTAATCCTTCATAATCGCGAAGCGGAACCTGCTGTTTAAAGTCGTCATACGTTTTGATTGAATCAAAGTGATGGTCTTTTCCAAACTGCGTATTTTTTCCAACCTTAATTAATTGTTGCAATATCGCTTCCTGATCCTGCACAGCGGTTGCCATGCTTTTTTGAATTCTATTAAAAATATAGTTGGCAAAGGGTTTTGCCAGCGAAGATTTTAAGCTCATATATGGTGAACAAAAGTTAGGACAAAAGTAAGGGTATGTACGATGTAAGATGTAGGATGTTTGATGTAGGATGTTGGTGTAATTCGATGTACGATTTTAGATGTGGGATGTACGATATAAAGATAACTTTTGTTTTTACCCATTTTCAGATGAAACAACTGATCGGATTAAACACATCGTACATCCCACATTTCACATCGTACATTGATTGGTTTATTTTTGCCATAATGAATACAGTCCATTTTGAAGACAGAGGTGTTGAGTCGTATAAGAACACATGGGATTACCAGGAAGCATTGCTGCAACAGAATATTGCTTTAAAAAGAGAAGGAAAACGGGCGAAACAAAAACTCATTTTTGTTGAACATCCGCCGGTTTACACTTTGGGAAAAAGCGGCAAGCCCGAGCACATGCTGTTAGATGAGCAACAACAACACGACAAAGGCGTTGAATATTTTCATACCAACCGCGGTGGCGACATTACCTTTCATGGTTTTGGACAAATCGTTGGCTACCCAATATTAGATTTGGAAACATTTAAAACCGACCTTGGCTGGTACTTAAGAAGCCTCGAAGAAGTAATCATTCAAACGCTTGCCCAATATGGCTTACAGGGTGAAAGAAGCAAAGGTGAAACCGGTGTTTGGTTAGATACGGCTAATAAAGGCAGCGAACGAAAGATTTGCGCGATGGGCATTCGTTGCAGCCGTTGGATAACAATGCACGGCTTTGCCTTAAATGTAAATACTGATCTTGCTTATTTTTCAAACATTATTCCCTGCGGTATTGTTGATAAAGGAGTTACTTCAATGCAAAAAGAACTGAACAGAACGCTTGCTATAAATGAAGTAAAACAAAACTTAAAAACTGCTTTCGAAGCTGTGTTCAATTTGCAATTGGTTAGCGACTTAACACACGCGTAAAACGCTTTACATCGGCCAACGGTTCAATGGGCGCGCCGCGCAATAAATGCTCTGTTAACTGATGCGCAAAATAAGGCGCCAGTGAACAGCCTTTTGTTCCCATGCCATTTAAAATACCAACGGAATTGTAAAGTGGATGCAAGCCAACGAACGGTCGTCTTTCTACATTGGCAGGACGTTCGGAAGCCAAATGGTCAACCACGCTGAAAGAGAGTCGCAGCCAGTATTTCAACTGCTCTTCAGTTTGTTTTCTGAATAATTCTGTTGGCTCAACATCATTGTAATTCCACAAATAATTGGAACCAATCCAAAACAAACCTTTTTCTTTCCAGGGCACAATGCTAACGCCTTGTTTATAAATATAAGTTGGCGGTAAATGGGGAATGTTTACTATCAGCGCTTCGCCTTTATTAAAGGCAAATGGCAGCATTTTGAAATATGGATTTCGTGCACCTGCAACACCATCGCAAAAGATGATTTTTTTAGCTTCATGCCCTTTATAAACTACCTTTTCTTTTTCAATTGTGCAATTATCAAACTTAAACTTTTCTTCAAGCAAACTGGATACTTCTTTCAAGTGCCTACGCCATGTGTGAAGCAAAACTTGTACATCTACTTCATAGCAAGGATTGATTTCGCCAATGCCATAATTAAACCTGAAAAATGCTTCCTGTGCTTTGGTTGTTTTCCATAGTTTCAAAAGCTCAGGTTCTTCTTTGGTGCGGCTTTCAAACGCTTCTTTCATTTGCTGCGTGGCAAAGTAAAGAAGCACATTGCATTGCTTTATGAGGTTTGTTTTTACGTCTTTTTCAAACTCTGAATAAGCGTTTACTGCAAATGGTAGCAGTTCATCAATCATCCATGTTGTTACCAACCGTCTACCCGTAACCGGATTGATAACACCACTTGCTACCGCGCTTGAAGTGTTTGGGTTGGCATCATCAATCACTATTATTTTTTGGTCATTTTTCAAAAGATAATAGCTTAGGAATGTTCCGCAAATGCCACCACCTACAATAATATAATCAATCATTCTTTTGTCTTCTTGTGTTTTCGGTTTTTAACCCACATTCAAATTCACTTATATATTCATTCCGAACAAAGTAAAATGATTGTCGGGGTAATGCAAGATTTCTGGTTTTGTTTTGTACATCAAAAAAAATTTTTTCGTGTTGCTTATTCAACTACATTTGACATGTTTTTTAAGGGTTTAGGGTTGAAAAAATTTCCTGTTTCTACAGGAAATTTATTTTTTACAGACCTTTTGTTTTGCCTCATTTTTCATTCTGCTCTTTTCACATCTTTTGTTTTGATCCGCTTTTTTATACATGGTATGTAAATTGATTTTACACAGATCAATTTACAAACAAGTTGTTGCTGTCCATGAAAAACAAACCACGAACGTTTGGGGCAAAGCCAACGCCAGCAGCGTTTTCAGCCTATCCAAGATGTGCAGGAATATTATTACACATTACTTCATTACCATCGCGCTTTGGCATCGGCGATTTTGATGAAACCGCACGGGTATTCGCCCGGTTTCTACACCGGAATAATCAAACCATCTGGCAAATCCTTCCTATCAATTCATCCTCTTCAGCACAAGGCTTTTCTCCGTATGGTTCCGACGGTTCGTTTGGCGGAAACATACTATTGATAAGTCCTGAATTGTTAGTGAAAGATGGTTTGCTATCGGCTGAACGCATTGCTGAAATTGGGGTAAAAACAAAAAGAATTGATTACCAAAAAGCAGAAGAAATAAAAACAACTTTGTTGGAAGAAGCTTATAAAAGCTTCTGCGAAAACAAAGCAGCTTTTGAAGATTCATTTCTTTCTTTTTGTAAAGAAGAGCAGCATTGGCTGGATGATTATGCGTTGTTTCAAACCATAAAGAAACAGCAACGAAATAAAGCCTGGAATGAATGGGAGGATGCGTTAAAACATCATGATACAAACGCGCTGCAACTATTTACAGGTAAGTATTCTGATGAGATTGAAAAAGCAAAATGGCAGCAGTATATTTTTCACAAACAATGGTATGGGTTGAAAGAGTATTGCAATAGCATCGGTATAAAAATATTTGGCGACTTACCTTTTTATGTAGCGATTGATTCGGCTGATGTTTGGGCGCATCAACATCTTTTTAAATTAGATGAAAACGGGAAGATGATAGCTGAAAGTGGCGCGCCACCAGATGATTTTAATGAAGACGGCCAACGTTGGGGAATGCCGGTTTACAATTGGGAAGCGGTGAAAAAGGAAGGATATAAATGGTGGCTGAACCGGATGAAAAAAAACATCGCCATGTTTGATTTGTTGCGGCTCGACCACTTCCGCGGCTTTTCGGCTTATTGGGAGATTCCTGCTGGTGCGAAATCAGCAAAGGAAGGTGTATGGAAAGAAGTTTCAGGTGAAGCGTTGTTTACTATGTTACAAGATGAAATCGGTCCTTTGCCCCTGGTTGCCGAAGACTTAGGCACGATTGACGAACCTGTTATTAAACTAAGAAATGGCTTCCATATTCCGGGTATGATTATTCAGCAGATTGCTTTTGGTGAAGACATGCCGCAAAGCCAATATATCCCGCATCATCATTATAAAAATGCGGTTGTTTATACCGGCAATCATGATAACAACACAACCCTAGGTTGGTTCAAATCATTACCTAAAATCATTGCAGACAATGTTTCTCTTTATACAAATCGAAATGTTACCAAACGCAATGTTGTTGAAGTGTTGAGCCATTTGGTATATGCATCAGTTGCAAAGCTTGCAATACTTCCTATGCAGGATATTTTAGAGTTGGATGAGGGAGCAAGAATGAATAGTGTGCCCGATGGCCAAGCAAGCTGGAGTTGGAAGATGAAGGATGATTGGCTGACAGAAAAAATAGAAAAACGCTTGCAGAATTTATGCTTTTTGTATGATAGAAAACGGAAAGATTGATAACACGATTTATAATTTTTGAATTGTGATTTATGATTGCTGAAAGCTGCGATAGCAAAGGCTTGTACTAAATAATAATACAAGCATTAAGGTTAGAAAAGTTATAAAAACAAAAAGCGTCCCGACATGTCGGGACGCTTTTTGTTTTGCTTATATTTTAGCTATAAATCAGGCGTATTAAAAGTATCACCCTGGTTGATATCGCCGGTTTCATACCCTCGCTTAAACCACTTCATTCGCTGTGCCGATGTGCCATGCGTAAAAGCATCTGGCACAACAACACCTTGCGTTTCTTTTTGCAAACGATCATCACCTATGGCATTGGCTGCATTCAAGCGCAGCATCTATATCGCCTGGTTCAATTACTGTTTTATTTGAGTCGGAAGCAGCATGTTGCTGTGCTTCATAATGCGCCCAAACACCTGCAAAAAAATCGGCTTGCAATTCCACCCGAACCGAAAGGGCATTCATTCCTTTTTCATCCAAACGGCTGCGCTGCGCATCTACTTTATCGGTGATGCCCAACAGGTGTTGTACATGATGCCCAACTTCGTGCGCAATAACATAAGCCGACGCAAATTGGCCGGGAGCGCCGAAGCGGTCAGACAATTCATTAAAAAATGAAACGTCGAGATACACTTTCGAATCTCCGGGACAATAAAACGGTCCGGTTGCCTGGCTGGCATTGCCACAAGCGCTTTGTGTAACCTGGTTAAACAAAACTAATTTTGGATCGGTATAAGTGCGGTTCATGTTATGAAATAACTGTCCCCATACATCCTCCGTTTCAGCCAATACTGTACGTACAAATTGTGTAGTTTGATCATTTGCCGGAGCCGTTTGCTGCGTAGGTTGCTGTATCGAACCGCTGTTTAAGACAGTGTTCGGGATTGCCTCCCAACAGATAAACGATTAAGGCAATAATCATGGTTCCAATGCCACCACCAACGGCTAAACCACCGCCTCCACTGCCACGTCTGTCTTCAATGTTGTCGCTTTCGCGTCCGCCTTCCCAAAGCATATTTTATTGTTTTGTTTTGTTGATAATTAATCCTGAGGTTTAATGTTTAGCGCATCATCATCAACAAATTCTTCCTGCTCGCGCGGATGGTCGTCGTATTCTTTCAACTTTGTGTATTCGGCATCGCCGGTAGGAGACTGATCGCTTAAAATAGAGCTTTGTTCTGTTCCTTCACGAACCGGGTTGTCGCCATTGGTTACCTTATCGTCAGCATCGTAACTATGATCGTATTCAGCCACGTTTTTGTTTTTCGGATCCACATTTTTCATGTCATTTTTATTAGAAATAATGAATTGAAAAAACCATACCAGAGGGCCAGAAAAACGCGCAAAAACAAAACTTGACTAAAAAATGATGTTTCTTTTAAAAAATCGGTAAAAACAAACACATCAGTTTGAATAAGCCAGCCTGATTGTTTACAAACCAACCACTACAATTTCTGTTCTCCGGTTCTTTGTTTTTCCTTGTTCTGTATCGTTGCCTGCAATAGGCTTCGTTTGCCCAAAACCTTTGCTGGATAAGCGTTTGGACGATATGCCTTTGCTCACCAGATAAGTTGCAACGGCTTTTGCACGATTGGCAGAAAGTGTGAGGTTCGAAGCTGCAGTTCCTGTATTATCGGTATGTCCGTTCACTTGCAATTGAACAGTGGGATTATCATTAAGCAACTGTACAATTTTATCCAGTTCTATATTGCTTACCGGTTCTAACTGATACGAGTTGGAAGCAAACTGAATATTTTTCAAGGTTACTGATGCGTTCAATTCAATGGGTTGTAATTGAATATTTTTTTGATAAGTGCTATCAGGTTGTTTTTCTTTTACCGAAAAAACATCGCTGTACAATAAATAGTTTTTCCGGTTTACGGTAAAAGTGTAATTACTTCCAACAGGTAAAGTGATAAAATAAAAGCCCGTTTCATCGGTCTGCAGGTGCATCAGGGTTTGCCCGCTGCTATCTGACGCTAATTCAACTGAACATGGCAAGCCTTTACCGGTTTTAGCATCAGTTACATAACCTTTTATGTAGAATGTTTCTAAAGGTCGTATATCGGGCTTCAGCGTAAATTGATATAAGTCGAGTTCACCATGCGTATCTGCTCTGTCGCTTGCATAATAAGCGGTAACTCCATCGCTGGCAACAAATAAACTGCCTTCATTGTCAATGGTGTTGATGGGATAACCTAAGTTCTGGGGTTTGCTCCAGCCGCTGTCTTTTTTTCTGATCACATACAAATCGGTTCCGCCATATCCCGGCAAGCCATCTGAAGTATAATACAAGTGTTTGATTATCTGCATGTATAAACGGCGCCAGTTCATCACCGGCCGTATTAATGTCCCGCCCCATATTTTGCGCCGGTCCCCATTTTCCATTCTTTTGACGATAGCTTACGTACAGGTCTTTACCGCCATAGCCGCCCGGGCGATTGCTGCTGAAATACAACGCGTTTTTATCAGGACTTATGCAAGGCGAACTTTCCCAAAATTCGGTATTGATGTTCGCACCCAGGTTCAAAGGCTCGCTCCAACCTTTTGGTGTGTTGTAAGACATATACAAATCATAATTACCAAAGCCTTTGCCTCCAAAGTTTCCGGCAAACAGAAGCCAGTCACCATCCGCCGAAATGTTGATAGCTCCTTTGAACGGCTCAATGTTAATATCGCCATTTATCACTTTTGCTTTGCCATAGCCATCTTTGGTTTTAATGCTTTCCATGAAGTCTTCACGGTCATTCGCTTCGCGTCTTGTAAACACAAACAAGCTATCATCTATGGTGAAAGAAGGATAATATTCTGATTCTTTTGAATTAATGCTATCACCTAAGTTTTTAGGCGCGAACACATAGTTATTGGCTGGATGAGCCTTTGCATAATCAACTGCAAACTGGTAACAGCTTTTTCTGTACTGTGCACTCTTGATGCTTCTTTCACCTAGGTTTGGAATTGAAAGAAAACGATTTACTGCAGTCAGCGCACTATCCCATCTTCCCAAAGCAGCCAAATCAATTGAATACGGAAGTTGTAAATAAGCAAATTGAGTACTGTCCAACGCACTTGCTTTTTCATAAAAAGAAACCGCTTTATCATATTGTTTCATTTCGCCATACACACCGGCCAGCGAGAGATACGCATCCGTAAATTGCGGGTTGTATTCAATGGCTTTGCCTAATAAAGGCACGGCATCGCGCACCAAACCATCGCGAATTTGCAACATAGCAGCATCGTAAGCGTCCTGCGCTTTTTGCTGATTGTTGTTTTTGTTTTTTTGGGCAAAACAAAACACGCAAAAATTGAGTAAAACTAAAAGGAGTAAACCGCGCTTCATGTTTGTAAATATGGAGAAAAGAGGAGAAGCCCAATGTTAGTGAAAGGTGAAGGTTGAGAGCTACGAGTTGTGAGCCATGAGCTTCGAGCCATAAGCTACAAGTGAAAACCTTAAGCTACAAGAAAGAATATTCTTAGCGTCTTCGTGCCTTTGCGGTTCAAACCTTACTTTTTCTTTGCAATATAAATGACTGAGCTACTCTTTTCGGGTTTGCCTAATGCTTTCCAGTTGCTTTGCAAGCCAATCCTAAAAGCATTGGTAAGTTTATTTTTGCCCCATTTATATTGCTCGCTCAACATGCTAACATAAAACGCATCAAACGGCATCGACTTCATTTGTATCACATCAAAATTGTGCAAAGCGAGTAACCGTTTCATGCTTGCGGGGGAGAAGTGATACAAATGCCTTGGCACATCATACGCCGCCCAATATTCTTTATAATAGGTTGCATCAAAAGAAGTATAATTAGGAACGGCAATCATCAATCTGCCGTTTGGTTTGAGTATTGTTTGAAATGTTTGTAAATAATCATTTAACTGGTGCACATGTTCAAGCACATGCCACAACGTAATGGCATCAAAGCTTTCAGCGGTTTGTGCAAACAAATCATCCGATGGTTGCAGTTGTAAACCATGTTTGTTTTTGGCAATATTTCTTGCGGTTTCATCAGGCTCCAAAGCGGTTACAGTTCCAGTTTGCTTTCTTCATTTCGGCTGCAAAAGCACCTGTGCCGGCACCAATGTCCAGCAACGTTCCCGTTGGCAAATTAGTAGCTTTTTGTACCCAGTGTTCTTTTTTGTTTTAGCGTGATATTTCTTACCGAATGATACAAGCGGTTGATGATGCCTTGCCTCGTATCGCTGTGCGAAATATAATTGCCTTCGATTGATAGTATTTTCCAATACTTTCTGCATTGGGTACATCCTGCGTAAAGCGAAGTGTGCACTCGTTGCATTGCCAAATAGCAAATGTTTCTTCGCTTACCGTGTAGTCTTTTGCGGTAAAAACAAACCGGATAGAATTACTTTTGCAGGCAGGGCATTCAACATAAGAAATTACTTGCGCCATGAAGGCAAAGAAAGTAAAGTTTCAGTTAAAAAGAAGGCTCTTTATCCATTGCCAAATATCATTCTCCATCTTTGATTTATCTTTCCATCCATGAATGTGCAATCGAGCCTCAACCGCAGCTCACAACCTGTTCGCCGCTTTTTGTTTTACTTGCCTTTTACCTGGTATTTCGTTGTGTTTGCGCTTTGCTGCATGGCCGGTTATTCCTGGATAAAAACATTTCCGAAACTGCCGGATACCGCTTATGCTGATATCTTTCCTTTGCTCTTGCACATTGCGTTTTGGTTTTTGATTATTTTTCTTTCTGTGTCGCTTCTTTCGGTCGTCTTTTCTTTCTTATATTTTTCAATCAAGAAAAGAAAAGGACAAACCCGGTTTTTGGTTGAAACAAAAGCTACCAACACAGAAAATAATAGGGGCAAACAGGAAGTATTTGTAAAAATTCTTCCCATCATCAAACCATTATTGGGTTTTATAAAAATCCGTTTGCAGTACGATGAACAACATGTTTCTAAAAAGTTTTCGTTGGTTGAGCAAAGAGCCGGAAAGCTTATCAACACTACAATTGAAGGCACTTACAATTGGCAATTGCCAGCCATCAAAGAATATCGTATTGAAAAAGCGGTGATTTACTTTGAAGATTTTTTTCAGTTTTTTTCATTTGCATTGCCCATTGCTACCAACAATCGTTTTTATACATCGCCCAAAGAGAATGAGGGTAAAATCATTAAAACATTTCCCCGAAAAACAGAAAATACGAACACACGTATTGAAGAGATAAAGCGGGTGGAAGGCGAATATCTGAACTATAAAAACTTTGAAGGTAACGATGATGTGCGCCGCATTGTTTGGAAAATATATGCCAAAAACAAAGAACTGGTAGTGCGCATTCCTGAAGTGCTCGATCCTTATGCTTCGCATGTGTATTTGTATGCTTCTTTTTATTCATCGTTTGGGAAAGATTTGGGTGAAGTAATTGAAGTTCCGTTTTTGAATTATTACAAAACTTTTGTGTGGAGCATTTATCAGCAGTTGGTGAAAGCAAGGATTTGAAGTGAGATATGTACCCGACCAATCATTTACTTCAACAGGAACAAGCGATGTACAACAAAATGTAAAGCATAGCATCAGCATCAGCCATTGGCAAAACGATAAAGACATAAAAACGTATGTGAATGCAAAAGACGCGGCGATGGTTGTTGTATCGTCGTTAAACGATGCAGAAGAAGTGAGACAATTAGCGGAACAATGGGGCAACGACATTTCGTTTGTATTTATAAAGCTAACTGATTGTTTGGGCAACCATCAGTTGGGCGATTGGCTGCAATGGCTGTTTGTAAAGAACGAACAGGATACCGTAACGGAATACAAACGCAAATGGAACTTTTCTTTGCTTCGGTCGAAAGTTGTAGAGAACGAAAGGAAATTAAAAGCTGTGTTGCAACAGTTTTCAAAGGCTGAAATAGTGGAAGCATGAGTGTGTTCAACCACAAAGCCGCGAAGTACACCAAGATTCACAAAGAAGAAAATAAAACTTTGTGTAGCTTCTTTTCTTCGAGCCTTCGTGGCTCAAAAAAATTAATTTTAAATATTCAATCTTACATTATTCAATATACAAGTGAAGATAGGACGAATCCATAGTTATAAAAAAGTGCTCGCACAGTTGCTCCTGCTGGTGTTGCCAACGTCAGCACTGGCGTTGTATGTGTTGTGGGATGTGAACCGCTTTTATGCCATTTTGCAAAATGATTGGTTTTTGCAGGGTTGTTATTTTACTGCAGGTCTTGCTTTGTCAACCATATTTTATGCGTATCGGTTTCGCTTTGTTTCAACGCTGGCGGTTCTTGCCGTGTTTTTTATAATCGCTTACAAACTTGTAGAGAATACGCTGGTAGGCGAGTTTGATACATTTTTGGTTTCGATTAAATTTCTGATTTTTTCCATTCTGTTTTCAATAGGTTGGCTGGCAGGTTATGGTTTTAGCCGCGCAAGATGGTTCACTGTTTTGTGGAGTGCTTTTTTGCTCATAATCCAACTCGTTGTAGTAAGCCGTACTGCTGACATCAAAGCTAACGCGCTGATTGCGGCTTTCGCGCCGGTTCTGGCGTATGCAGTGTATATTATTTACACAGCCGAACTCATCCGGAACATGAACGAAGATGAGCGGGGCTTTGGTTGGTTTGTAACGAAACGCATGTTTGGTTTTGCCGTTATTTTACTGCTCATTCTAACCGGCATTTTTTCATTTTTCAAGAATGATTTTACTGCCATTGAAAAGGAATGGGGCGGCATGCAACCCGACTATAACAAGAAGGGCAATGCGGAAAGCATGACGAAAGAAAACAAAGACGGCTCCATCAGCAATAAAGATCAAACCAAGCTAACGGGCGGCTTGCACAAAGGCAAACGGCTGGTGTTTGTAGCAAAGCTGGATAATTTTTTTCCTGACGGCAAAACACCCAATCCACTTTATTACACGGCTTATTATTACACCAAGTTTGATACACTTACCCAAACGTTTGAAATGGATACTTTAAACATGCCATCAAACGATTTGTTCAAGCCCGATCCGGCACGCATTCCGTTGTATTTTTCAAAGACAGATTCAACGGTTATTAAAAACACGAAAGCAACGCTGAACCGAAAAGTGATTACAACAGATGTCTATAAAGTTGCGCTTTCGCCAGACGAATTTTTAGCACCTTCCACCGCTTTTTCGTGCCAGCCCATTGGTGTGCCGCCCGAGTTCAGAGAGCAGTACCGAAGCGCCTATCGTGCAAAGATGTGGGTGAGCGATTTAAACAGTGCTTACTTTATTTACAATCCGGCCGGCGACCCGATGCTCACTGCCTTTCAGGAGCAGCGTTTTAATAAGTTGAGAGAAGTAACTGATTTTGCAGGATTGGAATCGCGCTTTAAGAGTTATTACACTTTCATGCCGCATGATACCGATTACAATCGTATCACAAGATTAGCGCAGCAAATCACTGCCAATGCGCATACGCCCATTGATAAAATGCTTGCCATCCGCAATTATTTTTTAAGTAAAGATGAGTTTGGTCAGCCCTTGTTTAAGTATTCCGATAATCCGGGCATTCCGGGCATTCCTTCAGCCAATAAGCTCAATTATTTTTTGTTTGAAAACCGCAAAGGTTATTGTGCTTATTATGCCGGAGCTACGTTGTTCATGCTTCGCGCATTGGGCATTCCATCGCGCATTGCGGCAGGTTTTTTAACCATTGACCGGAGCAGCAAAAACCCGGGCTGGTATTGGTTTTACGAAGATCAGGCACATGCCTGGGTACAGGCATATTTTCCGGGTTATGGCTGGATGGATTTTGATACCACAATTCCAGATGTAAACGTGCAGCAAGCTTCGCAGCCCGACCAAACGCCGCCGCTTGATATGCAACAGGTTTACTTTGTGGCAGATGGTATAGTTGTACAAACCGATACCATCGCGAAGCGGATCAGGCTGCAGATTAAAAATCTTTTGTATCACGATAAAAACTACACTGTTGCCGATGCTGTTGACGTAACAGTTGATGCTTCGCGGGCAACCATTTCAGCAGACAGTGCAACGGTTCCGTTAAGTGTTGTAAAAAAGGGAATGCACATTACCGCCGCTTCTTATGCGGAGGTTTTAAAGAACATCAATGCAACAGAAAAAGATAACATTTCAACCATTATAAAAAAAGTTCCTAATCCTGTTCCGGTTGATGAAATTAAAATTATAGAAACCGATGTTGCAAAAAAGGGCGCAAAGAAAAAAGCATCGGCTGAAGGCGAGCCGGTTGACTGGCTTCATGTGCTTTGGATAACATTGAGTGGTATTGGCATTTTCTTACTGGCTCTTTTTGCAACGCCTTTCTTTGTTTGGGTGTACTTCAATTCTAAGGCAAAAACAAACAAGACTACAAAAGAAGCTGCTTTTAATAAATACAATGCAGCTATGTTTTACTTGCACCAGTTGGGTTATAATCGTTCAGGTTTGGGACCGCAACAATTTGCGCAAGCTACCGATCAGCAATTCGGAACGAATTTTTCTGCATTCAGCAATGTGTATCAAAAGTTGAAGTATAGCGGCGCACCTTTATCAGCATCCGAGCAACAAACCGTGCAGTCGTTTTATCCAACATTCATCCAAAAAGTTAAACAACAGATTGGGGCGAAAGAAAGAACAGGTAAGTTTTTAAATATTTACAACACAATCCAATATTTTACATCGCCTAAATAAAAAATATGGAAACAGAAATCGTACAGACTGGAACAGAAGAAGCCGTTGCCAACATACAAAAATTGGTTGACAATATTGAAACTGTTATAAGAGGTAAGCGAACACAAATACAACTCATTCTTACCGCGTTGCTGGCGAAAGGGCATGTGTTGATTGAAGATAATCCCGGCACTGGAAAAACAGTGATGGCAAAAACATTGGCGCAAAGCATTGCTGATGGGAAACACAGTGGTGGCGCGGATTTCAAGCGCATACAGTTTACACCCGATTTGCTGCCGATGGACTTAATCGGCTCGCATATTTTTGATGATATAAAGAAGGAGTTCATTTTTAAAAAAGGTCCTCTTTTCTGCAATGTTTTATTGGCTGATGAAATCAATCGTGCTTCACCAAAAGTGCAAAGTGCGTTGCTGGAATGTATGGCCGAAAATCAAATCACCATGGGCGATGTAACATACCCGTTGGAAGATTTGTTTTTTACCATCGCTACACAAAATCCGGTTGAAATGGAAGGCACCTATCCGTTGCCTGCGGCGCAATTGGATAGGTTCTTTATCAAAATTTATTTTGGTTATGTAGATGAAGCTACAGAACTGGACATTTATAAAAATTATCTTGGCATTCAGAACAACTTACAGCATGTTCGGCAAGTATTAAGCATGAATGAAGTGTTGTTGTTGCAAAACGAAGCCGAGAATGTTTTTGTACACGATGAAATTGTAGCTGCTGTTCGCAATATTGTTTGGAACACACGTCGCAATCCGGATATTGTGTTGGGCGCCTCAACACGTAGTGGCATTACGTTTTTAAAATGTTTGAAAGCATTTGCGTTGGTGAAAGGAAGAACATTTGTAACCGAAGATGATTTACAAACGATGACACCTGCGGTGCTTGACCATCGCTTGATTTATAGAAATAAAGAAGCAAAACAAAAAGCGTTAGCAAGCATCTTAAACAAAGAAACTGACCGTTTAAGTAAGTTGAAAATTGGATAAGCTAATTATATGATTGCTTGCTGTAAAGTATAATTATTCATCATTTTAAAAGAGATAAAATGGAACAAGTGAAGAGGTTATTTATTGATGTAATTCATGATTCAGCTCTTGCAGAACTGAAAGCAATGGAAGATGCAAACAAAATAAAAATTTTGGATGCAGCGGAATTGCTTCGTTTAAAAGAAAAGCGCAATCAGATATGGGAAGAACTAGAGCAGTACACTTATGAAAACATTTTAAAAAATGTAAAGAGCAGTGCATGATGAAGTGGTTGCTGTCTTTTGTTTTTGCCCTTTTTTTTATTTCGTTTGCGAACGCACAGGACAATGCTTCTGCCCGTTATGAAATCAATGCAAAGCGCATTGGTGTGAGTCCAACTGATAAAGATGCGCTTCCACGCAGCCGCGAGTTTATCCGGCTCGACAGTACCTATTATGTTGGCTGGATGTATGAAGGCATGTACAAATACGACCGGAGTGCCGATTTTTTAGGCTATAAAAACGCTACCGTTCCACTTCACAAATCTTTGGTTTTACTCAATAAAGATTTTGGTTCCGTGCTGCGCAACATCAATTCATCGGTTGCTTTTTTCTCGGAGAATATAAAGTTGTTTCAGGATTATTTTATGATTGTAAATGCCCTGAAAGAATGTTATGATAATATTGAAATGCCCGATTCGGTAATGGCTTTGCTGGATGATGTGGAGCAGTATCATTTTCAACGTGATTTTTTTGGATTGTATCGAACAGCGTGCATGGGAATATCACCGCAACCGTTTTTTTACTTCAGATAAATATTCTTTCCTGAAAAATTCTGTTGCCGAAAACGAGCAACAAGCTTTCGCCATTTGTTACCAGGGGTTTGCTTTTATCGAAAAAAACAAAGCGGTTAATGATGCATGGTTTGGTCCTTCGCAAAGTATTCAGGACAGGCTTCGCATCTATCATTATCTGGCTTTGCTGCACTGTTATAATAAAAACTACGATAGCAGTGAATATTACTACCAACAACTTGCGCAGAGTGGAATGGTATCGTGGAATAACTACGGCGGAATGCAAAGTGAGGTTGGTAATTTTGCAACGGCAAAAGAATATTTTGCGCGAGACGAGTTTGGTTTGGGACATGGCTTTTTAAATGAGCCATTTTATTATCTTCCTATACTTCATGTTTATGCCGGAAAGCCAAAAGAAGCCATTCAAATGTGCAGGGACATCATCTCTCAAAATGGCTCTACGCCTGGGTTTGGCTGGTATAACATTGCCTTGGCACGAGGCTATATGTATGATGGTCAGTTGGACAGTGCAGGGTTAGCATTGAACAAAGCTGCTAACTTCAAAGAGCTTCATATTGGCACTACACTTACGCAAACACAGTATGATTTTACCATCAATTTATTGAAGGTGGAACTGCTTGATAAAGGCATTGCACAAATTAAATTTGTAAACAGAGGCTGGTGGTATTCGATAACAGCATTGTATAAAATTGCATCTTTAAAACTGCAAAAATTAATGCAGGAATATGTGGTGGTCAATCAACTCGCTTCGGACCCCGACAGGGTAAGATTGGTGTATGATTTATTTTGTGCCGAATCAACCACAACATTTGATGAAGCCTGGTATCTATTAAAAAATTTCAGCCCGAAATATTTCATGAAAAAATACCAAACGTATCAGCAAACTGATAAGCGTGAAAATATTCAACGGTATTTTAAATTGTTTGAATCGCAGTTTAAATGGGAAAACGGAGACAAAACAGACGCGAGAAAAGACTGGGATTTTATGATAAAAACAACAACGTTAGATACCGCTAACGAAAAATTGTTTTTAGGACGCTTGTATGAAGATGCCGGTGCTGCTTATAAAAAAGAAAACGAAGCAGAATACAATGGATATTGCAACTTATTGATGAGCGTTTATCCGCAATTAGTTCCTTATTCAGGCCTCGCAGTGCCCATGCAATTGCAGGTTGTTGGAGATGATAACGAAACAACTCATCAGGTAATTGACGATTTAAAAGACTGCAACATTCACTTTACCAACAGCGATACGTTATGCACCATTGGCTTCGGTTTCATTTACCCAAAAAGGCGATAAGTATTTAGCGACTATCAATGTAAAAAGTGAAAGTGGAAAGATGATTGTAACCAATCAAAAGCTAATCTTTAAAAAGCCAGAAGGCGTAGGCGCCGAGCTCGCTTTGCGCTTGTTTGGAAAAGGCGGAAACATTGTATTTGAAACGCCGCAGGAAGACAATGATTAATGTTTGTTTTTGCCTGAATTTTTTGCATATATATCAGAAGCTGCCATTTAATGAAAGCCTTTGTGAGTGTAGCTTTCAGCAATCACAAATCATCAATCACAAATCGAATTACGTTCCCGGCAGCTTAATGTTGTTCTTCTTTAAGTCATCAATCAGTTGCTGCTGAATCTTCAGTTTCGCGTCCTGAAAACCGTGTGCATTAATCCAGACATTTACTGTAATTCTAAATCCATCAGCTTCAATCGTATTGATACCGATACGGCTTTCGGGCGATTGTAAAATAGATTGCATGTTAGCAATTGAAGATTGTAATACATCTTCGATTTGTTTATAATCTGCTGTAAAAGAAAACTTGAAATCAATGTCTAATCTTCGGACACCTTCACGGCTGATGTTGATAATAACTTCATTGGAAAGCTTACTGTTGGGAATGATAACCGTGCGGTTGTCATAAGTAGTAACAACTGTGTAAAATATTTCGATGGCTTCCACAATACCTTCCTGGCCTTGCGCGATGATACTATCGCCAACACGAAACGGTTTTAATAATAAAATTAAAATGCCACTTGTAAAGTTTTGTAATGTGCCCGAAAGAGCAAGACCTGCAGCCACGCCAATAGCAGCAAGCAAACTGGCAAACAAAGTAAGTCTGATATTCAGTTCCTGAAGGATGGCAAGAAACAGAAGCAATTGCAAAGCCGCCTCAATAAGACTCAATAAAAATGGGCGAAGAGACGCATCGAGATTGCGTTTGTCGAATATCTTGTGCAATCTTCCTATCAGAAATCTTATTACCCAAAAACCAATAAAACCCATAATAAGGGCTATGATGATGTTAGGGCCGTTTGTCATCAGCCAGTTGTAAGCCTTGTCGTAAAACTGCTCGATACTAAAATCTCTTACTTTGATTATCATAGGTCCGTAATTTCAAAAAATTATGCCATTGTTTGCAATTTTATGCTCCAATAAAAAGAGTGGTTTCCTAACAGTTCATTAAAAACAAATTAAACGTTTGTTTAATTTTGAACAGTTGTTTAATTTTGAAGAAAAAAGAAAGTGAAGACGGCAATTGATAAGCGTGAGCATATTATGAATACTGCGGTTTCGTTGTTTGCTACCAAAGGTTTTGAAGGTACATCGGTACGCGACATTGCTGCCGCGGCAGACGTGAACCTTGCAATGATTCATTATTATTTTGGCTCGAAAGAAAAGCTGTTTGAAAGCATTGTTGAATTTAATGTTTCGTACACGCGGGATATGCTTGATGAAGTGATGAGCAATACTTCGCTTACTGCTTTTCAAAAAGTTGAGAAAGTAATTGATATTTATGTAAAGCGCTTGTTCAACAACCGCGAGTTCCATAAGGTTTTACACCAGGAATTGATGCTGAACCAGCGTGAAGATTTGGGTAAAGCAATATTAAATGTGCTGGCAAGGAATTCGGATATGATTATAAAAATTATCGAAAGCGGGATTCGTAAAAAAGAGTTTAGAAAGGTAGATGTTCCGCTTACAGTTGCTTCCTTCACAGGAACATTAAACGCTGTATTGTTGTCAAAGAAAATATGCAAATATTATTTGTTTAAAGAATCGCAGACCGATCAAGTGCCTTACGAAAGTGAAAGCTTTCAAAAGCGCGTTGCCGATCATTTAAAGCAATTCATGCATGCGCATTTAGTAAAAGTATAGGATGAGATTGTGATATAAATAGGCGTAAAAACAAAAGCAGTAAAGAAAATTACTGCTTTTGTTTTTGTTTGAATCTCATATAAAGTTCCGAACCTTTTAATGGTTCGGAACTTTATATGAGATCAGTATAATAAGTTATATCAATGCATGGCTTCACTCATATCTATTTTGCCAGCTTGTTTTCTGTTCTTTACAAAAAGAATAAAAGGAATACAAATCAAAAACAATACACCGAGATAGAGGAATACATCCATATATGAAAGCACTGAAGCTTGCTTATAAACGATACCTTCCAGCACACCATAAGCTTGTTTTAAAGCCACATCGGGCGGTGCGCCTTTTGCTATAAAGTTTTGCTGCAAACCATGAATGCGGCTTTGCACATTGGCATTATCAACATTTAATTTACTTACCAAATCGCTTCGGTACAATTCGTTTCTTCGGGCGGTATAAGTGGTAATCATGGCAATACCAAACGAGCCACCTAATTGCCGCATCATACCTGTAAACGATGCGCCTTGCCCTATTTGCTTGCCTTTAAGTGTTGAAAGAGCCAATGTTGTAATAGGTATAAACAACAAGCCCAAACCTGCGCCGCGTACAATTAGCATCCAGAAAAAAGCATCTTTGCCGGTATCTGGCGTTAGTATTTTATAACCCCAAAAACTATAAATAAAAAAGATAAACAAACCTAAAGAAACAAGGTATTGTTGTTTCACGCCTCGCTGCAATAACTGCCCGATGATAGGCATCATAAAGGCTGTTGTTAAGGCAGCCGGAACCATTAACATACCTGATTGTTGCGCCGTCCAGCCAAGGGTTGCCTGCGTATAAATCGGAACAATATAAGTAGAGCCATACAAGCCAAAACCAAGAATAAACGACATAATAGTTCCAATTCGCAGATTGCCATTTTTCAAAACTCTTAAATCAACAATTGGATTCCGGAAAGTAAGTTCACGCCAGATAAAAAAGAACAATCCAAAAAATGCGGTAACAGCAAATGTTGTAATCCAAAAATCATTAAACCAGTCTTCATCCTGTCCACGCTCCAATACATATTGCAGCGAACCCACAAACATGGCTAAGAATGCAATACCAAACCAGTCAACATCAGCAGCTTTACTTTTTTCACCATACTTCGGACTTCTAACAAATTGCAGCGTTAGCAAAGCTGCAATAATACCCAGAGGAATATTGATATAAAAAATATAAGGCCAGGTAAAATTATCAACGATATAACCACCCAACGGAGGTCCTAATGTTGGACCAACAATTACGCCCAAACCATAAATAGCTTGCGCTGTACCGCGTTTTTCGGGCGGGTAACTTTCAGTAATGATGGTTTGCGAAGTTACCAGCAAAGCACCACCACCACAACCTTGCAAAAACCGGAAAGCAACCAACTCCCAAATGCTGGTAGCATTACCGCATAAAAACGAACAAAGCGTAAACAACAGAATGGAGGCTGCAAAATAATTGCGTCGGCCAAACTGCTGCGAAAGCCAGCTTGTCATAGGAACAACGATTACATTACCAATGGCATAAGCGGTAACCACCCAACCCACTTCGGTAAGGGTTGCGCCCAGGTTGCCACGCATATCATTCAAAGCAACGTTAACAATGGTGCTGTCAACAATTTCAAGCAATGCACAAATGATGGCGGTAAGGGTAATGATTACACGCCGGCTTCCATATTCAACTAACGATGCTTGTGTAGGCTGCATACATTAACTTTTTAAGCAAAAACAAAAAAGAAACAAGTTTTCCTTTTTGTTCAATTGTTATCAATCCAAACGCACTTCTGCATCTACATTCATACCTGCACGAAGCTGTTGAAGCAAAGAGTCGTTCGGATCGGTGAATTCGATTTTTACCGGAACTCTTTGTACCACTTTTACAAAGTTTCCCGAAGCATTATCGGGTGGCAACAAAGCGTAGCTGGCACCTGTGGCGGCAGAAAGAGAAGTAATTTTTGCTGCAAAATCGTGATGTGGAAATGCATCTACATTTATAGTTACAGTTTGTCCAACTTTCATCTTTGCCAACTGAGTTTCTTTAAAATTAGCCACTACCCAAAGGTTTTGTTTTAGCACAATACTAAACAAGAGACTGACCTGCTGTAAGATACTGGCCTGGCTGCACGTTTACTTTCGACACCAAACCATCAGCCGGCGCTAACACAACGGCATACGACAAGTTTAATTTTGCATCATCTACATCTGCCTGGCGTTGTTTGATAACGGCATCGGCAACATTAATTTGCTTTGATGTCGCCCCGCTTTGCGATGAAGTTACATTGATCTGCGTAGCTGCCTGTGCGCGTTGCTGTTGCAAAATCACCAATTGCTTTTCGGCGGTTTCTTTAGCTGCCTGTGCCTGTTCAAATTGTTGCTGGGTAATGGTGTGATCTTGTATCAGATTGGCGTATCGGTTGTAATCCTGTGTGGTGCGCCATACATTAATTTTTGCCTGGTCAATTTGTGCATCAATGGTTGCAACGGCTGCTTTTGATGTGCCAATGTTTGCACTTGAGGCTGTAGTGGAAGCCTGTGCTGCTGAACGATTGCTTTGCGCGGTAGTTAAAGCGGCTTCGGCTTGCTCGAGCCTTATTTTTAAATCGCGATTGTCCATTACGATTAATGTATCGCCTTTTTTTACCTGTTGATTATCGGCTACGCGCACTTCAGAAACATAGCCTGAAACGCGGGGAATAACAGGGCTGATGTTGGCAGCAATCTGCGCATCATCGGTATCTTCATAGTGCCTGGCATGTTGGTATTTGGTAATGCCAAATGCGGCACCGCCCAAGTACCAATAAAATCAATACAATTAAAAATCCTCTGCTTTTCTTTTTTGGTTCAGCCGCTTCGGTTGTATTGTTGTTTGCGGCTCGCTGCTGGTAACTGTTGCCATATAAAATAGTAATGTGTTTGTTTTTGTGAATAAAAGTTATAACGCTCCGATAGATTGCTGAAGATGTTTATAGGTCACGGCTGCGTCAGATTTTGCGGTAGCATAATTTAATCTTGCTTGTAGTTGAGCCGCTTCTGCTTCCAGTAAATCGGTTGTGGTTGCCAAACTGTTGTCAAATTTATTTTTGGTAATGCGGTAATTTTCCTCTGCCTGATCAACTGCCAACTGGTAAACATTTATTTTTTCAAGGCTGGATGAATAGCTTACATAAGCTCTTGCCACCTGAAGTTGAATCTCGTCGGAAAGCTCGCCACGATTGGCTTCTGCCTGATGTTCTCTTGCTCTTGCCTGTGCAACTTTTGCATCGGTTTTCCATAACGAGCTCAAGCTATACTGCACGCCAATACCAATGTTTACAGCATTGTAAACGCTAAGCACATTAGGTATATCGGCAGCCACATAACCGCCGGTTAATGCAACAGACGGATATTTTTCACCTTGTGCCGATTTAACTGCCGAACCCTGTGCTTTTATGCGATAATCAACAGCCTGCAAATCTTTTCGGTTTTGTAAAGCCTGTTGTATATAATCTGCCGAAGCACCAAGCGGTGGCAGGGAAGCAAAACTGGTGCTATCGAGCAACAGTTTTGTGCTATCAGGCAAGCCCAATAATAAGTTTAATACAATGGTATTTAGCTTTACATTGTTTTGTGCATCAAGCAAGGAAAGCTGTATGTTAGAAACCTGCAATTGCGATTTTAGCAAATCATTTCGGGCCAATAAGCCATTGGCTTCTAAGTTGGTAAAATCCTTAACTCGTTGCTGCGCCTGTTGCAAGCTACTGTTGATAACATCAATCTGCAAACCGGCTTTGTATAAGCTATTGTAAGCATCAATAATATTGATGACAACGCCTTCCTTATCATTTGCTGCGTCCAGAACAGACGCTTTCTCAAGAAATTTAGAAGCTTCAACACCATATTTAATTCTGAAGCCTGAAAAAATAGGTAACGATGCATTCACTAATCCATACACTGCCTGCGAAACTTTTGGCGTACTGGCAGTATGTGTGGTGGTATCTGTGGAAGAACCCTTTTGCTGCTGGTATTTTAAACTGATAGTTGGATTATTTACCCGCAGATAAGAGCCGCTTGCTGTTACATCGGGCAACTTGCGCTGTTCAGCTTCTTTTACGGCTGCGGTTGCTTCTTCTAAACGCGCACGGCTTAACTGCAAAGTTTTGCTGTTTTTTACGCCCATCTCAATCGGCTTTATCAAGCGTAAGCGGCGTTGTATTTTGTGCAAAAACAAAATGGGAGAAAAATAAAAAAAGGAATAAAAACAAATGCGATTTCATTGAAAAATATTCGGTTAATGAATGTAACTGATTGCTGTTCAAAATTTGCAAAGCACCGTTGATGAAAACATCAGTTGGTAATTGCGGGTGCAAAATTAAACAATTGTTTGAATAAATTAAACGCTTGTTTAAATTTAATTTTTTTTAAGCTATTTGCTGTTGATTTATCGTTTCTTTTTTATTGATTTATCGTAATACTCCGGTTCTTTTTTTCGAACCCATTTTATAAACTTCATTATATCTTCATTTTGCTGAAGTCTTTCAATTGTATTGTATTCTTTTTTCAATTCCATTTCAGTAAAAACCGAATGAATGGCATCATGGCAAATTTTGTGCAGTAAAACTGTTTGCGTGCCTTTTCCACCTTTGCTTAACGGCAATAAGTGATGCCGGTTGCATGGCTCTGCAAGCCTTCTTCCGCATAATAAACATTTGCTTTCATCATCCTCATCAACTTATCATTCAAAACTGAAGTCAGTTATTATGTCAAAAACAAAACACAGTCATTGACAAAAGTTAGACCAAAGCAAGGGAATGACCTATACCAAATGAATGGTTGTTTTTGGTGTGATTGCCTGCTTTATCCTTAGTGTAAACGCTTAGAAAAGAAAATTACTTTATGATGTTTTTGCACAAAACCAAAAATGCGTTTAACAGTGTTCTTTTAACTGCTGTTGATGGCAATTATTTTAGCCGTGGTACAGTTTGAAAAAGTGGCGATAACCTGTCAGGTTTACTTATTCTTAGCGATTATCGTAAACGTATAACCTAACAGGTCTTAATTGAAATATTTCAAACTGTACCACTAGCAAATGTGTTTATTTGAAATGACTCAAAATTTATTTAAACTGAATTGCTTTTACAGGTTGTATTCTGTTTACAAACAAAGCGGGAAGAATAAGTGATAAAAAACAAACCAGCAAAGTAGCCAAACAAACCACAATTGTTTGCCACCAAACAATATGAACCGGCGCCACCGAAACGTAGTATGCGCTCTCATTTAAGTGAATAAATCCAGTATATTGCTGCAACAAACACAAGCCAATGCCAGCCGCAAAACCGGTTGCAACACCAATGCCGGCAATAATAGTAGCATAGTATAAAAAGATCTGCCGGATGTAACCATTGTTGGCACCGATGGCTTTTAAAATGCCAACCATGCGGGTTCGTTCCAGTACAAGAATTAAGAGACATGTGATAAGATTGATGATAGCCACAATTGCCATCACAATAAAAATAACATCGCGGTTTGTGTTTTGAATATTCAGCCAGTCGAAGATGTTGGGATATACATCTTTTACACTCCGGCTCACCCATGCCCCAGGCAACTGGTATTGATTGTAAAGAAGATGGTTGACTGTATCAATCTGGTTGTAGTCGTGTAAAAAAATTTCATAACCGCCAATTCCCGTTTCGCTCCAGTGATTGATGCGCCGAAGCAACCTTATGTCCGCAATAGCAAACAGCTTGTCGTATTCTTCAATGCCGGTTTTATAAATGCCGCAAACGGTTAGTTTTCGCAAGATTGATTTGCCTTCGGATGGCGTTATAAAATAAACCGAAACGGTATCGTTGAATTTGATGTTCAGCTCGTCTGCAATGGGCTGCGAAATGACGATGTTTTTGCTGTACAAACTATCTTTAAAATCAAGCCATTTTCCTTGCTGCAAAAAAGGTTGCAGGTTGCTAAAATTATAATCTTTGCCTACCCCTTTTATCAAAACGCCCTCAATGTCCTGTGCCTTTTCAATCACAGCACTTTTAGTAGCAAACACCTGTACAGTTTTGATTTGCGGAATGGAATGTAAAATGCGTTGTACCGTATCGTTTTCTTCAAGCGGCGTTTCTTCGGCTACCAACGCTTTACTGGCTTCATATTGCTGCACATGAATATGTCCCCAAAACGAAAACACTTTGTTGGCTACGGTTTGCTGAAAGCCGGTTACAAAAGCAATGGTGATAATCATGGCAGCAACGCTCAATGCCGTAGCTGCAATAGCTAAACGGATGATAAAGCGTGAAAATGATTTTTGCCGGTTAAATGCAATTCGCTTTGCGATGAACAGAGTAACGCGCATGTAAAGGCGAAGCTACGTTGGCAGGGTGTTGCAGCCAAAATTGTAAATAAAACAGCAAAGAAGAGGCGCTTTAAATTTACTTTGCAACCACTGTAAACGTTTTCTTTTGCCCCGAAAATAAATTGAGGATTCTTTTATTAAGATAAGGATAAATAATGCGCTCAACCAAGTAACAGAATAAGCAGCAAACAATAAAATAGGCACCCATTCGGAGATATAAGTTGCTGATAATATTGTTTAAATAAGAGGCATTAGAAATCATAAACCAATGCGAAATATAAAGTGCAAATGAAATAGATGCAAGCGGCTGAAACAAACCCAATGTGTAGTTGAAGCCAAACCATTTTATTTTTCTCCAAAAAATGGCTATCAGCAATGCAACCAAAGAAAAGCCAAAATGCCTTACTTCAACCAAAGGGCTTGTTGCAAAAAACAATTCTTGTCCTGGATGTTGATATTTATAAAAAGAAACATTTGCAATTAGCAGACAAGTTATTATTGCCAGAGAGAGCAATGGCTTCGCCATGTTTTTGACGCTAATGTTGGCATGTTCAAAATACAATTTTGCTGCATCGGCTCCCGCCCACCAGATAACAAAATGCATTAATAATCTGTTTAGAAAAAAAGGATAAAAGATATAAGTAATTGCAGCAAAAATGCCGGTAATATAAACAATGGTAGAAGATTTTTTACCCAATTGATTTATGATCAAAAAAAACAGCATATAAAACCACCACTCAAACGATAGCGTCCATAACGGCACATTGTTCATAAATGGTGTAACCATCATAGGTTGCTGCCATAGATCGCTGATATTTTGAAGCATTAATAAATTGCCGGGAATATCTGTCCAGTTGGGTGGACTTGAATGAATCGCATTTAAAGCCCACATGAAATAATTAGCAATAAAAATAAGAATTAAGGGTATGTAAATACGCAAAAAACGCTTTAAAAAATAACTCTTAAACGATTTATCAGAAGTGCTTGCATAAGAATACTGAATTACAAAACCGGAAAGAATAAAAAAAAGAATAACAACTTCATGAGCATACCGAAAAATATACCATTCTCTTCCTGCAATTATCGTTGCTTTGGGTAAACTGTGATTGCAAAGAACATACAGTGCCGCAAAGCCACGTATTGCATCAAGCTTTAGTAGCTTTTTTTTAGTAATTTTCAGAGGTGTTGCATCTACAATCTCGGATGTTACTTTAACAACTTTTGGTATCGTTACGGCTTGTATTATAAATTAATTTTATAAAAAAGTGAATGCCTTAAAATCGCAAATAGTCGAACAAACGAAAGATGGCTATAGTTATCTGTACTAACGGTTAATCCAAAACTCTTCATTTACTCCTATTGTACTTGCCAAACAAGTTACATTACCATTGTTGTTGGATAAAAATTTATGATTACTACCTTCAAAACTAACCGTTCCATCTGCATTAAAAATCCACCAAAACATCTCGTTATTTCCTATTGTTGAGGCTGTGCAGGCAACCGAATTTGGATTGACTGACGTTATATAATGTCCTCCATTTAATAAAGCGATTTTATTGCTTTTTATTTCCGTTACCACAAACCCTTCCCATAACGAAAACGTGGGACTGTTTATATACAAAGGTGAACCATCGTTATTGTTATGCACATAAAGGTTGTTAGAAGCTTTTAATGTTACTACTTGTGTAACGGGAACTTTTGCAGTAATAGGAGATGAAAGAGTTCCTTTTGAATAATGAAGCATCCATTGGTAAATGTTCAGATTACTTTCCTTATAATTAGGGTCGTAAGTAGTTGTCCACGCATCATGCTGGTCACTGTTGAAGCAAGTTAATTTTGGTAAAGGAATGGGTGTAGGCATCGCACTATCTACCATATCGCCTTGCCTCACACTCCAGGAAAACATAGCTGTTGGATCACCATAATTATGTGCTTGCCAGATTCTTACATTAGCCGCTCCGATAGTTTGCGCCTCCTGCGGTGTAACCTGATAATTATTTCCCGGTATCGTCCACGCCGCAATAGGTACCATTGCTGTTATTTTGCTTGCTGTGCGTGGGCTGTAGCCTGCATAATGCCAAATTTCTGCGCCACCAAAACTTACACCTGCCAAATAAACTTTGTTGGTATCAACCCGATAATTTCTTTTTGAATATTCAATCATCGAATCTATGTCAACAGGGAACATACCCATATCGGTTAACTGCGGCGTAATAACAATAAAACTAAACGTTTGTCCATCTACATAAAAGGAAGTAGGAAACGTGCCGTTGTTTATTAGCATTGCCGGACCATAACCCAACAAGCCAGGCAAATCGGTAGTGCCGTTTCCTATCTGACCAATGCCGTGCATACAAATTAAAAGCGGGTATTTTTTTACTGTGTTTCCATAACCTTTTGGAAGGTACTCATAAAACCCATGGATATGATCGCTTACTATTACACCAGATCTTGCAGTTTGTACTGCCGGCGTTGTTGTATTTGCTCTTATACTGTTAGTAATTGTTGCATTCCTATCCATATTATCGGGTGCAACTATGTTCATTTTACTGCACGATGTAGTCATAAATAAAATGGCAAGAAAAGAAAAGAACTGCAAGGGTGTTTTTGGGGTAAGTGTTTTCATGGTTTTTCGCTTTAGTATTGAAAAAATTGATTGATTACCGGGTTGCTTTTTCTGATAAAAAATCGCTGTTCGTTTTGTCGCTTACATCATCAAAGAAGGAAACAATTTTACAGTTAGTTAATTATTATTTATTGATAAGGCAGGCTATCTGAAGACTACGATTTGTTAGTTATGTCTGTCTCTTTACCGTATAAAAGTAAATTTTTTTTACTATAATGCTAAAAGATTTTCAGGTAATGGTACAGCTTGAAATATTTCAATTAAAACCTGTCAGGTTATACGTTTACGATAATCGCTAAGAATAAGTAAACCTGACAGGTTATCGCCACTTTTTCAAACTGTACCACTACTGATTTTCAAGAAGTTTTACCAACCAAATGCGAAAGCAAAATGCCTGTAGCCACCGCTGCATTTAAAGATTCGGCACCGCCAATGCGCGGAATGGTAATCGCTTGTTGAATGAAAGGCAGAACATCAGCCCGAATGCCTTTGCTTTCGTTGCCAATAACAATCAAAGCTTCTGTAAGAGGTTTGGTTTTGTACATATTTTCTCCGTCGAGCAATGCACCCAATACAGGCAGTTTTGCTTCCTGTAAAAAAGAAGAAAGATTGAGATAATACAGGTTCACTCTTGCGATACTTCCCATGGTGCTTTGCACCACTTTACTGTTGTAGCAATCGGCAGTATCGGGCGAAGCAAAAATTTGTGCAATTCCAAACCAGTCAGCAGTGCGCATAATGCTTCCTAAATTGCCGGGGTCTTGTATGCCATCCAATACCAATGAGAGCCGGTTTTGCAGTTGATAATGAGGCAATTTCTTTTTATAAAAAATACCCAATGTTTGAGTCGCTTTTTCAAAATGACTGATGCGTTGCAGCTCCGCTTCGTCTATATTTATTATTTCATTCAATGCAATGTTTGGTTTTGCCCCTTTTTCGGTTGAATAAATGGTTTTAGCTTTCATTCCACAGGCTAATAATTCGCTAACCAGCTTTGGGCCTTCGGCTATAAAAACATCTTCGGCATCGCGATTTTTTTTGTCCTTCAAACTTTGAATATATTTGACCTCTTTCTTGCTTAACATTGATTTATTTTTCAAATTGACACACAACGGAACTGCGGAAAACAGGCGCAGCCCAAAAATAAAAGGAAATGGTTTCTGCATCCTGTCGCTTTGTAAAAGTTTTACCATTCATCTTGCTGCTCATTGTGTTGTTTTCTTCCTGCACAGAAGAAAAATTTCTCGGTGTTATCAATCGGACAAGAGTAAAAAATTATCCAACCGATACGCCTTTTGTTTACAGCACCCAAATCAACATCCATTCAAATAGCATTTCAAAAAGTGAAAAGGCCGATTTACTGCGTACACTTCCCAATTATTTTGATGATAGCATAAGGGCGGAAAAAGTGCAGCGGTTTGGTGTGTTTTATCGCATTAATAACCCACCGGTTTTTGATACTTCGCATATAGCTCATTCGATTACATACATGAATGGCTATCTCAATTCTATCGGCTATTATCGCCCCGTTTTTAAAGATAGTTTTTATGCGAAAAAATTTAAAGATCAGCGGCGAACGTTCATTGCATTCACAGTTGATCCGGGCAAAGTAACTGTAATTGATTCATTGCAATACAAATTGGGCGATAGCATTTTGCAACGCCTCACTACACGTGAAAGCACGATTAAAGCGAGTTTGATAAAACCGGGTCAGTCACCCTTTTCAAAACCCTTACTGGGTAACGAACTCGACAGGTTGGTAACGGTTTATAAACAACATGGCTACATGTTGATTTCACGTGATAATCTGATTGCGGAAGCCGACACCACTGACCCTGCTTTGCTGCAGGTTTCGCCCGATCCGTTTGAACAAATAAAAACACTTCAACAGGCAGAGGAACGCGCAAGGCAACATCCGGTTGCGAAAATCACCATTCAAACGCGCGACATTGGCAATGATTCGCTTGGCATTGTTGATTCTTCGCAAACCAAACAATACCGTATTGGCAACATTTACTTTTATCCGGAAACCGATTATACCCAGTTGCCCGATAGTTTGATGAATGAAAAAAATCTGCCTGTTTTATATAAGCAAGATGAATTCACGGTGTATGGAAGCCGCCACCAGTTTAGCTTTTCGCCGTTAAAGCAACATACATTTATGCGAAAGGGAAATTTGTATAACGAAAGATTATTTTCAAAAACGGTAAGTAATTTATCGTCCATTGGTGCATGGCAAAATGTTGATACCAGATACCGGATCAGAGTAGCCAATTCGTTGCAGCCAGATACGTTGTACAAAGATTCGTTTATGGTGCGCGTTGATACGGTTGACTTTCATTATTTTTTGGTTCCTTCTGTAAAACAAAACGTCACGCTGAGTTTGGAAGCCAGCCGCAATACGGGTGATTTTTTAAGCACAGGCAATTTATTTGGCATTGCCGTCAACGCTACGTATTTAAACAGAAATGTGTGGCACAAAGCCATTCAGTCAACTACAAGTTTTCGCAATGGTGTTGAATTAAGTTTAGATAAAAAGTTGCCCTTGCTGCAAACCTTTCAATCATCGTTAAGCCATTCTTACAGCTTTCCGAACATACTGATGCCAAACCCACTGGCTCGCCTTTTCTTTCCTCATCCTGAAAAACTCGATGCCATAAAAACCCTGTTAAGTGCGTCAGCTACTTACTCTGAACGAACCGAATATTTTCGCGTGCGGCAGTTGGTTGTCAACTGGGGTTATCAATGGAAAAGAAGAAACAATGTTTGGTCGGTTAAGTTTCCTAATATTGAGTTGTATTCATTAGACACGCTGCCGCTGTTGGTATCGCAGTTGCAGGCAAATCCTTTCTTACGAACTGCGTTTACAACGGGTTCTATCATTAGTGCCATTGCAAGTTTCAATACTTCTTTTTATTCAAAACATCATCCCAAACAAAACAATTTGTTTCATGCCGCCGTAGAAGAAGCCGGTGGTTTGGCAGGTTTTATTCATCCCTGGAATGAGAATATTTACCGTTACATAAAAGGCGAAGTAGAGTATAGGAAACTGTTTGTTTTTTCCACTACTTCGCTCGTGGGGCGCATTTTTGCTGGTGTGGGTTATAACTATGGCAATGTGGGTAACTCGCTGCCTTTTTACAAACAGTTTTTTGCAGGCGGCCCCAACAGTATGCGTGCCTGGAGCCTGCGCCAGTTGGGTCTTGGCTCATCGTTGCTGAGTGATACAGCAGGCACAAAGGCGCTTGCTTATCGCGACCGTTACGGCGATATGCAATTAGAAGCCAATCTTGAATACAGATATAATATTGCGCAGTTCAGCTCATTAAAATTAGGCGGTGCTTTGTTTACCGATATTGGCAATATCTGGAACATAAAATACAATGCTGATAACCCAAAAGCCAACTTTCAACTGAAGAATTTAGGACGTGACATCGCTATTGGTGTCGGAACAGGTTTGCGTTTTGATTTTAGCTACTTTTTAATACGCATTGATGCAGGAATAAAATTGAAAGATCCTGCGCGCGTTGCCAACGGCGGTTGGTTGAGCATTCAAAATTTTACCTGGCGCAATTACGAGTATGAAAGAAAAGACGGTAATGAAGTTGTCTCGCCTAACCGAAACAATTTTGCCATTCAATTAGGGATTGGCTTGCCTTTTTAAATGTGGGTTTTGGAAGGAAGTACATTTTTGTTTTTGCCCAATTAATAAAATTAGCAAAACAAAAGGCGACTTACCAATTGAGAGTCGCCTTTTGTTTTGCTGAATTATTTTAACCCATTTTGTGTTTTTATTGATTCTGAAATAAGAAATTATTAGCGACATCGGAAACATTAAAATGAAATGGAAAGAAGTTATTATAACCTGCAAACACTGAAATTTCTTTTGATTGATCGTATTCAATTTTCAAAATCATTTATTGTGGAAAACAAAATCCGGTTTTCTTCCTTTTTAAGACGTTTCAATGATTTGCTGGCATAGTTTTTAGAAAGAGACGAAAGGAGTCTATATCGTATAACACAAAAAGGGAAACACCATGAATTTGACAGAAAGCTATATACTTGATAACGGTTACGATTATTTTGGCAATGCCGCTGAAGATACACTCGTTTTTTTTGTACGCGACGAAGATGCGCCTTATGTTGAGCCAAATTACGACGATGATGAAGACATTATAAGTAGCTTCGATGATTCGCTAAAAGGTGCAACGGGTACGCTGCCAACAAAGGATGATAATTCAAATAACGATGACATTAGCGGCTCAGTTCCAGCAATGGCGCCGACAGATGAAAAGCAAACCGAAGTGCGCAAAACTGATTTTAAAATCTAACAGCATTCTTTTCTACTATATATTGAAAGCTATCCGCTACTGTGGATAGCTTTTTTATTTTTGGAAAGTAAGCAATTCAAAACATTGGTTCGCAATTTCCAACTCCTCATTTGTAGGCACAACCAATACTTTTATCCTTGTATTATCAGAATTGATTTCGCGAAGCGAGTTTGTTTTTACGGTATTTTTTATTTCATCAATATCAATATCTAAAAACGAAAGATTTGTGCAAATGCGTTGGCGCATGGCAGCATCGTTTTCTCCTACACCGGCGGTAAAAATGATGGCATCAACACCATTTAAAGCGGCAATGTAAGCACCTATGTATTTTTGAATGCGATACGCATACATTTCCAAAGCGAGTTTTGCAGCCGCATTGCCTTCGCCAGCTGCATTGTTTACGTCGCGCATGTCGTTGTAACCGGCTAAGCCCAACATTCCGCTTTGCTTATTGAAAAGAATATCTATTTCTGAAAATGAATACCCTTTGCTCATCAGATAAAATACAACCGAAGCATCAATGTCGCCGGTGCGTGTGCCCATAATCAAACCTGCCAACGGACTAAAACCCATGCTTGTGTCTATACACTTTCCGTCTTTTACAGCAGCCATGCTGCATCCATTGCCAAGATGAATGGAAATGAGTTTTGCCTTTCCATTTTGCAAATATTTTGCGGCTTGTGCGGTTACGTATTTATGACTGGTTCCATGAAAACCATAGACTCTTATTTTATCTTCTTTATAAAGCACTTCGGGTATGGCATAGCGAAACGCAGTAGCAGAAAGGGTTTGATGAAAAGCAGTGTCAAACACTGCAATTTGTTTTGCTTTTGTAAATATTTTTTGGGCTACTTCAATGCCTGTATAATTAGCAGGATTGTGCAGCGGAGCTAAAGAAAACAAACCTTTGATATTTTCTTTTACTTCATCGGTAAGTAAAACGGCAGAAGAATAATGTTCGCCGCCGTGTACAACGCGATGCCCAACTACACTGATGTCGTTTGTGTTTTGAATCACACCCAATGTTTTATCCATCAGCAAACGAACCACCTCTTTCAATCCTTCTTCATGATTGGATAAAGATTGCGTTTGTTCATACACTCTTTCTTCTTCGTTACTAAAAGTTTTGTGTTTGATAACAGCGTTTGGCTCGCCAATTCGTTCAACCAAACCTGCACAAACCGGCTTTGGAGAAGGCATTTGAAACAACTGGTATTTAATAGAACTACTGCCGCAGTTGATAACAAATATGTTCATAAACAAAATATTAACTGCTGTTACTTTTTAAAGACAGGGAACCACTAAGCCTCAAAGTAAAGAAGTTACACGAAGCGATATTTCATTCTCTTTGTGAATCTTTGTGTTCTTAGTGGTTTTGTGGTTCAAATTCGATTCAAAAAACTTGTTATTCCTGTTCGCATTGAATGGCAGTGATGACTACCGTGTTAAAAATATCATCCACAGTGCAGCCTCTGCTTAAATCGTTGATCGGTTTGTTCAAGCCTTGCAACATCGGGCCGATAGCCAATGCACCGGTTTCGCGCTGCACGGCTTTGTAAGTATTATTGCCGGTGTTCAGGTCAGGAAAAATCAACACGCTGGCTTTGCCTGCCACTTCTGAATTGGGCAATTTTTGATTGCCAACAACCGGGTCAACCGCCGCATCGTATTGTATCGGACCTTCAATTTTTAAAGACGGTTCTTTTTGTTTCACAATTTCGGTAGCTCTTCTTACTTTGTCAACTTCTTCACCCGAGCCTGATGTTCCTGACGAATAAGAAAGCATAGCTACTCTCGGTTCAATGCCAAACTTTCGACTACTATCTGCAGAAGCAATGGCAATTTCTGCCAACTGTTCTGCTGTTGGATTTGGATTTACCGCACAATCGCCAAACACCGAAACCCGGTCGGGCAAACACATAAAAAATACAGAGGAAACCACAGAAATACCAGGTTTTGTTTTGATGAATTGCAATGCAGGCCGAATGGTGTGTTGCGTGGTGTGCACAGCGCCCGAAACCATGCCGTCGGCATCGCCTTTGTACACCATCATCGTTCCGAAATACGATACATCGGTCATTAAGTCTCTTGCCATTTCCAACGTTACGTTTTTGTTTTTGCGCAATTCGTATAACGTTTGAACATAGTTGTCGTAACGCGCATCAAACGCCGGATTGATTATGCGAATGCGCGATAAATCCATGTCAATATGGAGCCGTTTTATGGCGGCTGCTATCTCACTTGTATCGCCTAAAATGGTGAGGTCAACAATATCCTGCAAAACCAAACGGGACGCGGCTTTGAGAATTCTGTCGTCGTTGCCTTCCGGCAAAACAATATGCTTCTTTTTGCTCTTGGCACGCTTTACCAACTGGTACTGAAACATCTGCGGTGTAACAACATCTGTTGTAAACGTAACCATCTTTTCATCCAGCGCCTGCGTATCAACATATTTATTAAAGAGGTTGATGGCAAGTTCAATTTTTTTATTGTTGTCTGCCGTAATGCGCGATGAAATGGCACCAATCAGTTTCGATGTTTCAAACGTGCCGGTTGGTACAGAAATGATGGGCACAACCGTTTGCAAACCTTCAATCAATTTTGTAATCGGCTCTTCCGGCAAATCGCCCGCTGTTAAAATAATGCCGGCCACTTTTGGATACGACGCCGATAGATTGGCCTGTAAAGCGCCAATAATGATATCACCTCTGTCGCCGGGCGTTACAATCAAAACATTCTCTTTAATGTATTTTAAAAAATGCGGCAACTGCATAGCGCCGGTTATAAAATGATCGGCCTGGTTGCTAAGTAGCTGTTCACCAAACAACAACTTGCCACCCAACTGCTCTTTAATCTCTTTCAGCGTTGGACTTGACAAACTTTTATTTTGCGGAATCACCGATAAAATTACATTTTGCGAAAGCTGATGCCGCAACAATTCTTTCACATCTTTCTCCTGTTCGGTAGCTACTTTGTTTACAATTAAACTCAGCACCTGCACTTCGCGGCTTTCAAAATTGCGCCAAACATTCAGGGCAAACGTTACAATATGTGCGGTAGTTTTGTTTTCGCCCGAAATCACAAGAACGGCAGGCGCACCCAGGTTTTTCGCAATCAAAACATTATATTCAAATTCAAATGCTGTGCCTTCACCCAAAAAATCGCTGCCTTCCATAACGATAAAATCATAAGCATCTTCGAGCTTTTTATACTGCGAAATGATAGTATTGATAACATCGTCTTCGCCATCGGTTTGCCTGCGATCCAACACTTCTTCACGGGTAAAAGCAAACGCATCTTCATAACCAATGGGTAGTTTAAAATGATTTAAAATCGTTTCTATATGAACATCTTTTTTTTCATTCGCTTCGCGATTGATGATGGGTTTGAAATAGCCAATTTTTTTGGCTTTGCCAAGAAGCATATTAATTAAGCCAATGGTAATAACCGATTTACCGCTATAAGGTTCGGCAGATGCAATGAACACAGTTTTTGTCATGCCCAAACAATTTGCCGCGAAAGTAAAGCACAAGTGAAGAAACAAGAAACAAGGTTCAATATACAGGAGACAAGAATACAAGCTACAAGGTTCAAGAATCAAGAAGCAACAGGTTCATAGACTATCCTTGTAGCTTACGGCTTGTTCCTTGATTCTTGATCATGTAACTTGAGTTCATTTATCTTTGGTGTGCTTTATGCTAATCATTCCTTCATTAATCATTAAAAACAAAAATCATGTTCGACGAAATTTTAAACTTAGTAAAAGAACATTTTGGTAACAACCCACAAGTTGCTAACAGCATTCCTCCCGATCAGCAGGAAGAAGTGCAAAAAGAAGTTGCCACGCACATTAATAACGGCTTACAACAACAAGCGAGTACACAAGGCGGCATTGGTGGTTTGCTATCTCAATTGTCTGGTAGTTTGCAGTCTGGCAGCCCCATTACCGGCGCCATTGAAGGCGGCTTAGTTGGCAGTTTGGGAAGCCGGTTTGGATTGCCACCAGCAGCCACAGGCGCTATTGTGGGCGCTTTACCAGGCATACTGAAAAAGTTTGCCAATAAAGCAGCCGACCCTAACGACAATAGCATTACCACGGAAAGCTTAACTAAGAGCTTTGGTGGTGGAAACTTGGGTGGTTTAGGTAATATGTTTGGTTTGGGCAAATAGTTTTATTTAAGTCTGAAAGGCACGATGGCACAAACAAAGCAAAGTAGAATATTTGTGTCATCGTGCCTTTGTTTTTACTGTTTTATTTTAATTGATAAACTGCTGCTTCGTAAGGTTGCAGCGTGTTGTTTTGTGAAGGAGAAGAATAATTGTCGAGTAACAATTTTGCGCCAGTCATATTGATGCCGGTAATTACCTGAGCGGCTTCTTTTTTAAAATTGAGAAGGATTAAAAACCTGGTTCCCTTTAATTCTCTTGTATACACATACACATTTGGATTGCCTTTATCAAGCAGAGTGTATTTGCCATACATCAATACAGGGTTCTCTTTGCGCAGCTTTACCATCTTTCTAAAATAATTCAATATCGAATTCGGGTCTTTTTCTTCAGCAGCTTCATTAATCGTTTTATAATTCGGATTCACATTTATCCATGGCGTTCCAGTACTGAAACCCGCATTGGCATTGGCGTTCCATTGCATCGGCGTTCTGCCGTTATCACGTTGCGAAAATTGAAATTTTGTTATCAACTCGTTGGTATCTGCACCATTAATTTTTGTGAATTGATATTCGTTGATTGCCGACATGTCACGATAATCGCTGATGCTAGTAAAGCGAATGTTCGTCATGCCCAATTCATCGCCATAATAGCAATAACGGCGTGCCACGCATGGTTAAAAGAAATGTGTTCAGCATCTTAACCGAAACAGCTCTGAACTGCGGACTATCGTTGCCCCATTTGCTCACCATGCGTGCATTATCGTGGTTGGCTAAAAAGATAGAAAGCCAGCCGGTATAAGCAAACGCGCTATCCCATTTGGTGAATATATTTTTAAGACCAATCAAATCAAAACCTTGCGGCGTTGTTGGATAATCCATCGCTTCAAAATGATATGCCATATTCAATTCGTGCCGGTCAGCATCTCACCAAATTGTGTGCATCTTCCAACGTGCTTCCAGCGCCTTCCGATACGCTCATTACATTGTATTTACTAAACACTTCTTTGTTCATTTCTTTTAAATAATCATGCAGATGCGGGCCCATGCCGTAGTATTTGATAACATTGCGTACATCCTTCTCATAACCCTGTGGGAGTGGTGGAAACGTTGTGTCTTTTGCAACAAACTGAAAGGCATCTAACCGAAAACCATCAATGCCTTTATCAGCCCAAAATTTCAAAATATCATACACCTCGTTTCTTAATTTAGGGTTTTCCCAATTGAGGTCGGGTTGCTTTCTGCTGAAGTAATGCAAATAGTAAGCATTCGTTGTTGAATCGTACATCCAGGCATCATGATGAACATCAAAATAACTCCAGCGATAATTTGGTTTGCCTCTTTCGGCGTTCCACCAATGATAATAATCACGATACGGATTGTTACGGCTGCTGCGAGATTGTTTAAACCATTCGTGTTCATCGCTGCTATGATTCAACACAAAATCCATAACCAGCTTAATGCCGCGCTGATGCAAGCCTTTTAGTAATTCATCAAAGTCCTCCATCGTTCCAAAATCTTTTTGAATATTGCGATAATCGCTGACATCATAACCATTGTCATCGTTAGGTGATGAATAAATTGGATTCAACCAAACTGCAGTAACACCCAGGCTTTTAATATAATCTAATTTGGAAATGATGCCCCGCAAATCGCCGATGCCATCGCCATTGCTGTCTTTAAAACTACGCGGGTAAATCTGGTAAATGATGGCTTCTTTCCACCATTTCGGATCGGTGCTTTCGGTAGTTTTCTTTTGGCAAAAACAATAGGTGCTAATAAAAAAAGAAGCAAAAACAAACAGGAAATGGCAAGTCTTTTTTTTCATACACGGTTCGTTTGGTTATGAATTTTCATAATTGAGAATTACTCAAGCCACAAGCAAAGTAACTAATGTAAAAACAAATTATAAAAGAGGCAGCAACTCTTTATAATCAGTTATTCTTGGCAATGATTTTTCATCAGGATGAAAATTAAGTTTATCATACAGCACTGCATCAATTCCTAATTCCTGTGCTGCCTGAATTTCCGAATGCGGATCATCGCCTATAACGACGACATCAGATGGTGACAAAATGATGTACGTTTCATTATATCTGCAAACACTTCTTTTTTCGTGCTCATAGTAATGTCAACCACATGAATTTCGGTAAAGTCATTTTCAATGTTCATGCCCTTAATCTTACTCCACTGCAATAAAGGAAAGCCTGTAGTTACCAGAAATTTTTGAAGCGGCACCAATTTGGTTTCGCCATAATCTTCAAACGGTTGTAAAGGTTTGTCATACGTCATGGTTTGCAATAGCTGAATGCCTTGCTGTGTAAGACGCTTCGCCAAAGCCATGCTTCTCTGCAACCCAATGAAAAGGCTTACGCATCATATCATGTTTGATGCCGTCAAAGTTGCTATTGTGGTCGTTGCTGTTTTGTATTAATTGGTACAAGGGCGCAAACAAATCGTCGCAAATAGAAGGTGCAGAATAAATGGTATTATCTAAATCGAAGATGATGGCTTTTTTGTTCATATTACATCAATAAAAAGCTCTTCAATGATACACTTTCCTTTTCATACAACCGTTTGTTTTTATCTATGGTTGTATTGAGTTCGTAATTCTTTTCTGCAATGATTGCAACATCCAACAGCAGATGCACTTGCTCTTTTAGTTTGCAATTCCTGCATTGCTTTTTACAGTTAAAGTTTGGTTTTGCCGTTTTTATAGAGCACATAAAATTGATTCTTTAAAAAAGAATAGCAGCCGATACAAGACTGCTATTCCTCGCAAAGAAAATTGGTTTACCATTTATCTAAGCCCAACAACTTCCTTCCAAGTTTGGTCAATACTGCGGTTTGATATTTTTCTCTTTCCCAGTTGCGCGGATCGCCGGGAAACGCATAGCCTTCCGGTGCGCGTCTTTCCATCCAGGATGAAATGCGCCATTCGCGCAATTCTTCATTGTCTTCTTCTGCCGGCATCATCGAAATGTATTGCGCCATGCGCACTTTGTTGCCGCTGTTGTTTACTCTGATGCCATGCGGTTGCAGGCTGTTGAAAATGAGCAAATCGCCCGCTTCCATGGGTACTTTTACAATTTCGAAACCCGTTACATCGGGCTTAAAATGATCGCGGTCTTCAGGCTGTGTCAGCTTCCAGGTTTCATAAGTTCTATACAATTCCGGCACGCATTGAAAACCGCCCATATTTTCATCTGTTTGATCGGCCAAAGCCAACACGCCCTGCACATTTTGCGGTTTGGTTTCGGGGTCATAATCCCAATGAATAAAACCTTTGTATTCATAACCCGGACGAATAGGAAGATTCAAGTTCGCACGATCAATGGTCACCCATAATTTTTCTGTTCCCCAAATATCAGTAAACGCCTGATGCACTTTTGGATACTGCCTGTTGTCCCACAAATATTGATGATTATAAACTTCCACCATGCCTGTGTTGGTCAGTTCTTTCATCTTCATTTCGGCACGTGGCGGCGCATACCAGGTTTCAGGATTGTTTGGGTCTTTCTCTTCAAATTCCCAAAGAAAATCGGCAAGCCTTTCCACCTGTTCTTTGGGTACTGCGTTCTTAATAACGATGTAACCGTTTTGGCTCCAAAATTTCCAATCGTCTTCAGTTAGCAATTGTAAAGGTTTGCCATTGCTTCTGTCGTTTAATTTTACCTTACTGCTTTTTGCAGTTGAAGGATTGCCCGGAATGTCTTTATGAGCGTTGCTCACTTTAGGAGCCATGGTGGGCACCATTGTTTGTGTTTCCATATAACAAGTTTTTTGTGATGATTTGATGATGCAAAAATCCAACAGTCCAACATTGATCTTATTATCTTGAATGACCAGTATTTGCTCTCTATTGACATCTTTTTTTGTTTTTGATGGAATAAATTAGCTTTATAGGAAAGAATAGGATGAAAATTCAAAAAGAAATTGTGATTACAAATCCGGGGCAATCATTCAAATTGTTCACGCCCAGCCTGCGCCATTCTTTTTACTGGCATTATCATCCTGAATATGAATTGGTATATGTAGAAGCCACAACAGGCATAAGGCATGTGGGGCAACACATTTCAAGCTTTATGGAAAGCGATTTGGTGTTGATTGGTCCTAACATTCCGCACCTGAATTTCGATTATGGTTTACAAACCGAATACAGGCAAATTGTAGTGCAACTGAAAGAACATTTTTTAGGCGATGCCTTTCAGCAAACACCTGAATTTAAAAGCATTGAGGCTTTGTTTTATAAGGCTTATCTCGGCCTTTCTTTTAGTGGAAAAACAAAAACCATTGTTGCTGAAAAATTAAGGGGGATGACAGCATTGAATCATTTTCATCAACTGCTTTTGTTGCTCGAAATCTTTCAAATATTGGCCGATTCAAAAGAGGTGAGCCAATTGAATGAACAAGATACGAGCATCAAATTATTTATGAATGATAAAATCCGGATGGGTTCGGTTTACAAATACATTCATGCCAACTACAACGAAACGCCGGATGTGAACAAAGTGGCGTCCAGCGTGCATTTGAGTACCGCTGCCTTTTGCCGTTATTTTAAAAAGCAAACCAAAATGACGTTTACCGATTTTGTAAATCAATACCGGATTACGCAGGCAAAAACATTGTTGTTAGGAGACAAAACGGTATCAGAAGTTTGTTATGAAGTAGGCTTCGACAGCCTTTCTTATTTCAACAAATTGTTTAAGAAAATAACAAACGAAAATCCATCGCATTTCAAAAAGAGATACCTGTCAATTCAGTAAACATTTGAGTATTTATTGTCCTTACACATACGACTTAAACACATAGAATCATAGATTATGCAATATCAGATGCTTTTAGAACAAAATCAAAATTCCGGCAAAACCAAACTTTCTCTACGATAATTTATACATCTTTCCAGGCAGGCTTAACACAATATTCTGCAGCTCCAAATTTAAAATTGCCGCAGCTACTTCACTGCTGCTCAAGCCGCTTTTGAGGTACAGTTCATCAATGTGCACAGCATCTTTTTCTTTGAGCACGCTTACAATTTTTTCTTCTTCTCCCGATAAAGGGATAAACAATTCCCGTTGCGCTTTCTTTTTCACCGGAGCCGTTTGCCAGCCCAACTCTTCAATAAGTTGCTGCGCATCGGTAAGCAAAATAGCTTTGTTTGTTTTTATCAGATAATTACAGCCCGCGCTTTTTGCATCGGTAGTTTTTCCAGGAAAAGCAAACACATCGCGGTTGTAATTGTTGGCTAATTCTGCAGTTATCATGCTGCCGCCTTTCAATGCGGTTTCTACCACAATCGTAGCGTCTGACATGCCTGCTACAATGCGGTTTCGCCTGGGAAAATTGTGCTTGTCGGGTTTTGTGGCAAAAACAAACTCTGTCAATAAACCGCCCTCATTCAACATTTCTTTTGCCAATGTTTTGTGCTGCGCCGGATAGATGGTATGTAATCCATTGCCCAACACACCAACCGTTGAAAGGTTGTTTTGCAAAGCGGCTTTATGCGCAATGCTATCAACGCCAAACGCAAGCCCGCTCACAATTACAGGATTGTATTCTTTTATATCGTTCACTAATTTTTCAATCACCGTGCGGCTATAATCTGTATTGTTTCTTGTACCGATGATGCTGATCGTTCGCGAAGCATTCAAAACCGAATTGCCTTTAAAGTAAAGCATTGTCGGCGCATCATAACAATTGAGCAATCGCTTGGGATAGTGCTCATCCGTTATAAAAAGAGTTTCGATATTGTGCTTTTGCAGATGCACAATTTCTTCTTCTGCTTGCGCAAAGCCTCCAAACGTTTTGATTTGTTTTGCCCTTATTTCCCCAATGTTTTCAATAGTGCTCAGCCGCTTGATGGATGCGTTGAAAATGGCTTTGGCATCGCCCAGTTCATCAATCAAAAGCCTGGCTTGCACGGCACCAATATTCGGAATTAAAGTAAGCGCAATCTGATAGAGTACATCATCTTTCATAAGCAGAGGAAAATGCAATATTAATAAACCGCAGGATTCATTTGATCAATACAAAATACAGTTTTATGTACCCGGCTTTATCGCTCCGCTTTAGCATCGTTGCGTCGCACTCGTCAACGCCTTGAAAAGGCTTGAGCTTTTCAAAAAGCGAGTATCTCATCCGCAAATCATTGCTAAGAAGAAAGTCCATACAGCCACTCTTCTTCATCTTTGGTTAAAAAAGTGGCAAAAACAAACGACAATCAACAAATAGTGCTATACCCTTATTTTTGCTACCTTCATTTTTATGCAAGCACCGAATATGGAAAACAATGCTGATAAACAAAACGAGGTTCCGGAAAGTACTCCTACTCAATCGGGATTAGAAAGCGAACAGCGTGGCGGATGGTTTAGAAGATTCAGAAAAGGCATTACCACATCAACAGCAGAAAAAAAAGAAACGCCGGAAGGATTATGGAACAAGTGTCCTGAATGCAATTTTATAACCACCACAACCGAATTGGCTGAGAACTTATTTGTTTGCCCCAAGTGCAATTATCATCATCGCATCGGCAGCGATGAGTATTATGAAATTCTGTTTGATAATAATACGTATGAAGAAATGTTTGATAACATCCGCAGTAAAGACTTTCTTCATTTTACCGATTTAAAACCTTACCAGCAACGCCTTGACGACATCTATGCAAAGACAGATTTGAAAGATAGTATGCGCGTTGCAGTGGGTGAAGTGAGAGGACAAAAGTTAGTGATTGCCTGCATGGATTTTGAGTTTATTGGTGGCTCGCTGGGCAGCGTAATGGGAGAGAAGTTTAGTCGTGCGGTTGATTATTGTATCAAAAACAAACTGCCATATCTGGTAATCAGCAAAAGCGGCGGCGCACGCATGATGGAAAGCGCTTTCAGCCTGATGCAGCTTGCCAAAACCAGCGCAAAGCTTTCGCAGTTGAGCGATGCCAAACTGCCTTTTATTTCTTTATTAACCGACCCAACGTTTGGCGGTACAACGGCTTCGTTTGGTATGTTGGGCGATTTAAATATTGCCGAACCCGGCGCGCTTATTGGCTTTGCCGGCCCGCGTGTGATAAAAGAAACCATTAAAAAAGATTTACCTGAAGGCTTTCAGCGCAGCGAGTTTTTGTTAGAGCATGGCTTTTTGGATTTTATAATTGATAGAAAACAGTTAAAAGAAAAGATAGCGCAGTTGGTGTTTTTGTTTGAACACTGATTTGTTTTTGCCGTTATTTCCATAACTCGTGAAACGGTTTTCGTCACTGCGAGAAACGAAGATTCGGTGGATTTTCGATTAATGCACTTATGATTGTATGAATCATTATTGTCTAACGATTATGAATTGTAATATACGATTTATTGCAAAACACAGACTGCTTTGTTCCTCGCAGTACGTATTTTGTTTTTATCACTAAACAAAAACTTCAAACCAATTTTCAATTAAGTAAGGTTTCTTTTGCGTCTTCATTGTAAATTTCGGTAAAAACAAACCTGCCCTTTTGTCTTATCATTTCACTTTGCACAATATTTGACGAACCCTTATCTTCACCCCAATAAAAAAGATAACAATGAACATAGGAAAGGAGTTTGAAAAATATGCAGTGCAACATCGCGGCATCAGCAGCGCTACATTGCATAACTACGGCAACCAGTTCACCAATTTAACGCCATACATTATTGAAGAACGCCCGCTGAATGTAGCCAGCATGGATGTGTTTAGCCGTTTAATGATGGACCGCATTATTTTTCTTGGCGAAGGCATTAACGATTATGTTGCCAACATTGTAACAGCGCAATTGTTGTTCCTCGACAGCACCGACCGCACGCGCGACATTCAGATGTACATCAACAGCCCGGGAGGCAGCGTGTATGCCGGTTTAGGCATTTATGATACTATGCAGTTTGTAAGTCCTGATGTTTCAACCATTTGCACCGGTATTGCCGCCAGTATGGGTGCTGTGCTGATGGCTGCCGGCGTAAAAGGAAAACGCAGCGCATTAAAACATTGCCGTATTATGATTCACCAGCCGAGCGGCGCTATTGGTGGACAGGCTTCGGATATTGCCATCACGGCAAGGGAAATTCGTAAAATCCGTCATGAACTGGATGAAGTGCTTGCCAACCACACCGGCAAAGACATGGAAACCATTGCCCGCGACCGCGACCGCGATTTTTGGATGACGGCAACCGAAGCCAAAGAATATGGCTTGGTAGATGAGGTGCTATTAACCAATCCAAGAAAAGAAAACAAAACAAACGGAGTAAGCAAATAGTTATTGGTAATTGTAAATTGTTAATGGTTAATTGGAAGCAAGTCAATTAACCATTAACAACTAAAAATTGAAAATATGATAGACTTAACATACAAAAATCCATTTTTAATGGACGATGAGGAAGAAGAAAAAGAAGAAATAGAAAAGCCTGAAAAAGAAAATCAGTCGGCTTTCATTTTGAAAAAAATGGAGAAGCTATTTCTTGAAAAAAGAGCAGTGTATTTATGGGGCATGGTGGATGACAGAAGCGCGAAGGATGTGGTTAGCAAACTGTTGCTTTTGGAAGCCGATAATCCGGGTAAAGAAATTAAATTTTACATCAACAGTCCGGGCGGCATTGTTACCAGCGGCTTTGTTATTTACGATACCATTAAATTAATGAAATCGCCGGTAAGCACGATTTGTATGGGTTTGGCTGCCAGCATGGGTTCTATTTTATTAAGCGTTGGTGCCAAAGGCAGACGCTTTATTTACCCACGTGGCGAAGTGATGATTCACCAGCCCAGTATTGGCGGCTATTTTCAGGCAACCAGCGCCGACATTGAGATTCAGGCGCAACAAATGGAAAGAACAAAATTGGTTGGTGCACAAATTCTGGCTGAAAATTGTGGCAAGACAGTAGAGCAAATTATGAAGGATTTCGACCGCGATTATTGGATGGATGCGGAAGGAGCCGTGAAATATGGAATTGTTGATTCTGTGTTAAACGAGCTATAATTCAATCCTTTTTTAATACTGGAACCGCTGTAACACGGCGGTTTCTTTTTTATTTTGCATATTAATCTAAAAGAAACCGGGTAGGAATGAAACCTCGTTTTCGATTCTAAAGTAAAAACAGTATGGCAAAACAACAATATAAATTGAGTTGTTCATTTTGCGGTAAACCACGCGATGAAGTGAATGTATTGATAGCCGGACAACACGGCGAACACATTTGCGACAACTGTGTTGAACATGCGCAAAACCTGATTGGTCAGGAGTTGGAAAACCGGCAAAAAGCAAAAGATAAACATTATGAGTTTGCCATTCGCAAGCCGGCAGAAATCAAAGTATTTTTAGATAAATACATTGTTGGGCAAACCGACGCAAAAAAAATAATCAGCGTTGCGGTTTACAATCATTACAAACGCATCACGCAGAAGAAACAGGCTGATGAGATTGAAATTGAAAAAAGCAATCTCATCATGGTGGGCGAAACCGGCACCGGAAAAACCTTATTGGCTAAAACAGTTGCCAAACTGTTGAACGTTCCTTTTGCCATTGTAGATGCTACTGTATTTACCGAAGCCGGTTATGTGGGTGAAGATGTAGAAAGTATGCTCACACGATTGTTGCAAGCCTCTAATTATGATGTGGCTGCTGCGGAAAAAGGCATTGTATACATTGATGAAATTGATAAAATTGCCCGTAAAAACGACAATCCTTCCATCACGCGCGATGTAAGCGGTGAAGGCGTTCAGCAAGGCTTATTAAAAATATTAGAAGGCACTGATGTTTTGGTGCCTCCGCAAGGCGGCAGAAAACACCCTGAGCAAAAAATGGTGAAAATGAATACATCCAATATTCTCTTCATTGCAGGCGGTGCTTTTGATGGTGTTGACAGAATCATTTCGCGGCGTGTGAATACTAATGCCATTGGTTTTGGTGTAAACAAAGAATTGCAGGAAACGCAAAAGAAAAACCTCTTGCAGTTTGTAAATGCTACTGATTTGAAAAGCTTTGGTTTGATACCTGAATTGCTGGGACGATTGCCTGTAATTACTCATTTGGAACCATTGGATGCTGAAACATTGCGTTTGATATTAACCGAGCCAAAAAACAGCCTGATGAAACAGTACCAGCGATTGTTTGAAATTGAAAACATAAAGCTCGTTATTGATGATGAAGTGCTCGATTTTATTGTACTAAAAGCAATGGAATTTAAATTGGGTGCACGAGGTTTGCGCAGTATATGCGAGCAGATTTTAACCGACGCTATGTTTGAATTGCCAGGCAGCAATACTAAAGAATTTCACGTAACGCTTGCGTACGCAAAGCAGCAGTTTGAAAACAGTAAAATGAACCTTTTAAAAGTAGCGTAGTTATTGATAATTGAACATTGCTAATGGTTGATTGTTTCTAACCATTAACAATTAAAAATAAAAAATATGAATGAATTAGTTGAACGCATTACAACCGCTGCAGGCATTACGCCGCAGCAGGCACAAACAGCCGTTGAAACGGTTGCTAATTTTGTGAAAGAAAAATTTCCAATGATGGCTGGCGCAGTTGACCAATTGTTTAAAAAGGACTAACCATTACATCACATATTTCCCGTGGAGAGAGCAGTAACAAAAAATAGACAAAACCAAACGTTGTTATTGCTTTCTTTGCGGGATTTTTGTTTTTAGTTTTGAACCACAAAGGCGCGAAAAAAGTTACACAAAATTCTCTTTCATTTATCTTCATGATACTTAGTTTTCTTTGTGCTTTCGTGGTTCAAAAAAATCAATAAAACCAAACCAATTTCATGAATTATTTCCAGTCAATTATTCTTTCCATTATTGAAGGTCTTACCGAATTTTTACCCGTTTCCAGTACAGCGCATCTTCGCTTTGCGAATCCGTTATTGGGCGTAAGTGCATCGCCGTTTGTTGATATGTTTGAAGTGGTTATTCAGTTGGCAGCGATTCTTTCTGTTGTGGTTATTTTTTATAAACGATTTTTCGATTTTTCGCGTTCGGTTTTTTACATCAAGCTAATTATTGCTGTTATTCCAGCCCTTATTTTCGGCGCTATTTTAAAGAAGCATATTGATGCGGTGCTTGACAATGTTCTATTTATTACATGGGTTATGATTATCGGCGGCATTATACTTTTGTTCATTGATAGATTTTTCACTAACAACCGCATTGATGACGACAGGCAAATCACATATCCAAAAGCATTTGTGATAGGTTGCTTTCAGGTATTGGCTATCATTTTCCCCGGCTTAAGCCGAAGTGCTGCTACCATTGTAGGAGGCATGAGCCAAAAGTTAACGCGCCGCGTGGCTGCTGAATTTTCTTTCTTTCTGGCTGTGCCTACCATGTTTGCTGCCAGCGTAAAAAGTTTCTGGGACGTTTATAAAGATCATCCGGAAGTGCTTAATAAAAACAGTTATACATTATTAGCAGTGGGTGGTTTGGTTTCGTTTGTTGTGGCTCTTATTGCTGTGAGATTTTTTCTTTCTTACATACAAAAGCATTCGTTCCGCGCCTTTGGTGTGTATCGCATTCTATTGGGTGTGGTAATGTTGTTTTTGATTTATAAAGGGTATGTAAAATAGGGTTAATTGCATCCCGCAGATTGCGCTGATGAACGCAGAGGCTTTATTATATTCTGCGCTAATTTACGTCATCTGCGGGAAACAATCTTTATAAATTATAACCCATTTGCAAAAATGCAAAACATCAGATACATTGCCTTATAAAACCAAAGCTTCATGCAAACGCAAACGGCTTCTAAAAAAGTAATCAATGGATGGGCAATGTACGATTGGGCAAACAGTGCTTACAATCTGGTGATTACGTCTACCATTTTCCCGGCTTATTACGATGCCATCACTTCAACAAAAGATGATTCGGGCAACATTATCTCACATAAAATACATTTCTTAGGTGCTACGCTCGAAAGCGCATCGCTGTACAATTATGCCATTGCGTTTGCCTATCTCGTGATTGCTTCCATCTCTCCAATCTTATCTTCCATTGCCGATTACAAAGGCAATAAAAAAAGGTTCATGCAATTCTTCTGTTATCTCGGAGGCCTTGCCTGTTGCACATTATATTTCTTTGAGAGGAGCACATTATCACTTGGTATTATTTGCGCCATCTTAGCTGCCATCGGCTACTGCGGAAGTCTTGTGTTTTACAATTCCTATCTACCCGAAATTGCAGCCGAAGCCGACCAGGACAAGGTGAGCGCAAAAGGGTTCGCTTACGGATACATTGGCAGCGTACTGCTGCAAATCGTTTGTTTTTTATTTGTATTGAAGCCTGAATGGTTTGGAATTAAAGATGCCACATTTGCGCCGCGATTATCATTTTTATTGGTGGGATTGTGGTGGATGGGTTTTGCACAAATCACATTTTTAGTTTTGCCTAAAATTAAGCGGGAAGCCAAAAACAAAACGGAAAACATCTATCACAAAAGGCTTTGCCGAATTAAAAAAAGTGTGGCAACAAGTAAAGGGTTTGCCCGTTTTAAAAAACTATTTGTTAGCATTTTTCTTTTACAGCATGGGCGTGCAAACCGTTATGCTTGCCGCCACTTTGTTTGGCAGCCAAGTGCTTCATCTGGCAACCGAAAAATTAATTGCCTGCATTCTCATCATACAAATTGTTGCCATTGCCGGCGCTTATGTAATGGCGAAATTATCAACAAGATTTGGCAACTTTAAAGTGCTCATGTTTGTAGTGTTGATATGGATTGGCATTTGCATCATTGCTTATTTCATCACTACTGAAATGGAGTTTTATGTGGTAGCCGTTTTGGTTGGTTTGGTGATGGGCGGCATTCAATCGTTAAGTCGCTCCACGTATGCAAAGCTCATGCCTCCAACCGAAGACACCGCTTCCTTTTTTTCGTTTTATGATGTTACCGAAAAAGTAGCCATTGTGATTGGTATGTTTTCGTTTGGTTTTGTGCAACAAATCACAGGCAACATGCGCAATTCCATCATCGCCTTGATTCTTTTTTTCATAATTGGTTTTGTCATTTTATTCTTTGCTTTGCAAAAACAAAAAATGTATCCATCGTTGGTTGCCGCATGAAATTATACACCATTGATACCGGGTATTTTAAGTTGGATGGCGGTGCTATGTTTGGCGTTGTGCCCAAAAGTATATGGCAAAAACTCAATCCTCCTGATGAAAATAACCTTTGCAATTGGGCAATGCGTTGCTTGCTGATTGAAGATGAAAACCGATTGATTTTAATTGATACCGGTATCGGCAACAAGCAAAGCGAAAAGTTTTTTAGTCATTATTATTTATCCGGTAACGATACGCTGCAAACTTCTTTACAAAAAAGGGGCTTTTCCAAAAGTGATATAACTGATGTGATTCTTACGCATCTTCATTTCGATCATGTTGGTGGTGCTGTAGAACGGGTGGGAGAGAAGCTGCAAACCGTTTTTCCTAATGCAACGTATTGGAGCAATGAACAGCATTGGCAATGGGCAACAAAGCCAAATGCCCGCGAGAAAGCGTCATTTTTACCAGAGAATATTTTGCCCTTGCAGGAAAGCGGGCAATTGAAAAAAATTGATGAAAACAAACCCCGATTTTCAGAAAATATTGTGATTCGCTTTGCCAACGGTCACACCAAAAACATGATGCTTCCGCAAATTAATTATAACGGTACAACCATTTTATACGTGGCAGATTTACTGCCTTCTGTAGCACACATTCCTTTGCCTTATGTGATGGCTTATGATATGTTTCCGCTTACAACATTAGCAGGAAAAAGAATTTTTTTTACAGGAAGCGTTAAGCCACAGTTATGTTCTCTTTTTTGAACACGATCCAACCATTGAATGTTGCACCTTGCAACAAACCGATAAAGGCATTCGTGTGAAAGACACGTTTGCACTATCGCAGATTGCATCCTGATAAATCGTTTCTAACTTTCCTTTTCTTTATCGCATCCTATCTTTGCTTTTATGCAAAAAAGGAGCATGGACGAGCTCGAACGCAAGACCGTTAATGAGTTCAGGCAATCGGAAAAGTTTACCATCATTGCGGTATTGGAAAATGTTCGCAGCGCTTACAATGTAGGCAGCGTGTTGCGCACGGCAGATGCTTTTTTGCTGGAAGCAGTTTATACAACGGGATATACGGCGCATCCGCCACACAGACAAATTGCAAAAACGGCATTGGGAGCTGATGAAACGGTTGTGTCAAAGCACTTTCCCAATGCCACCGAAGCGATTGTTGACTTGCAACAAAACGGTTATTTAATTTATGCCATCGAACAAGTGCAAAAGAGCATTCCGTTGCAGACAATTTGAAGTGAAAGAAGATGATAAAATTGCTCTCATTTTTGGCAATGAAGTAACGGGCGTTGAACAGGAAACCATTTTGCTTTGCGATGGCTGTATAGAGATTCCGCAAATGGGAACCAAGCATTCATTAAATATTGCAACTGCCGCCGGCATTGTGTTGTGGGAGTGTGTGAGGCAATTACTAACACATCAATCCATCCAAAATGAAAACATTACGTGAGCAATACAAATTAGTGCAAAGTGCAAGAGGCGTTTTGTTCGATTATCTGGCAACAATTCCATTTCAAAAACTACATCAGCCGATTGAAGTGTTCAACCATAAATCAGTTTGTTATTTGCTGAACCATGTTGCGTTGTCTTACTTAAGCTGGCTGAATGAATTTGCATTAAAAATTCCATTGTTAATGACAGATGAAACGGCCTGGCAAACGATAGATGATGTGAAAGTATTTTACACCGAAGTAAACGATGCCACATTTAATTTTCTTTCTTCTTTCGATGATAAAGAAACGATGATAACAGGCTTTAAAAAGAGGCAAAACCAAACCCTTACCTTTTCGGTTTTGCAGTTGTTTACGCATGTAATTACGCATGAGTTTCATCACAAAGGGATGATCCTCAACGCCACAAGACAATTAGGTTTTACGCCCGTTGATACTGATATTATTCGCACTTAAAATAAAGAGATGAGCACCATAAAAAATTATCTTTCGTTAGTTCGTTTTTCGCACACCATTTTCGCAATGCCTTTTGCTTTGATTGGATTTTTTTTGGGTGTGATGGCAACTTTGTTTTCGCCCCTTTCAACCAATCATTACGTCATTTTGTTTTTGCTCGTTATCATCTGCATGATAACAGCCCGCAGTGCTGCAATGGCTTTCAACCGTTATTTAGACAGACATTTTGATGCGCTCAATCCGCGCACTGCCATTCGAGAAATCCCCAAAGGAATCATCTCTTCTGATAGCGCTTTACGCTTTACCATTGGCTGTTGCGTGCTGTTTGTTTTTGCCACTTTTTTTATCAATCCCATTTGCTTTTTTCTTTCACCCGTAGCCTTGTTTGTTATTTTGTTTTACAGTTACACGAAACGGTTTACACCACTTTGCCATCTTGTGCTGGGATTGGGTTTGAGCCTTGCGCCTATCGGTGCCTATCTTGCCGTAACAGGTAAATTTGATGTGCTTCCTTTATTGTTTTCTTTTGCCGTTATTTTTTGGGTAAGTGGTTTTGATGTGATTTATGCTTTGCAGGATGTTGAGTTCGATCAATCACAACGATTATATTCGATACCTGCAGTTTTGGGCAGAAACAAAGGTTTAAAAATATCTGAACTGTTGCATTTGCTAAGTGCAGCCTGTGTAATTGCCGCAGGTTTTTATGGTCATTTTCATATCATTTATTGGATAGGAATTTTGGTGTTTGTTGGAATGCTAATTTATCAGCATTCGATTGTTCATCCGCACGATTTAAGCAAAGTAAACATTGCTTTTATGACGGCAAATGGCATTGCTTCTGTTGTATTTGCTGTGTTGGTTATTGGCGATTTATTGTTGTTTTGAGGGAATTGGTTTAACATTGATGCGTTTTGTTTGTACTAACGGTAAAGGCTTGGCGAAGAACTGGCATAAGCATTCCCGTCAGCCCGAACCGCCACTAAATTTATGATTAAAAGTTTATTGCTATTTCTATTGCCGAATTTATAATGTCGTGCTGATACTGAAGCTGAGTAGCCAAACAAAAGTTGATGCTGCGTTAAGTCAGCGAGTTTTTTGCCAAACCATTTGTTGACTGTAGTGCTTACTATAAACTTAGCTGTCTGTTTTTAGTCCATTTGTTAACAGCCAAAATAAAAAGTATAAAAAACAAAGCAGTGATTGCTGTTGTTAATATAAACTGTCCATTAAACAAAGGCAATTTTTCATCACTAACTACATTTATCAAAGATGGTTTTGCTTGTCCTCTTGTTGGGTCATTGATATCTAAGTTTGAAAAGACAAACAAATTAACCCAATTGTTGCCTAAGTGAAGTCCAATAGGAAAGTACAAAGTTTTGGATTTTAAAAATGCTGTTGCATAAAGAATATGTCCCAAACCGGTGATTAACAAAATTGTCATTGCTATAGGATTACCGAATGCGCCCAGATTTAACCAATGTGATAAAATGAATAACGATGCGAAAATAAAATTGGCTTTTGCGACGCTTGAAATCTGAACAGTTTTTTTAAAGCAAATCCCTCTGTAAGCCAATTCTTCAAGCATCACTGTCGGAAGCAATAACCAAAGTCCGCTAAGAACGTACGAACCATTAAACGTTGAGTTGAAAACAACAGGATATCCTTTTATAAATGCAATGATGTAAACAAGAGGAATAATAAAAAGTCCGCCGAGAACAATTCCTAAAATGGCAAAGCCAATGTTTCTGGCACTTACTTTTAAACCCAGTTCTGAAAGATTTTTTCCTTCTTTTTTATATGCTTTCCATGTGATAAACAGAATGGCGATAATAACTATAACATTTGCTACTTGAGATGGAATTCGTAGCAGTCCATTTAAAATGAAGCCACCAAGAATGAAAGTTGTCAATACAAAACTGATAAACAAAAAAATAATCTTTGCAGTTTGAGTTTTATAGAATGCTTTGTTCATGTGGTCTTTTTAAAGAATTGCGATGTCTCACCGCATTATAGCCAACGTTGACGGCTTGCTGCTGTGCTGGCATTCATTGCTTGTCCTGCCCGGCACAAAAGCCAAATGGAAAAACTGAAGTTGAAGTTAACAACTAAAGTTCAAAATTGTACGTCCTGCCCGAACTGAAGCTGATAGTGAACTGCAACCGATTGTTACTACGTCCGCCAGCATAGCAGCAAACCGATTGTTGGCTGCTGCTTTACTCGTTCTTAATACTAAAGTCTCCTTTTATTGGAAACGCTTTTGTGATTTTGTCAAGTTCATTTATAAGTCTGCTTAATTCAGTCTGGTCAAAACTTAAAGTGAAAGCAAGTGTCCCTCCATAACCAGGTTGGTCAGTCGCTGTACACTTAACTTCAAAATGTCCAAGTCCATCTCCTTTGATATTTAATACGAGTTGTCCTTCAAGTGGTTCTAATTTGGCAGTCCCTTCAAAATTCTTGTCGAGATTTTTTATGTCTCGTTTAAATAATTCAAAGTCAGTTGTCATGAAGTCGGCAGTATATTGCCCACTAAAAGCCCCGCCTTTAACAGTCACTTTTGTGCGAACCCAATTTCTGTCCCAGTCAAGTTGGGAAGTGTCATCGTAAACCTGAAATGGTTCGAGGCGTATTAATTCGCCAGCGTCAAATATTTCAAAATTTGTATTAGTCAATCTTATGTTTTTTGTCGTAGTAGAGTGTCCGAAAAAGTAGCAGCCAACACAATATTATACGCAATAATCTATACCAACAAAAAAGAATGCCCCTTGATTATCAATGCTGTTACTATGCGCTTTTTGTATTGTAGTTGCGCCAATACAACTTTACGGTTTACTGCTAATGATTTCCTTTTATCCTAAGTTCATTCACAAATTTATGAGCCAATCTTGTAGGTTCAGGAATTCGGTATTTTCCAACGCAATGTTTAATCAGTTCCAAACTTTCATCCATAGTTATCAAATTACCCGGCGAAATAAAAACCGGCTTCACATTTTTCTTTGTGCGCAACACTTTTCCTATCAGTTCATTCTTTTGAAACAAATCAGTAACAGAGCCAGCTTCCATGCCGGGTTCAATGTACTTTCCCGTTAATAAACTTTTTGCGCAACCCATGGTTGGTGTTTGCATTGCCACACCAAAATGCGCTGCAATGCCCATGCGGCGTGGATGCGCAATGCCATGACCATCCAGCACAAGCAAATCAGGTTTTGTGTTTAAGCCTTCCCATGCTTTTGAAAGAGCAGGCACTTCACGAAACGCAAGCAAGCCCGGAATGTAGGGAAATGTGGTTTCATCTGTAATGCCCGATGTTTCTATCACTTGTAAAGAAGGAAAATGCATTACCACAATGCCTGCATAAACGGTAGTTGAATATTTATTGAAAGAAATATCGGCACCTGCAATGGTTGTAACTTCTTTTTGCAAAGGCTGAATCTGCAATTGATGGCGCAGCTCTTTTTGCAAGGCAACCGCTTCTTCGGGCGTAATATTTTCGTAACTGATAATCATATAGAAAAAATAAAATGACCTTCTGACTACGGATCAGAAGGTCATTCAAAGTAAAAGAAATTTATTGTTGCAACAACTGATACAATTCGTCCAACTTTGGAGATAAAATAATTTCGGTTCTTCTGTTCTTCGCTCTTCCTTCCGCAGTTGCATTGCTTTCCACCGGATCGTAAGAGCTATGGCCAGACGCAACAACACGCGTTGGATCAACCTGGTAATCATTTACCAAAACGCGAACAATAGATGTAGCGCGGGCTACGCTCAGGGCCCAGTTGTCTTCATATTTACCGCGAATAGGAATGGAATCAGTATGACCTTCAATGTTTACGCTGATGTCAGGATTTAAATTCAGCACCTGCGCCAGTTGCGATAAGGCTTGCTTTCCTTTTGGATTTACCACCGCACTGCCTGAGGGAAATAACAAACTTTCCTGCAAGCTTACATAAACACGTCCATTCTTTTGTGTTACGGTCAATTCGTTGGAACTAAAGCCACCTAAAGCATCTGCCATCTTCTTTCTTAACGCTTCGCTTTTTTCTTTTTGCTGGTCTAAAATCGCCTGCAATTGTTGCAGTCGTTTTTGCTGGTCGGCAAGTTGTCCCTGGCTTTGCTGCAGCAAGTTTCCTTTGTTAGCAGCTTCATTGGCAATGGCTTTCAACTGATTTTGCAAATCAGTATTTTTTCCGTTTAAAGTAGAAATCTGCGAATTTAACTGGTTGATGTTATTCTGCAGTTCATTTACCTGAGTTGCTAATCGCAAGCTATCGGCTTTAGAATATCGGAGTGCCAACTGCGAATCTTTGTATTTTTTTGTAGGAACGCAACTGCTAAAAAACAGGATAGCAAAAAGTGGAAGAAAGAGAAACGAAAATGATGGTTTACGCATAACGCTAATTTTTAACAATGATAAAAATGATAGTAAAACAAAACAAGCTTTTGTGTAAATGGATTTTATAAATGTTGGTTTTGTTTTACTTAAATATTCACGTGTTGAAACAAGGGAAGTGCCAAAAAGTTTAAAAGGCATAAAAACAAAACCTGCCTGATAAATGAACCAGACAGGTTTATTATTGTTCTTCTCATTATTGTCTTTTGCAGGAGGTTAAAAATCCTATAAGGTTTTCCAAAACCTTATAGGATTCTCTTCACTCTGCTTTTCAAAAAAATTATCCGAACAATTCCGGTGCGCCTTCATCCTTTGCAGTGGCAGGCTGATCCCACTGTGTAGTGATGTTTGTTTTTGTTACATCCATCAGCTTTGTACCAATGGCTTTCCATCCCATCACATCCACCAGCTTATCAATTTTAAATTTCGTAGTTCGCGCCGTTTGCCCTTTGCCGGTTTGAATTAATAAAACAGGTGCTTTGCTTGTGGTTGCGTTTTCCAGCACATTGCCTACGCCTTCTTTAACGAAATAAAAACGATTGTGCAAAGTGGTGGTTTCTATCTTGAAACGCTTTACATTGTATTGTTTTTTTTCATTGTCGAGATAAATGGCAGAGATGATTTTTTCAGGATCGAACTTTTCAATCACAACCACTTTGTCGCTTTGAAAACGCTGTGTGATTTCCGTATCAGTGAGTTCATAATAACCACCGGAATAAATCACGAGAATCTTTTCATCACCTTCAAACGAGCCAACATATTTTCCTTTGCCATCAGCATTTAAACGGTTGTAAACATCATCGTACCAAAGCTTTCTACCTGCCAATGTGGGCCGACCTTTTTCTTTAAATTTTACCGAGCGAATGGCGTGTTTGGTAACCTGGTTGCCAATGCTGCTTCTGCCTTTAATATCAATCTCTTCAAAAGAAAAATCGAACTCTTTATTGCGCGCATTGCTGTTGGGACTTAGTAGAATCTTAACCGTTTCAGCTTCACCGTTTGGATTTGCAGTAAAATATAAAACCTTGCTTTTATCATTGCCTTTCGTTAAGTCATATTCTTTATCGCGTGTGATTCCGGTAACATTAAATCGTTTGGCAAAACCAATATTAGTTTCTCCATCTGCATAAATCATATTGTATGTAGTGCGTTCATCATTTTTTTGAAACACAGCCGCATGAAGAATGTCTTTACCAATAAAGGTTTTATCTGCCACGCGAACCACTTTCATCACACCACGTTTTGTAAACACGATGATGTCGTCCAAATTAGAACAATCACACAGAAACTCATCTTTCTTTAAACCCGTGCCCACAAAGCCTTCTGCGCGGTTGATGTACAGTTTGCTGTTGGCAACGGCAACTTGTTTTGCGGTGATGGTTTCAAACAATTTGATTTCTGTTTTGCGATTTTTGTTTTTGCCATATTTTTTAATCAAACCTTCAAAGTAAGCAATGGCAAACTCGGTCAAATGTTCCAAATCGTACTTCACTTTTCCAATCTCTTCATCAATGTTTTTGATTTGCGCATTCAGTTCATCAATGTCTAATTTGTAAATTCTTCTAACGGGTTTCTCGGTCAGTTTCAGCAGATCTTCTTTCGCAATAGCTCGTCTCAACTGTTTAGAAAAAGGAATAAAAGCTTTCGCTATGGCATCAATTACTTTGTCCCAGTTTTCATGTTTCTTTTCTAATTCTTTATAAATTTTTTCTTCAAAAAATATTTTTTCTAATGAAGTATAATGCCACTTGTCTTCCAGTTCAGATAACTTGATTTCCAGTTCTCTTTTGAGTAAGCTCTTTGTGTTTTCGGTTGATGAAGAAAGCAGTTCCTGCACACCAACAAAGCGTGGTTTCTGACCAAAAATAACACAAGCGTTGGGCGAGATAGAAATTTCGCAATCCGTAAAAGCATACAATGCATCAATGGTAATATCGGGCGAAACAGCAGGAGCTAATTCAACAATAATTTCAACATTTCTTGCGGTAGCATCGGTTACTTTTTTGATTTTGATTTTGCCGCCCTCATTTGCTTTTACAATCGAATCCATCAGCGATGAAGTAGTAACTCCGTAAGGCACGCTTTTAATCAGCAATGTCTTTTTATCCGTTTCTTCAATAATGGCTCGAACACGAACCTTACCGCCGCGTTTGCCTTCATTATAACCGCTTACATCCATCTGTCCGCCGGTTAAAAAATCGGGAAACAGTTCAAACTTTCTTCCCTTTAAATATTTGATTGCTGCTTCGCAAATTTCAATAAAGTTATGTGGTAATATTTTGGTTGATAAACCGACAGCAATGCCATCTGCACCTTGCGCCAGCAACAACGGAAACTTCATAGGAAGCGTTACCGGCTCTTGTTTTCTGCCATCATAGCTCAATTGCCATTCTGTGGTTTTTGCATTGAAAGCCACGTCCAGCGCGAATTTAGAGAGACGCGCTTCTATGTAACGTGGTGCGGCCGCATCGTCGCCGGTACGTGCATCGCCCCAGTTGCCTTGCGTGTCAATGAGCAAATCTTTTTGCCCCATATTTACGAGCGCTTCACCGATACTTGCATCACCATGCGGATGGTATTGCATGCTTTGCCCGATGATGTTTGCCACTTTGTTATAACGACCATCATCCATCTCTTTCATCGCATGAAGTATGCGCCGCTGCACGGGCTTTAAGCCATCTTCCATAGCAGGCACTGCACGTTCGAGTATTACATAAGAAGCATAATCCAAAAACCAGGTTTTATATTGACCTTGTACACCATTGTCGTTGTTCGGATCAATCGCTTGCAAAAAATCCTTTGCCATTGTTTTGTAATTTATGATTTGTGATTCAGGGTTTATGATTGATGTATCAGTTTATTGGTAACTCGGCTTGTTGGTAGGATGGCGCTTGAATGGTGATGTCTTTCCAGCCTTTGCTCCAATTGCCGTTTACCATTATTTTGTTTTGTTGAGATAGCGTTTTAATGCGCCAAACAATAAACACATCGCCCACGTGTGCTTTTGTTTTTGCATAAAAAGAATGGAGAAGCTTTGTAAGCTTTTGCGGCTCTTTATTGATGATAGAAAAAATGGCTTCATCATAAAACGATGCTTCTGTGCTCCGCATTTTTTTACCACCTTCATATACACGAACAAGAGCATTTTCATTGCAAAGCTTTTTCCATTCATCACTGTCCATTTCAAATTCGCTGGCCGTGATTGTTCGATGCAATTTTTTTGCTTTGATGAATTCTTTGGGTTGAATCTGAAATAAATTTTCAGGATAAAACAAATTGCCTTTTTCGTTGATGAAGGGAAGATTCCCTAGGTTCAAAATGAACACTTTGCCTACATATTCTGCTAACTGCGAAACCAGCCAATAATAGCCGCATACATCGTGTTGATTGGGCGCGAGCCAGATCCAAATGACTTCGTTTTCTTTTGATAGTTTTTGAATGATATTATGCGCCGTTAGCTTATCATCCACAATGTCCAGCGAATCTGTATAAGGTGAATCTTGCAAAACTTCTTTCCACCAATCTCTGCGCTGCTGATAACCTTCCGTTTCATAAATATCTGCAATGGGTCCAACAGCAAAATCATCTTTTATTTGCGATACTTCGCCTTGCAGAGCTTTATCTAATTCCATTGCTTTTTGCAATATTTCTATATCGTTTTGTTGAAAAACAATGTGGAGCATGTTATTCTGTTTCCGTTAATAATTCTATTCCTTCCTGCTGGCAAGGAATGATAAAATCTGCATCGTCGACATTGCCAGTTTTGTAATGTTATGAATTTTACAAGTAGCAAGGATGATGGCATCATTGGGAAGAAGATTGTATTGCGACATGAGTTGAGGAACGGTAGTAAATAATCTATCATCATTAGATATAAACCGACACAATTTTATCAATTGATACTGTTGATAGTTAGCGAATACATCTTTGATTTCGTTGCGCGACTTCAATGTTTGTGGAGCTATGCTACCGTTATTTGCCAAATAATAAAACAAAAATTCACTAACTACCGCTTCATTTACATAACAGGTTATATTAGGGTCAGATTGGAGTTTGTTGAATAAATGAATCTTGCTGCCTTTATTAAATTCTATCAAAATAGAGGAGTCAAGAAAACAATCATTGATCGTAAACGTCATAATCTTCTGATTTGCGGTTTGGATAACGATCTGAGCCGGCAAAAGCTTTTAGTATAGCTATTTTTTCAGAAACCGGAAGTCCCGACCAATCTTCTGAATCAGAAGAAACTATAACTTTTACATTCTGATTGTTTAAGTAATCCGGAACCTCTATTACCAACTTCCCGTCGGTTACTGTTTGTATAGTTTCAAGAATTTGCATACGGTTTGTTTTAGTCCAAATTTACAAAATCTCCTTTACTCCATCGGTCCAAACTCCTTTGCCAAATCCAATTCAACCTTTAAATTATTGATGATAAATTCCTGCCGTTCCATTGTATTTTTTCCCATAAAATATTCAAGCAAATGCTGAATGTGCTCGCCTTGTTCTACAATCACCGGCTGCATTTTAATATCATCACTAATGAATTTTCCAAACTCTTCGGGCGAAATTTCACCGAGGCCTTTAAAGCGAGTTATCTCAGGCTTGTTGCCTAATTTTTTTATTGCCGCCTGCTTCTGCTGTTCATCATAACAGTAGATGGTTTCCTGTTTGTTGCGAACCCGAAAAAGCGGCGTTTCCAAAATGTACACATGGTTTTGTTTCACCAGATCGGGGAAAAACTGCAGAAAGAAAGTCATTAACAATAAGCGGATGTGCATACCGTCCACGTCTGCATCAGTAGCAATTACGATATTGTTGTAACGCAATCCTTCCAGTCCATCTTCTATGTTCAACGCATGTTGCAACAAATTGAATTCTTCATTTTCATACACCACTTTTTTGGTTAAACCAAAACAGTTCAACGGCTTTCCACGAAGTGAGAAAACAGCCTGTGTATCTACGTTGCGGCTTTTGGTAATGCTGCCGCTGGCGCTGTCGCCTTCCGTAATAAATATGGTTGTTTTATTGCTCAAAGCACTAAACTCTGCTTTGCCTTTCACAGGTGGTTCATCGTTGAAATGAACACGGCAATCGCGCAGTTTTTTATTGTGCAGATTGGCTTTCTTCGCTCTTTCATTGGCCAGTTTTTTTATGCCGGCCAATTCCTTTCTTTCCCTTTCACTTTGCTCAATTTTCTTCTTAATAGCATCGGCAGTTTGCGGGTTGCGATGCAGGTAATTGTCTAACTCTTTTGCAAAAAAATCACCCACAAAATTGCGCATGGTTGGTCCGCCTTCAAAGGTTGTAACCGAGCCTAATTTTGTTTTTGTCTGACTTTCAAATACCGGTTCCTGAACACGCACTGCGATGGCCGCTGCTATGCCTTGCCGAACATCAGCCGCTTCGTAATCCTTCTTAAAAAAATCGCGGATAGTTTTTACAAATGCTTCGCGAAAAGCCTGCTGATGCGTGCCGCCTTGTGTAGTGTATTGGCCATTTACAAACGAAAAAATATCTTCACCATAATCGTTGTTGTGCGTGATGGCAACTTCAATGTCTTCGCCCTTTAAATGAATGATGGGATAACGAATTTCGTCTTCGTTGGTTTTGCGTTTTAATAAATCCAACAAACCATTGCGGCTTACATAACGCTTGCCGTTGAAGATGATAGTTAAACCGGCATTTAAATAACAGTAATTCCAAAGCAGGTTGTCAAGATATTCATGTATGTAATGAAAATTTTTAAACACACTATTATCCGGAATGAATGTTACAAAAGTGCCGTTCAGTTCTTCTGTAGCTTTCTCGCGATGTTCTTTTAGCAGGTTTCCTTTTTCAAATTCAGCTACTTTGGTTCTGCCTTCCCGATAACTTTCCACTTTAAAATAATCGCTCAACGCATTCACTGCTTTGGTACCCACGCCGTTCAGGCCCACACTTTTTTGAAACGCTTTGCTATCGTATTTAGCGCCTGTATTTATCTTGCTCACCACATCCACCACCTTACCAAGTGGAATGCCGCGGCCATAGTCGCGCACCGTAACGGTTTTATCTTCTATGGTCAGCTCAATCTGTTTGCCGTAACCCATCATGTGCTCGTCAATACAGTTGTCCATTACTTCTTTTATCAGCACATAAATGCCATCGTCCGGCGCTGAGCCATCGCCCAGTTTGCCAATGTACATGCCCGGACGCAGCCTGATATGCTCGCGCCAGTCGAGGCTTTTTATACTTTCTTCCGTGTAGTCAAAAATCGGATTCGTATCGCTCATAGTTGGTTTCGTTCGCTTCTTAGTTTCAATAATCGGTACTCTTTTTTTCGTTTTCTGCGCTGTAGCAATGCCCATGTTCAACCAGTTTTTTTAGCCTTAAATTGCTAACAAAATTAGTAAAAAATTCGCGCAAAAACAAAGGCAAATGTAAGCAATCAGCCCGCTTTCCTACTTCTTAAAAACCTTAACAATACCAATCAGTTAATGTGTTTGGGGCTGTTGTCTTTTGTTTTCAATGAATCTTTTGTTCGGGCTGTCCGTTACATTGCTTGTCCCGCTGTATCGGGATCTGCGGCGCAGCGGCTGTTCTCACTCAAAGCTCGTAGCTGATAGCTCACCGCTTTCTTTTCGCTGCGGTTTAAGGGCTTTCCACTTCCATCCCGCAGCCCATCAGCCATTGAACATTTATTAGGCAATTCCAAAGTGCAAGTGGTTCAATTATTTTTTCTCTAAAAAAATCTCAGCCATCATACACCGAACCGAGCCGCCGCCAACAGTTTCAATGGTTGAAATATTTACGGGTAATAGTTGTGTATGTTTTGCCAACTCTTGCTTTTGTTGATGGGTAAGCGCATCAAACGCCTGCTGGCTTAGGATGGTATAAAGCTTACCTTCTTCGCTTTCTACTTGCAGCATATTGCCTGCATAGTGGTGTACTTGCTGCATTGTAATGTCTATAATATCGTGGTTTGTTTTTGTCAGAATTTCTACCAATTCATCCCGCTCGTTTTCATCTCTGATAGAAGACAAACAAATCACCGCATAATCAACTCCAAGATGCATGATAACATTGGTATGATACACATCGGTTCCGTTATCATCTTTCGAAAAAAAAGTTACCGTTTTGTAGCCATGTGCATCGGCAAATTGTTGTAATAAAGTTTTGTTGGTTCTGGGCGAAAGACAAGCATAAATAAGTTTATTTTCGTGGTCAATAATCATGCTGCCTGTTCCTTCCAAATACAATTGATCCCTGTCATAAGTTGTCCAGTCTTCTACGTTGGTAACAACAAAATCGTCTTTCAACGTTTGTATCAAATCACTTCTTACTTCTATCCTGCGATTGGCAGCATACATAGGAAAAGTAGCAACTGTTCCATCGCTTAATGTGCAAAACCAATTGTTTGGAAAAATAGCGTCAGGCTTTTGCGGCAGCGGTGTGTCTTCTATCACCACAACATTGATGTGATGCGAGCGAAGCGTATTTACAAATGCATCAAATTCATTCAATGCTTTTTGTTGTACTTCATTCTTACTTAATTCAACATTACCCTGAAACACATTGCTGGCCGCAGTTTCAGCATTATAGCCAAACGATGCCGGTCGAATCATTAATATTGTTTTTGCCACTCCTTTCATCTTACAATATGGGTTTTCTTAGCAAAGGTAAACTCATGCAATGCGCACCGCCACGCGCCCGCGATAACTCATGGCTTGGTAAAGTGATAATGGTATTTTTAACGGCTTCAGGTGTTAGTGTTTTGTTTTCAAACTGAGCAAACAAATCGCTCGTTGTAACTACCGTAAAACCATGTTGGCGAAAGCTATTCAAGGTTTCTTCGTTGCGGTCGTAAGCTATAGCTACGCCGTCCTTCAAGGCTAATAAATTACATGAATCGGTCCACTGCTCACGTTCATCATAAGGAAAAATATTATTGCCGCTATAAATGATTGTTACATCGTTTTCAGCTACGCCAAAATCTTCAATACTGATGTTGCGAAGCAAAGCTTCTAAGCCTTTGAAAATAACATCCTGGCGATAATCGGCTGCCGGATTGTAGGCTGCATTTTTGTTTTTATAAAACCTGAAAATCTCAACACCTTCAAAGGTTTCGTCGCTGTAAGCCATATCACTGTAATACGAAAATTTATGCTGGTTGCGTTCGTGAATCAATTCTTCACTAAATCTTCCAAACAATACCCATACGTCTTTGCGAACATGCGTAAACACAGTATCAATGTGCATGATGGCACGCTGACTTGGTATTTTTACCACCGATACTTTTTCGATTCCGGTTTCGCGTTTAAATACAGCATGAATGATTTTATTGATGGCACTAACCGTGGTTCGCTCACTGCATCCAACCAATAAATGATTGGGCGCAATCATCATAATGTCACCGCCTTCGAGTGAAGTTTTGCGGCTGCTTTTATGCACTTCATCCAACAAAAAGAAATCGCTCGATTCATTGATTTCAATCACCTTGCTCTGGTCGCTGGTAAGCAATTCGTGAAACACAATGTACCGCATCAGCAACGATTCTCTTTCGCGTGCTTCGGTGGCAGCTTTGCTCAACAAAATATGGTCGTTAATAACAATACTGATGTCTCTTGTGAAAATTAAATTTGGCAACGGTTGAAAAATAAACTGCACATTTCCACCATGTTGATGTGGCAGAGTTCCTGTGATAAGAACTTTTGCAAGCTCATTCACATCTGCAATGTTGCACATCTCTTTTTCAATCGCATAACTACAGCCTTCTGTAGCGCAAACAGAAGCAATTATTTTATCGCGCAGATGCTCAGTTCGCAGCACTTTGGCAAGCAAATGCTCAACATCGAGCACAGCGTTACTGTTGAAATATTTAGGATGACCAGGTTTGAAACAATCCAACTGCTCGCCATTGTTTTCACTTTCTTCGCAGGCTTTGATTTCATCTATTTTTCCGGGATCTAAAAAGTAGAGAAGCAGTTTTACATAATGATTGTATTCTCTTCGCATTTGCTTTAAGTACACTGTATCATCGTACAGCCAATCTTTAAATTTACTGGGTACAATTTTTCCGATGCCACCATCAGGACTATGAATGATAATCCGCTGCAATGCACCGATTTCCGAGCCTACACCAATATTGTTTTCAAACGTCATGCAATCAATTGTATCTGCAAAAAAAGCGAAAAGAATTTGAAACAGGAAGTGGCTTACATTGTTGTGTTGGTATGAATTATGAAATTAAGATGGATAAAAGAAATCCTATGAGCACAACGGAAGAAAATATATCGTTAGAGCGGAGCAACAAAGTAGATGTTTATACGCAGGAAAACATTAATCATTATTACAATCACAAAAGCCGTATTGAGAACCGCTTGCGCCAGTTGGAAAGAGAAATGAGCATCGAACAAATTTTTCAGTTGCATGATGCCGCACATGTTATTGCTGGCGTACTGTTAAGCATTGCTACGCGCAAACAAAAATGGTTGTTGCTGCCCATTTTGGTTGCCATTGTACAAAGTACACAAGCCGCTACAGGCTTACGTTTGGGAACAACCTTGCTACGCAATTCCGGTTTTAGAACAAAGGACGATATTGACAAAGAAAAATACGCTTTAAAAGCTTTGCGTGGCGATTTTCATTACGAAATCGAAGTGCCGAATGCAGTGTGGGATGCAGTGAATAAGTAGAAGCTTTGAGCTATTAGCTTTGAGCTGTGAGTGACTATTTGTAAAAGAAAAAATCGAAATAAAAATGTATTAGAAACTCATAGCTTGCAGCTATTAATACACATGATCCGGTTTTACCATTGCCGGGTAGGCTTTTTGAAATGCAATAATTTCAGGAATGCTTACATGCTGTACATAACCTCCATTCGGGTTGTTTTCAATATAATTCTGATGATAGCTTTCAGCTTCCCAAAACTTAGTAAATGGCGCCACCTGTGCCGCAATCGGCTCTTTGTAGCGAGGCTGGATACTTTTAATATAACTGTCAATTTCCCCTTTTTCTTTCGCATTTCTGTAAAACGCTATGGAGCGATATTGCGTACCTAGATCAGGACCTTGCCCGTTCACTTGTGTTGGATCTTGCCCGGCGAAATAAACCTTCAATAATTCGGGAAAAGCAATTTGTGAAGAATCATAATACACGTTCACTGTTTCCGCATGGCCTGTGTTGCCCATTTCCACCATTTCGTAAGTTGGATTGTTAGCTGTTCCGCCGGCATAACCGGATACCGCTTCTTTCACGCCTTTTATACTTTCAAATAGGGCTTCTTCGTGCCAGAAACAGCCTGCAGCAAATGTTGCCACGCTGTATTTGGAAAGTTCTTTTTGAGATGGATGATTTGTTTTTGCAGGAACTTTATTTTGTCCGCAAGCCACGGTTGTTAAGATGAGCAACGATGAAATAAAAACGAAGAGATACGATTTCATAAAATGAATTGTGTGTATAAATTTACGATGAAAACTGGGAAAGAGTTGTTAAGGAAACATACTAAAAGTATCACGAACGATGCGGCACATCTATTGAATGAATCACTTTTGTTTTTGCAGCTTTTTAAACACTCTTGAATGAAATTCTCAATTTTTCTTTTTAGTTTGATTCTGTTTTCTTTTACGCATTGCAGCTCGCAAAAGAGTGGCAAAACGGATAGCATTTATACTTACAAAAAAGGCTCGCCCGATGGCATTGGCAAATGGTACATGGGCAGAGAAATTGCTTATGTGATGGGTGCTTCCGGTGCGGCATGGTTAGAAAGAGACGAAAGGCAAAAAGAAGAAAACACAAACCTTGCAATCAAAAATATGAAGCTACAACCAACGGATGTAGTGGCTGATATGGGTGCCGGTTCCGGCTACTATACGTTTCGCATGGCGCCGTTGGTGCCTAAAGGAAAAGTGTATGCAGTGGATGTACAGGATGAAATGATCAACCTGCTAAACATGAAGAAAAAGAAGGTGAACGCGGGTAATGTTGAAGTGATAAAAAGCAGCGACAGCTCTTGTAACTTACCAGATAACAGCATTGATCTGGCAATTATGGTTGATGTATATCATGAACTGGAATATCCGCACGAGATGCTGCAATCCATCCGCAAAGCAGTAAAGAAAGGAGGCAAATTGTTGTTGATTGAATACCGTGGCGAAGATATATCTGTGCCCATCAAACCATTACATAAAACTACTGTTGCACAATGCAATAAAGAGCTTTCTGCTAATGGTTTTCAGTTGGTGTATGATGGTGAGTTTTTACCCATTCAGCATTTTTTAGAGTATGGGAAGAAGTGAGGCTTTTTTGCTTCTTCTTAATTCGATTTTAAGTTTATTTAATTCCAAATTAATTGGCCACACTTTGTTTTCGCCTCAATTTTGACATCAGAAAATAACGCTCGGAATATCAATAGAATAACCAATATGAACTTTCCAATATCAGTTATCATTTAGCATTTCCAAACTTTTTTGCAGCCAAAACTACTTGTTAGAAACAAAGAGCCTCCTCAAAGAGGCTTTTTGTTTTTACTGCAATTATATCAACACAAATAAAAAAGAGTTGCCTCGTTAAGATGCAACTCTTTTTATGATTCGATTTCTATATTACAGTTCCTTTGTCGTGCTTACTTTCGGACTCTTAAAAATGGCATACACTTCAATCATCAACCCTGCTAAAATAACAATAGGTGCAACCGTAATGCGCATTGTGCTGTACACAACTTTATAATCAAACACATTTGGGTTCTGATTTTTTCCTCCCATCATTAATAACATACCCAAAATAATTACAGCAGCGCCAATATACATCCAACGGTAATTGTCTTTAGTAAACAAAGAAGATAACGGCTGCTTCATATACACTGTTTTTTTAGGTGCCACATTGGTAGAAGCCGGCTTAACCGAAGGAGTTGCCGGTGTTATTTTTCCGGGTTGATAATTTCTTTTTATTTCCGCCATGATGATTAATGAATTAACGGATGCAAGTTAGGTAAAAGCGATTTATGATTTTTGATTTGTAATTTATGATTTGTGAATATTAGTAATAAAAACAAACCCTAAAGCTCACAGCTTTCTCAATACAAATCATCCAGCTTCATTTTCAAATATTTAATTACGCTTCTGTGTGTGCTATACAACGAGATACCAACACCCAGCAAAATCATCCCGCCAAACAAAAATAAATTCAGTTGCAAATCGCGTATGGCTTTCAATTGCGGTATCCAGTTTTCGGCCCATTGTATCAACGAAAAAAGTAGCAAAATAGCAATGCCTGCGCTGATTAAACCGTTTATAACGGCTCGCATTTCCATCGGTCGCGCAATAAATTTTCGCGTTGCACCAACCATCTGCATCGTTTTAATTAAAAAGCGGTTGCTGAACATCGCAAGTCGTATAGTGTTATCAATACTAACAATAACAATGATGCTAAGAATAGACGCTATCACCAAAAAGGCAATGCCAAACACCCGTGTTTTTTCATTAAGTGTGTTCACTAACGAAGTCGGAAATGTTAGCTCACCTACCTGGTAAGGAAATGCCGTGGTAATCTGGCTGTTTATTTTTTGCAGGCTGTCTTTATCAACATAATTAGAGCGAACATAAAAATCAATGCTTTCCGGTAGTGGGTTGTAGTCTAAAATTTTATCCCAGTCTTCATTACCATCTTTATTCCAGGCAGCTTTCGCCTTGTCTTTATCAATGTATTGAACATTCTTCGCGTAAGGCTGCGAGGTAATGAATTGTTGAATTTGTTTGATGGTGTCTTTGTTCATCGTGCGCAGGTAAGCGCTGATACGGATGTCTTCTTTAAACGAATTTCCCACTTGCCGGAAGTTTAAGAAAATCCAGCCCATTAAACCTAAAATAAAAAGAACCAGCGACACGCCAATGATGCTGTACACATAGCTTGCTTTGCTGCGTTTGCTGGATGAACCTTTGCCGAACTGAGCCATACGTTTGCGTTATTTACAGTTGATAGAGAGGGCGACAAATTTAGGGGTTTCGCTTACATTTGCGCCCATTGTTTAACGCCGTTTTAGCAAGCTTAGTATAGAAGCAGTTTTTTTATGTTACCATCGCCTGCAACTCCGGTTGAGCATCGTTGCGTCGCACTCTTGTACGTTCGGAAATGAATGGGCTAAGTGTAACAGCATCAAAAAATCTGCATGCAATCAATTATAAAATGTTTTGTTTTTATGGCAAAACCAAATCATCAATCATGGAATACAACTTCAGAGATATAGAGCAAAAGTGGCAGCGCACCTGGCAGGAAGAAGGCATTTATAAAGTAAGCAACCATAGCTCGAAACCCAAATATTATGTGTTGGATATGTTTCCTTATCCGAGCGGTGCAGGCTTGCATGTTGGTCATCCGTTAGGATATATTGCATCTGATATTTATGCGCGTTTCAAAAGGCTGAAAGGCTTTAATGTGCTGCATCCAATGGGCTATGATGCGTTTGGCTTACCAGCCGAACAATATGCCATTGAACATGGCATTCATCCTGCCGAATCAACCCAAAAAAACATAGCCAATTTCAGAAATCAGTTAGATAAAATCGGGTTTTCTTTCGACTGGAGCCGCGAAGTAAACACCAGTGATCCTCATTATTATAAATGGACACAATGGATTTTTCTACAACTTTTTAAAAGCTGGTACAATAAGGAAACGGATAAGGCAGAGCCAATTGAAACATTGATCCAAAAATTTGAAAAAGAAGGCAATCAATCTGTCAACGGTCAACAAACATCTGTCATGTTCACAAGTGATGAATGGAAAGAATTCACGCAAAAACAAAAGCAGGATATTTTGATGAATTATCGCCTTTGTTATTGCGGTTATGGCGAAGTGAACTGGTGCGAAGCTTTAGGAACCGTCTTGGCGAATGATGAAGTAATTAACGGTGTAAGTGAACGCGGTGGTTACCCTGTGGTAAAAAAGAAATTACGACAGTGGTATTTACGCATCACCGATTATGCCGACAGACTTGCTGAAAGGCTTGCAAACAGTGGATTTCAGCGATGCAATGAAAGAAATGCAAAGCAACTGGATTGGCAAAAGTTATGGTGCCGAAATTGATTTTGTCATTCATGGGGAAAAATCGAGTAAAAACAAAGATGAAGAGCAACGCAAACTTCGCGTTTACACTACAAGACCTGATACCATTTTTGGTGTTGATTTCATGGTGATTTCACCAGAGCATGAATTGATAGATGTACTGACTTCAGATGAACAACGCAAAGCGGTTGACGAATATGTAGAGTATGTAAAAAGTCGCAGCGAACGCGAGCGCATGGCAGAGAAAAAAATAACCGGCGTGTTTACGGGTGGTTATGCTATTAACCGTTTTAATAACCGTCCGATTCCGGTTTGGATTTCAGAGTATGTGCTCGCAGGTTATGGCACCGGCGCCATCATGGCCGTGCCTTGCGGCGATGAACGCGACTTTAAATTTGCCCAACATTTCAATATTCCGATTACCAATATCATTGGCGATTTTTTTAATGGCGAAGAAGCCAATCCCACCAAAGATGCAAAGCTTACGAACAGCGATTTTTTAAATGGTATGTTGATGCGTGATGCCATAGAAGTGGTGATTACAAACCTTGAACAAGTTGGCGATGGCAAGCGCAAAGTGAATTACAAAATGCGCGATGCGGCTTTCAGTCGGCAACGGTATTGGGGCGAGCCGTTTCCGATTGTTTGGAAAGATGGCATTGCTTATCCGTTGGATGAAAATGAACTGCCATTAGAATTGCCTTATGTTGAAAAATATGGTCCTGGACCGGAAGGTGAAGGGCCGTTGGCAAATGTAGAATCGTGGACTGCCCAGCAGTTGGAAACCAACACAATGCCTGGCTACGCAGGTTCTTCCTGGTATTTTTTGCGATACATGGACCCGCACAATGAGGAAACGTTTTGCGATAAAAAATGGAGCGATTACTGGAACCAGGTGGATGTATATGTTGGTGGAACAGAACATGCTGTTGGGCATTTATTATACAGCCGTATGTGGACGAAGTTCTTGTTTGACAGAGGTTATATTTCTTTTGATGAACCGTTTAAAAGATTGGTGAATCAGGGAATGATAACTGGAAAATCATTTTTTGTTGATACCTGTATGTATTTTCCAAAAAATGGTAATGTTTTAGACGGTTCCATTTGTAGAATAGCATCTTTAAATTCTAAAAGATACTATCCTGAAATTATTTGGAAAAATAATGTAGAATACGTTATAGCAGCATCAGTTGAAGAAGGACTTGGAGAACTTAGATTACGAAATGCACATAGATATTTGGATGCATTTAACCGGTTAACAAAATCAGAATTTGAAAAATTTAGAAAAAACGAAGAAGAACTTTTTACTATCGGTGTTGATATTAGTGTTGATTGGGAACAAGAGTCAAAAACTGAACATGGAGAGCCATATTTGACAGGAATGGTTATTGAAAAAATGTCAAAGTCAAAACGTAATGTTGAAAACCCTGATGATCTTGTAAATAAATACGGCGCCGACACGTTCCGCATGTACGAAATGTTTTTAGGCCCGGTAGAACAAAGCAAGCCTTGGGACACCAAAGGCATTGAAGGCGTGCATCGCTTCTTAAAAAAACTGTGGCGTTTGTTTTATGATGAGTTGAAAGGGAAAGTATCGAATGAAGAAAAAGCAACACCAGCCGAATTAAAAATTTTACATAAAGCCATTAAGAAAATTGAAGATGATACAGAGCGGTTTTCTTTCAATACAGCCGTTAGCGCCTTCATGGTTTGCGTGAATGAATTAACCGATGCCAAATGCCATAAACGTGAAGTGTTGGAAGCTTTATTGATCTTACTCGTGCCGTATGCACCACATATCGCAGAAGAGTTGTACAAGCAATTGGGCAATACAACATCAGTATTGGATGCGGCTTATCCAACCTTGAATGAAGCCTATTTAATTGAATCAACAAAAGAATATCCAGTTAGTATCAATGGCAGACTGCGAACCACAATGGTATTGCCTTTGGACATTCAGCCAACGGAAGCCGAAGCGCAGGTTTTGAATGATGAAAAAGTAAAAAAATACATCGAAAGTAAACCCATTAAAAAGTTCATTTTTGTTAAGGGTAAGATGATAAATGTAGTGATATAGAAACCAATGTTCACTGTATATGAAAGCCGCATTTGTTTTTGCGGCTTTTTTATTTGCCTACCTTCATTCAGTAAAAATGTTATCAAAAATTGAGAATTGGAAAGCTCTAAAATCTAAACAATAACGGTGTTTTGCAAATAAAAGCAAGTACTTGTTCGTCTGCCACTTTTCATTATTAAACACAAAACCAAATCATGTCTGACAAAGCAATACTTTTAGTTGAAGATGATGCAGACATTGTTCATTTGCTGCAACTGCATTTCACCGAACCTAATTATCATCTTACTACATGCGACAATGGTAAAAAAGCTATGGAGCTTTTGGCTTCCAATCAATATGATTTAATTCTTTTAGACATTATGTTGCCAGATATTGATGGCATAGAAATTTGCAAATGGCTTCGTCAGAAAAAAATCATTACTCCGGTCATCATGTTAACATCGCGTGCCGAAGAAATTGATAAAGTACTGGCGCTTGAATTGGGGGCAGACGACTATGTTACCAAGCCTTTCAGCGTGCGCGAATTGATGGCACGGGTTAAGGCAATGTTTCGCCGGTTAGAACAGCCTTATGCAAAACAAAATGGTGGCAATACAGCGGATGAAATCTGCATTAAGAACTTATTTATTAATAAGGAAAAGCGGCAGGTTACAATCAACAATCAGCATCTTGAACTAACCGTAAAAGAGTTCGATTTGCTGTATTTGTTAGCCTGCAATCAGGGCAAAACATTTAGCCGGCAACAAATGCTGGAAGATGTTTGGGGTTACTCATTTAAGGGTTATGAACACACTGTAACCTCGCATATCAACCGTCTGCGCATGAAGATAGAACCTGACATTAACGAGCCAGTTTATATTTTAACCACATGGGGCGTTGGCTACCGTTTTACAGAGTAATATGAAGACAACAATTTTTAAACGTATCGGCTTGCTTGTGTTCATGCTGATCACAATTCTAAGCTTGTTGTTTATTATAATTACTTACTTATCTGCCACTTATTTTTTTAATGCCAGCACTCAGTTGGTAAATAAAGATGTTGCAGCACACATTGCTAAATTTACGTCGCCTTTTGAAGGAAATAAAATCAATAAAAATAAAGCCGATTCGGTGTTTTACAATGCAATGGTAGTAAGCCCAAGCATTGAAGTTTATTTTTTAGATAGCACGGGAAAAGTCATTTATTTTGAAGCTCCAGATAGTGCCATCAAACTGTGGCAAATACCGCTTCACAATATCCACAAACTCATCCTTTCAAAAGGTACAGCGTATATCACTTCGCCCGACCCCAAAGACCCAAAGCACAATAAAATTTTTTCGGCTGCCGAAGTAATCAAAGACAGTAAAAAGCTGGGTTATATTTATGTGATTCTCGGTAGTAAACAATACAATAACACAAGTGAATTACTGTTCAGCAGTCATGCCGGAACATTGGCGCTGGAAGCGTTTGCGCTTATTGTTATTGCTTCATTTATTATTAGTTTTTATTACATCAAACGGCTGCAACGCAGATACAGCGCAGTGGTTAGTATTTTGAACGAATACAAACGAGGCAATTTTGACGCGCGATTTAATGAGGATCAGAACGATGAATTCACACCGGTTACATCATCGTTTAATGCAATGGCAGAGTTGCTTTCGCATCACATCAACCAACTGAAAAATGCAGAACAAGAACGAAAAAATTTTATTGCCAATATCTCGCACGATTTGCGAACACCGTTGTCCATTGCCAGCGGTTATGCCGAAACAGTAATGAATGAACAAACGAAAATTAGCGAAAGCAAACAAAGAGGATACTTGCAATTGGTGCTAAGCAAAATAAAGCAGGTTGAAGACATGGTAATGCAATTGTTTGAGCTATCGCGATTGGATGCCATTGATGCAAGACCACAAGAAGAACCATTTATATTTTCAGAGATTTTGCAAGAGATAACCAGTAGTTTTTCAATGTCGGCTGCCCAGAAAAATTGTAAGCTTATTTGTATAGGCTGCCAGGAAGTAATCTGGACGAAAGGCGATATTAAAATGATGGAAAGAGTGTTGCAAAATTTGATAGGAAACGCAATCAAAAATATACCGGATAACGGGCAAATTATAATTAAGCTGGAGCAGAAAAACGGGCAGCTTACGGCTACATTTAAAAATGATGGCAAGCCTTTGCCGCAAGCCTTGCTCAATTGGATAAACAGCAATGAAAAGGCAAACGCTTTGCAATCAAAAGCTAAGCCCCACGCGGGTTTGGGATTGATGATTGTAAAGCGGATATTGGAATTGCACCGCTCGAAATTGATGGCAGAAAGCAATGTGGAATCAGGCAATTGTTTTTCATTCACCCTGCCTGTTTATTATAATTGATAGCGGACACTTTTAGTACAATATGTGATGGCTTTGTGATATTTGTTTGAGGAAGGTGAAAATAGTTTTGTACCTAAAATTCTATCTATGAAATCTGGCATTACAAAATTATTTCACGAAACTAAGTTTGCTGCAAAAAAATCATTTTTCAAATCGGTTTTATTCGCTTCGCCACTGCTATTCGCATCCTGCCAAAAAGTAATTGGTCATCTTCCTGGAAACAAGATTGATGCTGATGTGGTGTATGTTGAAACAAATGATTTTTCTAACTATAACAATGCGTTGTTAGCGTATGTAAACACCGGTAATGGGAGCTTGGTTCCGCTTTCCGGAGGTCCGTTTTACACGAATGGTGAAGGCGTTGGTAACCTGATGCAAAAATTGGGACCGGAAGATTCGGATTCGCAACTAAAAATTACATCCGATGGTAAATTTTTATTGGCAATCAATCCAGGAACCAATACCATTGCCGTATTTGAAATTGGTGCCGATGGACTGCTTACACCTGTGCCGGGTTCTCCATTTCCTTCCGGCGGACAAACACCATCCAGCATTGACATTAAAGGAAAATATGTGTTTGTGGTAAACAAGAGTACCGACTTTTCTCATCTCATTACACAAGCTCCCAACTACACTACGTTTACCATTGATAACAACGGCAAGCTCACACCTGTTGCGGGTTCTACATTTACTACCACTGTTGGAAGTTCACCTGCGCAAGCTTTGATTTCTAATGATGGCAGATTTTTATTTGGTGCTGACTTCTTAGGTTTTACACTCACGCCACCTGTTGGAACTTTACGTTCTTTCAAAATTGATAAAGGAATTTTAACGCCGGTGGCTGGTACTCCTTATGCCGTACCCGCAGGCGATGGTGGTGCGTTGGGTTTATGGCAAAATCCAAACAGCAATACTTTGTATGTTGGTTTTCCTGCCGCCGCAAAAGTGGGTGTTTATAACATAAATGAAAGTACGGGCGAGCTTTCATTTCAAACTGCAGTTAATGGAGGCGCAGCTTCTTGCTGGATTCGGAGCAATAAAAAGGGCGATCGTCTTTATGTGCTGAACAGTGCTGAAAATACGGTCGGCATTTACAATACAAGCATTCCTTCATCACCTGTTTTGCTGGGTAAGTTAACACTTAAATATTCAGGTCCTACTTATGCGGCTGGCAATGGTGCCGCTGTATCAACGAGCGAGGATTTTTCTTTAAATTTTTCTCCGAATGGAAAATATTTGTATGTAGTTAGTCAATACACCAACCCCGATTTTAGTGTTGGCAACTATAACTATTTGCACGCGCTTTCTGTTGATGAAGATGGCATGTTGCAAGAAACAATCGAGCCTGCTCAATTGCCGGTTCCGGCTACACTACGTCCGCAAGGTGTGGCTGTAAAAGAAATCAAAATCAGCAAGAAAGATTATGATGTCAAAGGATGATATTCGTGGGTATTCGATCAACAACAAAGAAGTGCTATTAATAGCACTTCTTTGTTGTTTATGGTACCTTTTTTAATAACACAATGTAAGTTGGAAAATGATCGCTATAACCGCCGCGATACGTGTTGCCATCGTAGGTGCGCATCGGGTAACCTTTGTATTTGCCCATATTTTCCACCATTAAATCTTTATTAAAAACATGCGGCTGGTAAAAGAAATAACCACTTTGATTTTTGGGCAGCCAATTGTAATTGATAATGATCTGATCAAACAAACTCCAGGCATCGTTATATGCCAAAGTGCCAATGCCCCGCTTGTATAAATCAACCCACGGATTGTACAATTCACCTTGCTGAACTTCATCCATCTTTCCTTTGGTTTTTAATATTTGCGTAAGGCTCGGGCTGACAGGATCATCATTCAAATCGCCCATCAAAATAATTTTCTGTGCCGGGCTAAAATGATGAATAGAATCAATGATATTCTTATTCACCCCGGCTGCTGTAAACCTTCCTCCGCTACTGCGTTCTTCGCCGCCTCTTCTGCTGGGCCAATGATTTACCAAAAGGTGAACCGTATCTCCATCCAGCACGCCTTTCACCCACAATACATCGCGTGAAAAATAAAAGCCTGAACTACCGTTATGAATTTTTACTGGCAGCTTTTTGCTCATAATCACACTAAAATATTTTGAATTGTACAATAGAGCAACATCAATACCGCGGATGTCTTTTGAATCATAATGAACGATTTGATAGTTGCGGTTTTGAAGTAAGGGATGATGAATTAAATCGTTCAACACCGTATCATTTTCAATTTCTGCAAGGCCAATAAAAGCTGCACCATCAGCACTTATATCAGTGCCGATTTGCGATAGCACAGTAGCAATATGCGCAACCTTTTCGTTGTAACGCTGGCTTGTATAATTTTTAACGCCATTAGGAGTGAAATCGTTATCGTCAACACTTGGATTGTCGGTTGTATCGTAAAAGTTTTCGCAATTGTAAAACGCTGCTATAGCTATTTTATAAGTTTGTTTTTGCGCAAATAATGCGCACCATAAATGAATGCAAAACAAAAGCAGAATGAATTTGGTCATGGCATGCAAATGAACCGCAAAATAAGTGTTTCATTATTTTTATAGTAACAGATATTTATTCATTTTAAAAGCGCTATACTTTCATTTTTAATTTTATATTGCAAGCCTTAACCAAAATTACCTGTATGCAAAAGCTCTTGCTGCTTTGCCTTTGCATTGGTTTCTTAACGACTGCAAATGCGCAAAACAAACCGCCAAATGATGCTACTGACACAACCATTGTATCCATTGATTCTGCAAGTGTTGAAGACATAAAAAACAACTCGCCGGACAATATACCAACCATCTCCTTAGATGATAACGATTTTCGTAATGCGGACAATTCATCTGCTTCTTCGCAACTCACGGCTGGCAGAGATCCATTTTACAGCGAAGCGTCTTTCAATTTTAATTTCATGCGTTTTCGGTTGCGGGGTTACGATGCCAGTTTATCAAGCGTTTACATTAACGGTATTTCGATGAATGGTTTGGATGATGGTTATGCCGACTGGAATTTATGGAGCGGCTTGAATGATGTGTTCCGAAACCGCGATGTGAGCTTCGGAATCAAATACAATACGTTTGCTTTTGGCTCTATTTCAGCAACTACAAACCTTGATGTTCGCGCAAGCAAACAACAACCGCAAACACTTATCAGCACTGCATTTTCGAACCGATTGTTTCATCGTTCTTTTTCTTTTACTCATAGTACCGGCATAATAAAAAATGGCTGGGCATTTACAACATCCATCAATTATCGTTATGCAAATGAAGGTTATGTGCCGGGCACGTTTCATAACGGCGCAAGCTTATTTTTTGCAGCTGATAAAAAAATAGGGCAAAAACAAACGCTTTCCTTTATTGCGTTTGCTTCACCTTCAGTAAATGGCAGAAGCACAGCCGCAACAGAAGAGATGATAAATCTTGCCGGAACACATTATTACAATGCAAGCTGGGGTTATCAAAACGGCCGGAAGCGCAATGCCAGTGTAGCCGGTATTCACCAGCCGGTTTTTATGCTATCGCACGAATATAAAATCTCGACAAAAACAAACCTGATGTCAACGGTGATGTATTCGTTTGGTGAACGTTCTTTATCAAACATTGATTGGTACAATACACCCGATCCGCGGCCTGATTACTATCGCAATTTGCCTTCTTATTATGAGGCAAATGACAATCCTGTGGTTGCTCAACAAATTAAAGCAGCCATGAGTAATAATGAAGACAAAAGGCAATTAGCCTGGGATAATTTCTATAATATCAACCGAAACAATGAAGCCACAATTGAAGATGCCAACGGCATTTCCAGCAACACGATCAGGGGCAATCGCTCTTATTATATTTTGGGTGAACGTATAGTGAACGAACAACGTTTTGCGGCTAATGTTGTTGCAAACACAACCCTGAGCGAACACATTCAATTGACGGCTGGTATTTCATTTCAATCGGCACGAAATCATTATTTCCAAAGGATCAATGATTTGCTTGGCGGACAATTTTGGGTGAACTTAAATTCATTTGCACAGCGTGATTTTCCAAACGATAAAAATGCATATCAAAACGATTTACAAAACCCGAATCGCATCGTTTATAAAGGTGATAAATATGGTTATGATTACAACATCAACATCAACAAACCAGAGGAATGGTTGCAATTGGTTTTCCACGAAAAAAAGATAGATGCTTATGTGGCAGTTGAAGTATCACAAACCAAATACTGGCGCGTTGGTAATGTTCAAAATGGTTTGTTTCCAACGCGTTCATTTGGTAAATCAGCCCAGAACATTTTTGATAATGATGCTGTAAAAGGAGGCATTACTTATAAGATAAACGGAAGAAATTATTTGTACGCAAACGGTGCATTGCTTTCGCTGGCTCCCTACTTTAAAGATGCCTATGTTTCGCAACGTACACGCGATGATGTACAAGCGGCTTTGCGCAACGAAACAGTGCAAAGTATTGAAGCCGGTTATGTGTTGAATGCGCCTAAAATAAAATTGCGGATAACAGCTTATTACACTTCGATGCAGCATGGTTTTAATGTGAACACCTTTTATTATGACGCCTATCAAACCTTTGTCAATTATGCGCTAAGCAACATCAACCGTTTGTACTTTGGAAGTGAATGGGGAGCTGAAATGAAATTAACCAGTCGCTTTACCATCAATGCGGTAGCTGCCGTGGGAAGAGGGTATTACAACAGTCGCCAACATGCGGTTGTAACCGTTGATAACACGGCTCAAACGGTGAAAGAAGCAACGGTTTATGCCAACAATTTCAGAATTGCTGGCACACCGCAGGAAGCGTACAGTGTTGGCATTACTTATCGTTCGCCTAAGTATTGGTTTGTAAATATAAAGGGCGTTTACTGTGATCAAATGTGGCTTTCCTTTAATCCGCTTCGCCGCACGTATGCAGCCACCGATGGAATGAATGATGCCAACAGCGAAACTACTAAGGCTATCATAGCTCAAACCCGCTTGCCATCCCAATTTGAAGCTAATTTGTACGCCGGTTATTCGTGGCGCATTCGTCATTCGCATAGTAGTAAAAGAAAGAAACCTGTGTATGCTGTGATGAGTGCCAGCGTAAATAATCTTGCCAATAACAAAAACATTATCGCCGGTGGTTATGAACAACTGCGATATGATTTTTCTGCTTCGCCGGAACAAAATCTAAAATTATTTCCTCCCAAATATTATTATGCTTACGGCCTGAATTATTCCTTCAATTGTGCCCTTCGTTTTTAAAATGCTTTTCTCTTCATTCCAACCTAACTGTTTAAACTTGTTTATTATGAAACCAAAGCTGCATAAGGTTTTGTTTTGCCCATTTTTTATGGCGATGATTATTGCTGTTATCTTCCTTTCGTGCAACAGAAAATTCGATGCGCCACCCTCTTATATTCCGCCGAGCATTTCAGCGAATACTACCATTCAAAACATAAAAAAGACGCACGTTTCAGGCAACGTTGACGTATTTACAAATGACCTTATTGTTGGTGGTGTCGTGATTGCCAACGATTCGAGCGGAAACTTTTATAAGCAAATCATCATTCAGGATTCAACAGGTGGCATTGCACTGAATATTGATGATTACAATTTATATACATCATTCCCCATCGGCAGAAAAATATGGGTAAAACTAAAAGGCTTATACATGGCCGATAATAGCGGTTTGCCTTACATGGGTGCTTCGCCCGATAATGCAGGTGCGCTGTCGGGCATTACCGCAAAATTGCTTGATAGCTTTGTAGTAAAAGGCGAGACAAATGTGCCCATTGCAGCAACTATTGTTACAATAAATGATGTAAAAACAAACCCCGACAAATATGCTTACACTTTGGTACAGTTCAATAATGTGGAAGCAAAAGAAAGAGACACTTCCAAAACTTATGCTTACGCAACACCTACTGTAAAAGCAAGCGCAAGTATTACAGTAAAAGGTTGCAATAGTACAGACACTTTAGTCATTCGCACGAGCGGTTATGCTTATTTTGCCAATGCACCAGTGCCCAATGGCAATGGCTCACTGACTGCCATTTATGCCTATTATAAAAGCCTTTACAACAGTAAAATAACGCCACAGGTTATACTTCGCGATATATCGGATGTTCAGTTCCGAAACCCGCGCTGCAACAGCGTTTCGCAGTCGGTTACACCAACGCTTACAACAATCAAAAACATTAGAGCTATGTACAATGGCGCTGCTGTTGAGTTAGGGGCTTATCAGATTGGCGGCGTTGTTATTTCCGATGTGGCCAGCAAAAATATAAGCAGTGGAGGCGTAGTGTTGCAGGATGGCGAGCGCGGCATTGCTGTTTATTTTGGCGCTCCGGTTTACTACAATATTGGCGATTCGATTGTGTTAACGCTTACCAACGATACATTGCTGAATTACAATGGTTCGCTTGAAATTAAGGTTGCAAAAAATACACTCCTGCCAACACCTGTTGCCGTGAATAGAACTATTATTCCCTCTGAACTAACCATTGCGCAACTCAAAAATTCATTGCCCGATATTGAATATACTGTAGTGAAAATAAAAGACGTCGCTGCCAGCGGAACCGCTACTTACAGTGGTAACCAGACGTTAATGGATAAGACCGGAAGCATAGCGTTGTACACATCGCCCTCGGCAATTTTTGCTACTTCAGTTTTGCCCACTAACATCAATGATTGGATAGGCTATGGGAGCTTTTACAATACCACTGCTCAGTTTCAAATTCGCAATTTGAATGATGTGGCAATTGATACAATAAGCACACCATCCGCTGCTTCTGATTTGCTTATCTCTGAATATGTGGAAGGTTCCTCCAACAATAAATACCTTGAAATCTATAACGCTGGTTCTGCTGCTGATCTTAGTCGTTACAAACTGAAGTTGTTTAAAAATGGTACAACATCACCCAGTAATACGGCAGGTTTAGATACCTTATTTCATGGTTCAACCTTAGCTCCGGGCGGCATCATTGTAGTGAAATATCCTTCTGCGGCTTTGCAGTTGTTGCCGGGCGTTGTTGCACACAATTCGCCTGTTTGCGGCTTCAATGGCAACGATGTAATCACACTTGAAAAAGATGGAGTGGTGATTGACCTATTTGGAATGATTGGAGTGGATCCGGGCAAAAGCTGGATGATTGCCAATCAATCCAAAGCTGCGGTTGACCATACGGTACGTAGAAAGATTTTTGTAAACGCCGGAAACACCAACTGGGCTTTGTCTTCAGCTAATGAATGGATGATTTTTGATAAAGATGATGTGTCGAATCTGGGCGTGAGATAGGTTTGGTTTTGCCTGTTTTTAAAATAGAAAACAGTTGAACAAGTTTGATGGTGACGGTTGCGGCCGGATCAAGATATTTGAGAGACTATAATGAGTGAATAGTCCCTAAGATTAGCAACCAATTTTCAAACAAAAACAAACCTTCAATTCAACGAACTGCGGTATTCATTCGGTGTATGTCCAACCTGTTGTTTGAAGAAGCGTGTGAAATGCTGCGGGTACTTAAACCCCAATTCATAAGCCACCTCGCTTACCGATTTTAATGGATTGTATATTTTTTCTTTTGCCGCATCAATCAGCTTTGTATGAATATATTCCTGTGCGGTTTTGCCGGTTTCTTTTTTAACCAAATCACCAAAATAATTGGCAGAGAGATGGACTTTTTCAGCAAAATAACCAACGGTCGGAATGCCTGCTTCCTGTGGTTTATCCGAGCTGAAATACTCATGTAATGAGTGATCAAACTTTTCGATAAAACCTGTGTTCACATGGTCACGGGTAATGAATTGACGGTCATAATATCGAACACAATAGTTTAGAAAGAGTTCAATGTTAGATACAATCAGCTTCCTGCTATGTTTATCAATGCCATATTGTAACTCAAAAGCAATCTTTCGGAAACATTCCAGCACCACTTGTCTCTCTTGTTCGGAAACATGGAGTGCTTCATTTACATCATAGGAAAAGAAAGAATATTCTTGAATATGCTTGCCTAATGTCGTGCCTTTAATCAAATCCGGGTGAAACAGTAATGCCCAGCCTTTGGCTTCAAAAGTTGTTGTCCTTGGTTGTACGCCCATGACCTGACCGGGCGCTATAAACACCAACGTGCCTTCCTGATAATCGTAGTGATTTCGTCCATACTTCAGTTCACCACATTTTAATTCTTTCAGGTACACGGCATACAAACCGAAATTAAAAGTTTTCGCATCCATTGGTTTGGCTTTCGATAAATCCAACACGGTAATTAATGGATGAAGGGTTGGAACACCTCTCATCGTATTGTATTGAGCAATACTTTCAATCTTTACTATCTCATTCATAACACGTTGTATTTGTAGTTCAAAAGTAGCCAATGAAATACTACCATAACCATGCGTAAAACCAAAACAGGAATAATGGTAGGGAAAACAGTAATTCAGGTAATAGCCTGTCTAATAGCCCTTGATAGCTTTGCATCATCAAAAAACGATAAGCAATGCAAAAAAGAAAATTGGGTAATAGCCAACTGGAAGTATCGGCCCTTGGCATGGGCTGTATGAACCTGAGTTTTGGCACAGGGAAAGCGGTGGACATTAATACGGGTGTAAGCGTTATCCGTGCGGCTGTTGAAAAAGGGATTACTTTTTTTGATACCGCTGAAGGCTATGGACCTTATATTAATGAACAATTAGTAGGAGAAGCACTTGCCCCGTTTCGTAAACAGGTAATCATCGCTACCAAATTTGGTTTTAAGTTGGAGAACGGTGCGATCACAGGTGTAGATAGCCGCCCCGAAAATATCAGAGCCGTTGCTGAAGCTTCGCTAAAGAGATTACAGACTGATTATATCGACTTGTTTTACCAACACCGTGTTGATCCAAACATACCTATTGAAGACGTAGCAGGAACCATTAAAGACCTGGTACAGGAAGGCAAGGTAAAATACTTTGGGTTGTCAGAAGCAGGAGTCAATACCATTCGAAAAGCACACGCCGTGCATCCGGTAACCGCTGTTCAGAATCAGTATTCCATTTGGACAAGAGAACCGGAAACAGAAGTGTTACCTGTATGCGAAGAACTCGGTATCGGCTTTGTTCCATGGGGTCCGTTAGGTACAGGGTTTCTTACCGGAACCATTGATGTCAATACAAAATTTGACAGTAGCACTGACTTACGGGCAAACTTCCCGCGCTTTACAACAGAAGCTATGAAAGCCAATATGCCGGTGGTAGAAATGCTTCGCAGCTTCGCAAAGAAAAAGAACGCGAATCCTGTTCAGATTGCACTGGCTTGGTTGCTGGCGCAAAAGCCCTGGATTGTACCGATTCCAGGCATGGATAAAATAGAATATATCGATGACAACCTAAAGTCAGTCGACCTTATACTAACTGCCGATGATTTGCAGGAAATAGATAGTGAACTATCAAAAATAAACGTACAGGGTGAAAGGCTTGATGCAGGTTTACTTTCAATGTCAGAGTAATATGAAAAACCTTATCCACATGAAAACCTATTTATTCCTTATAGGCTGGGTTTTCGGCTTCACTGCCTGTGCTCAAAATTCTAATAACATGAAAGATACAACGGGCAATGACGAAGCCAAAGTATTAGCTGTTGTACGCCACTTGGCGCAGTTAATGATTAACAGGGACACGGCAGCTATGAACGACATTCTTGATGAGCATTATACACTCACACACATGACAGGGTATGTACAACCGAAGGCAGAATGGTTTGACGAAGTCATCAAAGAAAGCATGAAATATTATTCAGTAAAAGAGGTAAATAATTCTGTAAGAATAAACGGCAGGGAGGCAGAAGTTATGATTCAAAACCTGGTGGATGCCCGCATTTGGGGTACCCGGAATAACTGGCGTTTACAACAAACGATGCAGCTTGAAAAACGCAATGGTGAATGGATGATTCTGAAATCGGTAGCAACAACATTTTAAAAAAAACAGAAAAAAAATAAAACCATTATGAAAAAATTTCTTCTCGCTGTTTTACTTGTTACCGGCTTGCAATCCTTTGCACAGTCAGCTTCTGAAAAAGCAGTATTGCAATTGTCTGATGAGATATTTACATGGGAAGTAGGTAATAAGACTGATTCTTTAAATACCGTCTTTCATCCAAAATTTATAGTGATTGGTGCTGATGGAAACAACCAGTTAAAAGATCAATATATCAGCAGATTAAAAAGCGGTTCGTTTGTTCACGACTGTATCATTGTAGAAGAGCATTATGCAATTGTTTCAGGTAACACCGCTATTGTATCAGGCAAAGGCAGGTTTGCTGTTACCGTATCGGGAAACAAGGTAAAGCTCCATCTTTCCTACATGGAAGTCTTTACCAGGGATAGCGATAAAAACCATTGGCAGGTATTGGCGATGAAAGCGAGTGTTCTTGATAAATAATTCCAGCTTTATAATACAGAAATTAAAAATTTAATGATGCAAAAAAGAACGTTAGGAAACAGCGGATTAGAAGTGTCCGCTCTTGGCTTAGGCTGCATGGGATTGAGCTATGGCTATGGTCCGGCAACGGATGAAAAGGATGCCATTGCACTCATTCAGAAAGCTTACGATTCAGGCATTACTTTTTTCGATACCGCAGAAGCGTACGGGCAAGGTGCCAATGAAGAACTGTTAGGAAAAGCTTTACTGCATGTGCGCAGTAAAGTGGTTATCGCCACTAAGTTTGGTTTTGTAAATGGCAAGCCGGCTGATGGCTTAGACAGTCGTCCCGAAACGATTCGCGCCGTTGCTGAAAGGTCATTACAATTTTTAAAGACCGATTACATTGACCTATTTTACCAGCACCGTGTTGACCCGAATGTGCCAATGGAAGATGTTGCCGGAACGGTAAAAGATTTAATTGCAGAAGGCAAGGTAAAATATTTCGGCATGAGCGAAGCCGGCGTACAATCCATTAGAAAGGCTCACGCTGTTCAGCCGGTTACTGCATTGCAAAGCGAATACTCTTTGTGGTGGAAAGAACCTGAGAAAGAAATCATTCCTGCCTTAGAAGAATTAGGCATTGGCTTCGTTCCTTTTAGTCCTTTGGGAAAAGGTTTTCTTACCGGCAAAATTGATGAGAATACACAGTTTGATAAGACCGATTTCCGTAATGTAGTGCCCCGCTTTAGCGAAGAAAACAGAAAGGCAAACCAGGCATTGGTTGATTTGCTTGGCAAGATTGCAAAAGAAAAGAACGCGACAAATGCGCAAATTGCATTGGCATGGTTGCTTGCTCAAAAACCCTGGATTGTTCCTATACCCGGTACAACAAAGTTGCATCGCCTGGAAGAAAATCTTGGCGCACCAAACGTTCAATTGACAAGCAATGATTTGCAGGAAATCAACGAAGCTGTTGCAAAGGTTGAAATACAAGGCGCCCGTTATCCTGCAAGCTTACAAAGCATAGTTGGCAAATAAATGTCTTATGAAAAATAATTCAGTAAACGTAATTGTAGTAATTGGTGCAGGCTCAATCGGCCAGGCAATTGCCCGAAGAGTAAGTGCAGGTAAGCATATTTTGCTTGCTGATTTGAAACAGGAGAATGCGGATGATGCTGCAGAAACATTAAGCGATGCAGGCTTCAATGTAACGACGGCTATTGTTGATGTTTCTTTACGTGCATCGGTTCATGCACTTGTTGAAAAAGCAACAACGCTTGGCGAAGTATTTGGTGTTATTCATGCTGCCGGTGTTTCACCTTCGCAAGCCTCACCTGAAACAATCCTTACAATTGATTTGTATGGAACAGCTTTGGTGCTTGAAGAATTTGGAAATGTAATTGCTGATGGCGGTTCTTGTGTTGTTATCGCTTCGCAATCCGGTCATCGTTTGCCGCCGCTCTGTATTGAACAAAATAAAGCGCTTGCAACCACTCCGGTTGAGGAATTATTAAGTCTGCCGTTTCTTCAGGATGACCAGATAAAAGATTCGCTTCATGCTTATCAACTTTCAAAGCGTGGAAATTCTTTGCGTGTTATGGCTGAAGCTGTTCGCTGGGGCAAACGTGGTGCAAGGGTAAATACCATCAGCCCCGGAATTATTATTACGCCGCTTGCTAATGATGAATTAAAAGGTCCGCGTGGTGAAGGTTATCGGCGCATGATAAATTTATCTTTTGCAAAACGTGCAGGCACACCAGACGAAGTGGGAACCGTTGGTGCATTACTGATGGGATCTGATGGCGTATTTATTACCGGCAGTGATTTTCTCATGGACGGTGGTGTTACGGCTGCATATTGGTATGGCGAGCTATCTCCAAAGCCTTAGCTAAACAAATGGCAAAAGAAGTAAGTAAAAGAAATGAAAAATGTAATTATTCTTGGTGCAAGCGGTAGTCTTGCAAAGTATGTGATTGATATTTTGTTGAAGAGAAATAACATCCATATTACTTTGTTTTTGCGTAATAAAAACAGGATAAAAAATAAAGATGTTTCCAAATGTAGAGTTGTTGAAGGCGATGTATTGAATTATTATCAACTAAAAGAAGCAATCAAAGGTCAGCACATTGTGTACGTAAATCTTGCCGGTGATTTGGAAGCGATGACAAAGAACATTGTGAAAGCAATGCTGGAAACAGATGTGAAAAGAATTATCGCAATCAGTTCCATAGGTATTTACGATACACCGCTTCGCATTGTATTGAAGCCCTACAGGAAATTAGCCGATATGATTGAAGCATCCAATCTTGACTACACAATTGTAAGACCGACTTGGTTTACGAATGATGATGAAGTAGATTATGAATTAACGAAAAAAGGTGAACCGGAGAAAGGCTCAATAATTTCTCAAAAAAGTATCGCCACATTCATCACAAACATCATAGAATTTCCTGAAAAATATATTCGCGAAAACTTAGGTATCAACAAACCCAATTCGTAGCCCACATTTTTTATTACCTTCAAAAATTATGTCAGCAGATTTTATTACCGAGATAGCAAACATTGCGCTAACGTTATCGTTAATCGTTGCTGTTATATTTGGAATAGCACAAATCAAAACTTCCGAAAAAGACCGCCGTGAACGGTTGACAGTAGAAATATTGCAAAACTTTCAGTCAAGAGAATTTGCTGAGATTATTCTTTTCATTACAACCGCCAAGTTTCCACAAACTCAAAAGGAATGGTCATCATGGGAACAGAATGAGCGCGTAAAATTTATACAGGTCGGTCAGCAGATGGAGTCGCTTGGTATTTTGCTGGCGGATGGTTTAATTGATATCAATCTTCTTGATAAAACACTCGGCTCGTTTATCACTTCTACCTGGGAAACATTTAAGCCGCTGATATTGCAATTGAGAGAAAAAAATCCCGATCCGTATTTGGCAGAATATTTCCAATGGATGGCTGAACAACTTGATAAGAGAATGAAAGAGAACCCGAGAAAGCCATTTTATGAAACCGGAAAAGATGTGGTTTAGTTGAACTTTCAGCCTATGTTTTATTGTATCAAATAAAACATCTTGTTACTTTCTGCCTTTAGACAAGAATCAAAACAGTAACTATGGAAATGACAAAAAGCAGAAACCTTATTTATGAACCAGAAAAATATAAATAACGATGAAAATAAAAGCGATGCGATTTTATAATTTACATTGTAGTTTCTGTTTCATTACCACTGTACTCATGCTTTCGTTACTTGCAAATACTTCGGCTTCAGCGCAGCAAAATAATCATTACATGCGCATAGCCAACATTGTAGTTGATTCTGTTCAGTTGGAGAATTACAAAGTGGCTCTTAAAGAAGGCATGGAAGCAGCGGTTAGTAAGGAGCCTGGTGTTCTGTCTTTATACGCTGTGTACGACAAAGAACATCCTACACATGTAACCGTTTTTGAAACGTATGCAGATACAGAAGCATATAAGCTACACATTCAAACACCGCATTTCAAAAAGTATAAAAGTGCTGTAAGAACAATGGTGAAATCGCTCCAGCTTACAGATGTAATTCCTATTGCATTGGAAGCAAAGAAAGGTATGTAAAAGCTGAAAAAGATACTACTTCATAGATATCTTCTGTGTTTGTTTTTGTCGTTTTTTTATTGTTAGATTTGTTGTAACGAATTGCTGCCTATGACTTACAACTTCAACCATTCAGTTATCACCGAGGATATACAAAATGAAGATGCTGTTGCTTTTCAAAAAATTTATCATCGGCAGTGCGATGTTTTATATTCCTATTTTAAAAGAAAAACAACGACTGATGATGCACTTGACCTGATGCAAACCACTTTCTTAAAATTGTGGCAATATCGTGCGTCTTTATCTCAAACTTACCCGGTTGAACAACAGTTGTTTTATATTGCCAGAACTGTTTTTATAGATTATCTGCGAAAAGAAAACAAGCGTGCGCATCTTCAGCAACAAATACGCATACAAGCTGAAAACAACACTTATTTGCCTCCTGCTTTGTCGCATTCATTGTCGTCTCAATTAGCAAGTTTGTTGGCTGTAATGCCGGAGCTACGTCGCAAAGTATTTCAGTTAATTCGTTTGCAAGGCTACTCTTACAAAGAAGCTGCGCAACTGCTCTCTATCTCTGTAAAAGCGGTTGACAATCATCTTTCGAAAGCCATCAAACAACTGCGAAATGGAATTGTAATGAGCTTGTTGTTGGTGTTTGTTTTTGCATGATTTTCCCATGCTTGTTTTTACAGCAAAAACAAATGTTTGGGTTGGAATGACGCAACCTCTCACCAAAACTCAAATCGTATAATTTGCGCAAAAACAAATCCTCCACCATTGCATCACAATAACGATTTGTTTTTTAAATCAACGTTTTGCAACAATTGGTAAAACTCTTTTTTAGTAGCTAAATTCATCAGGGCTTCTTTGTGTTTCTCATGGTGCATATCGGTTCCAACAAACTGAACCATATTGTTTTTAATGAGCTTTTCAGCCGCTTTTTTTACATAGCCGCCATAATATCCTGAGAGCGACAAAAGGTTTACCTGCAATACGCATCCAAGGTCTATCAGGCGTTGGTATTTATCAAATGAATCGTGAAAATAAACATAGCGTTCAGGGTGCGCCATCACGGGTTGCAAGCCTTTTATGCAAAGCTCAAAAACGGCACTTTCAATGTTTGGAGATGGAGCAATAAAACTCATCTCAATTAAAATGTAATTGGGCCCGAATGTTAGCAACGGTTCCTCTTTTCTCAGCAATTCTTCAAAATCCATGTCCACCAAATATTCAGCAGCGGCTTCTATCTGAACCGGAATATTGTGTGCGGCAATTTGTTTTTGCACTTCTTTTAATCGGGGCAAAATGGTTTGTGGCGAATTGGGATGAATATCAGAAATAATATGTGGCGTGCATATCAGTTTGCTGTAACCCAATTGATGCAATTGTGACACAAATTCGATGGTTTGCTCCATCGTTTGCAAACCATCATCCAGTGCCGGCAACAGGTGCGAGTGCATGTCGGCACCAATGAAAGAAAGATCGGCACTTACCTTTTTGTTAAACAGAGAAAACATGCGCAAACTTACGGAATCATTAATCGTAGCGTTTTACCTTAGTGTACCAGATATCGCGGTAAAAAAGAATAAAGCCAATGCGTGTATAATTTTGTTTTAGCACATTGCCACTTGATGCGCCTATTGTACCTTCCTTCAGGTAAAGCTGATAGCCAAGCGTGCTACGTTTGGTGTTTCCACCGATACCGAATGTAAAGCCTTTATCGGTAAGCTGTTGGTTGTTAATTACAAGATAGCTGTTACCATAATAAATGCCACCCTGCAAAAAGAAATTTTCAAAAACGAAGTTGGAAACTTTTTTCTGGTTCGAATATTCGAAGCCAAGCGAAGCACGATTGCTGTTGGCAAGCGAATAACCTAAACCTGTGTAGTTAACGTTATTCCATTGCTGTGCACTATAATCGGCTGCAATGGTAAAACTGTTTTTGTAATTGAAAGATGCACCGCCGGTATAGCTATAAGGCAATTTGAATTTTTGGCCGGAAACAGTTTGATTGGTTACCAACGAAACGCCAGCCTGGGTTACATCCAAAGTATAGCTGGTGTTTAAATTAGAAGTGGGGGTGGCCGAACCGCCAATAGCAAATTTGAGATCTTTTGACAGCTTTGCTTTGTATTGAAAGCCTGCTTTAGGAATTATTTTGCTCAAAAATATATTGCGTGAAGTGGTGATAGAGTCTGAAATGATGCTCGTGAGCAGGTTTTCATTTTGGATCAGTGAACCAAACAAAACCGTAGCCTGTACGCCTATCGAAAGGTGTTTGCCCAGGGCAAAACCATTACCAAAATAAAACTGGTACAAGCCACCTGTACCATTGTAGTGCGCTTGTGTGGTTTGATCGGTTCCGTAAATAGATTTATTGCTATAAAAAGAATAATTGCTGGAACTGTAAGGCAGTAAGCCAATAGAAGCACCCCACCATTTTTTAACTTTAACGGCCATTGCCAGCTTCATCATTTGCATGTCAACCGAATTCTTGTTGTCAGTTGTAACATTGTTGCCTACATAGTTGATTGCCTGCATACGTCCGCTCAGTTCAACAGAGAAGAAATGGTCGTCCAAACCTGAATAAGAAGCCGGATTGGCGTGATACAAATTTCGCCTTGATGATAAGCTTACGCCTGCATCAGCCATGCCTGCCGACCTGTCGGAATAGCTTTGTTCAATGTCGCCGATGCCAATAATAGAATAGGGCGATGTATTGGTTTGTGCAAACGTAGCAGCCGTTATCAGCAACAAGGAGCCACAAAGCAATAACAGCATCTTTTGCATAATCTGTTTCTTAATTTTGTTTTACGGTAAGATAAAAAACCTGTAACTGAAGAGCGCTTGTTTTGTTTTGCTGATCGCCAAGAATCACACGTTGAAAAGAGGTAACGTTTTCAGTGTTATTGCCAAGCCTTACCAGTAAGCCATTTTCGTTGGCGCTGGCAACGCTTAATTGCGAAATCAAATAATTGGTAATGTCGTAAGAATACCGTGTATTTTGTTCGTACAAATAATCTCTTTCAAACGAGCCATACTGAACCTGACCAGTTGAATAAGTTAAATCCGTTCCAATGGTATTGTTAATGTCCGTGGTAGTGAGACGCAAGCTATCCGGCAGTGTATAATAACCTGTATAAGTACCAGCTACCGGCTTCACAACAAGCAGCGCACGTTCAATTTTTAAAAAGTTGGGAATGTTGTACAACTCGCGTATGTTGGGTATTCTTATTTTGGCCATGCAATTGGTGACTGGCTGTGTGTAACCTGCATTGTTGGTAAGCTGGCTTGGCAACGCTTTGGTTTGCATGTTTAAATTCGCCAAAGCAGTACCGGCGCGGTTTACATCAATATGATTGAACTGGCGCTGATTGTTGTATAAACTGAAATCGGTGGTTTTGCTGGTTGAATAAATGTCCGACGTTTGGTGGTAATACAAGCGCATCGTAACGCTATCTTTAAAGCCAAAAACAAAAGCATTGGTTTGTTGTGGAACGATGCAAATACCATTAAAATAATTTACAAAATTGTCGGCTGAAGACAAGTATGCTGTACTGTCTCGTAAAACCTGAAGAAGTTGTTTTCCTAATACATCCGACAAACGAATAGAAACCGTATCGGTAATAGAAGGATAATATTGCAATGTGGTTTGGCCAAGTGGGTTTGAATAATGCGAAATAACATCGTAGTTGTAGAAATACGTGTTGTAAGTTTTAAAAATTAAATTGGAAAGCTGGTACACACCCAATTGCAAAGGCTGTGTTGTGTCGCCATAATATTTGTGATTGGACTTTAAAAGTAATTTTATCGAATCGAAAGCCAGATACTGATCCGGAAAGAGCGGAGGGTGGTTTTAACTGATAATAGGATGATACATTCACCTGGCCGAACGCATTGTCGTTATAAGATCCCGCCAAACCGGTTCCGGTAGCTGATGTAACGAATGAGTCAATATAAACAGTGCTTACATTTGTCGAAAAGGTATCGGTCATCACTATTTGTGTGTACTGGTCATCGGCGAGTTGCGTACCCACATTTACAGTCGGCTTTGGTGCAGGCGTGTAAAGAAAAAAGGAATGTAAGAAAAGCAATTATTTTTGCTCCTGTCATTGCTTTCTCTTTACATTTATATTGTAGCATGATGCAATGTTATAGGCAGCCGCTGTTACAAATTTGTTAGTATTTATCACTGTTTTGTTTTTATCTGCCATTGCGTTGTTTGTCTCGATTTACCAATATAAAAATATAGATGAATTGAAGTTTTTAAAAGCGATTATTTTGTAAAAAATGGGCAAAACCAAACGCTCATTTTTTCTTCGCTAACGGATAAAATAAAGCAGTTCATCTTTACAATTATCGTGATAATCCATTTTAACGAAACCACCCAAATTGCACCGGATAATTTCAGCCGCAAAACATTTTTTCTTTTATGTACAGCGCAAAAAATTGGTTAAGCATTTCTTTGGTTTCACTGCTGTTTCTAACTGCTTGTACAAAAGACTAGCACTGACCACCAAGAACTTCTAATGTTGGTAATTGGGTTAACCGTTATGAAATGAACGGGAATGTGCGTGGCGAAGCGGCAGGCTTTGTGATTGGTGATACGGCTTATGTAGGCTCCGGCTTCGATGGTGTGGAGCGATTGAACGATTTTTATGCTTATGATGCTACTAACAATTCATGGTATCAAACTGCGAATTTTGGTGATTCTACGACGTCCATACGCAATTCAGCGGTTGCTTTTGCAGCGGCAGGTAAAGGATATGTAGGAACCGGGTTTGATGGAATTAATATGTTAAAAGATTTCTGGCAGTACGATCCGTCAAATAACCACATGGACACGGAAAGCCGATTTTGCAGGCAGTGCACGGTACGATGCCGTTGCTTTTTCTTTAAATAATAAAGGATATGTTACTACTGGTTTTGATGGTTCTTATCCGAAAGATTTCTGGCAGTATGATCCATCAACCGATACATGGACGCAAAAACCCGATGGTATTGGCACCAAACGCAGTGCGTGCTGTGGCTTTTGTGTACAACAATGCAGCTTATGTAGTAACCGGAACCAACAATGGTACGCTGGTGAACGATTTTTGGAAATATGATGGAACGAGCTGGACTGAATTGCGTAAGATTGCCAATATATCTACCGATAGTTATGACGATGATTATACCGACATTGTTCGCTCTAATGCGGCTGCTTTTGTAATGGGCGATACGGCTTTTATTTCAACCGGCGAAAACAGCGGCTACATCAGCAAAACATGGGCTTACATTATTTCAAACGATACATGGATAAGAAGAACCGCTTTTGAAGGTGCAGCCCGCAGTGGTGCTGTTGGTTTTGCTGTGAAGAACAGAGGTTATATTGTCTGCGGAAAAAGCAGCTCACAATACTTTGATGATGTATGGGAATTTCATCCTGATGAAGCCTACAATGCCAACGATTAAAGTTTGTTTTTGCCTCTTTTTTGGCTTGTTGTGTTGCATCGGTTGCCAGCAACAAACCAGTAACGAGAAGGAAAACGCATCACATGTAGGGCAGATGTATGTTACCGTAGAACCTTTTAAAACGCCAACGGGCTGGGGCTATAAAATATACACGGATAAAAAGCTTTATATTCAACAAACATACATTCCTGCAATTGCAGGCAATCATTCGTTCGCAACGCGCGAAGATGCTGTAAAGGTTGGTAAACTGGCAGTGCAAAAAATGGCGGCATATCATAAAATGCCTTATATCTCACCACAGGATTTACAACAACTGAACATTCAGTTACCTCATTAATTATCTTTCATATAATTTTAAAAGCATCCGCCGCGGCGGATGCTTTTTCTTTTTTAACAGTTGTCTTACATTCTTTACTTTATTCTTGTTGTCATTGTGTTGTTGCAAAAGAGTTGGGTAATTTTTGTTTTGTCTGTATTCATCTGCCATTTTTGTTTTTGCCGGAAAATAAAACGCATTCATGATTCATTGCATTATTGTAGACGATGAGCCGCTGGCTTTGGATTTATTAGAAGATTATATTCACCAGGTTCACGGCCTGAAGCTGCTGGCTCGCTGCCATAGCGCTGCTTCTGCCTATAATGCGTTGGAAAAACATGATGTGCAATTAATGTTTCTCGATATTAATATGCCGGAAACAAACGGCATTGCTTTCTTACAATCACTAAGAATGAAGAACCGGCCGCTGGTAGTTTTTACTACGGCACATAGCCAGCACGCATTGGAAAGCTACGACCTTGATGCAACCGATTATTTATTGAAGCCTTTTTCTTTTGAACGATTTTTAAAAGCAGTTCATAAAGTGAACACGCGTTTGCAGCCTGCAACCAATGGGGCTGCAACATTGAATCATTCAACTCAAAAACACATTTTTATAAAATCGGAATACAAGACCTACCGCATTGATTTGCCTGATATTATTTATGTAGAAGGATTGAAAGATTATTCAAAAATTTACACCACGTCGGGTAATGTGCTTACCTTAAAAAGCTTGAAAGCCATAGAAGGTTTGCTTCCCAGAAACGAATTTATCAGGGTACATCGTTCTTATATCATCGCTATTCATAAAATAAAAGTGGTAAGCAAAAGCCAGATCACAACGGTGAACGATATTAATATTCCCATCAGCGAAAGCTTCCGTGATAATTTTAATGCGATGATGAATGCGAATCAGATTTAAGGTGTAAACCATCAAAATCTTACCACCGGGCATTTTAACTGCTTACCGCCGCCGCCATACGTTCCGGTTTTTATAAGCGACAATTCATAAGCGCCATAAGTGCCATTGTAAGTACCTAATGACGAAGTGGTAGCGTCGTAGCTAAAGGTTAATTTAAAATCGTTCAACTGAAAGCCAACCATTGGTATTGCGGCATCCTGATAACGGTAATACAAACCGCCAATCAATTGCTTGCTGCCATCGCCGCTCAAATTATAATTGGCATTTATGCCTCCGACTACTTCGTAAGCGTTTCCCATTTTACTTACATAAGCATTTGGATTGATGATCCATTGACTATTTAACTTGTAAGCTGCATTTAGAAAAGCAGTGTAGCGAACATCAATGCGCGAATCAATATTGCTTTTAGATGAAAAAAAGCTTTCGCTTGGACGGTTGATATGAGAGATGCTCAAGCCTGCATTCACGTAAGTGTTATCGTTAGGAAAGTAAGCATAATTCAACCCGGTCTGCAAATCGAAATAGCCAACCTGGCTATAAGCGAATTGCTCGCCGGAAGGAATTGTTACATCGAAAAACTGCCCTTCGTCATTCCACTGATTGTTAAAAGTAAGTTTTGTGAAATCAACTTTTTTAGAAACATAGCCAACGTTAAAACCGATGCTCAACAGTGCTGGCCAATCCAACCAATTGGTGATAAGCCACCGACGCATAAGCCCGAGTGGAAGTAAGGCTACCAGCTCCGGCTACATCTTTCATTATTGTTCCGCCAATGCCCATCCAGCCGTTCTCAAAACGATTATTGAACAACTGCGCATCGCCCCACGCATTCATGGTTTTGTATGGGTTGGATGTAAGGCTCGAGTATTGGTTCCGATAGTTGATGCCCGCTCGCCAGTCAACATCTGGCGAAAAGCCTGTGTTAGCAGGATTGACCAGCAAAGGCGCATTGAAATATTGTGAAAAATGAAGGTCCTGCGCATCAATGGCTGAAGCAAAAAATTGTGCAAAAACAAACATCAGGCATATATAAAAAATGATGTTGGGTTTCATAGCTTTTTCTTTTAATCATATTATCTTATCAAAGTAATATCTCCGGTTTTCTTGTATTTTCTTCCGTCAGTAAATTCAACATTTAAAACATAGGTATATACTTCCATGCGGTTGCAGCACACCTTTGTAAGTACCGTCCCATCCTGACTTTTGGCTGGTTGAAACAAACACCATTGTACCCCAGCGATTATAAATGCGCCAGTCCATTTTAGCATATACCATAACCTTTTACATTGATGATACGGTTTACGCCGGTTGGCGCAAGAGCATTGGGTACGTCAACCAAAGGCGTAACTAAAGAAGCAACTACATGTGTAACCGTATCGGTACAACCATATTGATTGTAAGCAATGAGCGTTACTAAAAACGTATCGGTAACGTTGTACATGTGTTTCAGAACCGAATCGGAATTAGAAGTTACAAACTCGTTGCCGTCTCCCCAGAGCCATTTGTAAGAGGTAGCTTCGGTTGATGTATTGAAGAAAGAAGTAGGTGTATTATTTTGTGCCACCAACGGGCTGAAAGTGAAGCTGGCTGTAGGTTTATCGCTCACAACAATAGTTAACGAAGTTGAATCCTGCTTATTACAAGTAGCGCTATCGGTAGCTTTGAGTGATACATTGTAAGTGCCGGGCGTATTGTATAAATGCGTTGGCGAGTCGTCGGTTGATGTAGCGCCATCTCCGAAATTCCATAAAAAGCTTTGTCCTGCCAGCGACGTATTGTTAAACGTAGCTGTATAAGGCGCGCAACCTGCGGGTGGTGTAGTAAACTGTGCTTTTACATTTGCCGCAATTCTAATCGTATCCACCACTTCATCAGGCGCATTGCAATAGTTGGAATCTATCAAACTGAGCTTTACAATGTAGGTTCCCTGCGCAGCATAAGTATGTGACTGGGGCTGAATCGTGGTATCGAAGGTGCCATCACCAAAATCCCAAACAAAAGATTGCCCTGTAAACGGCTTGCCGGCAGGTGCAACGGAAGTATTGGTAAACTGAAACGCCAGCGAAGTGCAGGGTTGTAGTTTGGCTGCTGTAAACCCTAAATCGGCTTTATCTTTTCTCACACGAATGGTAGTGTACGAAGTATCTGCAATGTTGCAGGCAGAAGAGTCAATCGAAATCAGTCTTACTCTGTAATTTCCAATTTGTGTGTACGTATGTGAGGTAGAATCAACCAGCGTAGTAACGTCTGCTGAGCCATCTCCAAAATTCCAGACATACTGCTTTCCCTAGGCCAAGCGTATCAATAAAGTTTACCGTAACGGGCACACAACCCGTAGTGTCGTATTCCCTTCCCAGAATACTGGCGCGTACACCGTTGCCAATACCCGCCAGTTGAAATGCAATTTTTACGGCGGCTTCGTTGCAATAAGCATCCATTGTAGCGCCGTTGTTGGGGGCTACCACGCCAAGCGTAGTTGGAAACCGGCTTGTAGGAGGATTCGTTTTAAACTCACAATTGGCACAAATTGCCTGGTATATAACGCCTTGTTTATCAAAGCGGCTTGTGCCTCCGTCCACATGGTCGCCAAAGCCGCCTTTTTGCCCGAAAAACTGAGCGTACAAGGGCGATGCGGCATTTCGTTCCAACACAAAAAAGTAAAAGTCTTTTCCATCGGTTGAACGAAACTGTGCAGGTGCGCTTGGCGATACGTATAAGCCAATTGAACTTTGCCCTGGCTGATAAAGAGTATTGATGCCACCCGACCAACCGGAAACATACACGTTTTCACATCGGTCAACCAGAAAAGCATCCGGCGAAATATCCGGGATAGTAGAGCCTTTTCCAAACGTTGTAGAATACACCCAATCGCTCAAATCGGTTTTTAATTTGGCAATGAATTGTTTTCCGCCTGCCTGGCTCCAAGCTGCATTGATAACAGGCCAACTTCCGGTAGTGGTGCCCATAATGTAAGGGAAACTAAATTTATCGAACTGAATACCATAAATTAAATCAATACCAGATGTTCCGAAATAAGATGTTTTAATAAGCTGATATGTATTGTTATCAATCACAGAAATAAAACCATCCGAAGCACCATTGAGCTTATTAAAAGTAGCACTGCTTGCCGCAATACCCGGCATATCGCTGCTTTCAGTAGCACCTGCGGTATAAATATTATTATCGGTAGGATTTAAGGCTAAAACAAAAGCTGCATCGTTGCCCGAGCCACCTAAGATAAGAGGATAAATAAACCGTTTTCAAATCGGGTGATGTTTTTATGATTACACCATCCTGACTGCCGGTATTAGCTCCATTATTCAATCTTTTTTGAAAAGCATTGTCAGTAACCGGATAATTACTTGATTGTGTACTGGAAGCTAAGTAAATGTTTCGGCTGCCATCTACAATTACTTCGCTTCTTGCATCATCGCCATAGTTTTGCCGGATACTGATAGCACCTTGGCCGTCTTTGTCTTTTGGCTTTATATTTACGCCATCATTATTATCTCCTCCAAACCGCCGCGAAGCCACCAAACCGCCGCTGCTGTTGAGTTTGGTAAGAAAAATATCAATATCAGCAGCCGTTGTTATCAGGGCCGTATTTACCAACCGTAGCCGGAAAATTTTTAGAAGATGTTCTGCCGCTGATTACAAGATTTCCATCGGCATCAACAATTAAGCTATGTGGCTGTTCATCACCATAACCGCCTAAGTAAGTACCAAATAAAAGCTGGCTTCCGGTTTTACTGAATTTTACAATGCCCACATCTATCGGTTCTGTGCCTTCTAACCCGTAGCTACCTGGCGTAAACGTTCTGCTATAAGCGCCCTAAAGTAGTTGGGTAACCGTTATCGAACACAATGCCACCGGCATAAAAATTTCCCTGCCCATCGTAAGTGGCTGTATAACCCCAATTGTCTGCCGAACTTCCGGTGAAGGAACAAAATACAATTTGCGGATCAATGATGAGTGTAGTGTTTTTATCGTAATTATCTGCTTTGAAACGAACTGTATTGCCGCTTGAGCAAGTAACTTACAGTTCACGTTTGTTTTTGCAGTGGCTGATGTTTGATAAGATTCCGGCGATAACTCGGTTACATCACCAAAAGATGTTGACACTAGCAAATCTCCTCTCTTTATCCGCAAACCATTCGTTCCATCAAAGCGCATTGCAATCTGGCTTATATCACCACCCGGATGAACAATAATATCGTACTTTAATTGGCTGTTGGCAGTGTAATACCGAACATCAATATTCGGGTACATATTTTTATAAACCACTGCTCCATAAATTTTACAACCCGTTGTCCATTTGCTTTTATCGTTGCCGATAAAATAATTGTTGTACGTATTTAAAGCCTTGTCCGGCGCGGTTTCCGGCGATGTTGAAGCATTTACAAATGTTACCTCGTAAGCATGTGAATGGAGAATAAGATTATTATTTGCATTGTTGCTGGCAACAGCTTTTGTTGCATTTTGTGTTTGCCACGATTTGCCATTGCTTTTTAAAACAGCAAGCGTGGTTGAATCGCTATGGCCGCCATAATAATCAGCTATCTTTTGCCAGTCGCTGCTGCTGTTGAGCGAAACACGATAGCCATTTTTTTCGATAAAAAATCCACCGCCATTAATTTGACCGGCATAATTCACGCGAGCATCCCATTGGCCCCTGTTTTCAACAAACTGAATGTATTGCGCTTTTGAGGCAAAAACAAAAAGCAAAATGGCTGAGAGAGAAAGTATAATAGATTTCAAGGCAATTGTTTTCATTATTCTTCTTTAAATCAAAACGGTTTTATCAAACGCAACCTATCTCCTCAGCCAAATTATCAAAGCCATTTTTTACAGAACAAACTAAAAAGCAAAATGGTAAAAATCATTTAATAAGAACGAACGCAACCACATATTTATTAACTGCTGAGTTTAGAAAATGCGGGTACTTTTTGGGGCAAAAACAAACGAAGCTTAATTGTTGAAGCCATCTATCTTACAGCATAAATTTATGCCTTTTTAAAAAGCAGAGGACTTTTTATTTCTCTTCTCGTTTAATGTGTCAGTGTTATTTTTTCTTTATAAAAATAGGATGATAAAAAAGAGAAGCCTGATAATCAAGTTACGAAATTTTACTCCACGCCGTTTTGCCTTGTTGCGTACCCAGAAAGGCCTGTAAAGCTTTGTGTTCTTCGCTTTGCAAATGCGGATCGGCTTCAACAATCGTTTCTGCATACATTCTTGCGGTCATGAGCAGATCTTTATCATCCACCAAACTGGCCAGTTTAAAGTTCAACGCGCCGCTTTGCCTTGTGCCTTCAATTTCACCAGGTCCGCGCAATTCCAAATCTTTTTCGGCTATCTTAAATCCATCATTAGTGCTACACATAATTTCAATACGTTGTTTCGCTTCGGTTCCGGTTTTAGAGCCGGTTAAAAGTATGCAAAAACTTTGCTCGCTGCCTCTGCCAACGCGTCCGCGCAACTGATGCAATTGAGACAAGCCGAATTTTTCTGCACTTTCAATCACCATCACACTCGCATTCGGAACATTTACGCCTACTTCAATTACGGTTGTGCTCACCATAATATTGGTATCGCCCGAAACAAAACGTTGCATGTTGGTTTCTTTTTGTTCGGATGTTTGCCTGCCGTGCACCATGCTGATGTAAAACTTTGGTTCGGGGAAAAAGCTTTTTACCTGCTCGTAACCCTGCATTAAATCTTCATAGCTCAACTTCTCGCTTTCTTCTATCAACGGATAAATGATGTATGCCTGCCTGCCTTTATCAATTTCGCTCCGTATAAAACTCATGATGTTGGCGCGGTGCATTTCGCTGCGATGCACGGTAGTAACGGGTTTACGTCCCGGCGGCAATTCATCAATAATACTGTAATCCAAATCGCCGTAAGCCGTCATGGCAAGTGTGCGCGGAATAGGAGTTGCCGTCATTACCAGTACATGCGGGTGTGTGGTTGATTTGTTCCAAAGCTTTGCGCGTTGCGCCACGCCAAAGCGGTGTTGTTCATCAACAATGGCAAGACCGAAATTTTGAAATTTTACAGTGTCTTCAATAATAGCATGTGTGCCGATGATAATATGTACAATGCCATCAGCCAACTGTTGAAGTATTTCCTTTCGCCTCTTTGTTTTTGTGCTGCCTGTTAACAGTGCAATATTTACCGGCATATCTTTCAACAGATGCGATAAACCATTAAAGTGTTGGGTCGCTAAAATTTCTGTTGGCGCCATCAAACAACTTTGATAACCGTTGTCGGCAGCGAGCAGCATCGAAAGCAAAGCCACAATGGTTTTGCCGCTGCCTACATCGCCTTGCAACAATCGGTTCATCTGATGACCGTGCGCGGTATCCTGCCTGATTTCGCGCAGCACACGTTTTTGCGCGCCGGTTAATTCAAAAGGCAAATGGTTAGTATAAAAATTATTAAACAAATCGCTCACTTTTTCAAACACAATGCCTTTGCTGGTTCGATGGCGATTAATGCGAATGATGTTTAAGCAAATTTGCGCCAAAAACAATTCTTCAAACTTTAATCTTCGTAACGCTTCTGCATAATGCTGCAGGGAAGGAGGGAAGTGAATGTTTTGAAACGCCGTAAAACGCGAAACAAGGTTTAGATTTTTAATGATGGAATCAGGCAATATTTCAGGCACATCTTTCACTGAAAGTTGCGATAACAATGTGTAAGTGAGCTTGCCGATTTGCCTGCCGTTTAAACTGCGGGCTTTTAGTTTCTCGGTGGTGGAATAAATGGGTTCTAAAAACGCTTTGCCATCGGCTTTTGCATCGCTTACGGCTTCAATTTCAGGATGCGTTATTTGCGGTTTTCCATTGAAGAAAGATGGCTTGCCATACACCAGATAATACTCGCCTTCTTTCAGTAACTTTTCTATCCAGTTAATGCCCTGAAACCATGTTAGCTCAAGCGTTCCGGTGCTGTCTTTCAGGTGTGCTATCAAACGCCGCGAGTGCTTTTCGCCCATAATTTCCACATACACCAACCGGCCGCTGACTTGTGTGAATTCTGTTTCAGAATCAATAGACGAAATAAGCGAAACTTTGGTTTTATCAATATGGCGTATAGGGTAATGTTCCAGCAGGTCGCGAAAGGTAAGAATGTTCAGGTCTTTGCGCAGCATATCGCCGCGCAGCGGACCCACACCTTTCAGGTATTCGATGGGCGAAATGAGTATGGATGCCGTTACTGAAATTGCTAAAATATTTGGTTACAAATATCGGGAAAGAGTGTTGGTAAAATGCAAGATTAACAAGTAGGTTTGTTGTAAATCTGTGGACTGACGAGATGATTTTGTTAGATGCTAAAACGCTCTTTTCAACTTATCTTACTGCACCACCACATTCGTTATCACTTTTTCGCCCATCGCTTCGTTTACGCGCTCCATAATTTTTTCTTTCTGATAGAGCAGTTCGTTTTTTAAAGGACCAACAGAAGTATTGATAAACAAAGTGCCGTTGAGGATTTTAACGCTTTCGGTGTATTTTGAAATGGTATTGCCCATAATTTGTTGCCATACTTCTTCAATCTGAACAGACCGAATACCGTTTTTCAAATTGCTTTTGCTGATTAGATTTTTAATGGCTGCGCCGATGTGATATTCGCCCATATAGTGAGTTGATAGTTGTTAGATGACAGTTGACAGATGAAAGTTAACTGTAGTTTGGTTTTGCTCAAGCCTTTTCAGAACGTACAAGTGTGCGACGCAACAGACGATTCACAAGAATTACTAAAGCACGGTACATAAAAACTGTATTTCTATCTCATTAAAAATATAGGCAAAAACAAATCTAAACTTCTCTTCGTGATCCTTTGCTTCTTCGCTTCTTTGTGGTACAAAAAATACCGGCAAAAACAAACGCTATATCTTTAGATAATTCATCAGTAAATCGTAGTTCTCGCGCAATTCGTTTTCGTAGGCTTCTTCGCCAAAAAAGTAACGGATAATATAATCGTACCGTTGTAAAGTTGCGAGCACATCCGATGCTTCAGTCTTGTTCAACTTCATCGTAACAATAAACAAACCTGTGCCACTTTCTGTAAAAGTGTTCAGTTGTAAAATGCTGGCATTGTTGGTTTCTACGAGGCGCGATAACTCGCCAACTGCATAGTTAATGCGTTCCATTTCGAGCACAATAATGGCGCCTGGTTCTTCTACATTTTGAAAAGCAGCCGCGGCGCGCAATAACTCTGTATTCGTAATAATTCCCTGTAGTTGCCCGTCGGTATTTACGACTGGTAAAAGCGTTAGTTCGTTGCTGGCTGCCGCTTTCAGCGCAGATAAGAAATGTTCCTGCGGTTGTACTGATGTCTTAATTATGTTTAATGATAATGCAGCGAGCGTTGCCGATTCGTCTTCGTCAAACAAATCGGTTTTTGAAATGACGCCTGTAAACGTTTCATCGTCTTCAAGCGGCAAATGCTGTATATCATAATCGTCCATCAACTGCAGGGCAAGAGAAACTGTATCGCTAAAATGAAGCACCGGGTAATTCACAATCTGAAGCTGGCTTACAAGCATTGCATCTTTTTTTAATGAGACAAAAAAAACTACGCGATAGTTGCAGCAGGTTGTTTCAATTCTTTTAAAAAGGCTTCCAGAATATGGTTGAATTCATGGGGCACTTCCATCATGGGAGCGTGCCCGCATTTGTCAATGAAATGCAACTCGCTATTGGGAATCAGCTTATGAAATTCTTCTGCAACAAATGGCGGCGTTATGGTGTCGTTTTTACCCCAGATCAACAAGGTTGGCTGTTGTATCTGGTTCAATTCTTCACCTAAATTATTACGGATGGCACTTTTGGCAAGCGATATTATTTTTATCACTTTCAAACGGTTGTTGGTAATTTCAAACACTTCATTTACCAACTCGTCCGTTGCCATCTTCGGATCATAAAACGTAAGCTCGGTTTTGTTTCGTATATAATCTTTATTCCCACGTTTCGGATAGCTGTCGCCCATGCCGTTTTCGAACAAGCCGGAACTGCCGGTGAGAATAAGTGATTTAATCCGTTCGGGATGCTTTAAAACATGCACGAGCGCCACATGACCACCCAACGAGTTGCCCAGCAGATTAATGCCGTTGTAATTGCGGGCTTCAATAAATCTATATACAAATTTTTCAATGCCGCCAACAGTAGTGTGAAATATGTCCAAATCAAAAAGTGGCAGTATTGGAACAATTACCTGGTAGCGCGATTTGAAATGATTTATCAAATCCTGAAAGTTGCTTAATGCGCCAAACAAGCCATGCAACAGCAGCAATGGCTCGCCAGTTCCTTCTTCGATATATTTAAACTTGTCGTGCTGTTTTATTTCATACATGATAAATCCTCTTTGTAAAAATAGCTGATTGTCAAAATTAAGTAAGTGCTGCTAAAGTAGCCGTTTTGATTTGATGAATGTTCATTTGTTGTGAAGAACAGCATTATCAAAAAAATGTTCCAACTGGCGAAACATGTTTTGAAGTGGTGGAATAAACCGGCTGAAAGCATTGATAGTTTTGGGTCCTAACGGTTCTATAAAAGGGTAAGTATAAGAAGTGGCAATAGTGGGTTGTTTTAACAGAGAAATGTTTGTTGCAAAAAACAAAACGACACTGAACAGGATGGTGTAAAGAAGCACATACAGTAAGATGCCTGCTAATCGGTTAACGAATCCTAACATAGCTATCTGCAATGCTTTTTCAATTACGGCAGCAATCAGCCTTGTGATCAAAGCAACACCAATTAACACAATAGCAAACGCAAGAACCGGCAACAGTTTCTCGCCAATGTTTGTGCTTTTTCCCAGCCATAATGCAACAGTGGCTGATAGTTTTATTGCCGCTGCCAAACCAATAAAAATGGCAACTAAAGAAAATATTGCCACAACAAAACCTTTGCTGTAACCTCTGAAAATGGCAAAAAGGAGAATGATTGTATAGGCAACGTCAATGAGCATGAGATTGAATATTTAAGATTGAATAATGAATAATAGAAAACAACAAGCAGAACAGCAATAACCAAATATTCAATCTTAAATTGTAAATATTACTTCGAAAGCAGTTCTTTCACCAATGCCGAGATGGCTTTGCCGTCGGCTTTTCCGGCGAGTTGTTTTGTGGCAACGCCCATTACTTTACCCATATCGGCAGGAGAGGAGGCGCCGGTTTCGGCGATTATTTTTTGTATCGCTTCTTTCAATTCCTCACCGCTCAGTTGAGCAGGCAAAAACTTCTCAATTACTGTCATCTCTTCCTGTTCTTTTTGCGCTAAATCGTTGCGGTTTTGCTGCGTGAAAATCTCGAGCGAATCTTTGCGTTGCTTGATGAGGCGTTGCAGCAACTTTAATTCCCCATCTTCCGAAATTTGCCCGTTTGCGCCGGGTTCAGTTTTGGCTTTGATGATTTCAGCTTTAATAGCACGAAGCCCCCGCAAACCCGCTTCGTTCTTGGCTTTCATCGCGTCTTTCATTTCATTCATTACCCTTGTTTCTAAGCTCATTGTGTTTTGTTTTGCATTAAAAAATTTATGAAGTTGCCAGTTATGGGTAAACTGTTTTATTTGGCTTCATTTCTTTGCAGTTGACGGAATTTTTTCATCCATTCTTTGGCAAAAGTTTTCATGTCGTTCGATAGGCTTTCATAACGTGTGGCGCGGCTGTAAGTATCGGCCATCGTTATCATCGTTTGATAAAAAAAGTCTGTCATTTCATCTACCATCATTGTCTTCGTCCAAAGGTCAATGCGCAGTGCCGTTTTATCAGCGTTATCCCAAAATGCCAGCATCATGGCTTTTGCTTTTTGGGTATCTTCTACCAAGCTGTCGGTTGCATTCCAGTTGATGGTTTCAACCATTTTGTTGTCATCTCTCAGTACGTCAATTGTTATTTTCGATTGGGTCATGCACTCTTGTGTTAAGCCGCAAAAGTAGCAACTCTTTTCTACTCAAACAGATGAGCAGGTAAGACTGATTGCAACAATTGCATTGCTTTTTGTTTTGCATGAATTTTAGTTTGCCCTTTGCCTTTTTCAATCAGATCGTTTCGCAGGGCTTCATCCTTATAAAGCAATATCATTTTCTCGCCAAACTGTTCGTAGTTGGCTGCTTCTATCCATATTGCAGCATCCTCTGCATATTCTTTTGCGCTTTTGGAAATGAAGGAAATGCCGGGTGTTTCGCAGGCAAAAGCTTGTAGCAACGGCATCACATCTTCGTCAAATAAAGGTGTATGAATAAAAGCATAGGCCGAAGCCAGCAAAGCCTCATGGTTATTGACTTCTGATTCGCGCAACAGCACAACGTCATCACGGTATTTATAAGTGCTTAATTTCTCCTGCCATTCTTGTTTTTGCTCAAAAAAGATGTTTCCGTAAATCAATAACTTCATGTTGCTGTGCTGCCATTTTTTAAAGGTAGAAAAAGCTTTCAGCAAACCCATCAATATATCATACGTTTTACCTTGGGCATTGCACATAAAGAATTCTTTGCCTTGTGTGTATTGCATTTTCTGCGATTGTTTTTCAGGCCAGTCAACCGCTTTGAAACGTTCATCTGTTGCGACAGGAATTACTTCTATATTCTGTTCTGGTATTGAATGATTTGTCAGTAAGTTTTGTTTTGCATGATGGGAAGCAACTGCAATTTTTATAGATGATAAAAGTGTTTTTGCTGAATTCCATTTCGCAACATTGTTCACAACCAGCAACTGTGGTACTGGGAACGAATGCACTTTATTACAATTGAAAAATGCCAGCCATCCGATATTTCTTTTTCTAATAATAGAACGAAGCTGTAGCAGATTTATAAACGACAAAGATTTGTTTAAATGAATAGCAATTGCCGATACAGCATTGTTTGTAACCACTTTTGTTGCTTCTGATATTCTGTTGCATTGATGAACCGCAACGTTTTGTTTTGCCGCAATTTCAATTAGTAATTGAAGCAGAAAGTTAGCATAATCGTTTTGTTTGGTTTTATTATAAAGAATCAGAAACGGCATAAAAACAAATTCTGTTGAAAGGTGCAAAAGTGCAACTAAAAATTGCTGCTCGTTATCAATGCCAATATAATTTGAAGAATAAAATGCTAACGAAACAAGCTTTCCGCTACCACAATACTTTCGGGTTTGCCAACGTCAACAAACTGATAGTCGTCATGCGCAAACCCTTGTATTATCTCGCTTTTAGCCAGTTGAAGATAAACATCAATCATCGAGAATTTGCCCGAAAACAAAGGTTGTAGTAATGAAAATATTTTATGATTGATGACATGAATTCCGCTAAAAGCTTTCTCATTCAAATGTTCAGAATGTTTAGCCATTTTCACTTCACCGGTGGTGATATTGCGCCAGCCGCAAAGCTCATTATCGTCTGTAAATAAAAGATAACGCGAAGTACTTCGGTTGCTTATTGCAAGTGTTGCCAAAGGGCCATTTTGCGAGTGCTGCTGTATCATTTCATTCAAAGGCATGTTGGTAAGCACATCTGCATTCATCAACACAAAGTTCTCTTCGTTTTCAAAATATCGCGAAGCAAACAAAAGTCCGCCGCCGGTTTCTAAAACGTCCTTTTCAAATGATAAAGTGATTCTACTTCCCCAGCCGTTGTTTTTTGTAATGGCTTCTTCAATTTGTTCTGCAAAATGATGCGTATTTACTATCACATCTTCAATTCCAAAACTTTGCAGGTATTCAATATTACGTTGCACTAAACTCTTGCCATTTACTAACGCCAAAGCTTTAGGATGCTGATTAGTAAAAGGTTTCAGCCGCGTGCCCAATCCGGCAGCGAGTATCATAGCTTTACGAACAATTGGTGTTTGCGAGAGATTAGGATTCAAGTGTTGAAATTCTGTTTGTATGAAGTTGCCTTTTGCTGCTGTGTCGTTGCAAGTTCGGTGTATCTATTGCTTCTTTCACCCAATTGTTTTGATTGAGATGAACTACTTCAACTTTTACCTTGTATTTGTTTTTAAGATGTCTTGCTGTTTGCTCGGCACCATATACGCTGCGATGTTGGCCGCCGGTGCAACCAAATGAGATTGATAAAGAATCGAAGCCACGCTTTATGTAGTCTTCCACCGAAATATCAACCAGATTATAAACGCTCGCCAAGAACTCATTCATTTTGGTTTTTTCTTCCAAAAAATGTTTGAACATTTTTATCCAATCCGCTGCTGCATTTAAACTCTTCATATCGTCCCGGATTCAACAATCCACGGCAATCAAACACAAAGCCGCCACCATGGCCTGAGGTATCTTTAGGTAACTTCTTTTTAAACGAAAAACTATTGATATTGATTACCAATGGTGTGTTTTCATTTGCCTGTATGCTTTCAAAACGGCTGATGATGTCATCATTTACAATGGCTCTTAAAATGCGCCCAAATTCAGGCGTTGCTTCGTTAATATAATGCGTATCCAGAAAGCCTTTCAGATTTTTTAAAGCCAGAGGAATGCTGGTTAAAAAATGTGCTTTCCGTTCAAACAAACCGCGAAAACCATAAGCACCTAATACCTGCAACAAGCGCAATAAAACATAGCCGTTGTATTGCTCAACAAACAATTTTCTATTCAATTTTTGTGGCAATAAAGCATCAGCTTCATCCATATAATAATGCAATAAATTGTTCTTCCATTCATTACTTCATTCAGCTTTTGCCTGCCAAAGCAAACTGGCTACATCGTACTGCAAGTGCACCGCGCATTCCACCCTGGTAATCTATAAAGCAAAGGCTATTTTCGTTCACAATTATGTTACGGCTTTGAAAGTCGCGAAACATAAAATATGTGTTGTCCTCTTTTACTAAAAACTCACTTATGTTTTCAAACTCTGCATACAAACGCCTGCTTATCGTAAGGCATCTTTAATGTATCTAAAAAATAATATTTAAAGTAAAGCAAATCGCTCATGATAGCTTGTTTGCCAAATTGCTTTGCGGTCAGACATAAATTGTAATTCAAGCCTTCGTCGCCCTGTATTTGCAAACGCGCCAATTGCTGCAGGCTTTTTTGAAACAACTGATAAACGGTATCGTTATAACCGTGTTCAGTTAGTTTGTCAAGCAACGATTCAGTTCCGGCATCTTCCTGAATATATAACCTGCCTTCATCACTTACAGCAAACACCTGTGGAACCGGAAGGTTTTTTAGTTTGAAATGATTTGTGAATTCAATAAACGTTTTGTTTTCCTGAACGTTATTATTATAAGTAGCGATGAACGTTTTTTCGCTTGTATATACGCGAAAATAAACACGGTCACTACCACTTTGCGGCAGCTTCACAATGCGTTCAACGGCATCGTTAGATATAGTGGAGAGCAAGTTCGTTATTGCAGCTTCTATCTTCATAGAAAAATTTGTGGGACGGTAAAAATAAGGTAGTTTTTGCTCACGCAAATGCATCTTTTTAAGCTAAAAACCAATCACGGCGAATACATTTCCCAGGTGTTCCGCAGGAACAGCAGGTGGGTCAGAAAATTAGGCAAAACCAAACATAGTTCTGTTCCATCGGAACGGTACTTTTTCAACATATTGTGTAACGTTCCGATGGAACGAATGTGTTATGCTATCCATATTCGTTTTGTTCTACCTACCTGCTGTTCCTACGTAACATTTAAAAAAAAATGTTTTAAAGAACAAATTGAATTAGTAACCAATCTCTTAATTGTTTTCAAAACCTTTTCATTACACAAACCAGTCGTTTATTTTTGCCGCGAAAATTTTGTTCCGCCTGCAACGGAATCTATATTTATCATAGAACATTGTGTATTGAAAAACACGATGTCTGAAATTTGTTTTTATGGCATTTTTACACAACCGCATCAGCGGCGATGAACTGAAGCAGCGTTTGCTCCAGGAAACGGAAGCCCGCATTACCATTAGCTTTTACCGCTATTTCGAAATCCAAAATCCTTTGGAGTTTCGCAATTTTCTTTACAAACAGTTGGATGAGCTGAAGGTATTCGGTCGCATTTATGTTGCGAAAGAAGGCATCAATGCGCAGATCAGTGTTCCGCAAAGTAATTCCGAATTGTTCAAACAAACATTGTATTCAATTAATGGACTGGAAGACGTAAGATTGAACATTGCGGTGGACGATGACGGGAAATCGTTTTGGGTACTAAAAATAAAAGTGCGCGATAAAATTGTAGCCGATGGAATTGAGGATGAAACGTTCAGCATGAACAACAAAGGCAAATATGTAAATGCTGCGCAAATGAATGAGTATTTGCAAAGCGATGACACCATTGTAATAGACATGCGCAACCATTACGAATATGAAGTGGGGCATTTTAAAAATGCGCTGGAAGTGCCCTCCGATACATTTCGCGATCAACTGCCAATGGCCGTTGACATGCTGAAAGGAAAGGAAGATAAAAATGTGATTATGTACTGCACCGGCGGCATTCGTTGCGAAAAAGCGAGTGCTTATTTGTTGCACAACGGCTTTAATAATGTGTTTCACCTCGAAGGCGGCATTATCAATTATGCAAAAGAGATAAAAGAAAGAGGTTTGGAAAGCGAGTTCATTGGTAAAAATTTTGTGTTTGACAACCGCCTTGGAGAACGAATAACAGAAGATGTGATTGCGCATTGCCACCAATGCGGAAAGCCGTGCGATGCGCATACCAATTGCAAAAATAATGGCTGTCATTTGTTGTTTATTCAATGCGAAGAATGTGCTGCCAAATACAATGGATGTTGCAGTATCGAATGTAAAGAAACCATTGACTTACCACTGCAACGACAAGCCGAAATAAGAAAGGGAATAGACAAAGGAAGGAATGTATTTAATAAATCAAAACAAAGATTAAGGCCAAGATTGAATGATTTGTGATTTGTGATTTGTGATTTGTGATTTGTAGATTTGTGATTTGTGATTTGTGATTTGTGATTTGTGATTTCAAGTATTAGCGTAGAAAGGTAGTTTTTTTTTGCATCAATTTTATAAGCTGCAATCATAATTCCTAAATCATAATTCCTAAATTCTTCAGCCATTCTTCTACGCTTGCATACACTTCTTCATCACTCATGTCAACGGGCTGAAACGCTTGCCCGGTAACGTTTTCATATAGTTCAATATAACGCTGGCTGATGGTGTTTATCCATTCATCACTCATGGCAGGAACGGTTTGCCCTTCCTTTCCCATAAAATTATTTTCGATGAGCCACTCACGAACAAACTCTTTGCTTAATTGCTTTTGCCGCTCGCCGCGTTGCTGCCGTTCTTCAAAGCCATCAGCATAAAAATAACGGGATGAATCGGGCGTATGAATTTCATCCATTAAATAAATTTCATCCTCAATTTTACCAAACTCGTATTTCGTATCTACTAAAATCAAACCTCGCCTGGCGGCAATTTCTTTACCTCTTTCAAACAAGCGCAAAGCATGGCTTTCCAACACATTCCATTCCTCTGCGGTAGCTAAACCTGTCTTTATAATTTCTTCTTTTGAAATGTCTTCATCATGCCCTTCCGATGCTTTGGTAGAAGGCGTAATTATAGGTTTAGGAAACGCATCATTTTCTTTCATTCCTTCAGGCATAGCAACCCCGCATAATGTGCGTTTGCCACTGTTGTAAGTGCGCCATGCATGACCCGTTAAGTTGCCGCGCACAACCATTTCAATTTTAAAAGGCACACATTTTTTTCCTGCCGCAGCAACCGGCGCAGGTGTTGCCAATAACCAGTTAGAACAAATGTCTTTTGTTTGATCAAGCATGTAAGCTGCAAGCTGGTTCAACACCTGGCCTTTGTAGGGAATAGGCTTTGGAAGTATCACATCAAAAGCAGAAATGCGGTTGCTGGCAATCATCACCAATGTATCGTTGCCGATGGTGTAAACATCTCTTACTTTTCCTTTATAAAATGCAGTTTGGCCCGGAAATGTGTGTGCTATCATACAACAAAAATAGAAGAACAATTGTTTTCATAGCAATTGTAAAACCATTTATATTTACGAAGCGGAATCTGATATGTCATGTTTTGTTTTGCCGGATTTTCTTTTATTATTTTCATTTTACAACATTTACTTGCCGATTAAAATGTATGAATAAATAAAAATTAGTATTGATTTTTTTCTTTCAATTCACTATAACTTTCTTTCTTTACTAAATCATTCTAAACAAAGCTATTTTATGAGAACTTCTGTTGTTTGTTTTCTTCTGCTTTTACTTGCCATTACTACAAGAGCACAAATCAATGTTGTTATTTCGGGTAGTGTAAAAAATGCTTCAACCGGCGAACCGGTAACGTCGGCTTCTGTGCTGATAAAAGGCAGCAATGCCACTGGAACCTTTACCGATGAAAAAGGCAATTTTAAATTATCGGCAAAACAAAATCCTCCGTTTACTTTAGTGATTTCATCAGTTGGCTTTGCAACGCAGGAAATCAGAATTAGCAACGCAGAAGAACCAGTAAGCATAAGTCTTCAAATAGCTTATGTGCTGGGGCAGGAAGTGGTGGTATCTGCTACCCGAACGCCCCAACGCATTTTAGAATCGCCGGTAACGATTCAACGGGTAAGCGCCGCCACCATTGCTGCATCGCCGGCATCTACTTATTATGATGTTATTGGCAATTTAAACGGCGTTGATTTAACTACATCAAGCTTAACTTTTAAAACGCCGAGCACACGCGGTTTTAACGGAAGTGGCAACGTGCGTTTTAACCAGTTGGTAGATGGTATGGACAATCAGGCGCCGGGCTTAAACTTTCCGGTTGGTTCTATTGTTGGTCCTACTGAATTGGATGTTGATAATATGGAATTATTAAATGGCGCTTCATCAGCATTGTATGGTCCCGGTGGCATGAACGGAACCTTATTAATTTCGAGCAAAGACCCCTTTAAATACCAGGGCTTGAGTGTGCAGATAAAAGGCGGCGTCAACCATATCAATGATTACAGCAGAAGCGCATCGCCTTACTATGATTTTGCTCTGCGTTTTGGTAAAAAGATAGGCGACAAGTTTGCGTTTAAATTATCGGGTGAATATCTGGAAGCAAAAGATTGGGTAGCGACGAGATACCGGCAATTATGTGAGAAGCGCAACCGATCCCGGTAAAGTAATTACAGGCAACCGTTTAACTGATGCCAACTATGATGGCGTGAATGTTTACGGTGATGAAACAACGGTAAATATTCACTCCGTTTTTGCAAGTCGTGGCTGGGCAAGCCCACTCATATTGCACGACAAGTTTTAGCACCCTATCTCAATTCTTCACTCTATGTTTCACGCACGGGCTATAAAGAAAGTGATGTGATTGACCCAACCACCCGCAACATCAAAGCCAGTGGTGGTTTATATTATATGATTTCTCCCAATACCGAACTTTCATTTCTTGCCAATTTAGGTTTTGGAAATTCTGTTTATACCGGCAGCGACAGGTATTCGTTGAAAAATTTTATGATTTCGCAATACAAGCTGGAAGCGAAAAGCAAGAACTGGTTTCTGCGCGCTTACACAACACAGGAAAATGCAGGACAATCGTTCAACGCAACAGTAACGATGCAGTTGGTTAACGAAGCCTGGAAACCAAGCTATAACCCTTCCAATGCTGCAGCAAGCTGGTATCCACAGTTTGCAGGCGCGTTCGCACAAGGTGCGGTAACTACATTTACAACTGCGTATAATGCGGCTTATGCTGCCAACGGTGGCAATGCTGCCGCTGCGGCTGCTACAGCGCAACAAGTGATGGTTGCAAACACACAAAATTTTTTGAATGGTGCGCGCTCGTATGCCGATGCAGGACGACCAGTAGCCGGCTCCTCGGCCTTCAACAGCTTGTTTAACGCAGTTCGTTCAAAGCCAATACCAGCGGGCGGTTTGTTTGTTGACCATACAGCTTTGTACATGATAGAAGGTCAGTACGATTTAACCAGTTTATTAAACATTGATTCAATAAAACGCCGCACTGATATTTTGATTGGTGGTAATTATAAACGATATGAACTGAATTCACAAGGCACTTTGTTCATTGACACTGCAGGTAAAATTCCTATCAATGAATATGGTGTTTATCTCCAGCTACAACAGCGTTTATTTAATGATGTGCTAAAGCTTACCGCTTCGGGCAGATATGATAAAAATGACAACTTCAAAGGCAATTTTACGCCACGTATTTCAGCGGTAATATCCATTGCAAAAGATCATAACATTCGCTTATCCTATCAAACTGCTTATCGCTTTCCTACAACACAACAGCAATACATTAATTTAAACATTGGCGGAGGCACCCGATTGATTGGCGGCTTGCCACTGTTTCGAACGCTGTATAATTTCAACACAAATCCTATTTATACCCTGGATAGCTATGGTGCTTTTGCCCAAACCGGCGACCCTACGAAATTAACGATTCAGCAGTTGGGAGAATTTAAACCCGAAACTTGTTCATCTTACGAAATTGGCTATAAAGGTTTGATTGCCGACAAACTGTTGATTGATGTGTACGGATATTATTCCGAATATAAAAACTTTTTAGGAAGAGTAATTGCATTACAATCTTCTACCTGAGCATACGATTCAACAGGTCTCGTGAATCCAAACAAATATTCAATTGCTGTTAACAGCAGCGGAAAAGTAAAAACAGAAGGCTGGGGATTATCGGTGCAATATTTATTGCCACATAACTTCAATATCAATGCAAACCTATATTCCGATGTTTTAAAAGATGCATCTACTACATTCATTACAGGCTTTAACACGCCAAAATACCGCACCAATATTGGGTTTGGAAATACCGGATTTTTGGGCAAAAACGCATTTGGTTTTAATGTGGTATATCATTGGCAGGATGCATTTTATTACGAAGGCGATTTTGCTTCGGGCAATGTATCTGCCTTTAGCACTTTGGATGCGCAACTCACTTATAAACTTTCGCAAAGCAAAGTGTTGATTAAGCTGGGCGCCACCAATCTTACCAATCATTATTATATCAATGCTTTTGGCAATCCGTCTATTGGCGGCTTATATTATGTAAGTGCCACATTGAATATCCTATAAGATTTTTCCTGCAAAAACAAAAGGCTCTTTCGCTACAAACCGAAAGAGCCTTTTGTTTTATAGTGCCATTTTATTATGAATATTTTGAATAGTTAACGAAAATGTTTTTGCGAAAAGTAAACCCCTTCTTTTCAAATCATTTCAATAGTAACAAACAACAACTGAATGGCTAATGAAGATAAAAGCGGCCACCTGAAATTGAGGCAAAACAAAAACAGGATTCGACTGCCAAATATTCAATCTTAAATCGGCAATCGTTACCGATATTCGCAAAACGAATCCGCGCGTTATGGAATTATCTTTCGACAATACGAAGGTTGCTTTTGCTTATAAAAATGATAAGGAACTAAAGGGTGGTCGCTTTCTGTTTAATACAATGAACTATCCGATGTTTTCCGCAGTAGGAGTAAGGCTTACCCCTTTTTTAATGAAGACGGGCTTGCCGGTTCATGGCATTATCCGGAAAACCATTTTTAAGCAATTTGTGGGTGGCGAAACGCTGGAACAAACGGCAGACGTAGCACGCAGGCTTGATGAATATCATGTAAAAGTAATACTCGATTATGGCGTTGAAGGTAAAGAAGGAGAATCTAACTTTGAAAAAGCAACGCAACAATTTATAAAGGTGATTGATTATGCTGCTTCGCAAAAAAACATTCCTTTTATCAGCGTAAAAGTTACAGGTCTGGCGAGGTTTGGCTTATTGGAAGAGTTAAACGAAGCACCGCGTTTGCGGAGTGGCATTCATGATAATGAAGCGCAAAAAGAAGAATGGGCAAATGTAAAAGAACGCATGTATCGCATTTGCGAAGAAGCGGCTAACGAAAGGCATTGGCGTTTTAATAGATGCGGAAGAAAGCTGGATTCAGGATCCCTATTGATAGGCTTACTATGGAAATGATGGAAGTGTTTAATAAAGAAAATGCCATAGTGTACAATACCATTCAATTGTACCGGCACGACAGGCTTTCATTTATGAAATTATCGCACCGCATTGCAAAAGAAAAAGGATTTATTTTAGGGGTGAAACTGGTTCGCGGTGCATACATGGAAAAAGAACGGGCACGGGCTGCACAAAAACGCTATCCTTCACCGATACAAAAAGATAAATCGTTTACTGATGGTGATTATAATGAAGCGGTTGAATATTGCATTAATAATATTGATTCTATCGCAGCCATCGTTGCTACACACAACGAATACAGTAATCTTCATGCAGCCGAATTGATGGACAGCAAAGGCATTCCGCATGAGCATCCGCATGTTCATTTTTCGCAGTTGTATGGCATGAGCGATAACATCACTTTCAACCTTGCCAAAGCTGGTTACTCGGTAAGCAAGTATGTGCCCTTTGGCCCGATACGCGATGTGATTCCCTATCTCATGCGGCGTGCGCAGGAAAACAGCAGCATCAATGGACAAACGAACCGTGAACTGATGTTAATCAACAAAGAACTGAAGCGGAGGAAGGAAGGATAACGAATAAAGGAATGCAATCGAAAGAGTAAATATTCAACAAATAATGTTCAATATTATAATACTCATATTCTAAGAAGCTTATAGCTTAATTTTTTATGCAACAATACCATCAATTACTGCAATATATTTTAGACAACGGCGCAACAAAAACCGACCGCACCGGAACAGGAACTCTCTCTTGTTTTGGCTATCAGATGCGCTTCGATTTAAGCAAAGGCTTTCCGTTAATCACTACAAAAAAGCTGCATATAAAAAGCATCATTTATGAGCTTCTTTGGTTTTTGCAGGGCGATACCAATATTAAATATTTAACCGACCACAATGTAAGTATATGGAATGAATGGGCTGACGAAAACGGCGATTTAGGACCTGTGTATGGCAAGCAGTGGCGAAGCTGGGAAGGTGCTGACGGAACGGCGATTGATCAGATTAGCGAAGCAATAAAATTAATCAAACACTCACCCGATAGTCGCCGTATTTTGGTAAGCGCGTGGAATGTTGCCGACTTGCCAAAGATGGCGTTGATGCCTTGTCATGCGTTGTTTCAATTTTATGTGGCAGAATGGAAAATTGAGTTGCCAGTTGTACCAACGCAGCGCTGATGTGTTTTTGGGCGTGCCGTTCAATATTGCTTCGTATGCTTTGCTAACGATGATGATGGCGCAGGTTTGCCGTTTGGAATTGGGCGATTTTGTTCACACGTTTGGTGATGTGCATTTATACAATAATCACATTGAACAAGCGAAATTGCAATTGACGCGTGAACCTTATCCATTGCCTGCGATGAAAATCAATCCGGATGTGAATGATATTCTCTCTTTTCAATTTGAAGATTTTACATTGGAAAACTATCAGTTTCATCCACACATTAAAGCGCCGGTAGCAGTGTGAATGCATGTATGATATTAGATGTGTGATGTACGATGTTGTCATCATTTAATGTCGCTGTATTTACATCCAACATCGTACTTCTCACTTCATAAATATGAAGATTTCTCTCGTTGTTGCTGCTGCCGAAAACGACGCCATTGGTAAGGAAAATCAAATGCTATGGCATTTGCCTAATGATCTGAAATATTTTAAAAACATTACCTGGGGCTTACCTGTACTGATGGGAAGAAAAACATTTGACTCATTTGGTGGAGGAAAAGCGTTGCCGGGCAGAGCCAATATCATTCTTACCAGAAAAAAAAATTATCATCCTGATGGAACTGTTGTTGTAAACAGTTTGGATGATGCGTTTTTCTTTGTGAAAGAGGCAGATTACAAAGAATTAATGGTAATAGGTGGCGGAGAAATTTATAATCTGATGATGCCAAAAGCTGACAAAATTTATCTTACACGCGTGCATCATAGCTTTACAGATGCCGATGCGTTTTTTCCTTCAATAGACGAAGCAAAATGGGGCCGAAAAAGTAAGCAGGATTTCTCAACTGACGAGAAACATAAGTTCGCGTACAGCTTCGAAGTTTGGGAGAAAAAATAGACCCTTTTGTTTTTGCACAAATTTTACTACTCACCACTCACTACTCACCACTCACAAATTTCACATTCATTTACTAACATTGCGCTTATGTACGGTAAGCTGCAACTCCTTTTCAAATATTTGCAATATTGGTTAACAGCCTCCAATGGCAAAGGACATGGCATTCATTCTCCGTTTGTGTTCCATTTTACGAAGGATGTGTTGAACGATAACCGCAGCTTTTATTGCTTTAAAACCATTGAAGCCTTGCGTGAAGAAATGGGGCAAAACCAAACTGTACTTACGGTTGAAGATTTTGGTGCCGGCTCGAACTTTACAAAGTTCAAACAACGCAGCGTTTCATCTATTGCAGCTTCGGCGTTGAAAACGAAAAAGTTTAGCCAGCTTTTGTTTAGAATGGTAAATTATTATCAGCCTAAAACCATTTTTGAATTGGGTACTTCACTCGGTATTACATCTTCTTATCTGGCTTGTGCCAAAAGCGATGCTAAAGTGATTACAATGGAAGGTTCACACGCAATTGCAACTGTAGCAAAACAAAATTTTGAGCAATTAGGGATACAAAACATTCAATTGATTGAAGGCAATTTTGATATTATACTTCCTCCGACAGTATCTGGTTTATCATCACTTGATTTTGCTTTTGTTGATGGCAACCATCGCAAAGAACCAACGCTCCGTTATTTTCAGCAATTGTTGTGCAAAGCAAATGAGCATTCTGTTTTTGTTTTTGATGATATTCACTGGAGTAAAGAAATGGAGGAAGCCTGGAACGAAATCAAATCTCAGGATGCAGTAACCGTAACCATAGATTTGTTTTTTATCGGGCTGATTTTTTTCAGGAAAGAAAACATAGCTAAACAACATTTTGTCATTCGATTTTAAATTCCTTTGAACCACAAAGCCTCGAAGTAAAGAAGTTACACAAAGCTTTCTTTTTATTATTCTTAGTGTTTCTTCTTGTTCTTATGCCTTCGTGGTTCAGACAATCAAACATTCATTTTTCTTTGAAATATTCTTCCTGCTCTTTGTATAATTGATAAGCAAAATTGCCTTCGGGCAGGATGACGTCATCGAAGGTTAAGGTGGCCTCGCGTGGTATATCTCTTTTTAATATACAACCTTCTGCAAAGCCTAGTGGCAACAAGTTTTCAGTCTTTCTAACATCGGCATTTTCACATTCGCCATAGGTCATGTAGCCGCCAATGCCATCAATGGTTTCACCCATTTTTAGATCGCGTTTGGCAGTAGCCACCACTTCTACATAAGGTTTGCCTAATGGTGCTAATGCCGCATCGTTCAGCAACACTGCGCGGGCAATGGTATTCGGTGCTAATAGGTGGCACAAATGATAAGGCTCGTAAAACAAATACAAAGGGCCATCGCCTAACTTATACAATTTTAAAAACCATTGCTGCACGGGATCATCGGTGGTTGCTAACACAAATACGCCCGGCGCCGGTTCGCTGATGCCAACTGCATAGTCAACGATGCCATCGCCTTTTAACACATCTTCCAACGGATACAAATTCACCACTTCTTTTATGGTGGTGTTGGGTGGAACGGTGGGGCCGTGCATACCGCGTTTGGCAACACGCATTGCAGTTCCATTAGCAACAATGGCTTGCTCGTAACTCATCTTGCTGCCATCAGCAAACGAAGCTACCATGTCAGGTTTTTGGTTCCATTGCCTAGCAAACGATTCCTGCGTGGTTGGATTGCGAAACCTGTCCTGCAAACCTTTGATATTGCCACATAGCACGGGCTTCAGGCCCATACCTTTTACCATGCGGTACACGTTCATAATTACTACAGGCTGATCGCCATCCACGTTGGTATAAATCACACCCATTTTATCTGCATACACTTTTAAAATAGGACCCACGGTGCAATCGAGTTCGGCATTCATCAAAATGATGTGCTTCTTATTGTGAATGGCCCGCCATATAATCTTGGCACCAAACTCAATGGCGCCGGTTACTTCTACAATCGCTTCAATGTTTTGCGCATCGGTAAGCAAAGTGGCGTCGTCTGTTATGCTGAATTTACCTTCGTCAATATTGCGTTCTAACGCCGCTACTGTAGCTGGATTTTCTATTTCATTTATGCCAGCTTTTATGTATGCATCACGTGCTTTTTCGATATGGCGATTATAAAGTGCAACCACTTTAATACCCGGTTTATATTTGCAAATTTGCATCACAATGGCTGCGCCCATAAAGCCTGCACCAATCACGCCTACTTTGATAGGGTTGTTTTCTTCCGCACGTTTTTGCAGCAGCGTATCAATGATAATCATTGTAGTTTTTATTTATGATCAAAAGCAAATGCAGGTGGCTGAAATAAGGGAATGGTCTTATCTTTTTCCGACATTACCAAAGGCTGCAAAGGCCAGTGAATATTGAAGAAAGAATCGTTCCAAAGAAGCGGTTGCTCGGCGCCGGGTTTGTAAAATTCCGACATCATGTACAATACTTTTGTTTCGTCTTCGAGTGTAAGATAACCATGTGCAAAGCCTTCAGGAATGTACAGCAAAGTGTTGTTTTGGGCCGATAATTCTGTGGCTATCCACTGATACAAAGTAGGAGAGTTGGGGCGCATATCAACAATCACATCGTACAAACTTCCGCAGATACATTGCACCAGTTTTGCTTCCTTGTGAGGAACTCCCTGCATGTGCATTCCGCGTAGCGTGGCTTTCTTTTTATTATATCCAATGTTAGATTGTGCAATGCTGAAATCTATGCCTTGCTTTGCAAATTCTTCCTTGCAATAGATTCTTCCAAAAAAGCCCCGCTCATCATCTTTTGTTTCGATGGTGATTGTATAAGCACCTTTTAATTTTGTTTCCGTGAAAATCATAGGTTTGTTTTTGCCGCTTTTTATGCAATATGAAACAAAGCTGAAACGCTAAGTCGCAAAGATTTCACGAAGTACATTCTTCGCCTCTGAGGTCTCTTTGAAGTTAAAAAGAAGTAACTGAAAAATCGTGCAAAAACAAAAGGTTACAACGTTGCTATCATCATTTTCTCTTTTTCTTTTTTGTTGTTTCTATTGGTCCATTCCAGTTTTTCGTCCAGCAAACCTTTGTTTTGAAATGCGGTTAATTCTTTCAACCGAATGAAATGCGAAGACCTGAAATCGGCATCATTAAAATTCATGGCTTTCAGGTTTTCTTCCAACTCCTTCACAGTTTCTGCCAATGTTATTTTGGGTTGATGATCAGGCGCTAAAGAGGCAAACAAATTGAAGTTGATAAGGTACGAACGCTTATCAGGTGCTGCTTCTTTATTGATAGTGATTTGTGTTCCCGGTATCACTTGGGCAACGGTTTCGGCGAGGTCTTTAATTTGATAATTCCAGGTGTGAGTGCCGGTATTTACGGCAAGAAATTGTCCGCCGTTTTCTTCTTTCCGTTCAATTGCCCATTCGATGGCACGAGACATATCTTTTACATGAATCAGCGGTCGCCACGGGCTGCCATCACTTAAAATATTGATTTGTTTTGTTACCACAGCACTCGCTACAAAATCGTTCAAAACCAAATCAAGACGCAACCTGTGAACTCATACCACAAGCCGTTGCAAAACGAAGACAGGTAACAGTAAAGTTTTCATCTGCCAGCACAGCCAGTTCTTTTTCGGTAAGAACCTTCGAGCGTGCGTAAGCCGTTAGCGGACTTACCTCTGATTGTTCAGTTTTAGGCGCATCACCAGCAGCACCATAGATGCTGCAACTTGAGGCAAAAACAAATGCCCGCGCGCCGGCTTTCTTTGCCAGCTTTGCTACGCGAATGCTTGATTCAAAATTAATAGTTGATGGTTACATCTTCAAAGTGTTTGCCCATCGGGTCATTGGAAATAGCAGCCAAATGAACCACGGCATCTACGCCTTCTAACACATCTTCCGATATATTCCTGATGTCGCCAAAATATTGCTGATTCAATAAGCTTTCCGGCAGAACAGAGGCATTGGTAAGATTAGCGGCAAAGAAACCGGCATCATAACCAATTAGAATAGCAGAAGGATATAAGCTTCGCAGGTGAGCGGTGAGAACCGGACCTATATAACCCATGTTTCCGGTAATTAAAATCTTCATAAACTGAATTTGTAAATAAGTTTAAATACAATGCTTGTATAAACGTAAAGAGGATAAACGAGCTGCTTGCATTTTATAATAGATAAAATAGACGAAACGCAAAGAAACATCGATAAAAGAATGAAGTTGTTATACCATTTGCTGGTTCCAGATTTGCCAGGGTGCAGTTCCCTTTTGCCATAAATCTTCCAGATAATTTTTATCTCGCAAGGTATCCATGGGTTGCCAGAAACCTGTGTGCCGGAATGCCGATAACTCACCATCGCGCGATAAATTTTCAAGCGGCTCGCGCTCCCAGGTAGTGCTTTCATCTTCAATATAATTCATCACTTCTGGCTCCAATACAAAGAAGCCGCCGTTAATCCAGGGCATTTCATTGTTTGTATTGGGTTTTTCCTGAAAGCTTTTGATGACGGTGTCTTCAGGCGCTAAATTAAAAACACCAAACCTGCCAGGCTGTTGCACCGCGGTAAGCGTTGCTAACGTTTTGTTTTGCCGATGAAATTCAATGGATGCAGTAATATCAATATCGCTGACACCGTCGCCATAGGTCATGCAAAATGTTTCGTTGCCAATGTATTCGCGCACACGCAGCATTCGCCCGCCTGTCATGGAATGATAACCCGTATTTACCAGCGTTACCCGCCAGTCTTCCGTTTGGTTTCGATGAATTTCCATGCTGCCTTTGTGCATGTCGAATGTAACATCGGAACTGTTCATGCAATAGTTGGCAAAATATTCTTTGATGATATATCCTTTGTATCCGCAGCAAATGATGAAATCGTTGATGCCATGGGCTGAATAAATTTTCATAATGTGCCACAAGATGGGTCTGCCGCCGACTTCAACCATTGGTTTGGGTCGGATGCCGCTTTCCTCTGAAATGCGCGTGCCAAAGCCGCCGGCAAGGATAACTGCTTTCATAATGGATTATTTTTTGGTTAAAACAGATAAAAAACAAATCTGCAAAACATGAAATAAGAGTTAGGTTTTGATATTGGTAAAGCTATGAAAAATTTAGCCGTGAGCTACGAGTTGTAAGCTTCGAGCCGCAAGCTACAAGTCATTATGAGCAGCGATACCATGATTTAAAAACTCGTAGCTCGAAGCTCACAACTCAAAGCTTTTATACCACATGCACATGCGGAATAGGAATTACAAATTTGCCATCCCATTCTTTAATGTAATGCAATTGCTTCATCACTTCTTCCTGCAAATTCCAGGGAAAAATAACAACATAATCGGGCTTCTTTTCCTTTCAATACATTTTCGTTTACCACGGGTATATGGCTACCCGGCAACCACTTGTTTTGCTTATGTGGATTGGCATCTACAACAAAATCAATCAAGTCGTTTTTAATGCCGCAATAATTGAGTAAAGTGTTGCCTTTTGCAGCGGCGCCATAACCGGCCACTTTTTTTCCTTCTTTTTTTTGAGCGATTAAAAACCCGATAAAATGAAGCTTGATATCAAACGATGCTTCTGCAAACCGGTTGTAATACCCTAACGTGTTCATGCCTTTGCCCTTTTCTTTATCCAACAATTTCTGAACATTTTCTGAAATCGGCTTCGATGCATCGTTTTCATGTTTTGCATAAATACGCAGCGAACCGCCATGCACGGGCACTTCTTCTACATCAAACATTTCCAGGCCTTGCGCTTTAAAAATTTGTTTCACTGTATAAAACGACAAATAAGAAAAATGTTCATGGTAAATAGTATCAAACTGATTGTTGTCAACCAACTGCATCAGGTGCGGAAACTCCATTGTAATAACACCATTGTCCTTCAACACCATTTTCATTCCTCTTACAAAATCAACAATGTCGGGCACATGCGCCAGTACGTTATTACCCAGCAGCAAATCGGCTTTGCGATTGTTATCAACCAATTTTTTGGCCAGTGTGGTTCCAAAAAATTCAGAAATATTTTCAATGCCTTTGCTGCGTGAAACTTCAGCCGTATTGCCTGTGGGTTCAATGCCAAGAACCGGAACTTCTTTTCTCCAGAAAATACTGCAATAAATAACCATCGTTGGAGGCAATTTCAATTACCTGGCTCTTTTCATTAAAATGAAAACGATCCATCATTTTTTCAACGTATTGTTTTGCGTGCTGCAATGCCGTATTTGAATAAGAAGAAAAATAAACATACTCGTTATTAAAGATGCTATCGCTTTTTTTGTATTCATCAACCTGCACCAAAAAGCAATTGGTACAAGTGAAACACTTTCAATGGATAATAGTTTTCGGGTTCGTTTAATTCTTCTTCGGTAAGGAAAGAATTGGAAGCAGGCGAGTTAATTAAATCAATAAAAACATTGGAAAGCGGCGTAGCACAAAAACGACAATTCATAAAGTTGATTGAATTGTTTGGTTTAAGTTGAAAATAGTTTTAGTGATATGGTATATGGTGGTTGTAATTGAAAAGCAATATTACAAAATATCATGGAATGAAAGGAAACGCTACTACAATCTGCCATCAACAATGCTTTTGTCCAGCACCGATTTCACATCAAACAACACCGATTTGTTTTTGCACAAATTTGTTATCAAACTTTGGGTAAACTGGCGATGCGCCACTGCAACAATTACAACATCATACTTCTGTTGCGGTAATTCTTTCAAAATAGAAATGGCATATTCTTCTTCAGCATGTTCGGGTTTCACCCATGGATCATATACCTCTACTTCAATGCTGTTGCGTTGTAACTCATGAACTATATCAATCACTTTAGTGTTACGAATATCGCTGCAGTTCTCTTTAAACGCAAAGCCCAATATCAGCGCTTTGCTTTCATTAAAAACGAGGTTTTTGTTTTGCATCAATTTCATCACTTCACTGGCAACATAAGTGCCCATGCCATCATTTAATTTTCTGCCAGCCAAAATAATTTCGGGCTGAAACCCAACATCCATCGCCTTTTGCGCGAGATAGTATGGATCAACACCAATGCAATGACCGCCCACCAAACCGGGTTTGAACGGGAGAAAATTCCATTTTGTGTTAGCAGCTTCCAGCACTTCAGTTGTGTCAATATGTAATGAACGAAAAATTTTGGAAAGCTCATTCATGAACGCAATGTTGATGTCGCGCTGTGCATTTTCAATCACTTTTGCGGCTTCGGCAACTTTAATAGAAGGAGCGATGTGCGTGCCTGCAACGATAATACTTTTGATACAATTGATTAATGATTTCAGTTGCTTCAGCAGTAGAGCCGGAAATTACTTTTTTGATGTTAGAAAGTGTGTGCTTTTTATCGCCGGGATTGATGCGTTCGGGAGAATAACCAACAAAAAAGTCCCTATTGAAACGGAGCTTTGAACCTTCTTCAAGTATCGGCACACAAACCTCTTCGGTTACGCCGGGATACACCGTAGATTCGTAAATAACGATGCTTTGTTTTGTAATAAAACGGCTAACCGTTTCAGTTGCTTTTTTTAATAAAGTAAGATCGGGATGATGATGCTCATCAACCGGAGTGGGAACGGTAATAATAAAAATATCGGCACCTTGCAAAGCCTGTTCATCGTTGGTTACAAACAAACCATTTTCATCATTGTTGTTTGTTTTTGCCACTATTTGCAAAGTCTCTGCTTCTACTTCCGAATTGGCATCGTAACCGCTTTTCAATTCATTAATACGTTCTTCTTTTATGTCAAAACCAACAACCGCATATTTCTCTGCAAACGCTACTGGCCAACGGTAAACCAACATAACCCAAACCAATGATTGCGAGCTTTGTTTTTGCCATAAAACGATGTTGTAAAAAACTTTTGTATAATCAGCAAATGTAGAATGCAGTGTGGGTTAAGGCGGATGAAACTTTGAGTTCTGAATATTAGTTATACAAAAAGAATAGACAGCTTTTATAAAAGCTTGATAAAATTTAGCAAAAACAAATCTACTCTGCGAAGAATCTTTCTTACATCTTAAAATCAAACAAAGTTGCCGTAAACTCTCCCCGTTCACGGTCATGAAATATCGCATGAAAATCTCCTTTGTAACGCAGTGTCTGTGGTAATAAAATGTTATTGACTTTAGCTAATTCAACCTGCATGTTCACGTTAAAATCATACACGCCGGCTTTATAGCTTAACTGGTAATTTCTGGCTAACACTTCCATTGTTTTTGGGTCGAACCAAGTTGTCATTTCATCCATCACCACATCGCCGGAAGCCGCGTCGGGCTTAGGTTTGATAGAGAATACATACGCATAAGTACCTCGGTAAGAAATATAATCCAGACGGTAATCGTACAACTGGTGCGCACGCGCATCATACAAGTCCAGCTTGTTACCAATAAACGGAATTCCCGGTATTTTTTTCCCCGGATTAAAGAACAGCATTTTCAATTGTGCCTTATGTTTTTCCATGCCGGTTTTACTATCCGCATCAAAGTCCATATTACCAACCACATTTGTTTCGCCGCAAGCAGTGCCGGTGGTAAAAAAAAGCGAGGCATACATTTGCGCCGTCATGTAATTATAACCACCTTTTCTGTCGTAAAAATCGCCGGTTGTTGTTTTGTTTTCTTCAGTCATCGTGCGACAGCCATTGTTTACCTGCTGCACCGTTTTGCTGTTGTAAGTAGCTTCAGGCTTGCTTTCTTTATCAAGCATAGTGATGTTGTTGTAAGCCGAAAAGCCAACGGTGCGCAATGTTTTGAAAGCCTTATAAAACGTGGTGTCTTTTTGAATGCGGCGAAGAATATCGGCATAGTTGCTATCCCGAACAAACACTTCGGGTAAAATATAAACCTGATTTTCAACCGTAACGGAAGTATCCTGAGAGAAAGAAAAAAAATGGGCAAAAACAAAAATAACTACAAAGCAATACCTTCATTTCGCAAACGACATTTTATAATCTGTTTTGATCTTACCCTTGCTGATATCATTTAATTTTCCCAGCAACAATTTTCTTCGCAAAGGCTTCATATAATCTATAAACAGTTTGCCTTCGGTATGGTCGTATTCGTGTTGAATCACTCTTCCGGTTATGCCATTGAATGTTTCGGTGTGAGGTGTAAAGTTTTCATCCAGATATTCCAGCGTAACCGTTTCGGGGCGCATCACATCTTCTCTTATTTTCGGGATGCTTAAGCAACCTTCATTGTATATCCATTCGCTGCCGGTAAGCTCTTTTATTTTTGCATTGATAAATACCTTCTTAATGCCTGGCTCATCAGGATATTTGCCCTTGTCTTCTTCATCCAAATTGTCAAAAATGGTAGTGCTGTCAACCACAAACAAACGAATATCTTTATTGATTTGCGGAGCCGCCAAACCCACACCATTGCTGGCATACATGGTTTCCCAGATGTCAGTAATAAGTTTATCTAACTGTGGATAAGCCTGCGTGATATCAATTGCTTTTTTTCTAAGTATCGGCGCACCATAAGCAACAATGGGTAGAATCATTCTTATAATTTTTGCAAATGGCAAATGTAACTTATCGGTTTAGAAAAAGATGTGTTGTAAATATTAAAACTGCAATGCCTTTCTTGCTCATGAAATCCCATTCAAATATTCCTGCAGCATCAGCGTTGCTGCAATGCTGTCAACATTTTCTTTTTTGCGGCGATCCTTTTTTTTCATGCCCATATCTACCATGGCACGTACCGCCATTTTCGATGTATAACGCTCATCTGTTGTTTTTACCGGAATATTGGGAAATTCTTTTTTCAGGCGATTGATAAACTGCTGAACGCCAGTTGTGGCGTGGGTTTGCGAATCATCAAGGTTCAATGGCATTCCAATTAAAATCAGTTCAACTCCTTCCTGCAGGATGTATTTTTTTAAAAAAGGAATCGCCTCTTTTGTTTCCACCGTTGTTAATGCCGATGCAATAATTTTCAGCGGATCGGTTACAGCAATTCCGGTTCGTTTGGCACCCCAATCAATGCATAGAATTCTCATACAATCAAACATACACCCTTTTGTTTTGCACCAAAAATTAACGTTCATCTTTTACCATTGCGTTTGTAGGTTTGCAACATGAATACACTTGCCATCAGCCAACGCGCACAGGTTATGCCGCCATCACCCATTCGTAAACTGGTTCCTTATGCCGAAGCCGCTAAAAAACGAGGCATTCATGTGTATCATCTGAACATTGGTCAACCTGATATTGAAACGCCTAAACCCATACTGGATGCCGTTCGGCACTCTGATTTTACAATATTAGAATACAGCCACAGCGCAGGCAATGAAAGCTACCGGCGCAAGTTGGTTGAATACTATAGCCGCAATAATATTATTGTAAATGTGGGTGATATACTGGTAACTACCGGTGGCTCGGAAGCTATTTTGTTTGCTTTTATGTGTTGCATGGATGCGGGTGATGAAGTGATTATACCCGAACCGTTTTATGCAAACTATAACGGCTTTGCAGTAGAAGCGGGCGTGAAAATTGTTCCCGTTACATCTTATATTGAAACGGGTTTTGCGTTGCCGCCGATAGAAGATTTTGAAACAAAAATTACGGCAAAAACAAAAGCCATTCTAATATGCAATCCTAACAATCCAACGGGTTATTTGTATAGCAGGGAGGAACTGGAAACATTGAAAGAGATTGCGGCGCGACATCAGTTGTACATAATTTCTGATGAAGCATATCGTGAGTTTTGTTATGAGGGCGAACATTTCAGTGCATTACAATTAGATGATGTAGATGATAATGTGATTGTGGTAGATACGATCAGCAAAAGATACAGTGCCTGCGGCGGAAGAATCGGCGCTTTTGTTACGCGCAATGCAAAACTTACCGAAGCCGCTTTAAAATTTGCACAGGCGCGGTTGAGTCCGCCTTCTTTTGCTCAAATCCTGGCCGAAGCAGCAGTTGATTTACCTTCTGATTATTTTGAGCATACAAAAGAAGAATATAAAAGCCGGCGCGATACATTGATAAAAGGGCTGAATGAGATACCGGGCGTGTTTTGCCCGAACCCCGGAGGTGCCTTTTATGCCATGGCAAAACTGCCGGTAAAAGATGCCGATGATTTCTGTCAGTGGTTATTAGAAAAATTTTCATATCAAAACCAAACGATAATGTTGGCCCCTGCAAGTGGATTTTATAGCGATGCAAATTTGGGTAAAAACGAAGTTCGTTTGGCTTATGTGATTAATAATGAAGCGATTAAAAATGCGATGTTGTGTTTGCGGGAAGCTTTAACAATATATAAAGAATAAATTAATAATTCATTAATGTTGTTGGATAATGTTTTCGCATTTATATTTGCATTGAAAGTAAAAAACAGAATAACAAAATAAAAAATTTATTATAAGATAATTTGAACTTTTTCATATGGCAAGCAATCGAAGACGCCCGTTGTTTCTACAATGGGTTTTTTCTTTTGTAAAGAATTAGGGATACGCTTTCATTTCCGTTTCTTCATTCATCAATCTGCCCTATATTTGCACCCCATTTGGCGAGGTAGCTCAGGCGGTTAGAGCGTTGGATTCATAACCCAAAGGTCAAGGGTTCAACTCCCTTTCTCGCTACGATGAAAGCCGTTCTCATAGTATTGTGTGGATGGCTTTTCTTTTTTTATACTGAAATCTATTTGCTTTTTAAAGTGCTGTGATGACAAAGGTTGACGATAGATAGGACTAAAAAGATGTGTCCTGCAAAACACACAGGCAATATCAAATGTTAATGGTATAAAACAAAGCTTATGACGAGAATGCTAATGTTTGAATAATCTTAACTGAAAATTTAATGAATAAGCTATTCTTAATAATTCTACTACTACTTTTAATTGGTAACATAATTGCCCAAGTCCTAAACCAACCAAAAGTTGATCCGTATCATCCTCAGTCGAAGAGATTTTGGAATAAAGAAGGTAAATATCAAATGATAACTTCGATGTCAAAATCTTCTTTTGCACCTGGAGACAGTACTGATATTCAAGTTTTCTTTACAGGTTATGGACTTAATGAAGATCTAAGCTAGAAATAAAATGCTCAGGTGTAGTTTTTACTACAGACTCATACATACGGACATCGTTAAGATTAGATAAAACTCTAACTCATTTATCGTGGGGGCATCAGACAACCAATTTGCCTGAAGAGAACGGCGGTGTAATAGAAATAGAAGGTATTGATGAACCGGATACAACATACGGGAAATTTGGTTTCTATCTTGATCAGAATACTGAGAGCGATAATCATATAATTTTTACTGAAGGAACGGATCAAAACAACAATTCTCCGGTGGATATTCACCTGATTAGTAAATCTGAAATAAAGCCTGGCAATTATTTCATTGATTTTAGATACACATATTTTGATGGCGTTATGTGGCAATCAGATTCACAGGTTGTGAATTTTCATGTTAATACTTTCTTGGAAGAACATTCTGTCTTAGCATGGATAATTGGAATTACCATTGGATTTATAAGCATTATTCCATTATTAAAATCGGGTGTCACTAGTATTATAAATCTGTCGACTAAAGTTTTCAAACGTAAGAAAAAGATTACACAAGAAAGCCTTGAAGTCCAAGGTGCTGTTAGTGTATTAGAGAAATTTATCGAAAAAGAAATTCAAAGAGCACAAACGTTGAACGATAAAAAAATTGAAGAAGCAGTTGCGAAAAGTATAGCGTCTATGCTAAAAAGAAAACGAAATTAAACCCAACCTTTGAAGCTTCTTTCTTACTGAAAAAGGGACGTTTTACACGCAAAAACAAATCAACAAAACCGCCTTCGTTTCTTTACTTTCATTCGCCGTTAAAGAACAGACCAACAATTCAATTCTTCAAATAAAATGACTTCATTGTTTCTCTATAATTTTAACCCTTCATACTTTTCTCCAAACTGCCAACTACTCAATATGAAATACTTGCTTCTCTTTTACGTGTTTTTTGTTTTGCTTTGCCAGTTGCCATAATTCATCAACCGAAAACAAACGAAACTTCATCATCCAATTCTTCCTTCGATTCAATCGCCAACGATTACATTAATGGTTACTTAGCCTGGCGACCCTTGCAAGCGGTTAGTCTCGGCTTTCATGAATACGATGGCAAAACCACTGACTACAGCAAAACCTCGCTGGATAAGGAATTGAGCCGTTTGTACGGCTTTGCAGGAAAGCTGGCTCAATTGGATACAACTGGCTTGAGTGAAAAGGACTGGTACGATTACCGCATTCTTCGCTCTGCCATCAACGGCGAAATTTTTTCGTTTGAAACCCAAAAAGTTTATAGTCATAATCCAATGACGTATGCAGGTGCTGTGGATGTAAGTGTGTATGTGAAAAGAAATTTTGCTCCATTGGAAGAACGGGTAAAAGATTTGATTCAAACCGAGCAATCCATCCCAGCTTTATTTATTGCGGCAAAACAAAACTTAGACGATTCGTTGCCCAAACCTTTTATCGAAACCGCTATACAAATAGCAGGCGGCAATGCTGCGTTTATGAAAGGTGATTTGTTGATCGCTTTGAAAGATGTAAAGAACGATACATTGATGAAAGCCTTTACCAGCGCGAACGACAGCGCCGTGGCTGCTTACAAAGATTTTATTGCCTGGCTGCAAAAAGAAAAGGCGCCAAAAGCAAACAACAGCTATGCGATTGGCAGAGAAGCCTACAAAAAAATGTTGCTGATTGATGAAGGCATCACGATGGAGCCGGAACAAATTTTATCAATCGGCTTGCAGGAGTTAAAGAAAGAACAGGAACGTTTTAATGCGGCAGCGAGAATGATCAATAAAAACAAAACGCCGATACAAGTGCATGATGACATGCAAAAGGAACATCCATCAGCGGATAGTTTAATCCCGAGCGCAAGGCAACATTTGGAAGCCATACGTCAGTTTGTAGTGGATAAAAACATTTGCACAATGCCATCGGAAGTTCGTGTGCAGGTAAAGGAAACGCCGCAGTTTGCACGTGCCACCAGTACCGCTTCGATGGATGTGGTGGGACCTTTTGAAAAAAGAGCCACCGAATCGTATTACTACATTACGCCGGTTGATGCTACATGGACGGCAAAACAAAAAGAAGACTGGCTTGCATCAGTTTGATTATTATACTACCGATAATATAACGGTTCATGAAGCTTATCCGGGACACTACACTCAGTTCCTTCATCTCAATGCATCGGTCGCAACCCGGCTCGAAAAGATATTCGGTAACTATGCTTATGTAGAAGGCTGGGCGCATTATTGCGAGCAAATGATGATAGAGCAAGGCTTTGGTAACAACGGCGATTCCGTTACGGCAGCGAAATATCGGTTGGCGCAATCCGATGATGCATTGCTGCGCTTGTGTCGTTTGTGCAACTCCATTAAAATTCATTGTCTCGGTTCAACCGTGGAAGAAGGAACAAAGTTTTTTATGAACAACTGGTACCAGGGCGAAAAGCCATCTTACCAGGAAGCGTTGCGCGGCTCTTTCGATCCGGGTTATTTGTTTTATACCTTGGGAAAATTGGAGATTTTAAAACTGCGAAATGATTATCAAAAGCAAGAAGGCGACAAGTATTCTCTCAAAGATTTTAATGATAAAATGATGGACAATGGTATGCCTCCTGTTCGCTTGCTAAGAGAACGATTGTTGAAAGATAAGAAGGATTGGGATGCGATATTGTAAGATGATTTTTTGTGTAAAAACAAAAGGAGCTATTGGTTTGATAGCCCCTTTTGTTTTTATTCAAATTTATTTTCTACACATCCAGTTTCGCATATTTTGCATGGGTTTCAATAAACTCCCTGCGCGGTGCTACATCATCGCCCATTAACATGCTAAAAACGCGGTCGGCTTCAGCGGCACTTTCTATTGTTACCTGTTTCAATGTTCTGCGTGCCGGGTCCATCGTGGTTTCCCAAAGCTGGTCGGCATTCATTTCACCTAAACCTTTGTAACGCTGAATACCAACGCTGTCTTCCTTTCCGTTCGACATCCTTTCTATCCACATTTTACGCTGCTCTTCACTATAAGCGTAATGCGCTTCTTTGCCTTTCTTCACCAAGTACAACGGTGGCTGCGCAATGTACACATAACCTTGTTGTACCAGTTCTTTCATATATCTGAAAATAAAAGTAAGAATGAGGGTTGCAATGTGCGAGCCATCCACATCAGCATCCGTCATGATGATCAGCTTGTGATAACGCAGCTTTACAATATTCAACGCTTTCGGGTCATCCACCGTTCCAATGGTTACACCCATGGCAGTAAAAATGTTGCGGATTTCTTCGTTTTCATAAATCTTATGCTCCATTGCTTTCTCTACATTCAATATCTTACCACGAAGCGGAAGAATGGCCTGAAAGCTTCGCTCTCTGCCTTGCTTTGCAGTGCCGCCGGCGCTATCACCTTCCACTAAGTATAGCTCGCAACGCTCAGGATCGCGTTCACTGCAATCTGCCAGTTTGCCTGGCAACCCACTACCACTCAATACTGTTTTTCGCTGCACCATTTCGCGGGCTTTTTTGGCTGCCACGCGGGCTTGCGCTGCCAACACCACTTTGCTGATGATGTTCTTGGCTTCCTTTGGATTTTCTTCTAAATAATGCTCTAATGCACGCGCAACGGTCGTTTGCACCACGCCGCTTACATCGCTGTTGCCAAGCTTTGTTTTTGTTTGACCTTCAAACTGCGGCTCGGGAACTTTTACCGAAATAATAGCACTTAACCCTTCGCGAAAATCATCGCCTTCCACCGCTACTTTGGCTTTTTCAAACAAGCCTTGCTTATCGCCGTAGGTTTTAAAAACGCGTGTTAATGCCTGACGAAAGCCGGTAACATGTGTGCCGCCTTCAATGGTGTTGATATTGTTAACGTAAGAAAAAATATGCTCTTTAAAATCATCGTTATAAGTAAGTGCTACTTCAACAGCAATATTACTCGCTGCATCGTGCCCGTCAACGTATAATGGCTTGCCAATGAGCGAGGAGCGGTTGCCATTTTTGTCGAGCATTTCTACAAATTCAACAATGCCACCTTCACTATAAAATGTTTTGCTGTAATAAGCGCCCGCTTCGTTCCGCTCGCGGTAATCATTTAAGGTGATGTTTATTTTTTTGTTGAGATAAGATAATTCCCGCAAACGGCCTTCGAGAATATCTTTATTAAAAACACCAACCTGGAAAATGGATAAGATCAGGCCAGAAGCGAACATACGTTCCTGTTTTATCAGAAACGCCAATTTCACGAACCTGGTATTCGGGAATACCGGTGTGATATTCCTGTTCAAATACTTTTCCTTCGCGGTGAACAACAACATGACAAACAGTGCTTAATGCGTTTACGCAACTTACGCCCACACCGTGCAAGCCACCGGATACTTTATAAGTGTCTTTATCAAATTTGCCACCGGCATGAAGCACCGTCATTACAATTTCTAATGCGCTGCGTTGTTCTTTTGTAGTAATACCGGTAGGAATGCCGCGCCCATCATCCTGAACAGAAATTGAATTGTCTTCATGAATGTTAACGATAATATTTTTGCAATAACCCGCCATTGCTTCGTCAATCGAGTTATCAACCACTTCATAAACAAGATGGTGCAAGCCTTTTACGCCTACGTCGCCAATGTACATGGCAGGACGTTTGCGCACCGCTTCCAAACCTTCTAAAACCTGAATGCTATCGGCGCCATATGTCTTCGGATATGTCTTTTCTAAAGTAAGTGTTTCTTCGTTCATAATTTTTTACTAAAAACAGTGTAAAAACAATATTTTACATATCTGGCGAAACTACTAAAAATCAGCGGTTTTTCCATGCCATTGCTTAGGTTTTGCCCTTATTTTTTGTTATAAATCAGGATGATCAATTCTTGCTCTTTTTCTCTTTTAGCAAATTGCTAAACAAGTTGTTATCAACGCTTATTTTCGTCATACGAAATCAAAGGAGATGAAAGCCGCAGGTACGCAGGAAATAAAGGAAGAACTGAAAAGTTTGTCTCAAAAAGAGGTGATAGAATTGTGTCTTCGTCTGGTGCGTTTTAAGAAAGAAAACAAAGAACTCCTGAGTTTTATTTTGTTCGATTCCGGCGACAAGCAAGCCTATGTTGATAGCATCAAACACGAAATAACCGATGCTTTTGCTTCCCTGCCTTCGAGCCGTTATTTTATTCAGAAAGGATTGCGCAAAATGTTGAAAGATATTGCCAGATACTGTCGCTACATGGCAGATAAAGAAGCGGAAGCGCAGTTGCGGCTTTACTTTTGCCGCACGATGAAACTGTATGGAATGGCATCGCACAAACACCAGGCAACAATGAACCTTTACAAAACGCAATTGGATAAAATTCAGGACTTGATACCGGAGTTGCATGAAGATTTACAATACGATTACCAGAAGCTTTTGAATGAACTAACCGATTAAATTTTTTGGGCAAAAACAAACCTTTTGAATATGCAATTACACATCGCCAAAAACACAACAGAACTCAATACACAGACTGCCGATTTTATTGTTGAACACATCAACCAAACCTTGCAAAAACAATCGCGCTATACGTTTGCATTAACAGGTGGCAACACACCCAAAGACTTGTACGATCTGCTGGCAACTGATGCTTATAAATCTCATATTGATTGGAGCAGAATCCACTTTTTTTGGGGCGATGAACGCTTTGTTCCTTTTACTGATGATCGTAATAATGCTAAGATGGCGTTTGATACTTTGCTAAACAAAGTGCCGGTAAAGAAAGAGAATATTCATGTGATGCAGACCGACAATATAACGCCACAGGAATCGGCTGCTGCTTATGAAAAATTGTTGCACGAATACTTTCCGTTGGTGCATACGCATCATCCCGATGACCATCCTGAAAACACACCTTTTACAACATTCGATTTATTAATGTTAGGTCTTGGAGACAACTCGCATACGTTATCACTCTTTCCGCATCATCCGATCATTTTTGAAGAAAACAAATGGGTAGATTCTTTTTATTTAGACGAACAAAGCATGTATCGTATTACGATTACACATCCGGTTGCCAATCATTCGGCTCTGGTAATGTTTATGGTAGCCGGAAAGGGCAAAGCCGAAGCGGTAAAGCACATTCTGAAAGACGACTACAACCCTAATGAATATCCCGCACAAATCATAAAGCCAAAAGGCGAACTCCATTGGTTTATGGATGAAGCCGCGGCTGCGGAGGTGAAGTAGGTGTTTCGTCATTGCAAGGCACGAAGCAATCTGGGAATAGAAGAATGAGGCAGACTTTGAATTGTGAATAGTCAATTTTGAATGAATCATACAAGCAGCTTTACTATTTGTAATCAGCCTCAATTGTATGGTACAGATTGCTTCGTTCCTCGCAATGACGAAATCATATAATTCTGCTTTTCTTTATTAAATATTTTTACAACAAAACCGAAACTAAGATGCAAAGAGGTGGTACTGTTTACATCATGACCAATCAACTAAAGACCGTTTTATACACAGGCATTACCTCAGATTTAATACACAGAGTGCAAGAGCACAAAAGCAAAAAATATCCGCACAGCTTTACTGCTAAATACAATGTTGTTCACTTGGTTTGGTTTTGTTCATTTTCTACCATTGAAGAAGCGATAGATGAAGAGAAAAGAATCAAAGCAGACAACCGTGCGCAAAAATGTGCTTTAATAAATGCAGCGAACCCAAACTGGGAAGACCTGTGGGAGAAAGAAGTGTCAAAATGGTGAGCAGATTACATTCTCGTCATTGCGAGGCACGAAGCAATCTTTGCTATACAATTTAGACTGTTTATGAATAATAAAAGCGCTAATTCTGTTGGATTACTATCAACAATTTATCGTTTGCAATCAATCTGATTATGCCATCCACAGATTGCTTCGTGCCTCGCAATGACGCTTGCTCCTCCATCCTTGTTTCTTCCCTAACATTCTCACTTGTATTTTTGCATTGCAAAAGAAAAGATATGGAGTTAGACCAGTTGTATGATAAAGCCCTCAATTTTGAGTTTTTATCAGTTGAAGAAGGCGTTTATTTATTTCATCATGCACCGCTTACAGAGCTGATGTATGTGGCTGATGAATTGCGCAAAAAACAAGTGCCACATGGCAAAGTAACCTGGCAGATAGACCGCAATGTGAACACCACCAATGTGTGCATTGCCAATTGTAAGTTCTGTAATTTTTATCGCATTCCCGGAAGTCCTGATGCTTACATTACAGACATGGATACCTATCGCCGTAAAATACATGAAACCTTTAAATATGGTGGCGAGCAGTTGTTGTTACAAGGCGGCCATCATCCACAGCTCGGTTTGGATTTTTATGCCAAAACATTCCGACAATTAAAAGAAGAGTTTCCATCGCTCAAACTTCATACACTCGGGCCACCGGAAATTGCGCACATCTGCAAGCTCGAAAAGATGAGCCATCATGATGTTATCAAGGCCTTGCGCGAAGCCGGCATGGATTCTTTGCCTGGTGCAGGTGCAGAAATTTTAGTTGACCGGGTAAGGCGTTTAATCAGCAAAGGAAAATGCGGTGCGGATGAATGGCTTGCCATCATGCACGAAGCGCACGAGCAACACATTACCACAAGCGCGACGATGATGTTTGGTCATGTTGAAACTATTGAAGAACGCTTTATTCATCTCATTCGCATTCGCGATACACAAGCTATCAAACCTGCTACTGCAAAGGGCTTTCTTGCGTTTATTCCATGGACGTTTCAGGATGTTGATACCTTGCTCACGCGCATTCGTGGTGTACACAATTTAACCACTGCAGAAGAATACATTCGCATGATTGCTTTAAGTCGCATCATGCTTCCGAATGTGTTGAACATACAGGCAAGCTGGCTCACAGTGGGCAAGCAAACCGCACAACTTTGCTTAAATGCAGGCGCTAACGATTGGGGCAGCATTATGATAGAAGAGAACGTAGTGAGTGCTGCCGGCGCGCCACACAGGTTTACATCAACCACCATTCAGCAAGCCATTCGCGAAGCCGGTTTTGAGCCGCAGCTTCGCAATCAGCAATATGAATGGCGGAAGATTCCGGATGCAATTGTTGAGCAGGTGATTGATTATTAGCTTTGAGCTATGAGTGATGAGTAAATACAAGTAAAAACAAAATGCAGTTTTGTGGAACGAGCTTTGGTTTTTTATGGCATCGCTTGTTGTAATCGAAGATTTGTTCTTTTTCTCTTTACTTAAAAGAGAAAAAGAATCTCACTTCAACGTTCCGAACAATGATTAGGCAAGGTGTAACCGTATTATTATTTCATAACAGTAAAGCAAGCAAGCTGCGGCTCGTAGCTAACAGCTAATACCTCAAAGCTTTTCCTCATGGCACGCATACAAACTAACAAAGACACTTCACGCAAAGACATTATTGTGCAAGCCGCTGCCGGTTTGTTTTTAGAGAAAGGCTACAAAGCAGCCAGTATGCGCGATCTGGCAGAAAAAGTGGGCGTGGAAGCGGCGAGTTTATACAATCATATCCGCAGTAAAACCGATTTGCTTCACGACATCTGTTTTGAAGTGGCTAACCGCTATTGGGAAGAAATGAGCCGCATCGAAAGCGAAGAAATTGGTGCAATTCAAAAGATCGAAGCTTTGCTTCATTTTTTAATTAACCAGATGATTTTTCATTGGGACGAAGTGCATGTAAGCGATCGCGAATGGCGACATCTTGCCGAGCCTTATTTATCTAATTTTCAAACACAGAGAAGGAACTTTCGCAAACGCTTTGCAGCTATTGTTGAACAAGGCATTGAGGCCAAAGAAATCAAGCCCATTGATGCTTCCACCGCGGTGTTGATTATGCTTCATGCCATTAGCGGCATTGAAAGCTGGCACCGCAGCCAACGTAAAATCAATGATAAAGAGCTGGAAGAAAATATGATTACCATTATGCTGGATGGATTGCGAAAATGATTAGATAGAACACAGATGACACGGATTGCATGCACGGATTTACAAGGATTTTATTTTACTGGAAAATTTTCTGAACAAAATTCAATATTACATGGAAAGCATCCGTTTTTTCTGTGTCATCTGTGTTCCAACGCTTTCACCATTGCCTTCACTTCATCTTCATCTGCTATATAAACATTTCCATAATCGCTCACTTCTTTGTTTAAATAAATAACCGGATTAGGTGCAATTCTTTTGGCTGAAGAATGGAATTCTGTAGCGCCTGTTTCTTCTTTTAGCTTTGCAATATTTAAAGAGTTCACACCGGCACCCGGCATAATGATGATGCGGTTGCCGGCTTGTTGTATCAGTTGTTGTAACAATGCAGTTCCCTTTGGTGCTGCGCTTTGTAAACCCGATGTCAATATCCGCTCGCAACCGCAATGAATAATATCTTCCAAAGCTTTAAAAGGATCGGGCGTACAATCAAATACGCGGTGGCAGGTAACGCCCATAGGGTAAGCCCATTCAACTATCTGTTGCAAACGTTCGGTATCTATTTCGCCGTTTATCTTTTGTACACCTGTCGAAATACCATCGCAGCTCAGTTGCTTGCACATCAGGATGTCCTCTTTCAAAATCGCAAATTCATCATCACTATAAGAGAAATTTCCTGCCCGTGGACGAACGATTGGGATATAGTAAAATGGATATTTTTTCTCTTGCTTTTTTGATGGTTGCATAACTTGGCGTAGTGCCGCCTTCCAAAGGGTTATCACACAATTCAATCCTTGCAGCACCCGCTCTTTCTGCAATGATGCAGGAATCAATGTGAAAAGCGCAGATTTCAAGTTTTGCTTTTTTTTTTTATCCATTCTTTTTATTTATGCTTTTTTCACTCACTATTCACCACTTACTGATAATGACTTTCTGCTTTAAAAATAGTTTCTACATCATTGCTTTTCACCGAATAGGTAAAGCCCGGTTGCAACGCATAACCACCATATTCGCCCTCCTTATTCAAAGCAATAAAACCAACTTGTATGTCTTTCGATTTTTCGGGGCTGCGCTGTATAATGCGCTCCACGGCTGCCTTGCACGCCTCTTTTGGTTTCATCCCCTGACGCATCAGTTCAACCACCAAATGCGAACCCACAATGCGGATAACTTCTTCACCAACACCTGATGATGTAGCAGCGCCTACTTCATTGTCAACATACAAACCAGCACCAATTACCGGCGAATCGCCAACCCTGCCGCGCATTTTAAAAGCCATGCCGCTGGTGGTGCAGGCGCCGCTTAAATTGCCGTTGCTGTCCATTGCCATCATGCCAATCGTATCGTGGTTGTCGTGGCCTCCCGGCATCGGGTCTTTACCTTTTTGATACAACCTGTTTTCAATATTTACTTCGGGCTTGTATTTGGATGTTTTGAGCCATTCTTTCCAGGCTTTTTCACTTTCGGGCGTTAGTAAATTTTGCTTTTTAAAACCATTTGCCAAAGCAAACTGCAACGCACCATCAGCTACTAAAATAACATGCGGCGTTTTTTCCATTACCAATCGCGCAACAGAGATGGGGTGCATAATATTCTCCAGGCACATCACTGAGCCGCAGTTGTAAGCCTCATCCATAATACAGGCATCCAAGGTTACATGTCCGTCTCTATCGGGCAGGCCACCATAACCAATGGTTTGAATAGTTGGATCGGCTTCCGGAATTTTTACGCCAGCTTCCACAGCATCCAATGCACGACCACCTTTGCTTAGCGTTTTCCAGGCTTCTGCATTAGCAGTTTTTCCAAAATCCCAAGTAGAAATAACAACAGGTTTGTTGGTAACGATTTTTGTTTTTGCCCCTTTTTTTGCAAATACAGAGGGGCTGCCCAACAAAGCAAGAGAACCCAAAAAGGAACTACCGATAAATTTGCGGCGTGATGTTGACATAACTTGTATAAATTAGTAATTGATCTTCTTTAAAAAACTCATCTGCACACTCCTCATTTCAACCATTTTTCAAACCAATCGAATGTGCGTGTGCAAACATCAATCATGTCTTCCAACTTATAAAAGCTATGACCTTCATCTGCATATACTTTTAAAGTAGTTGGCACGCCCAGTTCTTTCAATGCGTGCCAGTATTGAAACGATTGCGGTGGCGGGCATTCGCCATCTCGCTCACCCACCAGATATCAAGCGTTGGTGTTTGGGTTTGTTTGATGTAGGTCATGGCCGATAATTTTGCATACGGCGCAGGATCATCATAAGGCGATACGTTGAAGTAAGAATTCATCCATTTGTCAATGCTGTTTTGTCCATAATAACTCAGCCAATCGCCCGCGCCTGCGCCAACAACCGAAGCTTTAAAACGATGCGTTTGTGTGGGCGCAATCATTGCCATTGAGCCGCCATAACTCCAGCCCAAAATGCCAATCCGGGCAGTATCAACCGGCACTTTTGTGATCACTGTATCAATGCCGCTTACAATATCTCTTAAATCGCCAAAACCCCAATCGCGGCGGTTTGCTTTTGTAAACATTTCTCCCTGTCCGTAACTGCCGCGCGGGTTGGGAAAGAACACAAAATAACCCAGTTGCGGGTAAACGGTTGTGTTGAAATCGGGCGCACTCCAGGCAGGCAAACTGATCCATGCCGGACCGCCATGAACGCAGACCAGCATTGGATATTTTTTAGAAGAATCGTAATGTTCAGGATACAACAACCAGCCCTGAATGTGCCTGTTTTCATTCGTCCATTGTAGGTTGGTTGCTCTTACAAAAGGCTTTTGAATAGGATCGTTTAAATGGGAGATTTGAGTAAGATGATTAAGGCTTCCTGCCCACACTTCGGGCACATTATTCCATGATGAACGAATCACCGCAAACTGAAGCCCAGCTTTAGTTTGGGCGATTGAAAGACTTGTTTCTTCGTTGCCTGCACGGATGGCTTCATCTCCTTTATAAAGACTTTTGGTTTCACCATTTTTTGTATTCAGTTGATTGATGGCAACCGAGCCGCCAACAAACTCTGTAAATAACATATTTCCATCTTTCGTCCATGCAAACCATGCAGGTGTAGAAGAACGATTGGGTGTAAGATCAATTTTGTTTTTGCCGCTCGAATCCATCACAAAAATTTCTCCGCCGGTGCCACCCTGGTCGCTCATCAAACCTTCAATAAAAGCGATGTTTTTGCCATCGGGCGACCATCGCGGCAATGCGGTTTGAAACTGCGGTTGATACAATAAAACCGTATCATTATCGCTTATATTTTGCTTGTATAATTTGGCAATGTACCAGTTGTCATCGCCGGGCGGTAAAGCTGCGAGATAAGCCAATTGTTTAGTGTTGGGCGACCAGTCGTATTCAAAAACATATAACCCTTTTGGTGTGACTGCTTTGGTTTCGCCGCTATTTCGATTGATCATAACAACGCGTTGCACATCATTATTTCTTATCGAATCAATTACACCGACAGCGCGGTTTTCAGCAGCCATAGGCGAAGGCTCGCGGCTTGCTTTTTCAACATACAAAACACTTAGTTGTTTGCTATCGGACGACCATTGCAAATGCGAAACATAACCATCAAAATGGGTAAGCGGTTGTTGTGTAAGCAATGCGCCGGTAGTTGCATCAGCAATAAAAATTTGAAGTTGATTCGGGCTTCGCGCGTCTGATAAAAACGCAATTTCTTTTCCATTTGGCGACCATTGCGGTTCCATTTCGTTGCACCCCTTGTTGGTAAGCGAAGCCGTAATGCGTTTGGTTTTGCCCCAATTTGAAAGGGTTGCAACATGAAGGGATTGACCTTCGCTATCATCGACGCTCCACGCTACTTTGCTGCCATCCGCACTTAACGATGTTTGATAAATATAACGCACAGTTGCCTGCAATGCAAAAAAGGCCGCAATGGTTTTATGGCTGGCTGCTGTATCGTTGTGTATTAAAGTTGATTGAGCATTTTGTGCAGATGAAGTGTTGCTGATAGCAACCCAAAAAATAAGCAAAACAAAAAGCAATCGTTTCAAATCTTTATGATTATTGTTTATTAGAAAATGAGCAAAAGCAAATGTAAAGTTGCTTCATTAATGGTTGAATACAACTTGCTCATTGTTACAAAGATGTTTGTTTTTGCATTAAAATGATTGCGATACTTATCAATCAACATCTTGTTCTCATAATATTCTTTTGATTTTTATATTTGAATACTTTTTTTATTTGTTCATAGCTTAACGTGAGATTGCATTCATTGCAAGCTGCTTTTTATTTAACAATAATTATTTTGTATGATGAATTTAGATGACTTGAATGAACTGCCGGAATGGAATAAAGATGAAGATGATGAAGAGGGCGAAGACTGGAAGCCCAACCGCACAAGAGAATTGTGCAAAGCGATGTATAAACAATGGAACACGGTATTGGTTGTGTTGAAAGCGGCATTGGATAGCCTGAAAGAATTGCCGCCTGATAGTTTGTACACACAGGAATATGTGGATGAACATAAAGCAATGGTATTAGGCGATGCTTATGAAGTAGGAGCCAAAATCAGAAGCTCGGAAGTTGGCTTGTACATTATCCGGATGGAGAATGCCGCCATCATCAGGAAAAATGCGCAATTCATAAAAATATCATCTAATAATTTCATAGCAGAAGACTTGCTCAGCGAAGAATACAATAAAGTGGTAAGAGATGAAATAGATACTTTTCGTGAGCTGTTTAAGCAATGGGTGGCTACATTTGAAAAAGATGAGTATGTGGATGAATGGGGTTTGTTTGTGTAATGATAGATTGAGTTGAAAGCTCATAAAAGCTATGAGCTACTAGCTATGAGCTTTGAGCAGGAATACAATATTTTATTCAACCGAATCTTGCGTAAAAACATGCGCATATTCTGTGTTTGTTTTTGCCACAAAAAAGGATGCGCTGTTTACTCAATTTGCATCAATCACAAATCAATTCGTTGCTTTTTTTCTTCTGCCAAAAACAATCAGGCACAATGCAATGCAAGCCCACAGCAGCATTTGAAGCGTAACCCAATGCCAGCCTCCGCGTTGCCAGCACCACAAGCCAACCGATGTTCCTATAGCACCGCCAATAAAATAAAGCGTCATGTAAACCGTGTTGATTCGACTGTGTGCCGTTTCGTCCAAAGTATAAATGGTGGCAATATTGGTAATTTGTATCATCTGCACACCAATGTCTAACAATAAAACCGCCACTATAAAAGAAGCGACCGATAAGGGGAAGAACATCATCAACATGATACTAAAAATGATCAAACCGATTGCAACAATCATAGCTTTAACGCCATTGCCTTTATCGGCAAACTTTCCAATAGCCGGTGCCGCCAGCGCACCTACAATGGCAACCAGTGCAAAAGACCCAATCGTATTGGATTGAAAATGAAACGGAGCACCGCTTACATAAAAGGTAAACGTTGTCCAAAACGAGCTGAACAAGCCGAACACCAGTGCACCTATCAAAGCCGATTGACGCAGCAAAGAGAAGCGTTTGAGTTGTTGTAAAACCGATGTCATCAACTGCAAATAATTGCCTTCAAAATCGGGCGGAGTGGACGGTAAAAATGCGTAAATCAAAACGTTCATGATAAGTACCAACACAGCCGAAATGCCATACACCCAATGCCAGCCCAGCCAATGTGAAATAAAGCCACTGAACACACGCGCGGCTAATATTCCAATGAGCACGCCGCTGAAAACAATGCCCAGCGTTTTTCCGCGCGATGCTTTGTTTAATGAGGCAGCCATTGGTAAAATAATCTGTGCCGATACCGATAAAATACCAATCACCAAAGAAGCAATTTGCAACGGCAATAAAGTATTGCAAAAAGAGATGAATAGTAAAGACACGGTGAGGATACTAAACAATAAAACCACTAAAGTTTTACGTCTCAGTTTATCACCCAAAGGAATTAAAAAGAACAAACCCAAACCATAGCCAGCCTGCGAAAGCACCGCAATGCTGCCAACTTTCGCATCGTTGACTTTTAAAGATGTAGCAATGCTGTGAAGAATGGGCTGATTGAAATAAATATTGGCTACTGAAACACCGGCTGCTGTTGCCATAAGCAAAACCTGCGCGCGGGACAGTTGGTTGTTTTTCATGCGGCGCAAAGGTAGGAGGGGAGAACTGTTTGGGCCATGTTCTTACTGGCAAAACTGTTTGATGTTGAAATAATTTGTTAGTATGGGTTCGGGCTTTTTGCTGTGTCTTCTGTTAGAGTAACTGAAATAAGATTTTGAGTTTGCTGTTTAGGCTTCTCAATTCAGGCGCACTAAGTCTGCCTAAAAGTCCTTTTGCCAAAGACTTATCCAACGTTGCAATTTTACTCGTTCGTACAAGAGATTGCTTTCGCAGTCCATTGTTGGCATTTGGAGTAAGCAAAAGATCGGTAGGTTCCAGCCAGCTAATTTGTGTGGAAATAAAACAAACGGTAATGTCAAGGTTTGTATCAGCAAGAATAACTGCCGGGCGAAGTTTGCTACCGCTTAAATCAGTAAAGGGAAAAGTAATAAGTACAATGTCACCTTTAGCCATTGTACACTTCTTTTAAATCTGCTATGGAATACAAGTCTTCTTCGTTATGTAAAAAGTTGAAACTCTGGTTCTCGGAAGTGAGTTTTTGAATGCCTTGCGTCAATAAGTGCTCTTCGTAACGTTTGGTTATGAAGTCGGCAAAGTCGGAAATTTCTTCTGCTTTTTCTTCCGGTAATTGATTGATCGCTTTTACTGTTCGCTCAATAATTGCTTGTCGTGTCATTACTTAAAATTTATTGCTTCAAAGTTAAAAATTTTATAGTAGTAAGGTGTCACGGCGGCATTGCCACCAACGTCAACGGCTTGGCGATGGGCTGGCATTCACTGCTTGCCAAGCCCAGAACCAAAGCTGAAAATTGTTACCAAAGTTGAAGATAACAACTAACAGCTAAATTTATAATGTCATATTGGAACTATTGCTGATATTGATTTGCAGCCGATTATATTCCGTCAGCCAGCCTATTGCCAAACCTTTTGTTGCCTGCTGTTTTATCTCTTTAAGTCAGCTAAGATAATCAGTTCTTGAATTGCCGTTCTTAAATCTGATTTAACATCATCAATGTCCTGTCTAACTGCAATGAAACGTCTACTATGAGCTGATTTGTCACCAATGTCTTTTAATTTATTTAAGGCTGATTTTGTATTTCGTCCTAAGTTCCACGAACTTTCAGAAACCGTTGCGTTAATCAAGTCTCTTAGATATAGAAAATTTCCCCCGCTTTGAATTTTGTGTGAAATGCTTTTTGCTTCAAACAATTCAATAATCAAAGTCTCCAATAATCTTCTTATCATAACGGCACTTGCATCATACCATCCGTTTTCATAAGCACCGTTTGCTTGATGACAAATTCTCTCAATGTAAGAACGAGTACCTTTAAAAATTGGTTCGTAAATTACCTGATGTTTTTTTGCTGGATTTCCATCTGCCTTAGGAAGAAATTGTTCATTAATTTCTTTTTGAAGTTCATTTAAATTGGTAAATAATTCTTTCAAAGTCTATCGTTATTTGTTTCGATTGAAAAGGTGTTTTCCCATACTTTCAAAAATCTTTTCAATTTGTTCATTAGTTGCATCTGCGGCTATGTGAACTTGAACATTTACGTGAACTTCTGGATTAGGAACTTGAAAAGAAGGCGGAGGAATAGCCTGTTGAGGTGTTGCACTAACTTCGGCTGGCGTTGGTGTTGCTTGAGTGGCTTTTGCCACTTTAGGTTTTGGTTCTTTTGACTTTGTTTTTGTCGTTCCGTTACCATTGGGTTTTAAGTCACTTGTTTTATTTGGGTTTCCTTCTAACAGCAATGCAAACATTGAAGTGAATTTTTTTGCTGCACTATCCCCTACACCAGAATGATTCATAAACCATCTTTTGATTTTTCCTTTGTCTTCCGGAAGTTCTGGAAATGTTTCAAGAAGGTCTTGTGGATAGCAGTCTTTTAAAACAGTTTGACAAAATTCTTTAAAATGGTCATCGTCTCTAAGCTTTTTTGCAAGTTCAGTATTAACCTTATTATCATTGTCAATTAGTTTCATCAACTTCAACCCTGGAATTATATTAACTTTAGCACCCTCTTCTGTCATGTTTAATGTTGATGCTAAATAATTAGAAGAAATAGATGTTGGAATGGTTTTCTTTAATTGACCTCGAAGCGTCAGAAAGTGAGCAGTAGGAATAGTAGGGAATGACACTTTTGTCTCTTTAGCCATATTTGTTTTATTTTATAGTTAGTGGTATCTGTCGAAAAATAGCAGGCAACACAATATTATACGCAATAATCCATACGAACAAAAAATGAATGCCCCTTGATTATCAATGCTGTTAGTATGCGCTTTTTGTATTGTAGTTGCGCCAATACAATTTTGTAATATTCATGGCATTGGTTTAAAAGGAAAGGATTCCTACAAATTCCAACAAAACCAAACGCAACAAAGCTTTACATCGTATTATCCAATTCATTTTTTCCCAGTTTTATATTTTCCCATTCCAAAGATTCATTCAACTTTGGCAAAGGGTTTTTAAACATCAGCAATGGCACAACGCAACATCATTCTCTCTATTTTTCTTTTTGTTTTTGCCCTTTTTTCGGCAGGTATAAAAGCACAACATTCCTATACCATCAGCGGAACGGTGAAAAGCAAAAACACCGGAGAAAGCATCATTGGGGCATCGGTACGATTGATAAATAAGGAAGGCGGTACATTATCCAATGAATACGGTTTTTATTCACTCACTTTGCCCGAAGGAAGTTATCAGTTGGAAGCTGGTTTTGTAGGTAAAAAAGGCGACACACTGAACATCAATCTCAACAAAAACATCCAAAAAAATATCTTTTTAGAAGATGAAGTTACTTCTCTTCAAAACGTAGTGGTAAGCGCAACATCGAAGGGCAGAAGCATAACAGGAACACAAACAGGCGTTGAAAACATCAGCACAAAGGAAATCAAAAATATACCCGTTTTGTTTGGTGAAAAAGATGTTTTAAAAACCATACAATTGTTGCCCGGCATAAAGAGCGCAGGCGATGGCAATGCAGGCTTTTATGTGCGTGGCGGTTCAACCGATCAAAACCTTATCCTGCTCGATGAAGCCAATGTTTACAATGCTTCGCACCTGCTGGGTTTCTTTTCTACTTTCAACTCCGATGCCATCAAAGATATTACTGTTTACAAAGGCGGAATGCCCGCACAATATGGCGGCAGATTGTCGTCTGTGGTTGATATCAAAATGAATGATGGCAACAACCAGGATTATAATGTAAGTGGCGGCATTGGTTTGATTTCTTCGACGATTAAATGTTGAAGGGCCCGATACAGAAAAACAAATCTTCTTTTTTGCTAACAGGACGACGAACCTATGTTGATTTGTTTTTAAAAGCTTCCTCCGATAGTTCGCTTAACCAAAGCAGCTTGTACTTCTATGACTTGAATGCAAAAATGAACTACGAATTGGGCACAAAAGACAAGCTTTTATTTAAGCGGATATTTTGGAAAAGATCATTTGGGTTTCAGCAATCAGTTTGGCATTGACTGGGGCAATGCAACCGGCACACTTGCGCTGGAATCATATTTTCAATCAACGTTTGTTTTCCAACACCTCTTTAATTTACAGCAATTACGATTATCAGATTCTAATCAAAAACGACGCAAACGATTTTAAAATCTTTTCTGAAATCAGAGACTGGAATCTAAAGCAGGATTATCAATTGAATGCGGCTGCAAAACACAACATTCGCTTTGGCTGGAGTTCTATTCATCATCGGGTACGTCCCGGTGAAATCACCGCTTCGCAAACGTCAAGCGTAAACAGTACGGTTCAGCCTAAAAGATACTCATTAGAGAATGCCATTTACGCCAGCGATACATGGAAGGCAAGTTCAAAGTTCACCCTCACTTATGGCGCAAGGTTTACGGCTTTCAGTATAATGGGTAAAGGCGATTATTATAAGCTGGATAGCGCTGGTAATCCTATTGATACAGCGCACTTCATATCGCAGCAGGACAAATTGTAACCACTTACTGGAATCTGGAGCCGCGCTTATCGGTTGGTTATTTGCTGAACAATTCAGCTTCCATCAAAGCATCGTATGTGCGCAATGTGCAAAACATGCACCTTATCTCCAACAGCACCAGCAATACACCCACCGATAAATGGATCAGCAGCAGCAATATAATAAAGCCTGAAATCTCCGACCAGGTATCGCTTGGCTACTACAAAAATTGGAGCGAAAACAAATACGAGCTTACGGTGGAAACCTATTATAAAACAATGCAAAACCAAATTGATTATCGCAATGGCGCTAACGTATTCACTAATCTGGCCATCGAAACGCAGCTGTTGTATGGCATTGGCCGGGCTTATGGCATTGAATGGTTGCTGCGCAAAACAACTGGGAGATTAACCGGATGGTTAAGTTATACCTTATCAAAAACGGAGCGCAAAATTGATGGCATTAACAACAACCAATGGTACAATGCAAGGCAAGACAGAACGCACGATATTGCGATAGTTGGCATGTACGAACTAAGCAAAAAATGGACGCTTTCTGCCAACTGGGTTTACTATACCGGCGATGCCGTTACCTTTCCCAATGGCAAGTACACCGTAGGCGGACAAACGGTTTATTATTACACCAATCGCAACGGCTACAGGATGCCTGCCTATCATCGGCTTGATTTGGGAGCCACTTTGCAGTTAAAGAAAAAAAAGCGCTGGAGTAGCGAGCTAGCGTTTAGTTTATACAACGCTTATGGCAGAGAAAACGCTTACACCATTACATTTAAAGACAACCCCGACGATCCCAACAAAACCGAAGCCGTGCAGACCTCTTTGTTCCGCTGGATTCCTTCTGTGTCTTACAACTTCAAATGGTAAATGAATGAAAAGAAAATACAAAATACAGTTTTATGATTCGAGCTGCAACGCTCCGATTGGTCGTCTGTTGCGTCGCACTCTTCAACGCTTTGTAAATAATTGGGCAAAAACAAACGCGGTTTGGTTTTGTGCATTTTTTTTTCTTTTTACCTTTTTTTCTTCCTGCACAAAAGTTATCCATGTGCCTCTCAAAGAAGCCGATAAACAACTGGTAATTGAGGGCATTGTACCGTACGGCTATGATACCTTTCCTGAAGTAAGAATTTCTGAAACCAAAAGCTTTGAAGACGACAATAGTTTTGTGGGCGTTAGCGGCGCAACCGTTACCATTAAGGCAAACAACCAAATGGTGTATTCATTCACTGAAAATTCGGCCGGCTTTATCAGACTTCTGAAAACTTTGGTTTTCCAGGCGAAACGTATCAACTTACCGTAACGTCAATGGAAAAACATATACATCCACATCCACTATGCCTAAGGAAATAGTTCCGCTCGATAGCATTTGGGCTGAATCTTTGGCGTTTGGTAACAAAGACAATATTACCATTTATCCTGCTTATAAAGATCCTCCCGGGCTTGGCAACAGTTACCGTTTGGTAGAATATAAAAACGGCGTTCAGGTAAAGCATGTGTTTGAACAAAATGATGAATTTAGTAATGGTCTTACCATTACACGGCCATTAGTTAATCCTGATGGCAATCTTGCTATCGGCGATACTGTTAGCGTTGATTTGCAGTGCATTGATGCAAACGTTTATAAATACTGGTTTAGTTTAGATCAGTCTGCCACCGGCGAAAACCAAAGTGCTTCGCCAGCCAACCCGGTAACTAATATTGTCGGTGGCGCACTGGGATATTTCAGTGCTTATAGTTTTACCCGACAAACCATTGTGTTGTAAAGGAGTAATTTGTTTATCGGGGCACATAAAAGGAACGAAGGCATTTTAGTTATACACCAAACTGGGTTAAATGATGATTGGTGTGATTGTACATTAATTTTCCCCAATCATCCGCGCTGAATTTACCTGCGAATTTATTTTCAGCAATGAACGAATGGGCTGAATAAAAATCTTCAATAGCTGTCTGCAGATTATTGCGCTCGGTTTCAAAATCTGAAATAGTAATATCATGCTCAACCATGTTCATTTCATTAAAAGTCGGCGCCTGTTTTAGCATCTTTATATGTAGCATCAAAAATTTCAACAGCCATTTGGGAAGTGGCGGCTTCTTATTCATTGTAGGGTCAAGCTTACCTTTTGGAATTTCAAAACCCAAAGCCATGTGTTTTAAGGCTTGGATAACATTCATTGTGCCCCACAAAGGTTTTGAAGCGAAATGGAGTTTGTTTATTCTCGAAACCATTTCATCCTTTACTTCGGTTTTTCGTAAATTCTTCATGGCAATCAATTAAAATTAAAAGATTTATTTGTACGAAAATACTTTAAGTTAAATACAACGGGTACAAGCAGAATGCCTGCATCAGAAGTTGAAAAAGTTACTTGACTTGTGAAAACTCTCTTAGCTTCTTCTTGAAATAACCGTAAGCAGGCTTAAAAACAAAGCAGTTATTTTAAGGTGTATCAAGCATAATTTAATTGCAAAACCAACCCTCTGGTTTTTTCTTTGCTTTACCTCTGAAAATGGAGTAAAAACCAAAACGAATTGTATTGTCAAACGCCTTTATCCATTTTTAAGAGGAAAGAAAAATAACGCAAAACAAAATCTTATGAGTAAAAAAATGACAAGTTCTTTCCTGTTAGTTTTTGTATTGATGATTGCCTTCAGCAGTTGCTTAACATCAAAAAAGATGGACAAGTTTGTAGCAAAACAGTACAATGATGAATTACCAACACCAGACAAGAAAAAACAATCCGATATTGTTATCACTTCTGCTGTGCAATCGCCGGTTGCAGGTATTTCTGCCACCGAATCTAAAACATCCAATTTACTGCCACTGGTGTTTTATTGGCAGGTTGATTATAAAAATACCTGTACGCTCAATTCAAATATCGCAGTTACTTCTTTCAGCCGTGAAATCAATGGAAAATATGCAAAGAGTTTGCGTCAAAAATTAAATGGACAAAACATTGAACTTACCATTGAGCAGGTACCCGACCAGTTTGCTTTTGATGATAAATCGCACATGGTTTGGCTGGTGTATGCGTTTGCGTGGGATAAGTTTACCGTTCAGCCCAGCGCAAAAGACATGATTGTTTCTTACAAAACAAATGTAAATGGACAAGTGGCTAAAACTGGCAGAATTGTTATCAAAAACAAAGAGTCAAATCAGGGGTTGCGTTATTTACAATCGTGGAAATCTGCGGTATCGGAATACATCAGTGCTTACAACACAAATATTACAGCTATGACGCACGAGTTTGCAACAAAGCTGAATGATGAATTATAAGTAGCTATATAAATAATCTGTCAGGTTACAACAACCTGACAGATTTTGTTTTTGGTTTATTTATCAAGAGTTCAGCAAAGCATTACTCCCCACTTGTTTCATCGTAAAGATTTGTAGATAATGATTCAATTATTCCGGCGCAAGCAAAATGCTTGCGCTTTGTGTTGAAAAGCATTTGTTCCATTTTATAATCCTCTTCGAAAGAGCAAGTTATTGTCGGGCAGAAGCCCTGATTTTCTATACAAAAGCTGGACGGTTCTATCAGAAGCGCAATAAGCACACTGCTAAATTCTTTTTTGAATCATCCAGTAATGCCCAAATGGGTCCCTTATTTCTCCTTGCCGATAACCGTAATCATAGTCTTGCGCCGTGCTGATTTCAACTGCACCGGCAGCGATTGCCCGTTGCATTACAGCATTTACATCATCAACAAAAAGCGCGATTAACGTTGTTGTTCCATTTGCCTGATCCGGAGATAATTGTGTAGGCTGCATCACTTCATGCACATAAAAAACAGTGCCGTCCATGGAAAGTTCCGCAACATGAATAGAATCATCATCATTATAAAAACAAAGGTTCTCTGTTGTGCCAAATGCGTTAGCGTAAAATGAAATGTCTTTCACGCCATTGTTGATGTACAACTGCGGAGCAAATTGCGGCTGGTTATTTTTGGTTAACATATTGAAGGTCTGGTTTTTGTTTTTGTCAGATAAGTGAAAGATACGGTTATCCTGAAAAGGGTTCTTTTTTCATTGCTGACAAGAGATTTTGAAAGTCTGTCCATTACCTTGTCTCAAAATTGATTCTCTTTGTTTTCGCATCCTTTCTTTACTTTGTTTCTCTAATCATCTTTCCATGAAAATCATTCTTCTTTTATCTACTGCATTGCTGTTTCATCTTTTTTCTTTTGCACAATTAAATAACGATTCTGTTCCGCCGCGTGTAACCATTACCAATGGTACACTGGAAGGTGTAAATATATCGGGCATCCGCGAGTTTAAAGGCGTTCCGTATGCTGCGCCGCCGGTGGGCAGTTTGCGCTGGCGCGAACCACAGCCTGTGCAAAACTGGCCGGGCGTTCGGGCGGCCGATAAGTTTGGTCCACGAGCTATGCAGTTGCCCCTTTTTGGCGATATGAATTTCCGCTCGAATGGCATGAGCGAAGATTGTTTATACCTGAATGTTTGGACGCCTTCTAAAGCCGGCAATGAGCACTTGCCAGTGCTCGTTTATTTTTATGGTGGTGGCTTTGTTGCCGGCGATGGCTCCGAGCCTCGCTATGATGGTGAGAGCATGGCAAGACGTGGCATTGTTGCAGTTACTATTAATTACAGGTTAGGCGTGTTTGGCTTCTTCTCTCATCCCGAACTCACCAAAGAATCGCCTCATCATGCTTCCGGAAATCAAGGCTTGTTAGACCAATATGCTGCGCTGCTTTGGGTACAACAAAATATTGCTGCCTTTGGCGGCGATCCGGCAAAAATTACCATAGCGGGCGAATCGGCAGGCTCGTTTGCAGTGAGTGCACAAATGGCTTCGCCGTTATCAAAAAATTTGTTCAGAGCAGCGATAGGAGAGAGTGGCTCCTTGTTAGGATTAACACCCACTGCATCATTAGCCGATGGTGAAAAATCAGGCGTTCAGTTTGCCGATAGTGTTGGCGCAAAATCATTGGCCCAAATGCGTTCCCTGCCTGCTGAAGAAGTGCTGAAAGCCACTGCTAAAGCAGGTTTTGGGCGGTTTCCTGTAACCGTAGATGGTTATTTCTTTCCTAAGCAACCGGCTGATATTTTTAAGGCTGGCGAGCAAGCACAAGTGCCGCTTTTGGTTGGCTGGAATTCAATGGAATCAGGTTACCAGGGACTGTTGGGAAATGACGCGCCAACGGTTGAAAATTATACCAAAGCGGTGCAAAAAAGGTTTGGCGATAAAGCGAATGAAATACTGGTGAACTATCATGCCAATACGGAAGCTGATGTGCCTGCAGTAGGTACGCAACTCGCAAGCGATTTGTTTATCGGCTTTAGCACCTGGCGCTGGAGCGATATGCAGGCGCAAACGAGCAAACAGCCTGTATTCAGGTATTTGTATGCACGCCCGCGCCCGCAAATGCGTTCTGAGATGGGCAATGCAAGGGCAGGGTTGGCAGGCGGAATTATCAGGGATAGTTCTGCGGCATAAAACGCCTCCGCCTCCGCCTTCAACTGGCGCAGTGCATTCTGCAGAAATCGAATATGCGTTGGGAAATTTAGGTACCAACCTCGTGTTCAACTGGGGCCCGGACGATTATGAAGTATCAGCTATTATGCAGGCTTTTTTTGCCAATTTTATCACGAATGCAAATCCCAATGGTTTGGGCGTTCCAGCCTGGCAACCAGTTGAAAAAAACAAACCCGCCAATCTGATGTACATTGATGTGGCTACGAAACAAATTACCGAGCCGCATAGAGACCATTATTTGTTTTTGGAAAATATGGGCAAAAACAAATAGTAATACATTTATCCATACCGTCACTGCGAGGAGCGAAGCAGTCTGTAAATCTCATTTGAATGTTATTTGTGATTGTGCAACTGATAACGAGTGATTACTCTTTGTGAACAGTGTATGTTTTATTACACAGACCGCTTCGTGCCTCGCAGTGACGGAGCAATATTCTTCTTCTAATTTTCTGGTATTATTTTTACTTTCTTCATCCCCCAAAATATCAACAAAAACAAACACCATTATGCCGGGAGTTTTTTATGCAAACCATACGACCCGTTTTGCCGTTTGGGCGCCTTTGAAAGACACCATGTTTTTGCACATTATTTCGCCCCAAGACAGAAAGATAGAAATGACGAAAGATGTGAAAGGATATTTCACTGCTGAAGTGAAAGATGCAAAGCCTGGCTGGAAATATTATTTTCGTCCCAACGATGAAAAAGACTTGGCTGATGTGGCTTCCCATTACCAACCTGGAGATACGTTAGGACCCTCTGAAATAGTTGACCATGCTGCATTTGAGTGGAATGATGATAGCTGGAAAGGCGTTCCATTGGAAGATTTGGTTTTGTATGAAATTCATGTGGGCACATTTACCAAAGAAGGTACGTTTGAAGCCATCATTCCTATGTTAGATGATGTAAAACAAACCGGAATTAATGCCATTGAACTGATGCCGGTTTCACAGTTTTCAGGCAATAGAAATTGGGGTTATGATGGTGCGTTTCCGTATGCGGTTCAGCATTCTTATGGAGGCCCGGAAGGATTGAAAAAACTTGTGGATGCCTGCCATCAAAAAGGTATTGCTGTTTTCCTCGATGTAGTGTACAATCACATTGGTCCAGAAGGAAACAACTTTGCAGAGTATGCTCCTTATTTTACCGATAAATACAAAGCTCCCTGGGGCACTGCTATTAATTATGATGGAGACTACAGCGATGGTGTAAAAGAGTATGTTTCAGAGAATATTGTATTTTGGTTTGAGCATTATCACATTGATGGTTTGCGCTTAGACGCTGTGCATGAAATGTATGATAGAAATGCCAATAACATCTGGCAAATCATTCATCAAAAAGTAAAATTGCTGGAACAAAAAATCGGCAGAAGATTGTATCTAACTGCTGAAAGCGATCATAACAGTCCGCGTGTAACTAAGCATCCTGATAGCGGTGGAATGGGCTTCGACGCGCAGTGGTTAGACGACTTTCACCACATTTTATATGTGCTGCTCGATCCTGCCGGACAAGATCGTTATGCCGATTACAAAACGATGGAACAATTAGCAAAGGCATACACTGATGGGTTTGTGCATAGTGGTGAGTGGGTAGAGTTTCGCAAACGTACACATGGCACTTCATCAGCGGGTGTACCAGGTTATAATTTTGTTGTGTTCAACATGAACCACGACCAGGTTGGCAACCGCATCAAAGGTGAGCGGTTAAGTATGTTGGTGAGTTTTGAAAAACAAAAATTAGCTGCTGCCGCACTAATGTTATCACCTTATATACCGATGTTGTTTATGGGCGAAGAGTATGGTGAAGACACACCGTTTTATTTCTTCGTGAGTCATCATGATAAAAGTGCTGTAAAAGCAGTGCAGGAAGGACGGAGAAATGAATTCGCGAAATTTGGTTTGAAAGAAGACGAACATTTTCCCGATCCTGCGGCAGATGAAACTTTCAATGATTGCAAATTGCAATGGCACAAACGAAAGGAAGGCAAATACAAAATAATGCTCGAATGGAATAAGCATTTGATTGAACTAAGACATACCAACAGAATACTTCACAATTTTAATAAATCAAACATTAAAGCCTTTCCATTGAGTGAACAAGGTTTGATCATACACCGGCAAAGCGATGATGGCAGAGAGCATTTGTTTTGTTGTTTGAATTTGAGTGATAAAGAAATTGCGTATCAATTGCCGCCTTATACAAAGCAATGGAAGAAAATTTTGGATTCGAAAGAAAAAGAGCGGATGTGGGATGAAGAAGCTGCGCCCCAACCTGAAACAATAGGTTCTGAAACGCTGATGCTGCGGCCCTTTAGTGTTGTTGTGTATTCGATGTAAATATGGTTTTTAACCGCGAAGACAGGAAGTTTGGTTTTCTTCTAAAAAGTTCCGAACCTTCTAAAGGTTCGGAACTTTTTAAGCGAAGACACATACTTTGTTTTTGCCCATTTTCTTAGTGTTTCTGCGACTTAGCGATTAAAATTAGCACTCGTCCAAAAGCTCAATTATTTTCAAGGCGTACAAGAGTGCGACGCAAGAGAAGATACATCGGAGATACAAAAGCCCGGTACATAAAACTGTATTTGTATTTGCCTATTTTTTTGATTGAGAAGTGATCCATGTTCGGCCATCTCTGGCGATGAGAGCTTCTGCATCTTCAGGCCCCCAACTGTCGGGTGAATAATTGGGAAACGAAGTAGGAGCGCGGGTTCCCCAGGCTTCAATAATGGGCATTACAGCTTTCCAGCTTGCTTCTACCTGGTCCGCCCGTAAGAACTGCGTTGCATTGCCTTCCATTGCATCCAGCAAAAGCGTTTCGTAAGCTTCGGGCTGATCACTGCTGTCTTCGTTATAGCTAAACACCATGTCAACCGGAGTGAGTAACATACTTTGACCCGGACGTTTGCTTTGAAAACGTAACCTTATGTCCATCTCTGGTTGAATGTTGATCGTAAGCCTGTTTCGGCGCCAGGTTTCAGCCGCTTCTTCAGGAAATGCGTAATGCGGAGCGGGTTTAAAAACAATATTGATGTTCGTTGTTTTTTGATGTAGATATTTTCCCGTTCTTACATAAAAAGGAACATTTTGCCAGCGCCAGTTATCAATATAAAACTTCACCGCAGCAAAGGTTTCAACGTTTGAGGCCGGATCAACATTTTTCTCTTCGCGATAGCCTTTTTCCTGTTCGCCTTTCATCCATCCGCTGCCATACTGGCCACGCACTGCCATTTCATTTGCTTCACTTCTTTGCATTTGCCTGATGGCATTCAATACATCTACTTTTTTATTGCGAATTTCATTGGCATCAAACGAAACCGGCGGCTCCATTGCCACCATACACATCAACTGCAAAATATGGTTTTGCACCATATCTCTTAACGCACCGCTTTGTTCATAATAACCACCGCGGTCTTCTACACCAACCGTTTCGGCAGCCGTAATTTGCACATGGTCAATGTACAGGTTATTCCACAACGGTTCCAGCAACGCATTGGCAAACCGAAGCGCCAGAATATTCTGCACTGTTTCTTTGCCAAGATAATGGTCAATGCGATAAATCTGATCTTCGGCGAACATGCTGTTGAGCAGCTTATTCAACTCTTTTGCGCTTTGCAAATCGTGTCCAAATGGTTTCTCAACAATGATGCGTGTACTGTCGGAAGGCAGGTGCAAGTCAGCAATTTTTTTAGCAATGTCGGGCACTAATTGCGGGGCCACTGCCATGTAAAAAAGAATGTTGGTTTGTTGCAAACCCCACTTTTCCTGTGTTTGTTTGATGAAGCCTTCAATCTTATCAAACTGCTGATCTTTTTCAGCATCCATTTGCAGGTAATGATTGTGCTTGGCAAACTCCTGCCATTTGCCATTGCCATCATCTTTACGGCGTGAAAAATCTTTAATGCCCTGCAGAAGATGATCGTTATACTTGGCATCATCGTACTGACTTCTGCCTATGCCTGCAATGGCAAACTTATCGGGCATAAAACCGTCTAAATATAAATTGTACAAAGCTGGTGTTAGCTTACGGTTGTTAAGATCACCACTGCCGCCGAAAATAAATAGTATGGTAGCTGGTGCGCGTTTGTTGTTGTTTGCCATGATGAAGTAAATGTTTGCTGCAAGCTTAGAGCAGTGAACTATGAGCTTTTAGCTGGTGGAAGTTTATTGCTTTTGTTTTTGATTGAATAATAAATGTTTTACAAATCCTTAATGAAAAGGAAAAGTATTCTCTTGTTTGTTTTTACACAGATTTATTCTCTTCACTTTCCCAGCCGGTATGAAAAATTCCTGGCTTGTCAATCCTTTGATAAGTATGTGCACCGAAAAAGTCGCGCTGCGCTTGTATTAAATTGGTTGCCATGTTCTCAGTTGTGTAAGCATCAAAATAAGCTAAAGCACTTGCCAAACCGCCGGTTCCTATGTTGATGTCAATTGCTTTTTTTACAACATCACGAATGCTTTGCTCTTTGCTTTTGATAATTTCTGAGATGCCTTTGTCTAATAAAATGTTGGGCAATTCGTTGTTGCTTTTAAATGCATCATACAGGTTATTCAAAAATAAGGAACGAATGATGCAGCCGCCGCGCCATATTTTCACCACATCATGTAACGGAATCTCCATCTTCAGTTCGGTTGATGCTTCGTATAACATTGATAAGCCCTGTGCATAGCACATAATCATTCCAAAGATACAAAGCGTCGCCTAACTGATTGATAAATTCATCTTTATTAATGTCAACTTTGTTTACTTCATTCTTATAGATTTTGGCTGCCTGTATTCGCTCTTCTTTATAACCCGAAATGGTACGAAAAGAAACTGCCATATCAATGGTAGGAACGGCAACTGGTAAGTCCATTGCATCCTGCGAAGTCCATTTGCCCGTGCCTTTGCTTCCTGCTTTGTCCAAAATCAAATCAACGAGGCGTGTGTTTGAGTTTTGGTTTTGATCATCTTTTTGCAAGAAAATATCTCTTGTGATTTCAATAAGATACGATTGTAATTCGCCATCGTTCCATTTTTCAAACACATCGTGCAGTTCATCGTTATTCAAACCCAGTCCACGTTTCAATAAATCATACACTTCACTGATGAGTTGCATAAAAGCATATTCAATTCCGTTGTGCACCATTTTCACATAGTGGCCAGCCGCATCTTTACCCATGTAAGCCACGCAAGGTTCGCCATTTACTTTTGCGGCAACAGCTTCTAATATAGGTTTTATATTATTCCAGGCTTCTACATTTCCGCCGGGCATCATACTCGGGCCGGTACGTGCACCATGCTCGCCGCCCGATACACCCATGCCCATGAAATTAATGCCTTTCGGTTCGAGGTATTTTAAACGTTTTAAAGTATCAATATAATGCGAGTTGCCACCGTCTATCACCACATCGCCTTTATCCAATAAGGGGAGAAGGCTTTCAATTACATCATCTACCGGCTTGCCTGCAGGTACGAGCATCATCATTTTGCGAGGTTTTTTCAAACCGTTTACCATTGCTTCCAACGTGCTAACGCCGCGAACTTTATCTTTATCGTCGGCGTTATCTTCCAGGGCTTCGCCTTTTTGAACGTCACGGTCAAAACCAATAACATGAAAGTTATGACCTGCCATGTTTAACAGCAGATTGCTGCCCATTACTCCTAATCCAATCATACCGAAATCGTACTGAACATTGTTTTCCATAGTTGGTAAAAGTTTTTAGTTTGACAAAGATAGAAGAAGAAAAGAAACAAGGTTCAAGAGAAAAGAAACAATAAGACAAAAGAAAAGCTGCTTATGCGAAATGTAAGAAGCAGCTTATAAAAAGCGATAAAAACAAATTCACTCTACTATCCGCAGCTTCGCATAATTCAGCATAATTTTCTTTTCACCATTGTGTTCAAATTTAACGGTAGCCACCGGGTTGTGTGCGCTGCCTTCAATCTTAATTACTTCACCAAAACCAAACTTTTGATGCTCCACTTTTTGCCCTGCCTGCAAGCCGCTTGTATCGCTCGCCACAAAATTTGGTGAGGGAACATGATTTACGGTTTGTTGCTTGGGTGCAGGTGTTAAATAAGAAGGTTTACTATTGCCTAATGGTTGCTGATTTGCGCTGGATGGTGTAAAACCGCGATGCATTCGCTGGAATGCAGTGCCCATGCTGCCTGCGCCGCTGCTGTTGCGCGCGCCACCGCCTGCAAAAGTTCTATCTAAAAAAGGTTCGGGCATTTCATCTAAAAAGCGGCTTGGTTCATTTTGCACAAGGTTTCCAAAACGGTAGCGTGCATTGGCATAGGTGAGCCATAACCTGTCTTTGGCACGTGTTACGGCAACATAAAATAAACGCCGCTCTTCTTCCAGTTCTTCGCGGGTATTAATGCTCATAGCACTTGGGAAAAGGGTTTCTTCAATGCCGCCAACAAAAACGCAACCGAAACTCCAATCCTTTAGCAGCGTGTATGGTCATTAGCTTTACTACATCGGCGTTCATGTCTTTGTCTTCATCACCATCGGTAAGCAGAGTAATTTGTTGCAGATAAGCACCCAAACCTTTATCACCCACTTCACCTTCTTCATTGGCCGGGCTTTCCGTCCATTCTTTAATTGAGTTCAACAACTCCTGAATGTTCTCGTACCTCGCAAGTCCTTCAGTCGTTTTATCATTGAACAATTCTTTTACAATGCCGGTGTGCTTGCCAATTTGCAGCGCAACAGTGTAAGCATCATTCGACATCAATAAACTTTGAAAATACAGAATCATGGTAACGAAGTTTTGAATGACTTCCAGTGTATTGCCTTTTACAAAAGCATACGCCTGCTGTAATGCTTCAAACATCGAAATGTTTTTTTCATTGGCATAAATTACAGCTTTCTCAACCGTTGTTTTGCCGATGCCACGTACCGGATAATTGATAATCCGCTTTAAAGCTTCTTCGTCTTTTGTATTGACGATAATTCTCAAGTAAGCTAAAAAATCTTTAATTTCTTTTCGCTGGTAAAACGAAATACCTCCATAAATACGATATGGAATGCCCATGCGGCGCAAGCTTTCTTCAAAGGCGCGGCTTTGTGCGTTGGTGCGATAGAGTATAGCAAAATCGGCGTTGCGATAGTGATTGCGTAAGTGTTGTTCCTGAATGCTATCGGCAACAAACTTACCTTCATCATTATCGGTCATGGTGCGCACCAGCTTTATTTTTTCGCCCGTTTCATTATCTGTCCACAACTCTTTTGGAATCTGGCCTTTGTTGTTTTTAATCACTTCATTGGCCACATTCAAAATGCTTTGGGTGCTGCGATAATTCTGTTCCAGCTTTACCACTTTTACATCATCATAATCTTTCTGAAACTGCAAAATATTTTCAATCGTAGCACCGCGAAAACTATAAATGCTTTGCGCATCATCACCTACCACGCAAATGTTTTCGTGCATGGCAGCTAACAGTTTAATGATCTGGTATTGCACTGGATTGGTATCCTGGTACTCATCAATCAAAATGTATTTAAACTTGTTCTGGTATTTGTACAGCACTTCGGGAACGGTGTTCAACAGTTCATACATCTTCAGCAACAAATCATCAAAATCCATTGCGCCGTTTTTAAAACAACGCGCTGCATAAGCCTTATAAATTTGAGCAATGGCAGGGCGGTTGGAACGTGCATCTTCCTGCTGTAAATAATAATCGGTTGCATATTCAGTCGGACCAACCAATGCATTCTTGGCGGCTGAAATGCGGTTGTGCACTGTGTTTGGCTTGTAATGTTTATCGTCTAAATTCAATTCATTAATTACTGTTTTCAACACCGAACGCTATCATCGGTATCATAAATAGTAAAGCTTCTTGGGTAACCAATTCTATCCGCTTCGCTTCGTAAAATTCGTGCAAACACACTATGAAACGTGCCGATGTACAAGTTGCGTGCTTCATTGCTGCCAAGCATCTTACCAATCGTTCCTTCATCTCTGCCGCCGCTTTGTTGGTGAAGGTGAGCGCAAGTATATTAAACGCATCTACACCATGTTTCCCATTAGCCAGGCAATGCGAGTAGTAAGCACTTTTGTTTTTCCGCTGCCTGCGCCGGCAACAATCATCATGGGCCGTTTACGTGTGTTACCGCTTCCTTTTGCGGCTCGTTCAATCCCTTCAATAAATCATCTACATTTTGCATGGAACAAAGGTAAGGAGGCAGAGTTTGTGAAGAGGAATGTAATAAAAAAAGAGGCAAAACAAAACTGCGAGAGACACATATAAATATGCAGTGCGCTGCCTATAGTTTTATGAATTATCATTCGGTTAAGATAATGTTTGGTTAATGCATGATAAGTTGAACCTAATGTTTGGTTTTGCACATTTATTTCGTCTTCTCACTAAAACAGTATTTTATGAGAATTACACTTTTACTTTTACCCGTTTTTTTGTTGGCTACTTCGGTCTTACATGCACAAATTGAGAAAGGCAAAGTGCAGATTGGAGGCATAAGTATTGATTATACTTATCAGAAAGGTACCCAATTAGTTTCGTTGAATTCTAATTTTGAAGGCAGTGGTCTTCAAAACTTGTTGATTGGTTTTCGCTTCTATTTGAAATGACAATCATTTTTCATGCAAAAATAAAAGCCTTAGATTCAAAAGACTTTTAGTATATGCACTAGATTGGTACTCCTTTTGTCTTTGCTTTGATTGATAAATTTTAGTTTACATTTGTTTATACAAGGGAAATAACAAAAGAATTTTTACTTCTTTCTGTTATTTCCTTTTGTTTTTGTATATCTTTCTTTTGCTGTTTATTCGTTCAACATTTTATTTCATTATAAACAAATATCTTGTATTAAAGCGATTGGTTGCACATATTGGAAGCACATTGGTTTGTTTTTACTTGCCGTTATCGTTTGCAACAGCCTGTTAGCGCAAACAGATTCCGTAATTGTAAAAAAGGATAGCATTCGTGTAAAAAAGAAGCATAATATTTTTTTATGGATGTATCACTTTGTTTCTAAACGTCATCCTGATACTGCTTCAATACCCATTGCACCTTCGTTAATTGTGAAAGCAGAACAACCTTATCAGGAATACCAAGGGAAAATTATCAGACACATTGATTTGAAGGAATTCAGCTTTGGCAAATCATTTACCGATACTTCAAAACAAAGCAAGTATTTCGGAACGAAGTTCTTAAATCAGCTTCACCACAACACACGATCCTGGCAGATCCGCAACAATCTATTTATCCAGGAAAATACACCGTTAAATACCTATTTGATTTCTGAAAACGAACGTTATCTGCGCTCGCTTGGGTATATACAAGATGCGCGTATATTGATAAAAGATATACCGGGCAACCCCGATTCTGTTGACTTGCAGGTAGTAACAAAAGACTTGTTCAGTATTAATGGTTCGTTAGGTAATTTATCGCCGGCCGATGTCCAGGCATCAGTATCAGAAAGCAACGTGATGGGCACCGGGCAGCGACTTCAAATTAACGGTTTGTATCAAGCCAACAGGCGTCCCAGTTTTGGTTATTCAGTTTTGTATGGTATCAACAGTATTAAACATAGCTTTATTAATGCTACGCTGATTTACAGCGATATTGATAACAATATAAGCCGCAACAGTCGCAATCAACAAGCGATATTATTACAGCTCGATCGTCCGCTTACTTCAGCTTATGGCAGAATAGCTGGCGGGTTTATTGCCGGTACCAGTGAAACGAGTAATGACTATTCGTTACCTGACAGTATTTTTTATCATTATAAATACAACACAATTGATGGTTGGATTGGCTATAATATTGGTGTAAAGCGTTTAATTACTGATAATACATTGCACGACAGAAAGTTTGTGTCGCTCCGATATTTTAAAACCGATTTTTTAGAAGCGCCCTTGCAGGTTGGCGATCATTACAATCAGTTGTACAATAATAAGAAGGGCATTCTTGGGCAGTTTACTTTTTTTAGACAGGACTTTTATAAAACCAATTATATTTATGGTTTTGGTGTAACGGAGGATATACCTACAGGTTACAATATTTCTGTTACTTCAGGCTGGTATCAGCAATTGGATTTAAAGCGAGCCTACGCTGGTATAGATGCTAACTTTTACAGTTTTACCAACAACGAACATTTTATTCAATACTTTTTCAGAGCGGGTGGCTTTTTAAGCAAAAATCAGATTCAGGATGCCGGAATTTTGCTTGGCACAAGCATCTTCAGCAAGTTGTATTTGTTCCGCAATTTTAAAATGCGGCAATATTTACGGTTCAGCTATACAAGGCAATTTAATCAACTTGCATTAGATCCTCTAAAAATAAACAACCCGTTTGGGATTCGTTATTTTGGTTCAGATTCTGCTATCGGCAATCGCCGTCTTAGTCTGCACGCAGAAACATTTATTTTTCTGAAGTACAAATTGTTTGGTTTTCAATTTTCTCCTTTTGTTTTTAATGATGTGTCAGCACTAACACCGCCAAATGAGCCACTTAATAAATCTGCTTTTTATTGGAGCATTGGTGGCGGTGTAAGACTACGGAATGAGAATCTACTTTTCGGAACGATAGAACTGCGTTTTGTTTACTTTCCCCGGCAACTTGCAAACATGCATCCCTATCTTATCAATAGCAATGTGAATGTGCGTTTCCGCTACAATACAACCTACGTGCGTGCACCCGACTTAGTACAGTTAAATGCAGACTATTCAAATAGTATTTTCTAATTGAAATTGGGGCAAAAACAAAAAACAGTGTCTCATTATTGAAATACAGTGTACCGCATATAGTCTCAGATTCATACAATTGATTTGCGCAGATCGGCAAAACCTGCGGGAAAAATTCTAAGTGATATAGCTAACTAAAAATCTTTAAAATGAGAGCTGGCATTTAATTGAGTAAGTGAAATGAAATACTGCTAAAGGAAGTACTATCATCCATAAGAACCGTGAACAACTACTAAGTTGTTAAAAAAATAAAAAATACGACGATTCTTTTCAATATGATTTTGCCAGTAAATAAAGCATCTCTATATTTGCAACCCCAATCGAAAAAAGGGAAGTTCTTTAAAAAGAAAAAGGTAGAATAAAAGATAAAAAAGTTCTTGTTTTTGTAATCAAACTTTCTATTTTTGCAGCCCGCTTTTAGAGAGTGTTTTTAAAGAAAAGTCTTTAAAAAAAGAATAGAAAAAAGTTTGGCAGATAAACACAAAACGCTTACTTTTGCACCCCGCTTTTGAAAAAGAAAGTGAATAACAAAAGGCTCTTTGAAAAGTTGTAATGAAAACAAAAAATCAGAAAAAAGATTTGCTACTTTCAGAATAACTTTTACCTTTGCAACCCCAAACAAAAACAAGGCTCACACAGAGCAATCGTTCTTACACAAAATATCAAATGAGACAATAGGTCTAAAGGTTCAAAACCTTATCATTTGGCAGTATCAAATCAAGCAATTGATGAGATAAAGATCTTTGAAAGATTGGAAGCAACAGTACGTAATTTAGATGATTAATTCATTCTAACTACGGTAAGTTTTAAACGTAACAAACAAATTAATCCGACGTTAATTTCAAATCAAATTGAGACTAATAGTCAGATCAAACAACATTTACAATGGAGAGTTTGATCCTGGCTCAGGATGAACGCTAGCGGCAGGCTTAATACATGCAAGTCGAGGGGTAAATAAGTAGCAATACTTATGAGACCGGCAAACGGGTGCGGAACACGTACGCAACCTTCCTTCAAGCGGGGAATAGCCCAGAGAAATTTGGATTAATACCCCATAGTATTTTGAGAAAGCATTTTCTCTTTATTAAAGATTTATCACTTGAAGATGGGCGTGCGGCTGATTAGGTAGTTGGCGGGGTAACGGCCCACCAAGCCTACGATCAGTAGCTGATGTGAGAGCATGATCAGCCACACGGGCACTGAGACACGGGCCCGACTCCTACGGGAGGCAGCAGTAAGGAATATTGGTCAATGGACGCAAGTCTGAACCAGCCATGCCGCGTGGAGGATGAAGGTCCTCTGGATTGTAAACTTCTTTTATTTGGGAAGAAATGTAGAAATTCTTTTTTACTTGACGGTACCAGATGAATAAGCACCGGCTAACTCCGTGCCAGCAGCCGCGGTAATACGGAGGGTGCAAGCGTTATCCGGATTTACTGGGTTTAAAGGGTGCGTAGGCGGGTAGGTAAGTCAGTGGTGAAATCTCCGAGCTTAACTCGGAAACTGCCTTTGATACTATTTATCTTGAATATTGTGGAGGTAAGCGGAATATGTCATGTAGCGGTGAAATGCTTAGATATGACATAGAACACCTATTGCGAAGGCAGCTTACTACGCATATATTGACGCTGAGGCACGAAAGCGTGGGGATCAAACAGGATTAGATACCCTGGTAGTCCACGCCCTAAACGATGATTACTCGACATACGCGATACACAGTGTGTGTCTGAGCGAAAGCATTAAGTAATCCACCTGGGAAGTACGACCGCAAGGTTGAAACTCAAAGGAATTGGCGGGGGTCCGCACAAGCGGTGGAGCATGTGGTTTAATTCGATGATACGCGAGGAACCTTACCTGGGCTAGAATGCGGTCTGACCGCAGGTGAAAGCTTGTTTTGTAGCAATACACAGATCGTAAGGTGCTGCATGGCTGTCGTCAGCTCGTGCCGTGAGGTGTTGGGTTAAGTCCCGCAACGAGCGCAACCCCTATCAGTAGTTGCCAACAGGTAATGCTGGGAACTCTACTGAAACTGCCGTCGTAAGACGTGAGGAAGGAGGGGATGATGTCAAGTCATCATGGCCTTTATGCCCAGGGCTACACACGTGCTACAATGGGGGGTACAAAGGGCTGCTACCTGGTGACAGGATGCTAATCTCAAAAAACCTCTCTCAGTTCAGATTGCAGGCTGCAACTCGCCTGCATGAAGCTGGAATCGCTAGTAATCGTAGATCAGCAACGCTACGGTGAATACGTTCCCGGACCTTGCACACACCGCCCGTCAAGCCATGGAAGCCGGGTGTACCTAAAGTCGGTAACCGTAAGGATCTGCCTAAGGTAAAACTGGTGACTGGGGCTAAGTCGTAACAAGGTAGCCGTACCGGAAGGTGCGGCTGGAATACCTCCTTTTTAGAGTACTGTTTACTACTTCATGCTGTTGCTTCCTTTTCTTTTAATGTTATTTTCATTAAGTTCTTTTCTTTTTTAGTTTGACCCGTTCAGACCCGTAGCTCAGTTGGTTAGAGCGCTACACTGATAATGTAGAGGTCACCAGTTCAACTCTGGTCGGGTCTACTAAATAATGAAAGCTGTAAGCCTGTAGCTTGTAGCTAACTTCCTCGGGGGATTAGCTCAGCTGATAGAGCACCTGCTTTGCACGCAGGGGGTCAACGGTTTGAATCCGTTATCCTCCACTATTCAGATTATCAGTTTACAACAGTTGTTTGTTAATTGAGTAAACAAAAAAGTTCTTTTTAAATATATAATTGACTATAAAGAGTCAAACGGATCGAATCCGAATTATCTAACACAATTATCGTCAATGGTTGTTTTGATTTAACCATTAAAAATTTCCATTTGACAATAATTAAGCTCTTTGACATATTGGGAAAGCGAATTATAAATTAACTAGTATTAGTTTAGTGGTGGTAACATCACTACAATTTCAACTTTTTTAAAGCAACATAAGGGCGTATGGTGGATGCCTTGGGTCTGAGAGGCGATGAAGGACGTGGTAAGCTGCGATAAGCTATGGAAAGCTGCACACGAGCATTATATCCGTAGATTTCCGAATGAGACAACTCACTATATTGAAGATATAGTATTCAACGCAAGTTGAAAGCCAACGCGGAGAACTGAAACATCTAAGTAACCGCAGGAAAAGAAAATAATAATGATTCCCCGAGTAGTGGCGAGCGAAACGGGAAGAGCCTAAACTTATTCGGCGTGCCGAATAAGGGTTGTAGGACTGCATTTAGAAGCTGTTATCAAGTTGAATCTTCTGGAAAGAAGAGCCATAGCGGGTGATAGCCCCGTAAGCACAAATTAACAGTAACGAGCAGTATCCTGAGTAATGCGGGACCGGAGAAATCCTGCATGAATCTGCCAGCACCATCTGGTAAGGCTAAATACTCCTCAGACACCGATAGTGAACCAGTACCGTAAGGGAAAGGTGAAAAGCACCCCGAACAGGGGAGTGAAATAGTACCTGAAACCGTACGCCTACAAGCGGTCGGAGTGATGCAGCAATGTATTCATGACGGCGTGCCTTTTGCATAATGAGCCTACGAGTTACTCCTCACTGGCAAGGTTAAGTTCTTATTTAACGGAGCCGCAGCGAAAGCAAGTCCAAACAGGGCGTTTAGTCAGTGGGGGTAGACGCGAAACTTTGTGATCTATCCATGAGCAGGTTGAAGGTGTGGTAACACATACTGGAGGACCGAACCCATTAACGTTGAAAAGTTCTGGGATGACTTGTGGATAGGGGTGAAAGGCCAATCAAACTGAGAGATAGCTCGTTCTCCCCGAAATGTTTTTAGGAACAGCCTCGTATTTTGAAGTGTGTTAGAGGTAGAGCTACTGATTGGGCTAGGGGGCTTCACCGCCTACCAAACCCTGACAAACTCCGAATGCTAACACATATCTACGGGAGTGAGGCTGCGGGCGCTAAGGTCCGTGGCCGAGAGGGAAATAACCCAGATTAGCAACTAAGGTCCCTAATAAGTAGTTAAGTTGATCAAACGCGGTGGGATTTCTATAACAGCCAGGATGTTTGCTTGGAAGCAGCCATTCATTTAAAGAGTGCGTAACAGCTCACTGGTCGAGAAATCCTGCACGGAAAATAATCGGGCATCAAACTACTAACCGAAGTTCTAAACTCAAGCTTAAGTGCGCGAGTGGTAGGGGAGCATTGAAACCTGCGTTGAAGCTGTTGGGCGACCAATGGTGCAGCGGTTTCAAAAGAAAATGTAGGCATAAGTAACGATAATTAAAGTGAAAAACTTTAACGCCGAAAGTCTAAGGGTTCCTGATCAACGTTAATCGGATCAGGGTTAGTCCGGTCCTTAGGAAAACCCGAAAGGGGTATCTGATGGAAAGAAGGTTAATATTCCTTCACCTGCTATATATTAAAAGTGACGCAGAATCGTGGTGACTACGTACTGACGGAATAGTACGTCTGAGCCGAACCTTCGGGGGAAGCAAAGTCATAAAAGTTCTGCCGAGAAAAGCGAGTATAGCAGCCGGTACCGTAAACCGACACAGGTAGACGGGATGAGTATTCTAAGGCGCTCGGGTGAGCCGTGGAGAAGGAACTAGGCAAATTGACGCTGTAACTTCGGGATAAAGCGTACCGCAGCAATGCGGTCTCAGTAAAATGGTTCAACCAACTGTTTAACAAAAACACAGGGCCCTGCAAAATCGTAAGATGACGTATAGAGCCTGATACCTGCCCGGTGCTGGAAGGTTAAGGAAGGGTGTTCGGCGCAAGCCAAAGCTCCTGACTGAAGCCCCAGTAAACGGCGGCCGTAACTATAACGGTCCTAAGGTAGCGAAATTCCTTGTCGGGTAAGTTCCGACCTGCACGAATGGTCTAATGAGTTGAACACTGTCTCCTCCACGAGCCCGGTGAAATTGTAGTATCGGTGAAGATGCCGGTTACCCGCCACGGGACGGAAAGACCCCGTGAACCTTCACTACAACTTTGCATTGATTTTGAACAACAAATGTGTAGGATAGTTGGGAGACTATGAAGCAGTGTCGCTAGGCATTGTGGAGTCAACGTTGAAATACCAACCTTTTGTTGTTTAGAACCTAACTCCTAACGGAGGACATTGCATGGTGGGTAGTTTGACTGGGGTGGTCGCCTCCTAAAAAGTAACGGAGGCTCGCAAAGGTACCCTCAGTACGGTTGGTAATCGTACATAGAGCGCATTAGTAAAAGGGTGCTTGACTGTGAGGCATACACGCCGAGCAGGTGCGAAAGCAGGCTAAAGTGATCCGGTGGTTCTGTATGGAAGGGCCATCGCTCAAAGGATAAAAGGTACTCCGGGGATAACAGGCTGATCTTACCCAAGAGCTCATATCGACGGTAAGGTTTGGCACCTCGATGTCGGTTCGTCACATCCTGGGGCTGGAGAAGGTCCCAAGGGTTCGGCTGTTCGCCGATTAAAGTGGCACGTGAACTGGGTTCAGAACGTCGCAAGACAGTTCGGTCCCTATCTGTGGTGGGCGCTAGTAAATTGAGAGGACATGACCTTAGTACGAGAGGACCGGGTCGTATGTACCGCTGGTGAATCGGTTGTGGTGCCAACTGCAGTGCCGAGTAGCTACGTACAGCCAGGATAAACGCTGAAAGCATCTAAGCGTGAAACCTTCCTCAAGATGAGTTTACTTTTAAGGGTCGTCAAAGACGATGACGTTGATAGGCTACAGGTCTACAGCTGGTAACAGCAAAGCCGAGTAGTACTAATTACCCGTAAGCTTTAATTTTTTATATTTATAATTCAGCTTTTCCAATATGATCTTATTAAGCGGCAAGATTTAAGCCGCAAGCCATAAGTACAATCCTTGTAGCTTGCAGCCACAACTTGTAGCTATCTTTTTATGGTGGTTTTGCCGAGGGTGTTCACCTCTTCCCTTTCCGAACAGAGAAGTTAAGCCCCTCATGGCCAATGGTACTTGGGTTTTCCTGGGAGAGTAGGTAGCTGCCATATTTATTTAAAAAGCCTCACTATTTATTTAGTGAGGCTTTTTTTGTTTTTGTGCATTATACATTCAACGCCTAATTCGATTTATATAGGCTGCTATATGGCGTATTATATTTTTTATTTTTTCTAAAGAAGTTGCGGGGGATTGCTTTAATATGCTGTTAACATTATCACAGTCATAACAGCCCGCTAAAAGATATTGCCTTCTAAATAGATTGAGGGTATAAAGAATAAGCTTTCAAAATAATTGTGTCTTCTCTTAGTTCATTTGGCAGATGCTGAACAATTTCGTTTAAAAAAATCTTTGCTTTTTGATTACCATCCTCATGATCGATCCAAAGCAAAGAATTGTAGATGTTCGAAATTATACTTAACTCATAAAATTCAGTATAAACTGGAAGTGGGATAATTTCTTCTTGGTCATTAATAAAACAAACTTTCATTTTAAAGCTTTCCCTTTAATGCCGAAAGATCTTTTTGCATAGAATGTTCTTGAGTTTTTATAATTCCAGAATGAAAAAAAATAATCTTCATGAAACGGTTCATAGATCTTCTCCACTTTATAGCCATATTCGTTTCTATATGTGTATGTTCTTTTAACTTGAACATCGAATATTTCAATATAATCATTTCGAGGAAAGAGAGGAACTTCTAACTTTTCTATACAATAGTTTGCGCTTAAGTTAGCTAATTCTTTGCGAATATCTTCTTCAAAATAAGAGAGTATTAAGGAGTAATTAAACCAGCAATAAAAAGGAATTGTTTCGCTAATTTTTAAAGCAAAATCTCTTGCATTCAATTGTTTCTTTAGTTTCAACCAGTTATATTGTCTGTGTAAGTCTTCTAACGTTTTGTCTAATGAGTTTTTCAAAGGATATGCTGTTAATTCATTTTGCCTTTTTTTGATTATACAATCTATATAAGCAGTTTTACCTTTCTTGCATTTTTTCTCGCTTGTAAATATTAAACTACCTTCTCCCCACAACTTCACTTCTTCTGAAAAATATTTATGGGACTCTTTTACAGAATACAAATAACCTCCAGTTTTTGTAGTTTTAAAGTCGTCTATAAGTACCGCTTCTACGTGTCGAATTATATCTCCGCTTTTACTAGCAATCATAACTTCTAAATAATGTTGAATTTATTGCTTCTTAGAATCAATATCTTTTTTTGAAATAATGTAGTAAATAGGAATTTATGTCTTGAATGATACACACATTGAAAAACCTAGTATTATGGTTTATTTAAAATTGCTTCAAACTTGAAATTATCGGGTTATCAATTTAATTCCAACAAAAAAAGTCCGGCTCATCACCAGACTTCAAATTTATTTATGCAAAACCAAGAATTAATATCGGTTGTAACCGCCGCCGCCTTCGCTACTTCCACCGCCACGGTTGCCTTTATAGCCGCCACCGCTACCGCCGGAACCTCCACGGAAGCCGCCACCTCCACCAGAACCTCCACGGTAACCACCGCCCCCGCCATAAGGCTTTTTCTTATAGCCACCGCCACCACCTGTACCACCTTCACCGGCAGCTTTTGGAGCCGATTCGTTTACAATAATTTTACGGTTCAAAACTTCCGTATCATTCAAACTGCTAATGGCTGTGCGCGCCGCTTCATCATCGCTCATTTCAACAAAGCCAAAACCTTTGCTGCGGTTGTTGTTGAATTTATCACTAACAATTTTTGCCGATACTACTTCACCGTAAGTAGCAAACAAATTGTAAAGGTCATCACTGGTCATACCCCAGTTTAGGTTTCCAACGTAGATGTTCATTTTTTTTAAATAAAAGAGTAACTTTAAAACAGCGAACCAAAACCAGAAACATCTTAGTTATATGTTCAGGAAAATTGGAGTACTGATAATTGCCTTACGAAGAAAAACAAATTAATTTGTTTAGCAAATTTTTTTTAGAAAATTATTAAGAAATCTTGTACCATCTAAATAGTAATTGATGAAAGGTATATTTTTCATGCAAAAACAAAAGCGGGAGAAACCACTTCATACAAAATGCAATATTGCACAGAAACGAAGTGGAGTCTTTATTCTAAGGCCGGGCGTCATCAACCGAATCTCTTTTCTCTTTTCTTTTTATCCAACCCGCACCTTACTTTTGTCCACTACAAAATAGAAAATAAAATGGCAACAACGGCTGATATTAGTCGCGGCATGATTTTAAAATTAGAGGGCAGTTTGTATTCGGTGGTAGATTTTGGCGAAAACAAAACGGCACGTGCTGCTGCCAAAGTTTGGGCAAAACTAAAAGGCGTAGATAACAACCGTACTATTGAAAAAACATGGAACAGCGGCGAAACCATTTTCCCGGTTCGGGTTGAAAAAAAAACCTATCAATATCTGTATAAAGATGAGTCGGGCTATAATTTTATGGACAACGAAACCTTTGAGCAGATTGCGCTTGCCGAAGCCATGATAGATGCACCTCAGTTTTTAAAAAATGATTCGGAAGTATTTGTGTTTATCAATACAGAAACAGAACAACCCATCGGTGCCGAACTTCCTGAAAAAATTGTGTTGCGCATTACTTATTGCGAGCCAGGTTTGCGGGGCGATACCGCAACCCGCGCGTTAAAAGCAGCAACCGTTGAAACCGGAACAACTGTAATGGTTCCCCTGTTTGTTAATGAGAATGAATTAATTCGTGTCAATACAAAAACAGGTGAGTATGTAGAAAGAGTAAAAGAATAATGGTTACTTTGCCCACTTAATAACGAACCTATTTGCTTACCCATCTAATTCATTTGTATCATGGACTTTAAACAAATTCAGGAACTCATTAAAACGGTTAACAAGAGTAATATTGGCGAGTTGCACATTGAGGATAAGGACTTTAAAATTACGATAAAACAAAAGCCTGACGCTGTTCCGCAAACGTCCGGTGCACCTTCTGGAAGCCTTGCCCAGCCTCAGTTTCAGCCTACAGGCGTTCTGCCAACATTAGCTTCTTTGCCAACGCCAACACCAGATGCTTCTGCGTCAATACCAACACCTAAAACAGATAATCTTATTACTATAAAAAGTCCGATGATTGGCACGTTTTATCGCAAATCATCACCTGATAAACCTTCGCTGGTAGACGTAGGAGATGAGATTGCACCTGGTAAAGTGGTTTGCATTATAGAAGCGATGAAATTGTTTAATGAGATAGAAAGTGAAGTAAGCGGCAGAATAGTAAAAGTGCTGGTAGAAAACGCCAGCCCGGTTGAATATGATCAGCCGTTATTCATGGTTGAGCCAGTATAAATAATTTTGAAAATGAGGCAATTTAAAAGGTGAAAATGTTGTTGTGCATTTCCATTTTTAAATTGCTTTTTTATTGGCATTTTTAAATTGATTCATCTTCAAATTCAATTCCTGTGTTTAAAAAAGTTCTGATAGCCAATCGAGGCGAAATTGCTTTGCGTGTGATTCGTACTTGTCGTGAGATGGGTATTAAAACCGTTGCTGTTTATTCTACTGCCGATAAAGATAGCCTGCACGTAAAGTTTGCCGATGAAGCCGTTTGTATTGGCAAGCCGCAAAGTGCCGAATCGTATCTCAACATTGCACACATTATGGCAGCTGCTGAAATTACCAATGCTGATGCAATTCATCCGGGTTATGGATTCCTTGCAGAGAACGCCAAGTTTGCTAAAATCTGCAACGACCATGAGATAAAATTTATCGGACCTACTGCTGATATGATCAATAGTATGGGCGATAAAATAACGGCAAAAGAAACCATGATAAAAGCTGGTGTGCCTGTTGTTCCGGGCGGGGAAGGATTGCTGGAAAGTATTGATGAAGCAAAGATTCAGGCAAAAGAAATTGGCTATCCTGTTATCTTAAAAGCAACGGCAGGCGGCGGTGGAAAAGGTATGCGTATAGTGTGGGAAGAAAGTGAAATGGAACGTGCCTATAACACCGCGAAAGCCGAAGCTGGCGCTTCGTTTAAGAACGATGGCGTGTATATGGAAAAGTTTGTGGAAGAGCCGCGCCACATTGAAATACAGGTGGCCGGCGATCAGTATGGAACAGTGTGTCATTTAAGTGAAAGAGATTGTTCGATTCAACGCCGGCATCAAAAATTGGTTGAAGAAAGTCCTTCACCATTTATGACGGAAGAACTGCGACAGAAAATGGGTGCGGCTGCTATCAAAGCGGCAAGCGCCATCAACTATGAAAGCGTTGGTACCATTGAGTTTTTGGTGGATAAGAATCGCAATTTTTATTTCATGGAAATGAACACGCGCATCCAGGTTGAGCATTGCGTTACCGAAGAAGTCGTCAATTTTGATTTGATAAAAGAGCAAATCAAAATTGCCTATGGAGAAAAAATTACGGGTAAAAATTATGAGCCGCAAGGCTGTGCCATCGAATGCCGCATCAATGCTGAAGATCCTTATAACGATTTCCGTCCATCACCCGGAAAAATAACAGTGTTGCACACGCCGGGTGGTCATGGTGTTCGGGTTGATAGTCATGTGTATTCAGGTTATGTGATACCGCCTTATTACGATTCAATGATCGGCAAACTCATTGCAAAAGCACGCACACGTGAAGAAGCGATTGATACCATGTATCGTGCATTGAGCGAGTATGTAATTGAGGGTGTAAAAACAACCATTCCTTTTCATTTGCAATTGATGCAAAACGAAGAATTCAGAAAAGGAAATTTTACAACCAAGTTCTTAGATACTTTTAAAATGCAATAAAACCAAAAGCCAATAAAACTTTTGCATGAAAGAGCCGCAACAACGCTTGTATTCCATTGATGTATTTCGGGCGGTTACTATGTTTCTGATGATTTTTGTGAACGATTTTGATGGCGTTCACAATGTTCCCGAATGGATTAAACATGCAAAAGCAAGCGAAGACGCATTGGGCTTTGCTGACACCATTTTTCCTGCCTTTCTTTTTATTATCGGCTTGTCCATTCCCATTGCGTTACAAAACCGCATCAAGCGGGGAGAAACAGAAAAGCAGTTGCTTCTTTACATTTTGCTTCGTTCTCTTGCCCTGCTTATTATGGGTTTCTTTCATGTCAATCTTGAGAATTACAGCGATACAGCTTTGCTGCCCCGACCCGTTTGGGAAATCATCATCACACTTGCGTTCTTTTTAATTTGGATAGATTATCCAAAAACAATAAAGAAACCGATCCGCACCCTTTTACAAAGCTTAGGTTTTGTATTACTGATAGCGATGGCAGTGGTTTATAAAGGCGAAAACAAAGACCATTTGATTCTACCCATGCAGCCGCAATGGTATGGCATTTTAGGGCTATTGGGTTGGTCGTATTTCATTTGCGCTCCGCTGTATTTGCTTTCAAAAGGAAGGGTTTGGTTTTGCGCCATTTCCTGGGCCTTTTTCTTCCTGTTTTCTGTGGCTGCCAGAGCAGGCTTGTTGGAAAGTTTACAATCCATTCATCATTATATCTGGATTGTGGGAAGCGGCTCTATGCCTGCGTTTACGATGGCTGGCGTGGTGGTTTTTGTTTTGTATAAAAAATTAGTAAGCGAAAACAGGCTGAGCCAATTGTGGGCCTTTCTTACACTATTCGGTTTATTAAATATTGCTCTTGGTTTTTTGACCCGCCCGTTGGGCGGTATCTCTAAAATTCACGATACACCTTCGTGGATTGGCCTTTGCACAGGCATCGCTGTTTTGATGTATGTTGTTACTGTTTATCTCATTGATGTTAAACAAAAAAAAGAGTGGTTCAATGTCATCAAACCAGCCGGAACGGTTACCTTGGTTTGTTATCTCATTCCTTATATTTTGTACTCATTGTTTGAAATTTTCCATTTTCATTTTCCAGCATTTTTAAATGAAGGCTGGGGCGGATTTTTCAGGTCGGTAATCATTTCTTTGTTGGTAATACAAATGGCCGGTTGGCTTGAAAGGCGGCAGATCCGATTGAAGATATAATAGGTTGATGAAGTTTGTTTTTGCCTGAATTTCTATTCGTCTTCAATGCTTTTGCTTTGTGTTGGCAACAGCTTACCTGTGTTATTGTGTGGTCATCGGGAAAGAAGCAATCTGTGGCTATATAATACATTAAGTATGTAATGAATCTATCCGCATTCTTACGTCATTGCGAGGAACGAAGCAATCTATGCTATGGAGTACATGAGGTTTGTATGTAATGAACCCATCCCAATTATTACTTACAAACATCTTCATTCATCTAACCACAGACTGCTTCGTTCCTCGCAGTGACGTAACATCAAACTAAAATAAACCGTATGTTTGAAAACGATGTTACACCAAACTCTCAGGTTCAAGAACCTGACAGGTTGATTAAAAAAAATCAAACAAATATCTGATTTACGCCATGAGTTCCTACGCCATAACCCAATACCGGAACGAGCTTCAGAAAATCATCCAATTCGGCGGCAGCAAAAAAGAAACCGCCATCCGCAATCCGTTTTATTGGTTGCTGAATGAATATGCCCGCAGCAAAGATTTAATGCTCATCGCCGAAATATCAACCAAAAACAAACAGGGCAAAATCATCACACCCGATGGCACTTTAAAAGATTACATCCGCAACGACTGGGGTTACTGGGAAAGCAAGGATGAAAGCGACGACATTAACGAAGAAATCCGCAAGAAATTCAACAAAGGCTATCCTTCCGATAATATCCTGTTTGAAGATTCGCAAACCGCCGTTCTCTTCCAGCACGGCAGCGAAGTAGCGCGCATCAACATGCACGATGATGAGCAGCTTCACAACATTCTCACCCGCTTTTTAAGCTACGAGCGGCCTGATGTGCATGACTTTCGCGAAGCCATTGAACAGTTTAAGCAAGACATTCCGGCCGTTACCGAAGCCATCCGCAGCATCATTGAAAAAGAGGCAAAAACAAACGCCGCCATGCAACGGGCAATGGCTGATTTTTTGGCCATGTGCAAAGAAGCCATCAACCCCGAAATTACGGGTGCCGATGTGAGGGAAATGATGATCCAGCACATACTGAGCGCCGACATTTTCAACACCATTTTTGATGAGCCGCATTTTCACCAGGAAAACAATATTGCCCGCGAGCTGAACAAAATCATTCAAACGTTTTTCACCGGCAATGTGCGCAAAAACACGCTCGGCAGCATCAAGCATTATTACGATACCATCAATGCACGCGCTGCCGCTATTGCCGACCACCACGAAAAACAAAAGTTTTTCAAAGTGGTGTACGAAGCGTTTTACAAAGGCTACAACCCCAAAGCTGCCGACAGGCTGGGCATTGTGTATACACCCAACGAAATTGTGCAGTTTATGATCCGCAGCACCGATTATCTTTTACACAAACATTTTGGCAAAACGATGGGCGATAAAAATGTGGAGATACTCGACCCTGCAACCGGCACCGGCACATTTATTTGCGATATTATTGACTACCTGCCCGCGGGCAAGCTGCCGCACAAATACAAGCACGAGCTGCACGCCAACGAGGTTGCCATTTTGCCTTACTACATTGCCAACCTGAACATTGAATTTACCTACAAGCAAAAGACCGGCAAGTACGAAGAATTTGATGCGCTTTGTTTTGTGGATACGCTTGATAATACCGGCTTTCATTGGGCAGGAAAGCAAGGCAGTTTGTTTGGCGTAACCGCCGAAAATGCCGAGCGAATTAAGAAACAAAATGAAAGAAAGATAAGCGTCATCATTGGCAACCCGCCGTATAATGCAAATCAGGAGAATTATAATTTTAAAACGCCAACCGAGCTTATAAAGAAATTGATAAGCGCATAAAAGATACTTACATTAAACAAGGCACAGCGCAAAACCAAATTGTAGTGTATGATATGTATGTGCGCTTCTTTCGTTGGGCAACGGATAGATTAAATGACGAAGGAATAATTGCATTTGTTTCTAACAGTTCATTCATTGACGGAAAATCATTTGATGGGTTTAGAAAAGTAGCGGCAGAGCAGTTTAGTGATATTTATATAATCAATTTAAAAGGAAATGCAAGAACCTCCGTGCGAAAAAAAAGACAAGAGGTGATAATGTTTTTTCGGACGAAATAAGAGTAGGCATTGCAATTTATTTTTTTATAAAAACAAAAAGTAAGGAAAGCCGCATCCTTGTAGAATATTTTATAATGAGATAAGCGATTATAAAAGTGCAGAAGACAAAAAGGCTTATTTAGCAGAACACCATTTGAATACTTTAGATTTTGAAAATATCGTCGCCTGATAAAAATAATAATTGGATCAATCAATCGGAAAATGATTGGGATAGATTTGATTCCTCTGATTGATAAAGAAGTGAAAGAGGGAAATAAAAAAGAAGCAATTTTTAAATTGTTTTCAAGAGGAGTCGAAACAACAAGAGATGAATGGGTTTATGATTTGGATGTTGAAACATTAAGAAAGTAAGATTTCATTTTTTATAGAAAAATACAATAATAGTATTAAGAAAAATAAAATGAGATCTATCAATAAAGTGGAGTTCATCTCTCGAAAGCTATTTTCTAAATAAATCTTATGCTAAGAAAAATGAATCATTAATAATCGATTCTTTATACAGACCTTTTTTTAAATTGTTTCTTTACTCTGAAAAATTATTTAATCATCGTCTAACTCATAATCATTATGAAATCTATGGCGATAATTTGAATTTACAAAATCAGATTATTGGAATTACTGGATTAGGTTCAACCAAGCCTTTTCATGCTTTATCATCATCAAATTTAATTGGTCTTGACACTTTAGAAAAGACGCAATGCCTTCCTTTTTATTGTTACAACAAAGAAGGACAACAGCAAGATAACATCACCGATTGGGCATTGCAACTCTTCAACCAAAAATATGGGCAAAAACAGAAACGCATCACCCGTTTGTTATGCCGGCAGCCGCGAATTGCGCGAAGAATTTTTGATAGATGTTGCGCCTGCCAATGTCATTACAAAAGAAAATATCTTCCATTATGTGTATGCCGTGTTGCATCATCCGGCCTATCGCACTAAGTATGAACTCAATTTAAAGCGCGAGTTTCCGCGCATTCCTCTCTACGAAAACTTTTACCAATGGGAAAGCTGGGGCAAACGGTTGATGGAACTGCATATCAATTACGAAAGCGTGGCTCCTTTTGTTTTTGCACGAAAAGAAGTCGGCGATAAGAAAATGCCCAAAACCAAACTTCGGGTGTTGAAAGAAGAAGGCATTATTCAGTTGGATGAAAACACCGAACTGCACCGCGTGCCCGCAGAAGCCTGGCATTACAAATTAGGCAATCGCAGCGCTTTGGAATGGATACTCGACCAATACAAGGAAAAGAAACCATCGGACCCAACCATTGCCGAACGCTTTAACACGTATCGCTTTGCCGATTATAAAGAACACGTAATTGATTTATTGCAAAAGGTTTGCACCGTAAGCCTCGAAACGGTGAAGATTGTAGCAGAGATGCCCTAACGTGTTTACATTAAATCGGGTTCTAAAAAAGCGCATCGTCATTCCGCAATTGCCGCCTTTTGGTTTTGCACAATAATCAATTATTGCTAGGCGGCTTTGTGCGGAATCTGATCTCAAGAATTAAAACCTGTTATTATGTTGTAAGCATCTTAATTGCATGTAACATCTTCTTCATTTCATCATCAGATTCCGCACAAAGCCCTCGCTAATTTGATTATGGTTCATACTCATGTTGAGGGCATCCCGCACGTGGACAGGTTGCAATGCGCAACATGATTTTAAACCTCTGCAGCACATTCACGGAATGACGAAGCGCACTTGCATTTGAACTATTTTATTTTGAATGACTGTCCGTTTCTAATCACCTTGTGGTTAGCTTTTGCAATGAGTTCGTCACTGCGAGGTACGAAGCAGTCTTTGGATAATAGTGAAAGAGGTTTACCAATAGTAGTCAGGCTTTGCTACATAGCACAGACTGCTTCGTACCTCGCAGTGACGATACGTTTTATCGTTGGTTACAGTAAAAGGATAGTCGTTTAATTTTAAATTAATTTTCCAACAGCTTATGCAGTTTGGCGGGTCTGTTTATTTACCCACCAATCAGTAGAACGAACTCCATCTGCTACAACATTTCTACATCACAACGGCAAATAAGTATAAAAGCAGCTTGCAGTACGAAAATGAATTTTAGTTTTACACCTATTCTATTTTAGTTACTAAAACAATGCATTATGAACACCATTGTAAAAGAAAAAATTGAAACGAGATTGATGGGTTTTAGATATGTACGCACCATCGCAAAAACAATTGCTGTTGCCTTAGCCTTTTTGTTTTTGAGTATTTTGTCAAACCATGCTTTTGCTCAATCTACTTCGTCCCAAAAAGTAACTGTGCCGGATTGGTCTTTACCAGGTTCTGCTACTCATAAGCAAGTGCCGCCGCCGCTCGATTTTCATCGTGCTCCCCGTACTGAAAATAAAGCAATCGGTATTTTCACCGGGCAAACCGATGTAGGTGCTGCACTGGTTCCCGGCTCATCATCTTACAACCCAACTACTAAACAATACACCATCACATCAGCCGGTTACAACATCTGGTACACGCGCGACGAATTCCGTTATGTATGGAAAAAAATGTCGGGCGATGTATCTCTGGCTGCCGATGTTAGTTTTCCCGACACGGCAGGTTATGGTGATAGAAAAGCGGTTGTTATTATTCGCCAGAGTTTAGATGATGATGCTAAAGAAGCGATGGTGGCCTTGCATGGAGCCGGATTGATGCACCTTGCCTGGCGCCCCGAAACAAACGCTATGCTGAAGGAAGAAAGGGTTACAGAAAAAAGCGCACAGCGCATTGGGATAGAAAAAAAGGGCGATGCTTTTGCCATTTATGTAAGTATGCACGGCGAACCCATGCACCAGTTAGGAGACCCCATCCAGTTGCACCTCGATGCACCGTTTTATGTTGGCATTGGTTTCTGTTCGCATTTGCCGGCTACAGCCGATACAGGTGTACTTTCTAATGTGGTGCTGGAAAACGCCGCAGGTAAAGTAAAATAATTGTCTTCAAAATAACCGAAAGCAAAGAAGAAAATAAAATTCATGCTGGCAGTTTTACTGTAAAAACAAAATTGCAATAAACTGTTTTGTATAGCCCTTTCTTGATTTTACAAGAGCGTTGGTGCTGAAAGCAAACTTCAAACCTGATGATAAATACTCTTAAATAGAACTCCAGCACCGTTACCTTCTTTCGTCAGTTTTTATCATGCTATCAGCCGTTTATTTATCAATCAATTCTTAAAATCTAAGGTTGCGAAACGGGTTTCAACTCTTTCCATTATGTTTGCCCGTTTTTATAAAAACTGCTATATAACATGAACTTTAAACGGGTGAACAACATTACGGGCTGGGCGGTGTGCCTTATTGCCTGCATGGTTTATATTTTAACGGCTGAAGCTGGCGGCAGCCTTTGGGATTGCGGCGAGTTTGTAAGCAGTTGTTTTAAAGTTCAAATTCCGCATCCGCCGGGCGCGCCGCTGTTTATTTTACTTGGACGTTTCTTTATCATTTTGTTTGGCGACAATCCAATGACTGCTGCTAAAGCCGTAAACGTGATGAGCGCATTAGCAAGCGGCTTTACCATTTTATTTACCTTTTGGAGTATTACGCATTTTGCGCGGCGCATTGTGCAAAAAGGTAGTGTAGCTGATTTAACAACAGGCCAAATCATTAGCATCATGGGTGCCGGTATTGTGGGAGCGCTGGCTTATACTTTCACCGATTCGTTTTGGTACAGCGCCGTTGAAGGCGAAGTGTATGCTATGTCGTCTTTTTTTACTGCGCTTATTTTTTGGGCGATGCTGAAATGGGAACACAATGCTGATCAGCCCGGCGCTGATCGTTGGATTGTATTTATCTTTTTTTTGATGGGCTTGTCAATCGGCGTTCACCTCTTAGGCTTGCTTACCATTCCAGCCATTGTGATGGTGTATTATTTCCGCAAACAGCCAACCTTTAATTATGCCTTGCTTCGCAAATATTTCATTCGTGTTGTGATTGTTGGCGGTGTGCTGGCGTTTATCGGTGCATGGCTGGGAAGCCGGGGAGAAAACAATTTGCTGAACGAATATGCGGCCAATATCCAGCAACGCTATGGCGACGATGTAGCGCTTAGTGATAATACTGTTGCAGGTTTAATGATATTCGGAACGCTCATTGCCATTGGTCTTTTATACGGCATTGAAGCGCTTGGTAAAAACAAAAAAGAATATTACGGCGGGGCTTATATTTTCTTCATAATTGGTTGTGTGGTAACAGGTGTGGTGCAGGTTGGCGTCATTCAGTTGTCGGTAAAAGCGGCTGGTTATTTCGATATTTTCTTTGTTAATAATGTTGGTCTTCCTTTCTTTTCAGGCTTTATTGTTTTCTTTATTTTGCTTTCCATTGCCATCTGGTGGAGCTTGCGTTATGCTACTAAGCGTGGCTTGAGTTACATGCGCCTTGGCTTGTGGTGTTTAACGTTTATGCTCATTGGCTACAGCAGCTACATAACGACCATGATTCGCAGCAATGCCGACCCTGCTGTAGATATGTTTAACGTGGACAATCCAATGAGTTTGGTGGGTTATCTCGGTCGTGACCAATACGGCGATTTCCCCATTTTATACGGACAGAAATTTACGGCTGATATCATTCAATATTTAGAAACCTCAAACAAATATCAAAAGAGCCAGGTAGACGGAAAAGACAAATACATTATATCGGGTAAAGATGGCCATTATGTGTATCTGCCAAAAGATAAAATGGTGTTTCCGCGCATGTGGGATGCGAGCAACGACCAGAACCATGCCGACTACTATGCTATGTTTGCCAATATAGGCAAAACCAAAGATGGCACCTATGAGCGAGCGCCCGATTGGGGAGACAATATCAAGTTTTTTGTGGCGTATCAAAACTACTTCATGTACCTGCGGTATTTTCTTTGGAATTTTGCCGGTAAGCAGGATGATATTGAAGGTTTGTTTTTGGGCAATAAACGCGATGGTAACTGGATAACCGGCGTGAATGCAGTTGATAATATTATGCTGGGCGATCAGAGCAAATTGCCTGATAGCTTAAAAAACAACAAGGCTCATAATACTTTGTTTGCATTGCCGCTGATATTAGGTTTGATAGGTTTGTTTTACCAGTATAAACGGCGCGGCGACGACTTTCTTGTTACGTTCCTGCTCTTCTTCATGACGGGCTTTGCCATTGTTATCTATTTGAATCAGCCGGGCTTCCAGCCGCGTGAGCGAGACTATGCGTATGCCGGTTCTTTCTATGCTTTTGCATTTTGGATTGGATTGGGTGTGTTGCAGGTAAATGATTGGTTGGCAAAGAAGATCAACCAGAGAACCGCAGCGATTGCTGCAACTGTTATTTGCCTGCTCGCTGTGCCGGTATTGATGGCGCAACAGGAGTGGAACGACCACGACAGAAGCCGTAAGCAACTGGCCCGTGATGTTGCCAAAGATTACCTGGTAAGCTGTGCGCCCAATGCCATTTTGTTTACGTTTGGTGATAACGATACTTACCCGCTTTGGTATGCACAGGAAGTAGAAGGCATTCGTCCTGATATTCGTGTTATCAATACAAGCTTATTAGGCATTGATTGGTATATCAACCAGTTCCGGTATAAAGTAAACCAAAGCAATCCGATTGATGTGATCTGGTCGGCAAAACAAATCGAAGGCAGAACGAGAGACATATCGGTGTATAAAGCTGCGCCTGGCTATGATGACAATAACAAGTATTACGATTTGTACACGATGATGAAAGATTATGTGGGAAATGATGCCAACCAGGACGAACGTGGTTATTACTTGTATCCTGCTAAGAAAGTATCCCTGCCGGTTGATCAAGCCTTGGTGAAAAGCAATGGAACGGTCAATAAAAATGACAGTGTGGTAAATGCGGTAGATTTTGAAATCCCCAAAAATGCTTTATACAAAGGCGATCTGGCAATGTTGAATATTATTGCAGCCAACAAATGGCAGCGTCCTATTTATTTTACGGTGCCTTATGGAGAATTAGGGTTTGGTAGTTATTTAAGAAGAGATGGATTGAGCTACCGGTTAATCCCGGTTCAAAATTCAACGGTGAATACAGATTGGATGTTAGATAAAGTGATGAACAAATTCGGGTTTGGAAATGCCAATGTTTTCAATGTTTATTATGACGAAGAAAACCGCAGGCATTTGAATATCATTCGTCGTGCCGATGCAGAACTGGCTTTAGATTTAGCTGCCAAGGACCGGAAAGATGATGCCAAACAAGTGCTGGAAAAAACAGACAAAATGATGTTGCAAAGCAACTTCCCTTATGGTATGGTGTCGCGCAATAACGAGCACAACCGCATTGCCCTGATGTTCCTCGAAGCTTGCTATCGTGCAGAAGATAAAACACTGGCTAATAAAGTTGCCAAAAGTGTAAAAACCGATTTGCAACAGCAGTTAAAATACTACAACAGCCTTACCGGAACCGATGCCGAGAATATGGCTTATGACCTGCAACAAACACAAAGTCTGTTGCAAATGATGGATCAGATGGACAAGGCTTACAATGGCAAGCAACCTGCCGTTCGAGAAAACGGTGCCATTGGTAAAGATTCCACTCCGATCGTTAATCCGGGTGATGCGGGGCAGTAGGAATCGGGGCAGTAGGAATGCAAATTGAGGTTTGTTTTTAATGTAAAATAGCTAAAGTCTATGGGTTGGTGTTCTTCACCAACCCTTTCTTTTTACGTATCGGTTTGTAGAGACACAAACTGGTTGTGAATTTGAAAGCTCGCCCAGTAAAGCTTTTTTGTATTTTTGAAAAGAAAGTGAGTTTGGATGATACAACGATTTTATTTCGATACATCAGTTTTTGGTGGCGTATTTGACAAAGAGTTTGATGAAGCGACTTTACAGCTTTTTGAAAGAGTCAAAACAGGAAATTTAATTTGCGTATATTCTGACTTGACAGAAAGTGAACTTGTTGATGCTCCTGAAAATGTAAGAGAGTATTTTAAAAGTTTACCGAAGGAAAAACTTGAACGTATCATTGTTGATGATGAAATTCTTTCACTTGCAACAAAATACATTCAGGAAAAAGTTGTAGGACCAACAAGCTTTGATGACTGCATACATATTGCAACTGCTACAATAAATAAAGCCGATATTTTAGTCAGTTGGAATTTTAAACACATTGTAAACGTTTATAGAATCAGAGGCTATAATTCTATTAATATTCGTTCAAATTATCAATCATTAGAAATACGTTCCCCAAAGGAAATTTTAGAATATGGAGACTGATAATAAAATAAAGGAAAAGGAGTTTGACACAGTGAAGACTTTTAGAACTATTAAAGAAAAAATGTCATTAGAAATGACAAATATGACCTTTGAGCAAATCAAGGAATATCTGAAAGTAAAAAGTCAAAAGCTGCAAATAAAATAAATTTTCTAAACAATTAATTTAGAACGAAAGTTGAGAGAGTGATAACAAGTTTTTAGTAGCATAAAAACAAAAAACCTGCGTTATTTTCAATGCAGGTTTTTTGTTTATTGAAATTACTCATTCATCATTTATAAGCAATCGTATTCTCCAAACTCAAGTTTGTTTTTGCCGCTTTTTCTAAGTGATATTCTTTCTTAATTTCAGTAGAAGAGGGCGAAGTTTTATGGCCCCAAACATGAGCTAATGTTGGCGCTACAACGAGCGATACAATAGACATCAGCTTAATCAGAATGTTCATCGAAGGTCCCGATGTATCTTTAAAAGGATCACCAACCGTATCGCCGGTTACAGATGCTTTGTGCGGCTCAGATTTTTTATAAAACATCTCGCCGTTTATTTCAACGCCTTTTTCAAAGCTCTTTTTCGCATTGTCCCATGCACCACCGGCATTGTTTTGAAAGATGCCCATTAACACGCCGCTAACTGTTGCGCCAGCTAAAAATCCACCCAATGCTTCAGGACCTAATAAAAAGCCAATGAGCAACGGAGCTATGATGGTAATTGCGCCCGGCAGCATCATTTTTCTGATGGAAGCATTGGTTGAAATGGCAACGCATTTATCGTATTCCGGTTTGCCGGTTCCTTCCATAATTCCCGGAATGGTATGAAACTGACGGCGCACTTCCTCCACCATTGCCATGGCCGCTTCGCCCACTGCGCGAATGGCAAGCGATGAAAAGATAAAGGGTATCATCCCGCCAATAAAAAGGGAAGCCAGCACTCGCGCTTTGTAAATATCAATGCCAGCCATTTCGTAACCATTGTGATTGATAACGCCTACATAAGCAGCGAACAAAGCCAGCGCTGTTAACGCCGCCGATGCAATGGCAAAGCCTTTGCCGGTAGCAGCAGTTGTATTTCCTACTGCATCCAGCACATCTGTTTTTTCGCGAACTTCTTTAGGCAACTCGCTCATTTCAGCAATGCCACCTGCGTTATCAGCAATAGGTCCAAACGCATCAATGGCAAGCTGCATCGCTGTTGTAGCCATCATACCTGCTGCTGCAATAGCAACACCATACAAACCGGCAAAAGAATAAGAGCCATAAATACCTGCGGCTAATACGAGTATGGGTAAACAGGTTGACTCCATACCAATGGCCAAACCGCCAATGATATTGGTGGCATGACCTGTACCCGACTGACGAATAATTGTCATTACCGGACGTTTGCCCATAGCCGTATAATATTCAGTAATAATACTCATTAAAGTACCTACCGCCAAACCGGTAAGAATCGCCCCGAGCACGCCGTTGCGCGTAATGGCGGTAGCTCCCACAATCAATTGAGCAGGATTGTTTTTAATGTAATCTCTTTGCAAATAAACCGGAGCATCAGGCAAAATATAATACACTAAGAATGCAGAAGCAATGGCTGTTAAAATAATAGAACCCCAGTTACCCATGTTCAATGCTTTTTGAACAGGAGCCGTGCTGATGCCTGCGCTATCACTGATTTTTACAAAGAAAGTTCCAATGATAGAAAACAAAATGCCTACGCCGGCAATGGTCATCGGCAAAAGAATGGGAGCGTAGCCACCAAAGTTGTCGTGCGAAACAGCTTCCTGTCCTAATACCATCGTTGCTAAAACGGTAGCTACATACGAGCCAAACAAATCGGCGCCCATGCCAGCTACATCGCCCACATTATCGCCTACATTATCAGCAATGGTTGCGGGGTTGCGTGGATCATCTTCGGGAATATCTTTCTCAACTTTGCCCACTAAATCGGCACCCACATCGGCAGCCTTAGTATAAATACCGCCGCCCACACGGGCAAAAAGGGCAATGGATTCCGCACCCAGCGAGAAGCCGGTAAGCACTTCTATCGTGCGCACCATTTCTTCCGAATTGGCAGCTTTGCCTTGTGCAAAAAAATGATGCAAAACCAAATACAAACTTCCCAATCCCAATACAGCAAGTCCGGCAACGCCAAGACCCATAACCGAGCCGCCGGTAAATGACACATTTAATGCTTTTGCCAAACTGGTTTTGGCAGCCTGTGCCGTGCGCACGTTCGCTTTGGTAGCTACACGCATGCCTATAAAACCAGCTAATGCACTGCAAACCGCACCCATAATAAATGATACTGCAATTGACCAATGAGAAGCAGGATTGCTCGCAGCCATGATGCCCAATAAAATAGCAACCAGTATTACGAAGTAGCTTAAAATTTTCCATTCTGCGCGAAGAAATGCCATAGCACCTTCAGCAATGTAAGTGCTGATTTCGCGCATCTTGCTATCGCCTGCATCTTGTTTAGAAACCCAATTAAATTTTAAAAAAGTGTAAATCAAACCAATGGCACCCATAAGCGGCACCGCATAAAAAAGCGAATGTTCCATACGCAAATAATAAAAGAAGGAATTAGAAATTGGTGAATCAAATTTGACAAATATAGGCGTTAATTAATTTCTCATTAAAAAGGTTTTCGATAAGAAACCGTTTACCTAAAAAAACTCTATTTTCGTCTAAATAAGAAGGTGGCCAATTATTTGTGGGATAGGTTTGCAGCAGACAACGATCAAATCAACTAATTATAAATTTCTTTCCATAGGGGTATGGATTGTTTATGAAGGGTACAAAGGGGCTTAGTCTTAAGCCCCTTTTTCTTTTTGTAACTGTTTAAACGCTTTTCCAAACTTCGCCGCTACATCCATAGGCAACAGGCTTTCAAACGATTGTTCATCCAGGCACAAATCGGCGGCTAAACCGTGTATATAAACACCTACAACGGCTGCTTCAAAGGATGCATATTGTTGCGAAAGCAAACCTGTAATCAAACCCGTTAAAATATCGCCGGAGCCGCCCGTTGCCAAACCGTTGTTTCCGGTGCTGTTAAAATAGTTTCTTTGTCCATCGGTTATCAATGTATAAGCACCTTTTAAAACGATGACCACTTTGTTTTTGGCACTATTTTCAACTGCTTTGTGCATCCTCTCAAAATCATCTTTGCTTTCGCCAAATAAGCGGTCAAACTCTTTTGGATGCGGCGTTAGAACAGAACCTTGCGGCACCTCTTTCCACCAATCCTGATGCTCTGATAAAAGGTTCAGCGCATCAGCGTCAATCACCATTGGCTTTTTAAATTGTTGTAATCAATTCGTGTAAAAGCAAAGCCGTAGCCTCTTCTTTTCCTAAACCAGGTCCAATGCCAATTACGCTGTATTTTGAAACGTCCTCTTCTTTGCCACGTTCAACCATCATGGCTTCGGGAATTGCAGTAGTGAAGAATAGAAAAATAGTTTAGCGGTAACGAGCAGGACAGCAAACCCACGCCCGAGCGCAGGCAAGACGTTGCACACATAACGGCAGCACCGACTTTGCCTGCGTTGCCTGCCACCAGCAACGCATGGCCATACGTGCCTTTGTTGGAAAACTGTTTTCTCTTTTTGTAAAAAGAAGATACCGTTGAAATATCGGCAAAAACAAACTTCGATTGCAAAGAATTCTCAAAGTCTTTGTTTAGGCCGATGGGCAGCAAATGAACCCAGCCAAAATAATCGGCGTTTTCAGCCATTAAAAAACACAATTTCAAAGATTGAAACGTGAGCGTTGTTGCGGCTTTTATCATCACGTTTCCTTTTGATGTAGCATCAGTAAACATGCCTGCGGGAATATCAATGGAAATAACGGTTGCCTTTTGTTGATTGATGTGATTGATAAGTGCCGCATAACTTCCTTCCAGCTTTCTATTCAAGCCAAAACCAAACAGGGCTTCAATTACAAGTGTATTGGCATCTATCCTTGGAAACTCAGCCTCATTTTTAATGAATGAAATCCGGATTTCTTTTTGCCCTAAATTTTCTTTGTTCTTTTTAAAATCATCACTTTCTTTTTCGTCCCAATCGGCAACAAAGACGTTTGGCTGAAATCCCTTTTCGTGCAACTGTCGTGCAATTGCCAAACCATCGCCGCCATTGTTGCGTTTGCCACAAATAATGATTGTATTTTGATGAGAAGAATAATGTTCTGCTATCCAATCGGTGCATTGTTGTGCGGCGCGTTCCATCAGTTCCAAAGAAGTAATGTATTCTGCTTTGATGGTGGCTTTGTCCCACTCGCGCATTTGTGTTGCGTCAGGTATTTTCATGGCAATCTTTTTTCCTTGTAAAAGAAAAACATTGCTGACAATATCTGTGCTATGAAATAAAACAATGTTCCGCAGATGCCGCAGATTTCTAATTTCTTTCTGCGCTATGCTGCGTTATCTGCGGGAAAAATTAAATTGAAATTGATGCAAAAACAAAGCTGATTACTTCTCTGTTGCGGTTAAACTTCGCTTTGCCAGCCATGTACTGATGATGAGCAACACCGCGCCCAACATGAATGGCGCGCCTGCAAAGTGAACCGGAGAATTTTTATTGGTGAAATAATAAAACAAAGATGTCATTATCACCGGGCCAATGATAGAAGTTGCGCTCATTAAACTCGTTAATGCGCCTTGCAACTCGCCTTGTTCGTTTGGTGGCACGCGGGCCGATATGATAGCTTGCAAAGCCGGACCTGCAATGCCACCTAAACAATAAGGAACGCAAAATGCAAACATCATCCACGATTGTGTGGCAAAAGCAAACAGAATCATTCCTATTGAATATAAACCCAATCCAACATAAACGCTTTTTTCATTGCCCAGTTTTGGATTGATATAACGAATGAGCCAGCCTTGCACCAAGGCTGTAATCAGTCCTACTGTGCCAAGCGAATAACCAATCATGTGCGAATCCCAATTGAACTGGTAGGTGGTAAAAAAGCTCCAGTTGCTTTGTACGGCATGGGCTGCGATGTACACCAAAGTAAGCGAAGCGATGAGACCACTTAACGAAGGATGTTTGGTAAGCAATTTAAAGGAACCGATAGGGTTGGCTCGCTTCCAATCGAAAGGGCGGCGATGTTGTATATCTAAGGATTCGGGCAAAATAAAAAATCCATACAGCCAGTTGAGTGCGCACAAAATAGCGGCAGCATAAAACGGAACCCGTGCGCCCCATTGCCCCAACACACCGCCAATTACAGGACCCACAATAAAGCCTAAACCAAAGGCAGCGCCAATCATTCCAAAATTTTTTGCCCGGTTTTCGTGGTTGCTAATGTCAGCAATATAAGCCGCTGCTGTTGTAAACGAAGCGCCGGTAATACCGGAAATGCATCTGCCAACAAACAACCAAAAAATAGTAGGCGCAAAAGAAAGAAACAAGTAATCCATCGAGAACCCGAACAAGGAAAAAAGAAGCACAGGCCGCCTTCCGTATTTATCGCTCAGGTTGCCAAGCACGGGCGCAAACAGCAACTGCATAATGGCATAGCACATATTCAGCCAGCCGCCATAACGCGCCGCAGAGCTTACATTGCCGTGTATCAATCCTTCAATCAACTTTGGCATTACCGGAATAATAATGCCCCAGCCGGTAACATCTATCAATAAAGTAATAAAAATAAAACCTAAGGCAGCTTGCTTGTTTTGTTTCATAAGAAAAAGGAAAAATGGAATCGAGGTAGACTGTTTACAACTGGCGCGAGGGCTTCACAAGCCCTTCAATTCAATGCGACTGCAAGTATAAACCGTATTTTCCTATTTTCGCATCTTCAAAAAAATAACCTGATGGCACGACAAAAAAAAGACCCGCAGTTAAACCCTAACCCAGATTCAGACAACAATCCACCTGTAGAGAAAAATAAACCGGGCAGAAAAAAGAAGGAATCTGTGCAGGAAGAAGTAGCCAATGACGCGACGACACCTCAGCCCAACACAGAAATGACAAACTGATATAACCAACGACGATACATCTGTAAAGGGAGAAAAGAAAGTAGCTAAAAGAAAAAGCAAGAAAGAAGAAACTACTCAGCTCGGCAGAAACTTCACAAGCATCGGAAAAACCCAAAAGGGCAAAAAAAGCGGCAAAACCAAAAGCATCTGTTGCAGAAGAAGTAACTCAACAGACGGAGCCGCCGCTTGTTCAACCAGCTACAACCGAAGCAGAAGTTGCACCGGATGCTATTGAACAAACAGAGCCGGTAAAAGTTGCAGAGGAAAAAAACGAAGCTGTTGTACACCGTTTGGTTCATCATGGAGAGAGTAGGACAACATCAGGCACAAACTCAGAGTGAAACACAAGAGATCACCAAATAAGAATATCAATTGATACTGTTAATGACAGAAACAACAACTGATGCTACTAATGAAGAAAATGCAATTGAGGAAGTAGCAAATACTAACGATGAAGTAACAAATACAGATGAAACCAAAACGTTCCATTTTACTTTTATTATAAATTATTATACCAAGCCCGGACAAAGCTTATTTATTACAGCGCAGCATCCGTTGTTTGGTAACGGCAATCCTGAAGAAGCTTTGCCAATGCAGTTCTTAGATTCACAGCATTGGAATGCTGAACTTACTGCGAATGAAAACGAGCTGACAGAAGATGTGGTTTATCATTATCTGTTGAAAGAAGAAGATGGCAGTTTTGTACATGAAGGTGGGAAAGATAAAAAGCTAACGCCTTCTTCTTATAAAAATAAAAACATCAATTTCATTGATGCGTGGGATTTTGAAGGATACTACGACAATGCATTTTTTACCAAGCCTTTCACCAATGTTCTGTTTAAGAACAACCTGCCTTCTTTTGAGAGTGAGCCATCTCAAACTTATACACACATCTTCAAAGTAAAAGCGCCGCTCTTAGTACAAGGTCAGGCGGTTTGCCTCACGGGAAGTGCCGATTCACTGAAGCATTGGAACACAAGTGAACCTTTGTTATTAAATAAAGCGGAAGACAAAAATGATTGGCAAATCAAAATTAATGTAACGCAGAGCGAGCTTCCTTTATTTTATAAATACGGCATTTACAATTGGGAAAAGAAAGAGCTTCTACAATTAGAAAACGGCGATAATCGTGTGCTTTCAAATGCCTTTGATGAAGAAACTGAAACGGTTGTAAACGATGGTTTTATCCGTACACCCGATAACACATGGAAAGGCGCTGGCGTAGTGATTCCGGTGTTTAGTTTGCGCAGCGAAAACAGCTTTGGCTGTGGCGAGTTTACCGATATAAAAAAACTGGTTGACTGGAGCAAAAGTGTCGGCTTGCAATTGGTTCAACTGTTGCCGGTAAACGATACCACGGTTACCAAAACATGGGTTGATTCTTATCCTTATGCTTCTATCTCTGCGTTTGCTTTACATGCTATGTACTTAAATGTAGAACAAGTTGCAGGTGAAGAAAACAAGCAACTGTTAGACTCATATAAAGAAGAAGCAAAACGCCTGAATGCCTTGCCTGCTGTGGATTACGAAGCGGTGAACGATTTGAAATGGAAAATCATTCATGAGCTTTACCCTGCGCAAAAAGAAACCACATTTGCATCGGAAGATTATAAAACTTTTTTTCAAGATAATCAACATTGGTTAGTGCCTTATGCGGCTTTTTGTTGTTTGAGAGATAGCTAACAATACGGCTGATTTCAGTAAGTGGAAAGAACACAAAACATACAATGCAAAAGCTGTTGAAGAATGGCTGAGTTCCGCCTGAGCAAAGCGACAGAGCCGGTATGTATTATTTCGTGCAATATCATTTGCATCTGCAATTACAAGAGGCAACCGAATACGCGCACAGCCAGGGTATTGTAATGAAAGGTGATATTCCCATTGGCATTGCTCGCAATAGCGCCGATACCTGGCAGCACCCGCAACTGTTTCACATGGATATGCAAGCTGGTGCACCGCCCGACCCATTTGCCGTAAAAGGTCAGAACTGGAGCTTCCCAACCTACAACTGGCCACGGATGAAAGAAAACGGTTTTGCGTGGTGGAAGCAGCGTTTGGTGCAAATGAGCCATTATTTCGATGCGTTTAGAATTGACCATATTTTAGGCTTTTTCCGCATCTGGAGTATTCCTTTGGAATCGGTGGAAGGCATTATGGGACACTTTGTTCCTGCTTTGCCCGTACATGTTGACGAGTTTGCACAATGGAATATTCATTTCGATTATAACCGCTTTTGCAAGCCTTTTATAAACGACCAGGTTATAAACGAATTTTTTGGCGATCAGCAGCAGTATGCAAAAGATACTTTTTTAAATAAAGAAGAGAACGATACCTATAGTTTAAAGTCTGAAGTAAACACACAAATACGTGTAGAAACCTGGTTTGCGCTGCAGCAGCCGAGTGAACATAACAATTGGCTGAAGCAAACTCTTTTCGACCTTATCAGCAATGTAATATTATTTGAAGAAAAAGATTCGAACGAAGAATTGTTCCATTTCCGTTTTGGAATGGAAAAAACGGCTTCCTATCAGCATCTCGACGATCATACCAAGAACCAGTTGTATTACTTATCGCTGAATTATTTCTATGAACGTCAAAATGAATTCTGGCGTGGGGAAGCCATGCAAAAACTGCCTGCTTTTAAAGCAGTAACCGATATGCTCATTTGCGGTGAAGATTTAGGTTTGGTGCCAACCAGCGTGCCGCGTGTGATGCAGGATTTAGGTTTGTTAAGCCTTGAAGTACAGCGAATGCCTAAAGATGAACATGCACAGTTTACCAACATTGCCGCAGCGCCTTATTTAAGTGTTGTAATGCCTTCTACGCACGATATGAGCACCATTCGTGGCTGGTGGGAAGAAGACAGAAACGTTACGCAAAACTTTTACAATCAGCAACTTCATCAGTACGGTGAAGCACCGGTTTACTGTGAGCCGTGGATCGTAAAACAGATCATCGAGCAACATTTGTATTCGCCTGCGATGTGGAGTATTTTTCAGTGGCAGGATATTATGGGAATTGATAGAGATTTGCGCAGAGCCAATCCGCAGGAAGAACGGATTAACGTTCCCGCCAATCCTCATTATTACTGGAATTACCGCATGCACATTACGCTGGAAGAACTGGCAAATGCAAATGATTTCAACAGCGAGTTGAAAGAAATGATACAAAAAAGCGGAAGATAAATTCTGTTTATCTGTTCAAATACAAAAGGCTATAAACTTTGTTTTCGCAAATAAAGTTTATAGCCTTTCTGTTGAATTGAAAATTTATGCAAAACCAAAAGTGAAAGCTTTATTACGATTTAACAAATGACTTCTTCAAAACATATAACTATGTAGAGGGCGACTTTGTTTTTGCCATAATTTTGTAATTAAATCACTGAACGTTTTCCATGAAAAAATCTCACATCATTGCTTTGGTTCTGGTTGCCGTTGCCATTGGGGCTTTAATTAGTATGATTACAGATGTTACGGGCTACGAAACCATTGCTTCTGCCAAACAGAAAGCCGGAAAAACCGTTACAGTCATTGCCAAATTAGATAAGAGTACGATGCAATATGACCCTGCAAAAAATCCAAACTATTTAACCTTTGAAGCGGTGGATACCTTAGGTGATAGGATGAAAGTTGCGTATTACTACGAAAAGCCTTACGACATGGAAAAAAGCGAGCGCATTGTGCTGAAAGGAAAAATGGAAAATGGCGTGTTTCAAATTCACGACCAAAAAGGGATTTTGATAAAATGTCCTTCGAAATACAAAGATGACCCCAATGCGATAAAGCAAAGCCTGAACCAGCAAGCCATGAATTAACACAAAAACAAACGGATGAAGTATATCGGTGAACATGTATTGCCAGGCGAGTTCGGTCATTTTTTTGCCATCCTTGCACTCTCGGCTTCCCTTGTAGCAACCCTTTCGTTTTATTTTACTTACAAAACCAAAGATTTCGTGCAGAAAAGGAGCTGGCTTCGCATTGCGCGAACCGCTTTTGCTGTAGAAACGGTTTCGGTAATTGCCATTATTGGCTGCATTTATTACATTCTTGCCAATCATTTGTTTGAGTATAAATATGCGTGGGAGCACAGCGATAAAACGCTGCAACTTCAATATGTGTTTAGCTGTTTGTGGGAAGGGCAGGAGGGCAGCTTTTTGTTGTGGACGTTTTGGCATTGTGTGCTCGGCTGGCTTATTATCTGGCGCGTAAAGAAATGGGAAGCGCCGGTAATGACAGTGATTTCTTTTGGGCAATTTTGTTTGGCAACCATGCTCCTTGGCATTTATATTTTTAATGTAAAAGTTGGCAGCAATCCGTTTGTGTTGCTGCGCAACGAAGGCTTATTGGATGATGCGCCTTTTTTCAGAGACATTACTACCGGCGGCATCCGTGCCGATTATCTTTCTGTTTTAAAAGATGGCTCGGGGTTGAATGCCTTACTGCAGAATTATTGGATGGTGATTCATCCGCCCATTTTGTTTTTAGGATTCGCTTCTACCATTGTTCCATTTGCATTTGCTTATAGTGGTTTGGTAACAAAAGATCAAAGCTGGGTAAAATCAGTTATGCCCTGGGCTTTGTTTTCGATGGCCATTGTTGGTTTAGGTATTATGATGGGCGCTGCCTGGGCTTACGAAAGTCTCACATTTGGTGGCTATTGGGCCTGGGATCCTGTAGAAAACGCATCGTTGGTGCCATGGCTTATCATGGTGGCTGGTGTGCATACTGCGTTGATTTACCGGCACAGCGGCTACTCATTAAAAAGCACATACTTATTTTTTTCGCTCTCTTTTCTTCTTGTTTTATACGAAACATTTTTAACGCGTAGTGGTATCCTTGGCGATACTTCGGTTCATGCCTTTACCAGTGCAGGAATGAATGGGCAACTGCTCCTTTTTTTAAGTGTATTTACATGGCTGCCGCCATTTGTAAAAGCGAATAAAAATGGAAAACTCATCATTGCAGGATTGATTGCTGCTATTCTTATTTCATCTTTGTTTTTGCACGAAAATATAGTTGCCGGCATCTGGTTGTTTTCCTTGTTAGGCTTTGTAGTTGCATTCGGTATTCAGTTAAATCAGGATCCTTCTATCCCTGCTATACACAAAGAAGAAAGCACTTATAGCCGCGAGTTCTGGATGTTTATCGGTGCGCTGGTTTTCTTTCTTTCAGCGGTTCTTATCATCAGCCAAACTTCTTTACCTGTTATCAACAAAGTGTTCGACAAAAAGATGGCAGAATCCGAAGATGCCGAATTTTCGTACAACCGCATCCAGGTGTTCATTGCTATTATTATTGGCGTACTTACTGCCATCATTCAATACTTAAAATATAAAAACACAAACAGGGAATTCTTTGTAAAAAAGATAGCGATACCCACCATCGTTGCATTAGTAATCAGTATATTGATAAGCGTGTTTGGAAACATTAGCTACGATAAAAAAGGGATTGGTTTTTTGGGCGCCCTTCATGTTGCTATTTTTGCTGCGGTGTACTCTGTTGTTGCCAATGCAAGCTATATCTGGCTTGGCTTTAAGGGCAAATTGAAACGTTCCGGTGCGGCCATTGCGCATGTTGGTTTTGGGCTGGTTTTATTAGGGATTTTAATATCGTCCAGTAAGAAAGAAATTTTAAGCTGGAACACTACCGGCATTTCTACTTTACCCGATACCGAAGCCAGTAATAAAATTGTAGGCAAGCCTGCCGAAAACACAACCCTGTTTAAAGGTATTGCTACCGATATGGGTAAGTATGATGTTACTTACACGCGTGATACGTTGAACGATGTCAACCATAAAAAATACTTTGAAGTCAATTTTAAAAGCAAAGAGTGGACTTGAGAATTTCAATGTGTATCCGGATGTCATGCACAATACCAAAGGCCAGGACGGCTTTGCGCCCAACCCAAGTTCAAAGCATTACTGGAACCGCGATATTTTTGTGTATGTTACTTCCTGGCTCGAAGGCAGCCAACAAGACACGGCTACGTTCCGGCCGATCAAATTAAAACAAGGCGATACTTCCTTTTATTCCAATGGTATTATCATCTTCAAAAAAGTAGAAGTGAACAAGCCTGATGTAAAAGGTGTACAGCCTGGCGAAACCAGCATGGTGCTTGACTTACAGGTGATTGGTAAAAATGGAAGCCGCTATGGCGCATTCCCGGGCGTGGCTATTCAAAACGATAGTGCAATGCGCAGCTTGCCTGATACGGTGGTTGCCCAAAATCTGGTTTTGCGGTTTAACCGCATTGCGGATGCTAAAAACGGCGAGTTTGAAATTGGTGTAAAAGAAAGCAACCAGTTGAGCGATTTGCTTACGCTGAAAGTGCTTCAGTTTCCTTTCATCAATTTGCTTTGGATTGGCGTGATAGTAACCGTGATTGGTACCTTGATGAGCATGGCAAAATATATTGGAAAGAAGGGAGAGATAAAGGTTCAAGATAACAAGGTGCAAGTGGCCAAGATTAAAATAAACAAAGCATCAAGTCGCATCTGAAGAAGCTTCTTTGTTTGAATGTCGTCCCACAGATAACGCAGAAAATCGCAGAAGAAAATGAATATAAACTTCTGCGTAAATCAGTGACATCTGCGGAACATTTGTTTTTACCGTATTTTGCCCGTACACCAAAACGTAACTTGTGCTTACCGAACGGCTGCTGCAATTCATCTGGCAATTTCAATACTTCAACAAACAGGCCCTTGTTACAACGAATGATGAGCGGCTTACGATCATTCATCCGGGCAGTTACAACACTAATCAAGGACCTGATTTTTTTGGTGCAAAACTAAAAAGAGGAAATACTGTTTGGGCCGGTAATATTGAGATTCATATCAATGCTTCCGATTGGCTGGCACATCAACATGGGGCCGATGACAATTACAACAATGTGATTCTTCACGTGGTTTGGAAGGAAGATAAAAAGTTGAATGATGCCAACGGAACTACCATTCCCACTTTTGTTATTGAGCCGCATGTTTCCAAACTAATGCTCGAACATTATCAATCGTTGATGCACGAGCAAGGCTTTGTTCCTTGCGAGCATTATCTTCCTGTTTTATCTCCGCTTAGCTGGCAAAGCTGGCTCGAACGTTTGATGTTAGAACGGCTGCAAACCCGTGCTGCTATTGTATTTCAGAAATTAGAGAAGACAGAGAATCATTGGGAAGAAGTGTTCTGGCGCCTGCTTGCACGCAACTTTGGAATGCCTGTCAATGCCGATGTTTTTGAATGTATGGCGCAAACTATTCCGGTTTCTGTTTTGGCAAAACATAAAAATCAAATTCAACAATTAGAAGCTTTGCTCCTAGGTCATGCTAACTTATTGGATAAAGAATCGAATGATGATTATGTGTTGCTGTTGCAACGCGAATATTCTTTTTTAAAGAGCAAATACAAGTTAGAAAAAGCATCCGGCACACCTATTTTTCTGCGGATGCGGCCTGCTAATTTTCCAACGGTTCGGTTGGCGCAGTTGGCGATGCTGGTGCATCAATCTGAGCATTTGTTTTCGAGAGTATTGGAGGCCAAAGAAAGTGGAAACATAATTCGTTTGTTAAATGTAACAGCTAATGATTTCTGGCATTATCATTATCAAATTCATACAACAAGTTCTTACAAACCCAAAGTGCTTGGCGAACCAATGGCAGAAAATATTTTAATCAATACGGTTGTTCCGGTTGTGTTTGCTTATGGTTTGTATCACAACAACCAGGCTTATAAAGATAAAGCAATGGAATGGCTGATGCAGGCAAAAGGCGAACAAAACAGCATTATTCAAAAATGGAAATCGTTTGGTGTAACGGCTGAAAATGCTTTGCAAACGCAAGCGTTGTTAGAGTTGAAAAAACAGTATTGCGATAGAAGAAAATGTTTGGATTGCGCGGTAGGAAATAAGATTTTGAAAGGATAATGAAAAAGTAAAAATTTGCATTCGTTATTGCGAGGCACGAAGCAATCTGTGCTGTAAGATAAGTGCTGTTTATAAATAGCCATCACTTCATTAACCTGCATTCATAAATCATAATTCATCAATCACAAATCCACAGATTGCTTCGTGCCTCGCAATGACGCAACTTGCTCAATTGATTTCAGAACGTACAAGTGTGCGACGCAACAGACGATCAACCGGAGTTACAAAGCCTGTAACATAAAACTGTATTTTGTATTTTTGGTTTTGCCTGCATTTTCAGTATTCATACTCACCACTCACTATCATCGTTTCCATTTTTTAGCAGGTGGCTTTAGTAATGCCGGTGCAAAAACGATGTAATACAAACACATCCAGATATCAAATAATAAGAAGAAAGGAAACAAGTCTACTTCGTTCATTTTTGCCATTGTTTTTTGCCATGTAAAGGCAACTACCAAACAGCCGGACAATGAAGATGATGAGTGTTATCCACCAATTAAAAAAGATAAGTGATAAAATAAAAAGTGGGTACACTAAAAAGTTGGAAAACGAAAGCAGACCCAATAAAAACTTATACTTAGGCTTGTAATATTTTGCAGTTGTGTAGTGTCTTTGTTTTTGGCTCAACCATTCGCCCCAAGTGGTTTTTGGCTCACTTAGCGTATGTGCATCGGCATCTAAAATAATAGCCGTATTGCGCCTGTTAGCCACTTTATTAATAAACAAATCATCATCTCCGCCAGGGATGTGATTGATGGAAGCGAACCCTTTGTTGTTTAAAAACAAACTTCTTTTATAACTTAAATTTCTGCCAACACCCATGTACGGATGTCCTGCCAATGCAAATGAAAAATACTGCAACGCTGTTTGAAATGTTTCAAAACGAATCAACTTGTTCAGCAAGCCCGGCTTCTTTTTGTATGCACCATAGCCCAACACAATTTCGATGTTGGGTGCATAGGCTTCCTGCATTTTTTGTATCCAGAATTCAGATGCCGGAATGCAATCAGCATCGGTTAATAGGAGCACTTCATGCCTGGTGCTTTTGATACCCATTGATAACGGAAATTTCTTGCCGGGAATCATCAAAGCTTCTTGTGTAAGCGGGATGATAACAAGGTCTTTGAATGTTTTTTTAAATTCTTCAAGAACATATTTGGTTTCATCTTCACTGTTATCATTCACTACAATTACTTCGTGCGTGGTTTTGTATCGCTGAAGCAAAACGCCGGGTAAGTTGTTGGCTAAATTCTGCGCTTCATCGCGGGCACAAATGATAACAGAAACCGGATATTCCTGCGATTCGTTTTTAACCGGCGGCTTGTAAAAAATGAGTCTGAAAAAATAGAATAAATAATAAAACAATTGTATGGCAACCACCAAACAAAATGCGTAAAAACAAACGAGCGCAGGTATGGATGAATTCATTAGAAAGCAGTAGCTTATAAAAGAGCAAATTAATAAAGGTTATGAATATCAACCGTTCAAATCGTCATCTTTCTCAACATTGCTGTTGTGTGCCTGAATCAAAGCTCCTTCATTGTTCACAAGGAGCAATTCATCGTTGGCTCTTTCTTCGTTCATCACAGTTGGTTCGATGGTTTGTTGTGCAAGCACTTCTTTTATTTTGGGTAAATCGGCAACACTGTTCATTCCAAAATAATCCATAAACTGGCGCGAAGTGGCGTACAGCAAGGGTTTGCCGGGCATATCTTCATGCCTGCCGGAAATAATAATAAGTTCTTTTTCGAGCAATTTTTGAATGCTGTAATCGCTGTTCACGCCGCGGATGTTTTCGATTTCGCCCTTTGTTACAGGTTGTTTATATGCGATGATAGAAAGCGTTTCCATAGCCGCTGCCGACAACCGTTTTAAAAACTTTTCGCCATTCAACTGAACGATGGTTTTATGGTAAGCAGGTTTGGTTAAAAACTGCCATCCACCGCCGGTTTCTTTGATAGTAAAAGCGGCCTCTGGTGAAGCATATTTGGCTTCTACCATTTTAATAATATCTTCAATTTGTTCTTCGGAAAATGATTGCTCCAGAAATGCAAACGCATTGTTGATAAGCTCAGTTATTTCGAGGGATGATAACGGTTTGTCGGAGGCAAAAATAAGCGCCTCAACATGAAGCGCTATGTTTGAAAATTCAGTCATTCTTACTCCTGCATCAAAAAATCAACAAAAACAAACTATCCTTCCAAAGCTGCTGCACCGCTCACAATTTCCGTAAGCTCGGTAGTAATGGCAGCCTGCCGTGCGCGGTTGTAAGAAATGCGTAAGCTGCGCAACAATTCGTTGGCATTATCACTCGCTTTGTCCATCGCTGTCATGCGCGCACCATGCTCGCTGGCATTCGCATCAAGCACAGCTTTGTACAATTGCGTGTTTAAAATTTTGGGCATCAGTTCAGCAATCAGTTGTGCCTTATTGGGTTCAAAAATAAAGTCGGCTTTTTTTGCTCCTTCTTTCGGTTTTACTTTTGGTATGGGTAAAAATTTTTCGACTTTAAATACTTGTGAAGCCGCATTTTGAAACTGGCTGTACACGAGTTCAACCGCATCAAACTCGCCATTTTCAAAGGCTTTCATTGCAGCAGCAGAAGCTTTTTGAACACTTTCAAATTTGAGGTTCAAAAAAATGTCTTTGTAATCGGCATTGGTTTTATAACCGCTTTTTGATAACGATTCATAGCCTTTCTTTCCGATGTTCCAAACGGTAACATTGCCTTTTGCAAATTGGGTTGCATACTTTTCGGCAATGGTTGCTTTTGCCGCTTTAATGATATTGGAATTATAAGCACCGGCAAGCCCGCGATCAGAAGTAATCACAATCAGCAACACTTTTTCAACAGGTCGTTCTGTTGCCAGATTGATGTTGATTTCACTGCTGTCAACATTGCTTACAATATTGCTCAGCATCTCCTGCAGCTTCTGCGCATAAGGCCGCATTTGCATAATGCTTTCCTGTGCACGGCGCAGCTTGGCAGCGCTCACCATTTTCATGGCTTTTGTAATTTGCTGTGTGCTTTGAACAGATTTGATTCGGTTACGAACTTCTTTTAACTGACCGGCCATTGCTATTTTTTTGCGCTGCGAAGGTAAGGTTTCGAGGTTCAAGAAACAAGGTTTCAGGAAACAAGATTCAAGAGACAAGGTTTACGAATCAAGATTCAAGAATTAAGAAACAAAGGTGAGATAACAAATCAACTGCAATGTGCAAAGTTTGTTTTTGCCTGTTTTATCTTCTCTTTTCAAATTACAAATCTTTCAATCTTCAATCTTAAAATTTGTTGCGTGAAATCTTTGAAATCCTGACGTATGTATTCTTAAATTTTGAAACCTTGAATCTTGTTTCCTGAAACCTAGTTTATGGAATCTGAGCATTTCTGCATCCTGATAATGATTTCGTTTTGATTCATTTGTAAAGAAGAAATCTAACAATCTGTTTTCATTTTACTATTATTGCCGTTGAAATGATATAGGTAAATTGCAGAAGCAAACGGTTTCATTTCATTCAAAGCAAATTTGTGATAAACGATTATAAAGAAAGACAGCGAAGAAGTGCAGCTCTTGCCCGAACCATTTACAACATTAGCTTTGGCATTATAATTTTGGTGATGGGTTTGGTAATGCTGTTTTTAGATAAAATAAACAACGATACGCTGAATGGTTATCTGGGATATTTAGATCCGTTGCTGCGTTATTTGTTCGGCGGGCTTTGCATAATATATGGCGTCTTCAGGCTCTATCGCGGTTTAAAAAAACAATGGTAATGAAAGGAACAACATCATCTCTTTTTATCTGTTTTGTTTTTGCACTTTTTTGTTTTTCGTGCAAAAACAAAAGCAAAGCCGTTGTGTACGATTCGCCAACACAGGGCACCATTCATATAAGCGTTGATGAAAGCTTTAAGCCTGTTATCACTGAACAAATCAAAGTATATCAATCTTCTTATCCCGATGCTCATATTATTGCCGAATACAAATCGGAAGCAGAGTGTTTTAAAGATTTGCAGAACGATAGCGTAAGAATGATTATTACCACGCAGGGCTTAACTGATGACCAGGCAAAAGATCTGATAAAAGCCTGGGGCTTTCGTCCGAATTGGGATGCCATTGCTTATGATGCAGTAACAGTAATTGTAAACCGGAGCGGAAAAGATTCAGTTTTCAGCATAAAAAAACTGCAACGCCTGCTTACGGATAGTACCTCAAAAAAACAGGTTGTGGTTGACGGCAATCATGCCACAAGCACCGTTCGGTATTTGATGGATACGGTGTTGAAAGGAAAGCCGTTCAGCGCAAATGTGCAAGCTGCCAACGGCAGTAAAGCCGTGATTGATTTTGTATCGAATAATGTTGATGCAATTGGCTTTGTTGGCTCGAGCTGGGTAGGTAATGATGAAGACCCCGAGCAGGTAGAAGAAGCCAAAAAAATAAAGATGGCATTGATAGAATGCCGGACCTGCGGCGCCGGATATTTTGTAAGACCTTCGCAGGAAACGATTGAAAACGGCCAATACCCGATGGTACGCCCTTTGTATTACATAATTAAGGAAAATAACACAGGTCTTGGTACAGGTTTTGTCAATTTCCTGACCCTCGAAAGAGGACAATTGATATTCAGAAGGTCTTATCTTGTGCCTGGAAAAATGGATTTTAGCATACGCAAAAGCGATTTTTAACCAAAAACAAAAGCTAACAAACAGTTCAAGCAATTAATAACTATTATAAAAACACAAACATGAAGAAAACAATTTTATCGTTTGCATGTATTGTTCTTGCCACTGCCTTCGTGCAAGCCCAATCGGTTGACGACGGCATTAAATTTTTGTATTATGGGAAAGACAAAAGTGCAAAAGATGCTTTGCAAAATGTAGTAAATAAAAACCCAAAAGACGGACGCGCCATTTACTGGTTAGGTCAGGCGTTATTAGCCCCGGGTAACGAAGACATAGCAGGTGCAAAAACATTGTATCAAAACGCATTGAGCAGCGGTGTGAACGACCCTTACATTTTGGTGGGTATGGGCGAACTTGATTTAATTCAGAACAATGATGTAAATGCGGCAAAACAAAAGTTTGAACAAGCTATCACTGCATCAAAGAACAAAAAAGGGCAGGAAAATGTTGAAATTTTAGATGCCATCGGTCGAGCCAATGCGTATGGTGGAGGTAAAGTTGGCGATCCGGCCTATGCGGTTGATGTTTTAAAAAGAGCAGCACAGCTTGACCCTAAAAATGCTGATGTAGAAATGAACCTTGGCATCAACTATTTAAAACTGGGTAGTGATAAAGGCGGCGAAGCGGTTACTGCTTTTCAGGATGCAGCCACGCGCGATCCTAAATTTGCCGCCGCTGCTTACACACGTATAGGTAATATTTATAAAAGCCAGGAAAACAAGGAAAGCATGGAGCAGTGGTATGGCAAAGCAATAGCTGCCGATGCAGCTTATGCACCTGCTTATTACAACTGGTTTGATTACTATCAATACAGAGACATTAATGCGGCGCAGGAGTATTTGAATAATTATGTAAAATACGCCGATCAGGATTGTAATACTGATTATTTTAAAGCGGATTATTTGTTCCGTGCCGGTAAATACGATCAGTCAAAAGCTGCTGCTGATGCCATGGCTGCCGGACAGTGTAAAAACTTTCCAAAGCTGAATATGTTATATGCTTATAACTATGATAGATTGGGCGATTCAGTGAATGCGAAAAATTACTTAGATAAATATTTTGCTTCACAAACCGCCGGCTCTCAAACTGATCCTAACTATTATATCCTGGCTGCTAAAGTGTATTCTAAATTTCCAGGTGAAGAAGATACAGCCGTAAGCTATCTTACCAAAGCTATGGACGTTGATACCGTGCAAAAAAATAAAATTAAATACATTGATTCTATCGCATCCATTTATAAGAGAACCAACCAGCCCCAAAAACGCTTGGCTTATGTTAAACAAGCTTTCGCGATGAACACCGGCGATCCTACAAGCCGTGCATTGTTCGATTTAACTGATGCTGCCGTGGCTGCTAAGGATCCTTATGCCGATTCAGCCATTGCTTTGTACAAAGCGAAATATCCCGACCAGGTGTATCCTTATACATTTGCTGTGAAGTATGCGCAGGCATCGGATACAACCGGCAAAACTGCTGTAGGTCCTATCAACGATTACATTTCTTACTTGTCGAAAGACACAGCAAAGAATGGTCAAACCATCGCTTATTACTACGCTTTGCAAGGTGGCTATTACGCCAATACAGCGAAAAACATGGATAGCGCCATTTATGCGTTTAGGCAAGCTGTGAAGTACGATCCTAACCAGACGCAGTATCAACAGTATCTGAGTATTTTAGAAAAAGCGCAGCAACGTCAAAACCAACCCCGTTCAACAGGTACTACAAAGTCTCCTGCCAATAAACCTACAAAATCAAAGTCGGGAACTAAGTAAAAGTTCATTCATTTTAATAAATAAAAAACTCTCTCATTTTTCGGGAGAGTTTTTTATTTGACTACCTTATTTTTGCTCCTTTCAATCAACAAGTATGTTATTGCTTTCAACACTTTTACAAGCCAAAACCAGCGTTGCAACAGGTGGCACTGCAACTGATTTTTTCCCAATTGCTATTCAGTTGATATTTGCTGCAGGCTTTGTAAGCGTTATGTTGCTCGGCTCTAACTTTTTAGGACCGAAACGAAAAACCAACGATAAGCTGGAAAACTTTGCAAGCGGCATTGAAACACATGGAACGGCACGGCAGCCAATGGCAGTAAAATATTTTTTAGTTGCCATTTTGTTTGTGTTGTTTGATGTGGAAGTGATTTTCTTTTATCCTTATGCTGTAAACTTTAAAGCCCTTGGCTGGCAAGGGTTTGGTGAAGTGGTTTTGTTTGTCGCTTTCTTCCTAATTGGCTTTTATTACATTCTAAAAAAAGGTGCACTTACCTGGGAAGATTAGGGAAACAGATGCCGGTTTGGTTTTGCCTTAATTTTTATTACACTATCCGAGATAACATTTGAAATAATACTGTAAGAGAAAAAGCGGCAAAAACAAAAAGTGTAATAAACTATATGAGCATTCGTTCATCAATTGATTACACTTTTTGTTTTTGCCGCTTTTTATAGCTTTATGCGAAACACTTTATAAGGTGAAGTTCTTTTATTTACGCCGTTGTTATAATCGGGTTGCTTGTTAATTTGTGAGCATGTAAAATACAAATACCCGTCGGCAATAGAATATGTGTCAGGCCAGATCAACGATGAATCTTTTACAAGAACGGTCTTATGCAGACTGCTATCAAGCTTTACAATTTCATACTTCTGCAAATCGCCCATATACAAATTACCGCTTTTATCGAACATCATTCCATCGGTTGTATTAAAATGTCCTAAGTCTTCAACACTATGGCTCAAAGCTGAATCTTTCATTGTGAAATCGCGCAGGTAAGACGTTTTGATGCGATATAGTTTATCATCGGTTAACGGCTTATAATACAGATAAGTTCTGTCGGGAGTAAGAGCTATTCCATCTGAATTAAATTTCGCAACCTTGCCATCTTTCACCAGTTCTCTTCCATCAATAATAAAATGATAAGCCGGATCGGAAAGGGTGGATTTATCACCTTTTAAAACCTCACGTATAGCACCCGTAGCGAGATTGACAATGATGATACCGCCGGTTTTAGAATCGGTGATGTAAGCAAAATTGTTTTGTGTATCAATTCTTACATCGTTGGCATAACTTGTATCCGTAATGGTTCCTGTAAGATTATAGCTTTTTAATACCGCACCGCTGTTTTTATCCAGCTTCACCAACTTCGCTCCCTTGCCTTGTATTGTTTTCAGCATCGGTGCCGAAGGGTCAATCACCCAAAAATCACCTTTGTCATCAATATACATGCTTTGCACGCAAACCCATTTGTTTTCGCCCGGTTGGCCAGTTTGCCAGTTATTCATTTCGGCAGTTGGATACGGTGTTACGCCGGTTGAATCTTTTGTAGTTACTACCGCATAACGATAAATAGGCGACCATCTTGGATAGACAAGAAATAAACGTCCGCCGGCTTCTTTGGCAATGCCTGTAAATTGATAAATACTGTCGGTAAAAATAGTTTCTAACTTATTGCTATTAGTTGTGTCGTTGCTTTCTGTGCTGCTTGTGCTGTCAGATGTAGTAGTTGAAGTATTGGAATTGTTGCAGGCAAAAGCAAACACAACCATTACTGTGGCTAATAAAATGGTGTTTTTCATTATCAGTTTTTGAGGAAGACAGTATAAAAATTATGCCGTTGTAAAAAGAGTAGGAGCAGATATAAATTTGAAGCTTTTTATGTGTTTATAAATACAACATGTTATTGTTCCTTGTGTGTTAAAAAGAAAAGCTTCCTCAGAAAAAATGGCAAAAACAAAAGAAATTAATGAATTATACGATAAAGTTTTCACTTTTACAATTCAAAACGAACGCCGATTTAGAATGTTTAAAGTACACTATTGCTTAGCTTATTACATATCATCTGCTAATTTTTAACCTCACTTTTATTTCTTTCTGCAATGGTTGTTCTACTTTACTAACAGGAAGATTTGTGTGCTATCCAGAAATAAAAAACCGCAATTATGGCATATAATGTATAAAATTGTTTTGAGCAAAGAATGCTAACCAAAAGATACTTATCATGAATACGTTTCGGTTATTTCTGCATTTCAAGCTTTCTGCTATTTTATTTGGTTTTAACGTAATAGCGCAGCAGTACGATTCGGTTTATTTCAGTCAAATGCAATGGCGCTCTATTAGTCCTTACCGCGGTGGAAGAACTGTTGGCGCAGCAGGTGTGCCACAGCAGCCTAATATATTTTACATTGGTGTAAATAACGGTGGCGTTTGGAAAACCACCGATTACGGGCGTACGTGGCAGAGTATCTTCGAAAAGGAATCAACAGGATCAATTGGTACAGCGTAGTAGCACCATCCGATCCAAATATTATTTATGTGGGTTAATGGTGAAGGCTTGCATCGTCCCGATCTTACCCGGAAAACATACGAACATCTCCCCGAAGGTATCGGCATTTACACAGCAGAAGCAAAGCAAACATTAAAGCAACGAGGTGTAATTTATACGGTGGCTCCCTCATACAAAGATATCAATACGATTTGGTGCGGTACTGATGATGGCTTGATACAACTTACACATGATGGCGTTACAATATGGAGCGATATAACGCCATCGGAACTAACGGCATGGAGCAAGATTTCTCTTATTGATGCAGGTCATTTCGATAATCAGACTGTGTATGCGGCAGTCAACCGTTTCCGGCTTGCCCGATGAACCAATCAATGTTGTACGGGAAGATACAAAGCAAAAAGGGTTGTTGTTTGCCGGGTCGGAAACCTCAACTTATGTTTCTTTTGATGATGGCGAACACTGGCAATCTCTACGGTTAAATATGCCTGCCAGTTCAATAAGAGACCTGATGATAAAGAACGACGATATTATTGTAGCTTCTTATGGCCGGGGCTTTTGGATATTGGATGATATTAACCCGCTGCGAAGTATAGTAAATGTGAACAAAAATGCTGATGCTATTTTATTTAAGCCTGCCAATGTATACCGGGTTCGATGGGATATAAATACCGATACTCCCTAGCCTCCGGATGAACCTGCCGGACAAAACCCACCTGATGGTGCTATCATTGATTATTATGTAAAGAACAATTCAACCAACGAAGTAACACTTGAGATTATAGACGCAAAAGGAAACATAGTAAGAAAATATTCCAGCAATGATACCACTTACAAAATACCCGAATTAAATGTGCCTTTATACTGGATATGACCTCGACAAATTCTTTCAGCAAAAAGCGGCGAACACCGCTTATGTGGGATTTTACAAGAGGCAGATGTTACACCTACGCAAAGAACAGCCGACGCTGTGCAACAATTAGAAAAAAACTTGCAAGCTTTAGAAGCGAAATGGAAGCTGTTAGTACAAGAAAAGCAAAAGTTTAGTTTATAAACTAAACTTTTTTTATTACAATTTTACATGCAAAAACAAAGATGTTGAATCTAATAATTGTTGCTGTTATGATGATGTTTACTACTCCTTGCGTTGAGAAAAGTGATTCTCAAGTATATCATAACAATGCCGAAATCATGAGTGCCGATAAGAGCATGCGGCCATGTAACAGCCATGACCCCTGTAATTGTCCCGGAGGCTTTTTTATTCATATCGATGGTGTACCTGATCCGAAAGGAAAGTGTATATACTGTACTTCCTTTAAAACACTGCAATTTCCCGATGGCTTTACCTTAGGCGATCATCCGCAATTTCCTGTTATTGTTACAATTGACTGGAAATATGATACATTGAGCTGTGATAGCAGCAGGATTATAATATTCAAAATTGCTACAAGATAATTACGTTAAGCAATATGAGCTTTTGTTTTAATTAAATATTTATTGATAATAAATTACAATATAAATTCCTGCAAACGGCGTTTTATATTATTGCCAATAAAAAACCCTCACCATTAAGTGAGGGTTTTGTTTTTGCATGTTTTATTAACGATAACTCCCTACTTCCCGATTATAAAGCGGTTTTTAGCAGCAATATCATTTCCTTGTTTAAGCACCACTAAATAATAACCTGCATGCAGTTTACCAGCTATATTGTACAATAAATAATTGTGCTGACCCGCATTTTGCAAACCTAAGTCTTGCGTAAATACAATTCGTCCTTGAGCATCAATCACCTGTAATGTAGTGTTGCCATCTTTTGCAAGATGATAAACCGCAGTTGCATTGGCACTGCTTCTAACAGGATTAGGAATTATAGAAAGGCTGTTTTCACCTTCCAAATTAATTTTATCGGTTGATGTAATTAACTGGTTAGAAGAAGGATCTGTTCCGCCAGTTATATTAACCGTGAAATCTTGCACATCACCATAGGTAATGGTTGCACAAGGATTTGTACTGTATGAACCGTACGATAGTTGTATCCTCATTCTGGTAGAACCACTTTTAGCAGTTGTCGGAACTGTGAAAGTGCCTGTGGCTGACCCTGTTCTGGAGGAACTAACTTTCAGCACTGTTTCCCCTGTTCCGTTAAGGGTTCCATCTTCATTGTAATCAATGTAGATAGTCCAGTCTTCAGCATAACTCGAACCCGTAAAGCCAGGGGTTAATTTAACTGTATAAGTCGACCCCGCAGCGAGATTGGTAGAAACACTGGTATAATTGCCATAACCTCCGTCGTTTGTGCTGGTATGGTTGATGCTACCTACTACAACTGTTTTGATGTACTCATAAGTAGTCTTTCCTTTCGAAGCACAATAAGCAACTGAACTTGCGGTAGTAAAGGAATCCAAAACACTATAGCTGCTGCTTCCGCTGGCACAAACCGTTTGTACCTGGAAGTAGTATTTGGTAGCTGTTGTTAAACCCGATAAAGCGTAGGAATTGGTACTAATGCCTGTTACTGTGGTATAGCTGCCTGCTGTAGACGCTTTCCATTGTAATGTATAACTTACTGCACTGCTTATCGCTTGACCAGCCTAAAGTTGCGCTTGTTGTACTAATAGAAGATGCGGTAAGTCCCGTTGGCGCAGTGCAAGGTGCTACGGTAGTAAATGAATCTATAGCACTGTAAGTACTGCTTCCGCCTGAGCAAACAGTTTGTACTTCAAAGTAATATTTCGTGCCAGAGTTAAGGTTGCTCAATGCATAGAGAATTGGTGGTTAGCCCGGTTACAGTTGTTAAAGATGAAAGCGAAGTGCCATATTCAAGATTATAACTTAAGGAACCGGTTACTGCTGACCATCCTAAAGTAGCGCTTGATGTCGTAATAGAAGACGCAGCAATCCCGTTGGTGTTGCACATCCGCCAGTTGTAGTGAAATCAGTAGAAGCTGTAAATGCAGAAGTTAGAAGTAGCCGAACATACAGTTTGAACCTGCCATTCATAATTGCTGCCTGCGGTTAAACTCGCGGCATTGTATGAGTTGGTGGTGGTTGTTCCGGTGCTCCATGTAGTGGTGCCTACAATTCGGTATTGAATATTGTAACCTGTTGCGCCAGATACGGCTGTCCAGCCAAAGGTTGCTGTTGTATTTGTTATATTGGTTGTGGTCATACCTGTAGGAACACTGCACGGAGCCACTGATGTAACTGGCACATGAGCTACCTGAGTTCCCCAATTATTACCTGTATTTGCCCATTCCTGGAAAGTCCAAAAAGAATTATCGGTTGGGTCAAAAGCAGTTCCTGAAAAATCTCCCCAACGGTTACGGCCACCGCCATAAGTTTTATAATAACCGGCCACACCGTTTACAAATTGGTTGGGTGTTTCCAATGTGTTGGCTGCATCAGAATTTAAGCGTAATGCATATTGCGCTCCTCCATAGGTAGTTGAGCTGGAAGTAGAATAGCCAATCAGCATATCACCATTTGCATTTACATCAAGGCTTGGATAATAATACCAGATGGCTGCATTTGGGTCAGCAATACGGTCAAACTGTGTAACGGTTAATGAAGAAGGATTAATTTGCCACCAATCAACTGCTGCATTCTTTATCGTTCCTGACGCGGGTAAAAATACACTGTGTGTAAACCACAATGAACCATTACGGTAAATACAGCTATGTACACGTGTATCTCCGGCTTCCAAACCTTTTGCTGCTGTTTCGCCCAATTGAGGCGCATTCACTAAGGCTGATGGCTCCTGCCATGGTTGATTGATTCCTAACTGGTTTCCGGCGGTATATACGGGCGTAGAAGTGCCAGTAATCGTTCCTACATTCACATAACCATTTCCGCCTGAATTACCATTATAGTCAGAAACCATATATACGGTGGCTACACCTGCATCGTATGTTGAAGCAGGTGAAACCAGGATATTATTAGCATCTACAAATGTGGTAGCTGTTCCAGCTCCGCCAGCATATAAAGTGGCTTTGGGCCACACATAAATATGCGTGCTGTTATTCCCTGATGCAGGAAAATCGTTACCCGTCATCACTATCCAGCTACTGCTAAAACCAAGCATTGGATAATCCATAAAGTCTGTAGTTGCAGACGGTGTGCATTCTACTTTATAAATATACCATGAACCTGTTGGGTCTCCTGATGCTGAAACAGCCAATGCAAAATAAGAAGGTGAGGCCGAAGTGCCAGAACCTGCATCAATACAGATAACAAACCTGTCGCTGGTAGGGTCATAAATAATATGCGGATCATAATAGCCGGATAAGCCGCTTGGTGAAAACAGTGTTGTTATCGAAACAGTGCTTTGTAATGCGCCCGTGCTCTTGGTGTAAATATTGAATTGCTGGTTGGTGGTTTCTACAACATAATTAGTGCCTACAGCACCATTAATGTCTGGTGGTATTAAAGTTCCGTTATCTAATACTCCCTGGAAGTTTTGGCTGGGTGCAGGAGAACTTGCAGCAGTGGCCGATTCAGGATTCAAATTCTTTTTGGTATTGCTGATATTCTCAACCTTTGCGCCTGCTTTTACGGCATGAGGCTTAAAGATAAATTTGTCGCGGTCTTCCCCTTGCTCAATAAACCGGGGCTGCAAAATGACCGGGTGGTTTTTCTCATTCTCAGCTAATTCACTAAAATTAATCACTTTAGGTTTCTCAAAGCTGAAGGTTCGTTTCGTAACCTGTGCATTGGTTTTGATTGATAGGCTCAATAAGCCTAATAGTAAAATGAAGCCTGTACAACGTAGAAATGCAGGTGTCATAAATAGTGGTTTTTGTTTATAAAAATTGATCGGGAAGCTGTAGTTTAAAATGTGTTATAACGAAAGTGCAATTAGCTTTTGGTTTTATTTCTTCACCGGTTAATGTGACAAATAAAAAACTAAGATATAAGAATGTTTTGAAAAAATACCATTATGTATAAAAATAAAAATACCATAAGGTATAAAAACAAACAGGAATGACTGTAAAGTAAAATTTGGAGTAAAACCTTGCAAATTTTTAATAAGTTTGTTTTTCTAACTGGCGGACTTTACTATTTATGAAAATAACAGCATTCCTTTTATTGATACTCATAATAGGCAGCAGTGTGTTTTATTATGGGTATTTTGATATCATGCTGTTGTACTCAAAACATAGGGCATCGTGTGGTGTGGCTGCGGCAAAACACAATTCTTCTTTCAATGTAATTAAAGTGCCGTTGAACCAACAGGATGCCTATAGTGGTGATGAGATTAGGATTGACGGGAATTTATATGATGTCGGGAAAAGAGAAATTATCAATGATACCTTGTTTCTTTCGTTATACCATGATACGGATGAGCAGGATATTTTATCTGAAATAAGCGATTTTTTTAAGGCTGACGATGTTAGTGTGTCAGAATTCCCTAAAAGTTCTTCTCTAAAAAATGTAAGGATCATTTATAATCCCCAATATTGTTTTCACGCCTTACTATTTTCTTTTCAAACAGGCACCCATGCAAACACCGGTTTCTTTTATAACACTATATTTATCTCTTCTGCTTTCAGCGATGTAATAACACCACCTCCGCGGCTGTCTTAATTCTATTTTTCATTTATGGTTTATGGAAGCTTTTGTAACGAAAAAGTTAACAGGAGATTATTTGGGCAAAACCAAATTCTCTTGTTAATGATGTATTGAAGCAATTTAAAAGAATGATAAAAGAATGTAAGATATATGAAACAACAATTCGATACACAGCAAGCAGTGTATTATGTATTTCGAAAAGCTAAGGTGGAGAAACAAAGTGATTTGTCCTTATTGTTTTTCTAAAAAAACACACAAGGCTAAGAATGAGCCCGGACGCCACTTTTGCTACGATTGTGCAAAGTCATTTTCAGTACTTGTAGGTACTATCTTTGAAGATACAAGACTTGATCTCCCAACATGGATTGTTATTATCAAAGCAATGTTGAAAAACAGGAATACTATTCCTGCTCAAACAATCTCATCTAAATCTTGGTATTACTGTAAAAACTGCCTGGCTAACAGCTATGAAAATACGCTGTGCCATGGTTGATAAGGAAACAAGTCTTCATGGCTTGTTTACCATTGACAAAAAGTATATTCATAAAAAGCATAAAAGTAAAAAGCTCGATAAATACTTCTCTGTTGCCGAAACAAAAAATGCAAGGGTGAAGAAGTTGAACGCGAGTCATGGGCTTAACGATGGCGCAGAACAAGTTACTGTCAATCTGATCGGTCTGTTAAAACATTATATCAAGCAAGAGAAAAATAAGGTGGTAACAATGCGATCTTATAGTACCATGGATAAGGCAATTGAACAGATTTCTCAACAATATGCTGGATTATATAAGGAGAACGGAAAGCAAACCTTGAAAGCCGATGATTGGGCGATTATTAAAAAAGCAATCTATCAGGAAAATAAAATCGTTAGCCCGAAATATCTCCCATTCTATCTTTTAGAGTATGAATATAAAGGTAAGCGAAGAGGTTCAAAGTATCTGTTTCGAGAATTTATGATGGGTGTTTTTTCGGAATATTCCAAAACAATAGAGATGAACAATACCATCATAAAAAAGCAATTTGCTTATGCATAGATAGTCCATATATAAAAACAAAAGCGGTAGAAAATATAAACTACCGCTTTTATAACAGCAATAAGTGCTTATACCAAAATTAATTACCAGATAACCAAACGAAATGAACTGCAAACTTGTTTTTGTTTTTACCATTATTTTTATCATCCTGTCAAAGAACATTTTAGCACAAACCCAGCTGTCCGGCGCTGTAAAAGATGCGAAAAATAATTTACCTCTCGACGGTGCAACGCTCACCATACCCGATTTAAAACTTCGGGCTGTGTCAGATTCGTTAGGTTATTATTCTATAAAAAATATTTCAGAAGGAAATTACGTGATTGAAATTAGTTCTGTAGGATATGCTACCCGGATTGAAAAAATAAATATAAAGGGAAAAGTTGAAAAGGACTTCAGCTTGTTACCATCTCCATTAACACTCAATGAAGTGGTGGTTACAGGAGTTATGTCAGCAACCGATATAAAGAATACGCCTTATGCGATAACAGTTGTAAACCAAAAAGAGTTGTTGCAAAATTCTGCTACTAATGTAATTGATGCAATAGCACTGGCGCCCGGAGTATCAGCCATTACAGATGGTCAAAGTATTTCAAAGCCGGTGATCAGAGGTCTTGGTTATAACAGAGTACTTACCTTGAATGATGGTGTTGAACAGGTTGACCAGGCATGGTTTGATGAATTTGGAATTGAAGCTGATCCTAACGCTGTTCAAAGCTATGAGATTTTAAAAGGTCCGGCTTCCCTTTCGTATGGCTCAGATGCCATTGCTGGCGTTGTTAATCTTATTGGGGAAGATCTGCTTGCTGAAGGTCAAACCAAAGGAACTGTTTTATTGAATTATCAAACGAATAATGGGCTTCTGAATGGTATGATTTCCTTAGCCGGAACTAAGCATGGGATTGCATGGAGTGTGCGGGCAGATAATGCAATGGCTCATGCTTACAGAAACCCTTTTGATGGTTATGTATTGAATTCGCAGTTTAGTAATTTTAATACAGATGGGTCTATTGGTATTCATAGAAAATGGGGATATACTCAGTTGCATGCCAGCTATTTCGATATGTCAACCGGCATTGTTGATGGCACAAGAGATTCTGCAACGGGGAAACTGCTGCAAGCCGTTGCTTATCCTGATTTAAATGGAGGTGCTCCCAGTTATGAAATGCCCACTTTGCAGGAACTCAAATCTTATACACCTTTGGTAATTGACCAAAGGATTAGGCACACCAAACTAGTTTGGGATAATAATTTTGCAGCCGGCAAAGGCCGTATAAAAGCCATATTTTCTTACCAGAAAAACCAGCGCCAGGAAAGAAATGATCCCACAATGCCAAATGTAGCAGACATCTATTATTCTTCTAATGCGGCAACTTATGATCTTCGATACATTTCTTCACAGGCAGGCAACCTTACTTTTTCTGCGGGTGCAAATGGAGTGTATCAAAATTCAAAAAGCCTGGGTACGTTGCTTCTCATACCTGATTATCATTTCTTTCAAATTGGCGGTTTCGCTATTGCAAATGAAAAGATAGGAAAGCTTACTTTGAGCGGAGGCATTCGTTATGACATTAGAAAATTTACCGGAGCCGACCACTGGGTTGATTCTACAACTCAAGCTCCATCAATGGAAGGGGCGGACAATGCTTTTCACGAATTTGAAGGGTTTACTACAAATTTCAAAGGTTTATCATTCAGTGCCGGCGGCACCTACAATTTCACAAATGGCATTTATGTCAAAGCCAATGTCGCCCGTGGCTGGCGGTCTCCAAATGTAGCAGAATCGGCTGCTAATGGAGTACACGATGGAACCGTAGTATATGAAGTAGGCGACCATACTTTAACGCCTGAAACCAGCCTTGAAGAGGATATCGCTTTTGGTATTACATCAAAAGATGTTGGGTTTGAAATAGATTGGTTTAACAACAGTATCCATGATTTTATTTATGCAAGAGGTTTGATCGGAGTCGATGGCACCGATTCTATTAATAATTCATTAAATGCTGTTGGGCTTGGCGCTGCACCTGTATACAAATACATGCAAACGAAAGCAAATCTTACTGGTGGAGAAATTATAGTAAATATTCATCCTTCCGATTTGCCTTGGCTGGAAGTAAATAGTTCTTTCAGTACCGTGCTTGCAAAGCTTCCAGGTGTGCCAGATTCTATTAAATATTTGCCTTTTGTTCCGCCTTCAAGAATATTAGGGGACGTGAAATTTACTTTGGGCAATGTGTCAAAATCTTTCAAAAACACTTATCTGAAAGCAGGTGTAAGAAGTGATTTCGAACAAAAAGATATTTACAGGCAATATGCCATATATAATGGGTTAAACACTGCGCTTACCCCTTATGAATACAAAGCCAGTACAACGGCCACAAAAGGTTATACTTTGTTTAATGCTGGTGCAGGAATGGATGTTTTTTCAAAAGAAAGAAAGGCTTTTTCAATTTTTGTTATCTGCAATAATCTTTTCAATACAGGCTATATGGATTACATGAGCCGCTTCAAGTATTATCCTGTGAATTATAATACTGGTAGGGTTGGGGTATTTAATATGGGAAGAAACTTTTCTGTAAAATTCGTGGTACCTATTTTATAATCTAATAAAATGACCATTGGTGTAAATGTCTCGCAGTGGATTAAGGTTGCTGCGATTTAAAGATTGGTGCGATCAACATGAAGCGTATGTAAAGCAGCGTTCATTCGCTCCCTTGCCTTTGATAGGTTAGCAACATTGTTGTGTTGTTAACCGCAACAATATTATCTCTTTTGCTTTAAAAAGAAGCGGGTGCCAAAAAACGAAAAAGCAGCAAGAACAAAAGAGAGAATAATCAACTGTTTATGAATTGCATAGCAGCAAAATCAAAATTTGTAATACTGCTTTTTGTCTTGTACATATTGACAAGAAAAATGAATATGACGCCAATTTATTGAAGTAAAGTTTCATGTTCTTTGTATGAAGTAAATAGGTAAATAATTTGTTTTTAATTCTGCACATTTCTATGAAAAAAATATCAGTTGTCAGGAAAATCGCAATGGCTGTCTTGATTTTTGTTTTTATCATAAAAGCCTTTCCCTGCCAGTCTCAATCAACCAATCATCTCTTTTCAAAATGGGATACTGCATCCGTTCCAAAAGAAATTGAAGACCCCGAGTGTCTCGGTATCAATAAGGAACTTAACCATGCTACTTTAATGCCTTACGCCTCGTTACAGGAAGCTTTAGCTGCCAATCGCCATGCTTCTTCTTTCAGCCAAAGTTTAAATGGAAAGTGGAAGTTTAATTGGGTTGACTGGCCGCAAAAACGCCCGGTTAATTTTTATAAAACTGAATATGATGTTTCACATTGGGATGACATTGATGTGCCTTCCAGCTTCCAGGTAAAAGGCTATGGAACTCCTTATTACAGCAACTATACTTATATCTTTCAAAAAGATTTTCCTAATGTGATGAGCACTCCACCTGTTAGCTATACTGCTTATCAGGAAAGGAATCCGGTAGGCAGTTACAGAAGAGATTTTGAAGTGCCAAACGATTGGAACGGACGCCGCATCTTTATTACATTCGATGGAGTAGATGCCGGTTTTTTTATTTGGGTGAACGGACAAAAAGTTGGTTATAGTGTAAACAGCCGCAATGCAGCAGAGTTTGATCTTACTAAATACATTCAGCCCGGCAAAAACACATTGGCGGTTGAAGTGTATCGTTTCACCACCGGCAGTTATTTAGAAGATCAGGATATGTGGCGATTAAGCGGCATTTTTAGAAACGTAACCTTATGGAGTTCGCCGCAAGAGCACATTAGGGATTTTTTTATAAAAACAAATTTGGATAAACAGTTCCGCGATGCCGAACTGGTAGTGGCCGCCAAAATAAAAAATTATAGTACGACAACAACAAGGCCAGGCGTAATAGAGGTTTCTTTATATAATGAAAACGAAAAAGTAGCCGGTGCCACCGGTAAGAAAGAAGTTCCTGCCCTTCAACCTGGTGAAGAAGTAACTGTAAACATTTCTTTCCCTGTAAGCAATCCGCAAAAATGGACGGCTGAAACACCAAAACTTTACACAACAATACTTACACTCAACGATGGAAAAAGCACTACTGAAACCTTGTCTTCACGCACTGGTTTCCGGCAGATAGAAATCAAGGATCGCCTGTTTACAGTGAACGGCGTTCCTATCAAATTAAAAGGCGTGAATCGCCATGAAAACTGGCCGGATGATGGTCATGCCATTACTGAAGAGCAAATGATTAGAGATATTGTACTCATCAAACAAGCTAATTGTAACCATGTACGCACCTGCCATTATTCCGATGATCCGAGATGGTATGAACTGTGCGATGAGTATGGAATTTATTTGGTTGCAGAAGCAAATTTGGAAAGTCACGGCGCCTGGGATGAATTCAACGAAGAACCAAGAATAAAAGCTGCGTTGATTGAAAGAAACAGGGCCAATGTAGAAAATTTTAAAAATCATCCTTCGGTTATTATTTGGTCGCTGGGCAACGAATGCGGTAGTGGCGGTTCTAATTTCAGAGCTATTTTACAAACCATCAAAACGATTGATTCAACCCGTCCAACACATTACCAGGGCTTTGGAATCGGTAGCGATAATCCGGCTGATATTGATAGCGAAATGTACACCGATGTGAATAGTTTGGAAAAGAAGGCAAAAGATAAAACGCTGTTAAAGCCTTTTTACTTATGTGAATATGCGCACGCTATGTTTAATTCCATGGGTTCGGTAGATGTTTATAACGAACTGTTTGACCAATACCCGCAACTACTTGGCGGCGCCATCTGGGAATGGCAGGATCAGGGGATTTACAATGATCGCGATCTTAACCATCATATTACGGCTTATGGCGGCGGCTTTGGCGAATATCCAAATGACAAATATTTCATTCATAAGGGCGTTGTATTTTCAGACAGATCTTTAAAACCACATTATCCCGAATTAAAGCACGCGTATCAATGGATAAGTGTACGTGTAAAGGATGCTAAAAATCAAATTTTTACCTTTAAAAATCGATATCAGTTTCTCAACTTAAATGGATTTGTTGCCAAATGGAAGATTAGTGAAAATGGAGACAGTCTTACATCCGGCACAGTTGCGTTTGGACTCATCAATCCTGGTGAAGGGAAAGACATTAAGATTCCTTACAGCATAAAACCAAAGCCGGGAGCTGAATATTTTGTAAGGGTTTCATTTGATTTGGCAACTGATCAATTGTGGGCAAAAAGGGGCTTTGAAGTAGCTGCTCAGCAGATTGAATTGCCCGTTGTGAAACCTGATGTAAGGAAGCAGGCGGAAGGCAGTACACTTACTTTGCTGGACTCAAGCAAAGAAATTATCGTAAAAGGAAACGATTTTAATCTTGTATTTGATAAAACCAAAGGAACCTTTTCTCGAATAGAAGAAAAGGGTAAGGATATTTTACAAAAAAATGGTGGGCCCATGCTGCATCTTTGGCGGGCACCTCATCGGAATGATGATATGTGGGCTTATGAAGGCTGGGAGAAATATGGTTTGAAAAATCTTGCCTGGACAGTAAATGAAGTTAAAACAAAACAATCTTCTGCTCATTCGATTGAAATACAGGTAAGCTTAACCGGAACCGGCAAGCAGAACTTTGTAGTTCATCACCAGGCAGTTTATACTGTTAACGGAACGGGAACTATTGATGTACAGAATACGGTAAGTTTCAGCAATCCCAATCTGGCATTGGCAAGGCTGGGTGTGCGTATGTTTCTTGCTAAAGATTTAAATCAATTTGATTACTTAGGTCGCGGCCCAATGGAAAACTATTCTGACAGGAAACAAGGCTCAGATGTCGGACATTATACCAGCTATGTGGCAGAACAAATGACACCTTATGAAAAACCAATGGAATGCGGCAATCATGAAGATGTGCGCTGGGCAAGGCTTACTTCTGGAGATGGGTTTGGTTTTGCCATAAAAAAAGACACTTCTTTTTTACAGGTATCTGCCTTGCCTTACAGCGATGAAGAAATGGAAAACGTAGCTTATAAAACAGATCTTCCGCAAAGCAAAGGAACTGTGTTGTGCATCAGCCACAAAACGTTGGGTGTTGGGTCTAATGGTTGTGGTCCAAGACCATTGGAGCAATGCAGGGTTTATACAACGCCTTCTACTTTTAGCTACCAGATTTTATTGTACGAAAAGTAATGGATTTTATATTTTATTGAAACAATCTATCTGTAACTCACGTTATGAATCTTACTAACAATCTGACTTGTTGCCTCGTTCTATCCTGGCTCTGATTTTATAAATGGCTACTTCCTTTCCATTTTTTTAATTGCCCATTTGCCCACTTCTTTTCCCTGCGCTATTCCCTGTTCAATGGCATCCATAAAATGAATGCCGCCGTAGAAGCGGGAGATAGCGGCTTCTTCGGCAGCTTGCATAAACGAGTTGAAATGTCTGGGTGGTAAACCATAACGCACTTCGGTAGTATCAGTAAAACCAATATTATCGCCGATATAATGAGAAAGTATAACGGCTGAAGTAGCAGAAATACAGGAATGTCCGCTCAGGTATTCGGGAAAGGGCGGCGTTTGCAGCAGTGGCTTCCAATGTACATCCATTAACTGCCGGATAGCTGTTTCAGGACGAATCCGGTTGCTGCGGTACTTTTCATCCCAGCAAGCCATAAAGCTATCCATCAATCCCATGGCTACAATGGTGTGAATGAACATTGTTTCTTCAAACGACTTTTTGGTTTGCCCGCATACAATATTGGCAATACCAAGCCAATGTGCTCCCGGAGAAATTTTTTTCAATCCTATCATCAGGTGTCCTTCTTCCTGAACAGCAAAAGGATTGCAGTCCCAAAATGCCGCAATATTCCGGTGGTCATCAGACAAGCTATCTGCATCCTGCCGGTAATTGGCATACATCAACTTATAAAAACTACTGTTTTTATCTTTTGAAAAAGGCGTTGGAGGCGCTACCCGAAACTGGCTGGCTGAGTCTAGTAAAAAAGGGCGCACGGTATTAAAGTAAGGTTCGATAGCAGCTATGTATGCCGGCGGTGTAGGATACCAGCACCCTTCTTTATTAATAGGCGTATAACGTGGCAGATTACTGATTTTATTGTAGCCATCTGCTTTTGCATATTGCAGAATGGCTTTGCTGATTGCCTGTGCATACTTTAACGATTGCTCTACAGTTTCATTACGATAGCCTTTGTTTTTGCACGAATTTAAAAAGCCGTCTTCATAGCTATTGAGTAAAGTTCCCGATGGCTGCATTTTTTTGGCTGTTTCAATCATTGCCAGTACAGCAGCCAATTGAGAGGAATATCCCCGAATAGAATCAGGTTTAGCAATACTTGGATAACCCCGAACAATGCCATGCATAGATTCATAATCTGCATTATTTTCTGACACTACTTCGTACCCTGCAAGACATGCATAACTAAAGAACCTGGATGCCAAAGGCGGATTGGTGATGTCATGGATCATCAGTTCCGTCATTTGATTAATGACTTTGCCGATCTCTTCATTTGTTAATTGTGGCGTTTTCCTTTGTTGGCAACTGCTGCCCAATAACAGTAATACCATTGCAGTAATAAGAATCTTCTTCATGGGAATGTAAATAAATACGGCAAAAACAAATTGCCTCTGATACACGAATATGGGAGGATTGTGATTTAAAAGTTAACTAATCATGCAACCTTTTACTGTTTTGTGTCTTAGCGATTGAACTTTTATTATTTTCTGTTTTATACTGATAAGCTTTTACCGGAGCACCGTTTATTCCAAACAGCAAAGTGTTATGAATAGCAAGTACACTTCTTATATCGCCCCGGAGGTTGAACCCCGATTGCCATTGGGGAACATATTCAAAACCGCCTTTGCCGGTACCTTTTAATAAAATACCATAGTTGGCATCATATTTCCCAAAGCGCAACCTTGCTTTATTAATGTTGCCGCAAAGCAGCAAATCTTCAATTCCATCCCCGTTATAATCAAGTGGAGTAATATGTAAATACGGGCGATTCCTGTGCTTCTATGGGCAACGGCTTACTCTTGAATTTTCCATTGGCTCCCATTTCAAAATAGGAAGTGCTTAAGCAATTGGCTGTTAAATGACCAGCATTTTTTAAGTCGTCTTTATCGAATATATCTGTTATCGTTTGATCGGCATAGTCTGCGTAATTGGTATATTTTGTACGCATGATGCTCATTTGATCCAGCAGTTCATCCCTTGTTACATAAGGGTAGCTTTTTCCCTGAATATAAAAACAAAGTATCGGGTCAATGGAGCCGTTATTATCGAAGTCTTTGTAATACATTTCGGCGGGTTCTTTATCGCTCACCTTGCATTGCGTATTTAAACCCAGATTTCCAACAACCAAATCAGGCTTGCCATCGCCGTTCATATCCTGCACCAGGAGCTTGTTCCACCAGCCTGAGTATTGTTTATCAAAATAAGTAGCTGTATTATTTTCAAGCTTGCCGTTTGTATTAATAAAAACAGATACCGGCATCCACTCACCTGTTACTATTATATCAGGTTTTTTATCACCATTTATATCAACCCAGGCTGCGTCGGTAATCATTCCTGCCTGTTGGAGTTGTGGTGCGACAGTTTGTATAGCATTGGTAAAATGGCCTTTACCATCGTTAATCAACAAAAAGCTTTGTGGTGTTTGCGGGTACTTGCCAGGAACAACACGGCTGCCAACAAACACATCAGGATAACCGTCACCATTTACATCTGCTATGCGCACACAGCTTTTGCTGGTAAGCATCGTGGGTAATGCATCTTTACTTTTAGTAAAATTCCCCTTGCCATCATTTAAATATAAACGGTCTTGCAGCAAAGCATCTTCCGATTCAAAATTGTGGTAGCCGCCGCTGGCAACATACAAATCAGGAAATCCATCTCCGTTCGCATCAAAAAAAGCAGCATCGGCATCAGCACTCATCTTATCTGCCTCTAAAGCAGGTTGTGCAATAGCCGTAAATGCACCCTCTTTTTGTTGGATAAAAATAGCTCCCGCAGTGCCTGGCTCTCCGCCTACAAATAAATCTTCCAATCCATCACCATTTATATCTCCTTTTGTCATACAAGGACCCGAGAATGATAAGGGGTTAACAAGTAATGGCTGGCGTTTAAAATCGTTAATAGTATTGGATGTTTCCTGAAATGCAATGGGTGATTTTATTTCTGTAAATAAACTGTTTGCAGTTGCAATGTAATGATAAGGTGCCGTTGCATTTTTCTCTTCTAAAGTAATCTGTTGGTTTGTTTTTACCTCTTTTTCTAATTGCTGTTTGCCGCTTAGCCAAACAATTCGTACAGAATCAACGAGAGTATTATTTCCCATTCCAAAATGCAGGACAGGCGATACAGAAGATTGGTAGCCACGGGCAGGCATTTGTTCTTCATATTGTTCTGCGCCTTTTGCATAAACAAACACTTTTGCGCCTAAGCCCTGTGTGTTTTTGTTACTTCCTTTTAGGGCAACCTGCAAATAATTGTGTGCATTTTTTGGAGCCGTATTGTGATAAATAAAAGCCGGTTTATTGATATTATTAATGATCAGATCGAGTTTGCCATCGTTATCCAGATCGGCATAAGCAGCACCATTGCTATTGGATGGCTGGTTGAATCCCCAATCGCTACTCACATTGCTAAAAGTGAGGTCACCATTGTTTTTGAAAAGGTAATTGACAACATTGCTTGATGGCATTTTTTGTACAAGGTCCAATACATTTTGCCGCCGGATATTGCCATTGTTGTTTTGAATATAATCGTTCATGTATTTTAAAAAATCCAGGTTGGTATAATCGCGTGTATAACCGTTGGTTACCAGCAAATCTTTCCAGCCATCATTATCATAATCGGCTAAGAGCGCCGCCCAACTCCAGTCTGTATTAGAAATACCAGCTAACTGCCCGATTTCACTAAAGGTTCCGTTGCCATTGTTTATCTGAAGCATGTTGCGCATGTATTGATAATAAAATCCGCTCGCCAGCATCAGGTCATATTTTTCATAATTATCGGGTGCCATCAGCATCTTCTGGCGATGGTTGTCTTCGGGCAACATATCTAAAGAAAGGATGTCGGGCATACCATCATTGTTTATATCAGCTACATCGTTGCCCATCCCAAAATGTGTGGTATGGCCTAAGGCAGTTTTTTTTACATCGGTAAACGTTCCGTTTTTATTGTTTATGTACAAATAATCAGGAACCGTATAATCATCACAAATGTAAATATCCGGCCATCCGTCGTTGTTCAAATCGGCGATACCTGCGCTTAAACCATACGTTAAGGAAGAACTGCTGATACCGGAAGTTTGGGTTACATTGACAAAATGATTGTTATCATTTCTGTACAACTTTATACCAATGTAAGGATCGGTTTGTTTGAGTTCCGCTGCCGTGCTCACAGCATCTAATACAGGTAATGAATTAGGGTTGTGATTCAATAATAGCATATCAACATCTCCATCGCGGTCGTAATCGAAGAAATAAGCCTGTGTGCTGAATGATGAATCAGCCAGCCCATATTCAGCAGCTTCTTCTTTAAAAGAAGGAATGCCTTGCTTGTCATTACCCTGGTTGATAAACAATTGGTTTACCCGTTTATCAGCCGGTAACTTACCCGAGTAACAAACGTAAATATCAAGTAATCCATCGCCGTTTACATCAGCCATGGTTACACCTGTTTTCCACGGACCTGGCCTGCCCGCAACACCAGCTTGTTCCGTAATGTCTTCAAACTGCATATTGCCTTTGTTCAGGTACAATTTGTTATCAACGATATTGCCCGAAAAATAAATATCCTGCAAGCCATCGCCGTTTACATCGCCCACTGCAACGCCACCACCGTTGTAAAAGTATTCATACATCAGAACATTCATGTTCAGGTCTTCTTTGATTTCGTTGTTGAAGTTTATGCCGGTTTGCTCAGCAGCTAATAATTCAAATACAGGAGTTTGTTTTTGCGAAGATTTTTCATCTGTATTTTTAGTTGTACATCTTAGCAAGAAAACGGCCGATAAGCAGAGTAGCAGCGATTGGCGAATGAGCGAAAGAAAACAGCGTTGCAAGAGAAAGATAATTAGAATGGAAAGATATATAAACTTAAAATCAATGCCGGTAACTACCGGCATTGATTTTAGAAATTAGTGCAAAAACAAAGATCAGATAACGCTATTGGTATCCTGGATTTTGAACAAGCTTACTATTCCTGTTAATTTCATCTCTGCTAATGGGTCTGAAATACATCTTATCAATCCATGTTCTGTTTTCAAGAGAATTATCTGTGAAAGTTACATAGTTGTATTTGTAGGCGGTCTCATCATGGTGGTAAGGAACGGGAGCAGCTGCACCGGACTTCAGGATGCCTGTAACATTAATAAATTCCAGCTTTCTTCCTAATGTTTGATCTGCAATCATCCATCTTCTTGCATCGTGATATCTTTGCTCCTCAAATGCCATTTCCACTCTTCTTTCATTTCGATATTCCTGTTTCAGCGCATCCCCACTGAGGGTAATAGCAGGCATGCCTGCACGAAACCTGATTTTGTTTAACCATGTTGTTGCTTCGCCTTCCTGTCCTAATTCGATAGAGGCTTCCACATAATTAAGCACGGCCTCTGTATAGCGGAAGAACGGATAAGGTATGTATTGGCGTGTGTTATTATCTACCACATTTGGATCTGGGTCTATAAATTTACGCATGTAATAACCTGACCAGGAAGCATTCCAGTTTTCGATGGTACTTTGCCGGGTATCCAAACCAGCTAACAGGCTACCACCCGGAGTTGTTTCATACGATCCGGATTGAATTTGATTTACCGGGTCAACGTTGCCGGAGATTTTATCTCTTGGCTTCCATGTCGCACCATCATACAAAATGGTTGCATAAAAGCGGGGGTCTCTGTTTTTATAAGGTGCTGCTGCTTCAGCTGCATTTGTCCAGTCAAACTTGGTTCCGTCCATCATTTCATAATCATCCACTAATTCCTGGATGGGTACATTGCCAGCCCAGTTATGATAACCGTTAGGTCCGTTGTCCAGTCCTACAGAAGTACCATCCGTACCAGGGCCGCCTGTATAAACGTCCGAAGAGAACTGTCGCATGAATAACAATTCGCTGGAGGCAGAGGCATCCACGCCAGGCGCTTTACTGGCGCCGCCCATAGCGATAGACATATAAGCCTGCGTACCAGCAGCTTGTGACAGCGGTGCAGTCAAATTAAGCATATAGCCGCTTCCTAAATCCAATACTGCTTTTGCTGCTGCCTGTGCTGCCATCCACCTGGCATTGCGATCGCCACTTACGTAACCCAGCAATTCAGGATTGGCAAATCCACCTATAGTAGCAGACTTTGTTTTAGCTGTTGGAATGTCATGTAAGTCAGAAGCTGCGTAAAGTAAGACTCTTGATTTTAAAGCCAGAGCAGACAATTGGGTAGCTCTGCCGGATGCGAGTGTTCTTCCAGCAAGTAATAAGGCTGCACTATCGCAATCGTTAACGATGAAGTTTACACATTCTTCATACGTATTTCGCGTTACAGAGTAGTCCTGATTTAAACCATACGAATGGTTCACTAACGGAACGCCTCCATAATAACGAAGTAATTGCTGGTAATAGTAGCCTCTTAAAAAATGGGCTTCTCCCTGAAGTCTTTTGTTTAAAGCTGTATCGCTAAAGGTAGCTGTTTGTAAATTTTCCAAAGCAAGATTACAGGGGCGGATATAATTGTACATGTTGCCCCATTCGTAAGTGTTGTCAACCCATCCGAGATTAGATGGAGACAATGTACCTTCATTGATGGTGTTTATCCCTCTGCCAGGGTGTACAAAAACGGCTTCATCGCTTAAAGAAGCCAGTTGCTGCTCATCCCATCCGCCGTTGCCCAAACCATTGTATATGTTGGTTACAAAGGCTTCGGATAGGCCGCCATCAGTCCATGTAACGGCAGAGGAAATTGATGTTAGTGGCGTTGTATTTAGAAAATCCTTTTTACATGAACCTATCAAAAACAAAAGGATGGCAAAAGCAAATAGTTTATTGATTGTTATCTTTTTCATTGTACCTTTTTAAAATGTTACTCTAACACCGGCATTTAAAATTCTTGACTGAGGATAATAATGACCATCGCCAGCTGTGGACTCAGGATCATATATCTTCATCTTATCCCAGGTGGCAAGGTTAAGCGCGTTTACATAAACACGGAGTCCATGTACACCAGCTTTCACTCCAAACTTTTCAGGCATATTATATCCTAGTTCTATATTCTTTAAACGCAGATAATCACTGCTTCTTAAAAAGTATGTATTGTTACCTGTATAATAAGTATTGCCTCTGTTTGCGATACGGGGATCTACACTACTTGGATGATCAATTGTCCACTGGTGATCATAACTATATTGAAGATAATTACCTATATCACCGGATTCTGTTCCGATATAAAGCAAGCCACCAGTCGCACCCTGAAACAGGATACTCAAATCGAAAGCTTTATAAGCAAAATTCAAATTCACACCACCAGTAAAAGTAGGCTCACTGGTTTTGTCCAGTCTTATACGGTCATCACCGTTTATTTTGCCATCATTATTGATGTCTTTAAATTTCATATCACCAGGTTTAAGGGCAGGAGTAACGCCTGAGTAGTCAAGTTTGTTTTTGTCAATATCTGCCTGATCCTTAAAAACGCCATCGTATTCATAAGGAAGAAATGCGCCGCCACCGCCACTGCTGAACGGATGCCCTGTGGCCAATTGCCATTTCGGTGCTCCGGGTGGCTCATCCTGGAACAGAATTTTGTTTTTTGCATAGCCACCGTTTACATTCACTGAAAATCTGAAATCACGTGCACCGGTAGTATAACCTACTGAGAAGTCGTATCCTTTATTTTCAGACTTGCCAATATTTGTAGGAGGCAGCAGGTTGGCAATACCTGAAGTTTGTGGTGTAGAACCTGACTTTTGCCACAGGATATGATCACGTTTGTTATAGAAATAATCAAACTCGAAATTGATACTGTTATGCAGCAAGCTACCTTCGATACCTATATCAGTATTCTTGGCTACTTCCCATGTAAAGTCGGGATTTGGAACTACTTGTTCGTATAAAGTTTTGAAAGCTGATTGGTTAATGGTATAATTGCTAAATCCGTAAGTTGACAAAAACTGGTATTCTTTCAGTTGACCATTGTAATACACCTGGTCGTTTCCTAATTTGCCATAGGAAGCACGTAATTTTAAAGAATTGATGAACTTGATGTTATTCTTAAAAAATCCTTCTTCGGAAATACGCCATCCCGCAAGGATACCAGGGAAAAATCCAAACTGATGTCCTTTTGGAAACAAGTAAGAACCATCATCGCGCCATAAAAATTCAGCAAGATATTTTTCTTTGTAATTGTATGCTGCTCTTCCAAAGTAGCTTAACCTTGCGCGGTTATAACCGGAGCCACCAACTTGTTGACCTAATGTACCACCGGCAAACAACTGGGATAGAGCAGGAGAAATAAAATTAGTACGATAAGCATTAAAGTCATCTTCCTGATCTGTTTCTTTGGTTACAGCAGCCATCAACGCAATGGTATGAGGTCCGATTTTTTTATCATAGTTGATAAAAGCAGAGGTTAAAAGATTCAGGTAATTATAATCTGCTTGTGAAAGCTGTGGACTTGTAAATGTGGAACGCAGATTCCTGGTAAGAACAGGCGTTTTACCATCGGCTTCATAAGTGCTGTGATCCCAGAAATAGAGATACCATGGTGTTTGCCAATCTTTGGTACGCTGAATTTCTTTATCAACGGTAGCGGTTCCTGTTACTTTCAACCCTTCTACGCCCGGTATCAAAAACTCAACTCTTCCGTTTACCTGAAAGTAATCTCTTTTATCATTATCATAACCGGTTTGACTAGTGGTAATTACAATCGGATTTTGTCCATTTTCAATGTCTGGACCGGGCAATCCATTGGGCCATACTTCAGGATCTGTAGGTCGTCCGCGCTGCAACATTCTGAATATGGAGCCAGCACTTTCGGTAGGAAAATGGCGATACTCCTCACGGGCTACTAAATCTATGCTTGTTCTGATGTACTTATTTACATTAGCATCTAAATTGATGCGCATATCGTATTGCTTATAACCAGTTGCAGAATTTTTATAATAGCCATCCTGGTTTTCATAGCCTAAAGAAGCGAGGTACTTTACATTCTCAGAACCACCACGCAATTGTAAAGAATGCTGTTCCTGTGGCGACCATGTTTTTAAAGTTGTCTTAAACCAGTCTGTATTGGGATGACCCCATGGATCTTTGCCATTCTTATATAGCTCTACATCGGCCGGTTGAAAAGGGGCACGTACAACGTTGCCGCCCTGGGTGGTATAACTTCCGGTTGCATTAAAAGCAGCTTCAGCAGCCGCCCATTCGGCAGGTGGCACACCATCAAATATGGTGGTTTCATTATTCATCTGGGTGTATTCCACTGCGTTTGCCATTTTAGGAACACGTGTGGGTTGCGCCCATCCATGATTGAAATTGTAAGATAATTGTGGTTTACCAGATTTACCGCGTTTGGTAGTTACAAGGATAACTCCGTTGGCGGCTCTTGCTCCATAGATAGCCGAAGAAGCATCTTTTAATACGGACATGCTTTCTATATCTGCCGGGTTAAGGCGCTCAAGGCCGCCGGCAACATCAGGCACGCCATCCACTACTATCAGCGCCGATGTGTTGCCAAAGGTATTGGTGCCGCGTATGCGTATGTTAGAGCCATCATATCCAGGCTCGCCGGAGGACTGCACAGCACTGATACCAGGTAAGCGGCCTACCAGTGAATTTGATAAATTTACAGTTGGTGTTTTTTCCAGTTCTGTACCTTTTACAGTAGATACAGCGCCTGTTACCGTTACTTTTCTCTGGGCTCCATAACCCACCACCACTACTTCATTCAACTTATTGGCTTCGCCTGCTTTTAGCGTAACATTTATGGTAGATTGATTGCCCACTGTTACTTCCTGCGACTCGTAGCCGATGGCAGAAAATTGGAGCACCGAGTTGCTGTTGGGAACTTTGATTAAGAAATCCCCGTTTTCGTCGGTTGTTGATCCGTTATGGGTACCTTTTATAAGAATACTAATGTGCGGAACGGGCTCCGCTTTTTCGTTAGTTATTCTTCCTTTAACAGTAACTGATTGCGCAAATAGGGCTGAAGAAATAAAAAGCGATACAAATAGCAGTATAAAAATATTCTTCATATTGGCTTGGTATTATTATTAGAAATGGTTAGATGAAGTAACCAATAGATTACTTTAAGTTCAACAGTTAGAAAATTACATTTTAGTTCTTTAGACGATACGTTAGGTTTGGCAGATTCTGCAGTACATTTCTTTCATGTGATTTTTGTTTTTGGAGTTAATGAATACAGTTAGCATTAAAACTGGCACAGACAATTATGTAAGAAAATAAAGAACTATCGTTTTTAATCGATTCAAAAAGATTTTGCGGGTACATCCGCAAGCAATCTTACTTTCTCTTTATTCTTACCGTTTATGAATGCCCAAATCTAAAATTTATTTGACAAATCTCAGATTAAATTAATTTCCGCAGTAGTCAAATTGTACATGATTTTTTACCTGTAATACATTTGTCTGCTTGTTCCTTTATATTTCCTGCAAAAACAAACTCTGCAGAAAAGCTTTGTAAAGAGAATAAAAGCAGCTACAATTACAACCCAATTCGAAAATTGCAGATGCCTGTTGTGTAATTGCGGATGTAGTAAGTAAGGGTTTGAATTCTTAAGTTTTTTGCTATTTTTATTTTTCAAACAGATATTTTCGTCGTTTAGAGCGCAGGTTTGTTTTTGCCTTATTTACCTTGTCATTATTACCGGGAATCGAGAGCCTCCAATTTATTTAAAAAGAAAATTGCTTGAAACTTTCATTTCTTTTCTTATTTGCTGCCTTACTACTTATCGCCAATCGTGCTATATGCCAGCCGAGTCCTTATATATTTAAGTACCTCACTGTTGATGCCGGCTTGTCACATACCGATGCAAATGATATCACTCAGGACGAAGAAGGTTATATGTGGATTGCCACTTATTTTGGACTTGACAGGTACGATGGTTACTCAATTAAAAAATTTTACAACAGCAGCTTACCTGCACAAAATGCGTTTCGTAATCGCATCACAAGTATTTATCCTGATAAAACAGGTATGATTTGGCTTAATACGGAAGATGGTTTAGAAAGTTTTGATACACACTCGGAACAATACATCTGCTATAAAAATGATAGCAGGCAAGGCAGTCCCCGTTTTCAAAAGATTTGTAAGCCATCCGGAAATGATATCTACGGCATCCTGTACGGTCAGCTTAGTTTGTATTCGATTGATAATGATACTATCAGACAACAAAATCTAACCTTTCCCGACAATGTTGAATTCCACGATATGGCATCCGATGCTAAGGGGTCAATTTACATAACAAGCAACAAAGGTGTTTGGAAGGCAAACAAAAACAGAACACTGAAAAAGATAACTATAGAAGGGCTGAGTGACGAGAATATTTCAACGATTTATTTTGATAACCTTGGTAATGTGTTGATAGCAAATGGCAAGAATATAATTCAGGCAAAAACAAATGTAGAACCAACGAATGGAACAGGTGAGGACAATTGGATGATTGCTAATAAATTTACATGTGGCGATAACCTGAACGGTATAAAAAATATTGTGCAGCAAGGCAAATCAGACTATTGGATCAACGCCGGTAATGCTTTGGTAAGATTGGATAATAAACTTAACTACATACAATCTTTAAATACTAATAGTTCGTTACACAGCTTAAACTCAAGCTCACTCAGCAAAATATTTATTGATCGTTCTGAATGCCTTTGGGTATGCACTTTTGGCGGCGGAGTAAATTATTGCGACCTTAATCAAAAACGCTTTTATACGCTTCAGCATAATCCTGAACTTTCAAATTCGTTAAGCGGCAATCATATACGATCTGTTTTGGAAGATGGAGAAAATCTTTGGATCGGCACAACTGCAAATGGATTGAATTTATTCAATATAAAAACAGGAGTATTTAGTTTTTATAATACATACAATTCGCCTGTACGCTTAAAAAACGACGTAATCACTGCCCTGACATTGGACAATGACAAAAACTTATGGATAGGGAGCGATATCGGCATTGAAATTTTAAGACCCGACAGGAAAGAATTGTGGAAGCCGTCAGGATGTGATTCTTTTCCAAAGTATATAATTGATATTCTGGTGAAGGACTGCTTTGGAAATATATGGTTTGGCAACCATACCAACCGGTCTGGTGTAATATGGAAAGATGATAAGGGCCACTTTCATGTCAAATATTATGGTGAAGGCTTTTTTATTCTTGCTGATAAAAACAAGCCACAACTGTTTATTTCCAGTACGCATGGGTTGCAACGTGTAATGATTGATAGTAAAGGAAACATCCTTCAAACCTTCAAATATGAAGCTTCTTCCAATCCCAATTCGTTAAGCTCAAACTACACCTATCCAATTTGTCAGCAAAACGACAGCACTTACTGGATTGGTACCATTGGCGGCGGCTTAAATCGCCTTACGTTGCTGCAAAAAAACAATTCATACCATATTCAATCTTACAGTGGGGAATATGGTATTTTTAAGGACGTCGAGAGCCTTGAAATAGACAACGAGGGAAACCTCTGGATGGGAGGAAATGGGTTAGAATGTTTTAACCCGGTAACAGAAAAGTTGGTCAGATACATAAAGGATGATGGTTTGCAGGGCAATAGCTTTAAAGTGGCGGCCTCTTACAAAGGAGCGGATGGTAGGTTGTATTTCGGAGGCATAAATGGCCTTAATTATTTTTATCCTGCCCAAATTCAAAGAAATAGCATTTTGGCAAAGCCAGCCATCACAGGTTTACGCATCAACAATCAAAAATCAAATGATATAGATTCGCTACCTGCTGACATATCAATAAACCGAAAAACAGGCGATTCCAAACATTTTACACTTGGTTACTTAGACAACAATTTTGTCATCTTTTTTTCTTCCATGCACTATGCAAATCCGGTAAAGTGCAGGTATCGTTATAGATTGATAGATTTCGACAAAAACTGGAAGTACACGGATGGAGTAAACCCAAGTGCCACTTATAACAATCTTGATTATAAAACATACCAATTCATTGTTGAAGCTACCAACAATGATGGAATCTGGAGCCGGAGTTCGGCTCAAATATTTGTAACGATTACTCCGCCCTGGTGGAAATCGGATATAGCCAAAATTCTCTATCTTCTATTAACTATATCCGGATTGTTAGGTATTTACTTTTATCAGGCAAGATGGTATCGCCTGAAAAGGGAGATAGCAGTTCGGGAGATTAACGAAAAAAAGAAAGAGGAAATACATAAGCATAAAGAAGAATTGTATCAACAACAACTTATGTTTTTTTCCAACATTTCTCATGAATTTCGAACACCTCTTACGTTAATACTCGGTCCGTTACAAAACCTGATAAAACAAAACCGGGATCCACAAACAGACAGCTCATATCAGTTGATGCTTAAAAATGGTAAACGGCTCACCAATCTCATTAGTGAGTTGATGAATTTTAAAAAAGTAACTGACAGTGTTATCAAATTAAAGGTGCAGCCAGTGGAAGTAAATAAGTTTTGTGAAGGTTTAGCTTTGGAATTTCAAAATCTCGCTGTCGGTAAAGACATTACATTTAAAATAAGTGACGCTATAAGCCAAACATCAGTATGTTGGTTTGATACTCAGATTCTCGAGAAAATCCTCTTTAATCTTTTAATTAATTCTTTCAAATATACCAATATTGGCGGGCAGATATCCTTACAAACCTTTTTTGATCTTCGGGAATTTAAGCCTTCATACAACAACAGTTTCCGGTTATTGTACGAAGGTTACAGGGCTCAGCAATATATCTATTTCTGCGTAACAGATTCAGGAATTGGGATATCTAACGAGTCTATCACAATGATATTTGACAGGTATTACCGCATTTCCAAAAATCATTTGGGATCGGGTGTCGGTCTTGCGCTCGTAAAGAGCCTCACCCAACTGCATAAAGGAGATATTTATGTTTATAGTGAGCGATACAAAGGAACAGAAATTATTATAGGCATTCCCTGTGGTGAAGGCAATTATAATGAATCAGAACAAAAAGAACTGGATACAGAAGTCAACCTGCAATTAGAACCTATTGATACATCAACGCTGTTATCTTATCATCATAAAGAAAACAAAACAAATGCAGATCTGTCAAAGAAAAGCAAGAGTATTTTACTGGTAGATGATAATGAAGAATTGCGTTTGTTTTTAAAACAAGCCCTACAGGTTTCTTATCAAATTTATGAAGCCAAAGACGGAAATTCTGCAATAGAAACAGCCATCGAAAAAGTGCCGGATTTAATTATCAGCGATATTATGATGCCGGGTGCCATCAACGGAATAACGCTTTGCAAGCTTATGAAGGAAAGGTTTGAAACGAGTCATATTCCATTCCTTATTTTATCAGCAAAAGACGCATTGGATACCAAAATTGAAGGCTTGGAATCCGGCGCTGATTTTTATTTTGCAAAGCCGTTAAGCATAGACCTTTTGTTACTAACAGTTCATAACATTTTTGAGCAAAACCAAAAGCTGAAGCTCAGGTACACTAACGATTATTTATCAGAAGCCACCGAACTCGTGCAATCAGAAAAAGACAAGGAATTTCTTCAGCAGCTTTTAACGCTGATTGAGAATAATATGCAGGAGCCGGACCTCGATGTGGAATTTTTATGCAAGCACCTGCACATAAGCCGTACAAAGCTTTACCAAAAAATAAAAAGTGTATCCGACCAGTCGGTAGGTGAGTTTATCAGAACCTTCCGGCTTAAAAAAGCGGTTCATATTATGACTCATGAAGACATATCCATGAATGAAATTGTAGATAAGATTGGAATGCAAAGCAGTTCTAATTTTTCAAGAGCTTTTAAAAAGGAATATGGAAAATCACCTTTACAATTCATGCAATCCTTGAAGAAAGAAAACCATTGAAAATTGAGAATTTTTATAAGAAGAAATTCAAACTTCAATTTTGGTTTTGCCTCTTTTTTTACTTTGGCAATCTTGTCATTTATTCTAAGCTATTGCCAAATTAGGACTACAAATTTAATCGCACAAGTAAGTAATATATACTCAAAATGAATCGAACTACAATATAGCTTTCTGTATAAAAAAATGGAAGTTAAGTTTCACATAAACAGAATATGGAAATACGGATAGTCATATCACAGTTTATTGAGGGCATAAAATTTGTTTAAAAAAGAAATAAAGAAATATCAAAATAGTATTAGTATAAAGAGAGTATTCTAACTATGTTCGCACTGTCAAAAGAGCCATAAAAAACGATTCCTTAATAACTTAACTTTTGAATCCAAATTTATTGAAAAACCAAGTCAAAATAATTTACCGTTATTAATGATTGCTAAGTTCTGTATTAGATGACTCTCTGTTATATGTTTTAATGTAAATCAATAATTGCTGTCAAATGAAACAAGTTTATGCTACAGGCAAGTGGTGTATTAACGTACTAACTTTCGTTTCCATTTTCTTTTTTTCTAATTCTTTATTTTCTCAAACAGGTGCTTTAAAAATTGTTACCGGTAGGGTTACTTCAATAGCTACCGACAGTACAATTGCAGATGCTTCTGTTTTAGTCAAAGGCACTTCTAACGCTGTGCTGGCAGGACCTTCAGGAGAATTCAAAATTCAAGCGCATGTCGGTGATGTTTTGGTGGTATCCTTTGTGGGGTATAGATCTCGCGAAATAAAAGTGGGTGAGAACGACAAAAACCTGACTATCGCCTTAACTCAGGATCAGGGCAATCTTCAGGACGTTGTAGTGGTGGGATATGGACGGATGAAAAAATCTGACATGAGTAGTGCCGTACTTACCATCTCGAGCGCAGATATAGAAAAAACAGTAAACACAACTTTAGATCAGGCATTACAAGGCAAATCTCCTAATATTTACGTGTCACAGAGCAGCGGTGCACCGGGGGCAGGAGCTTCTGTTATCATTAGAGGTGTTAGTACCGTAACAGGCAATTACCAACCTTTGTATGTTATAGATGGTGTGCAAATTCGGCCCAGCATGGCAGCCGGGGGTGCTTATAATTCATCCTCTGGTGTTGCTAATGAACTGCAGGGTTTAAATCCTGAAGATATTGAAAACATAAGCGTTCTTGAGGGTCCCGCTGCTACTTCTATTTATGGTGCTGCCGGTGCCAACGGCGTATTGGTAATAACCACCAAACAAGGTAAGGCAGGTGCAACCAAAGTAAATGCAACGGGTTTACAAACTATTCAAGAAAGACCAAGAGAATTGCCGGTGATGAACTTGCAGCAATATGCGGTTTATATTGGAAAATTGCAGTCGTATGGCTTGGTAGGTTTTGAACCTGCTGAATTGGGTGATCCGTCTATTTTAGGCAAGGGAACAGACTGGCAAAAAACCTTGTTCCGCAATACCCTTATGCAGAAGTATTCACTTGCATTGAGTGGTGGTTCGGAAAAATCAACCTTTTACTTTTCAGGCGATTATCTTTCGCAGGATGGTGTTGCGGTTGGTTCAGGTTTCCAACGAGGTTCAATCCGTTTAAACCTTATTAATACTGTAAACAAATGGCTGAAGTTTAATACCAACCTAAGCAGCTTTGCTACAAAAGAAAAAGTAAATACATTCCAGGGTAATATTATAAACTTAGCCCTGGAACAAAATCCTACCATTCCCGCAAAAAATCCGAATGGCACATTTGGCGGACCATCTACCATACAAGAGGCTCAATATGCAACTACCAACCCGCTGGCAATTGCTGAACTGAACAATAATTACAATACTTCTTTTGGTGTAATCGGAGGTTTAAATATGGATGTTACACCACTGAAAGGCTTGTTATGGCACTCCGAAGTAAATGGCAATTATACATTTACCAACAATTATACATTCAATCCTTCTTATAACCTCGGGCCTTACTATTCTAATCCCAACACCACTGGCAGTCGTGGCAGCGGCAATAACTATTGGATTTCTTTAAATACAAGGGTTCAGTACGACCACTCTTTTAATAAGCACTATATGTCAGTGATGGTAGGGCATGAATCTCAGTATTATGCTTATCAGAGCTTGAGTGCAACAGGCACTCATTACTCTACCAATTCAGTACAGGAGCTTAGCGTAGCCGATCCGTTGTCTCCTCCCGGTACCAGCAGCCGGGGTGATGGCGCTACTGAATCTTATTTCTCCCGCCTCAATTATACCTACGATAATAAATACATAGCTCAATTTGTTTTTAGAAGAGATGGCAGCTCAAACTTTGGTCCGGCAAACCGTTTTGGTAATTTCCCGGCGGCTTCTATAGCCTGGAAAATTTCGGATGAAAAATTTATGAGAGGTCTGAGTTTTATCAATGATTTAAAACTGAGAGCTGAATACGGTATTTCAGGAAATTCAGGACAGGGTGGTGCAATTTACTCTAACTTATATGCTACTGCAACAGTTTGGGGCGGCGGCTTCTTGCCTTCTAATTTTCCTAATCCGGATTTAAAATGGGAGCAGGACAAATCAACCAATCTTGGGTTTGATTTGCACATGTTTAATAACCGTGTTGAAGTAATTGCGGATGCCTACAAAAAGAATATATCTAACCTTATCCTCCCTGCCACAGGCCCACAATATCTGGGCGGCTATTTAAGCGGAGGTTATGGCGGGCAGCTTAGCTGGCCAATTGTAAACTATGGTGGCATGCAAAACAAAGGCATTGGTATTAATGTGAATACCGTTGATATTTCAACAAAAGAATTCCAATGGAAAACAGGATTTAATTTCTCTATTGATCGTAATAAAGTAACGAGGCTGGAATCAAGTATTTTAACCCAATACTATTCACAGATCAATGACCGCCAATCTGAATTTTTGATTGAAGAAGGCCAGCCGCTTAGTATGATTACCGGCTATACAGCTGAGGGTCTTTTCCAGAATTCTAAAGACATTTCGTCTCATGCCATACAAACCGGCGCAGTAGGTACACCTTTAATTATTAGTCCAACAAACGGTTCATGGGTAGGCGATATTAAGTATAAGGATATAAATGGCGATGGTTATGTTGATCAAAATGACAGGCACATTATTGGCAATCCATGGCCTAAGTATACTTATAATTTCACTACCTCTTTTACCTACAAAGGTTTTGATTTAATGTTCTTTTTTACCGGCGTAGAAGGAAATAGTATTTTAAACCTGGTTAAATATGAAAACGAAACCTTGCCACAAGGTACGGGGCCATACAGTAACCACTTTCAGAATGTTATTAATTTTGCAGTGCCAAGCAGTACCAATGTAAATGACGCATTAACAGCAACACTTACCAATCCGGGACACAACATTCCAAATGTGTTTGTGGATGCCAATGGCAATAACCGCATTTCGCAATGGAATGTAGAAGATGGGTCTTATCTGAAGTTAAAGAATGTTCGCCTTAGCTATCGTGTTCCTTCAAGCGTTTTATCCCGCACGCATGTGCTGAAAGGAGTACAGGCATCTTTTCAGGTACAAAACGCATTTACAATTACAAAATATACAGGTTACGATCCTGAGGTTGGTATGTACAGCTATAATGGTATTAACATTGTAGGCATGGACGAGGGTAGGTACCCAACAACCCGGTCTTATACATTTAGCCTTTCGATGGATTTATAAAATGCAACAACGATTGAAAATTGTAAGAATGAAAAAGAATATAACGATTGTAACAGCATTGGTATCTCTTGTCTTTGTTATACAATCATGTAAAAAAGATTATTTAAACCGTCCGCCTTTAGGCGCACCTACAGCAGGCACATTCTATCAGACAGACGCAGATATACTAAGCGGTACAGGTGGTCTTTACAATGGCTCGTGGGGTGGCTACAACGGCACTTCTCTGCAATACATTGGCGATGTAATGGGCGGCAACAGTACCTCTGATAATTATAATGGCAGGGGCTCGTATCTGAACTTTACTGTTACCTCCACCGACCCGAGTGGTGCATTGCAAAGCGCTTATCAGGCATTGTGGTCTGTAATTGCAAATGCCAATGTGGTTGCCTATAACATTAAAAATTCAGGTTCAGGTGCAAGTGAGACGGGAAGAAATTCGGGATTAGCCGAGTGTTATTTTATGAGGGCTGCCGCTTATTACTTTTTAGCTTTAAATTGGGGTGCAGTTCCTATCATCTATAACAATTCTCAACAGTTGGGAGATAGTAGTATACGCCGAAACAATTTGACTGATGTTTGGCAGTTCATGATCAATGATCTAACCTGGGCGAAAGATCATTTACCAGCCGCACCATTACAACCAGCCCGCGTTACCAAATGGAGTGCAGAAGGTATGTTAGCCCGCGCTTATCTTGTAAGGTCCGGTTTAGGACAATCCGGTGGCACGCGTAAAGAATCGGATTTGGACAGTGCTAAGTTTTATGCAGGCGACGTAAGTAATAACAGCGGTCTTACTCTTTTGCCTAATTATTATGACCTGTTTACAAGTGCCAACTTTAGCGGCAGCAAAGTGCCTGCAGAATCTCTTTTTGCATTGCTATGGGTTCCTACAGGTCAGTGGTTTGTTCAAAACCACATGCAGGCAAACCTGGCTTATGACAGTAAAATAACGCAAACAGGGGATGGCTGGGGCGGTTCTTTTGGTGCATCTTCAAGCTTGTTAAGTTACTACGCAGATCCTGCTAACAAAGCAGATTCGGTGCGCAGAAAAGCAACCTTCTTTATGCCTGGTGATTATTATCCTGATATTAATCAATCCAACGGCGGATGGCATGTAGATACTACACTTTTCAATACTGCTACCAATTCTGTTACCGGTAAACATATTGATTCTCCTGTTGATACTGGCGCCTACTATGGAAGTGACCATGCTTATGTAAAAAAATATGTGATTGGCTCTCCTGCTGATAATGGTGGGTTGGGCGGCCAGCAAAATGAAAACATCAATACATACATTCTTCGCCTTGCTGATGTGTACCTGATTTATGCTGATGCTATACTAGGTAATAATGCATCAACTGCTGACCCCGAAGCACTTAAGTATTTTAATGCGGTAAGAACACGTGCCGGCGTTGCTCCAAAAGCATCAATTACTTACGCCGATATTTTTCAGGAAAAGAAAATTGAGTTTGCATTTGAAGGACATGCCTGGTACGATTGGAAACAATGGTATTATTTCGATCCGACAGATGCTTTAAATTACTACAATACTCAGAACAGAGGAACTTATAATATCACGTACAACGCTGGTAATCCTTTCGTGACCTTTTTTAATGATGCAACCAATCCTCAAACAATAGGAGAACGGAATTATACCATTACCGCTGATAAGGCAGACTTACCTTATCCCGAGTCTGATTTGTTGATTGCGCCTAAACTGGCAGCGGCTCCGGTACCTTTCGACTTTAGCAAAATCGCATACTAAATATTATAAAAAGAAGAGGCAGCAGTTGTCCTTAAAACAAAACACTATATGAATAAGCAAATATTGTTTCTGCTAATAGTCTTGGCAGGACTTGTTCAATTTGCCTGTAAAAAAGAAAATGGTGGCGGAATGCCGGTGATTAATAACGTAAGAGTAGTTGACTCAACGAAGCGCGACAGCTTTTTTACATCTGCGTTGCCGGGTACATTAATTGTAATACAGGGTAGCAATTTAGGAGGCTTGCAAGCCGTTTATTTTAATGATACTGCCGCTAATTTCAATCCTGTTTATGCTACTAACACCAATGTTATTGTTGCAATCCCAAGTACAGCTCAAACAAAGGCAACCAATCCTAATGTGCCAGGCTTGATTAAGCTTGTTACCGATCATGGAACGGCTACTTATTCGTTTCAGCTTTATCTGCAGCCGCCGGTTATCAACTCTATTTCGTTTGATAATAGTGGTACGATGGTTACCATCAATGGTACTAATTTCGAAGGAGTTCAAAAAATTACGTTTCCTGTTTCAGGAGCCGATACAGCACTTTCCTATTCAGTGAACAAAGCTTTTACGCAGATTGTAGCTGCTATTCCGCCGGGTACAGCTACCCAGGATTCCATCCGTGTATATTGTACTTTTGGAACTGCCGCTTTTTCCTATCCGCCGCCCATGTCGGTTACTTCCGTTTCAAATGAAAACGGGGCTCCCGGCACAACTATCACCATCAACGGAACCAATTTCATAGGTATCAACCAGGTTACCTTTCCGGGAGGTGTAGCCAGCACGTCTATTACACCGGTTAACGTAAGTCAGTTTCAGGTTACAGTGCCACAGGGAATTTCAACTGCTGATTACCTAACCGTATCCGGTGAATTGGGAACGGCCAAATCACCACAGCCGTTTGCTACCTATATTACACATCCTACACCTGGTTATCTTAGCACTTTCGATAATCAATACGGCACTGATAATACCGCCTTTGTAGGATGGACAGGCGGTTACGCAGATGCTACTACAGCAGCGGCTACTTACCAGGGTGCAACCGGCGGCGTAGGTGTACTTCAGCAGTCAAGCCCAATGTCTGCTAATGCAGGACCTACTTCGCAAGGTAATCCGGGTTTGCTTCAGCTAAGTGATATGCCTTGGGTTTCTAACACAGCTCAATCAATTAATGGGTACTCATTAAAGTTTGAGTTGTATGTAATATCTCCCTGGAGTGCAGGCGAACTTTGGATAGCAGTAGGCGATTGGTACACATGGAAGAATTATATTGCCAGATACGCGCCTTGGGAAACAGCGACTGGTGGTAAATATCAGCCATCAGGCTGGCAAACAGTAACGATTCCTTTAACTCAATTTATTAATGGCAATACTTTTTCCAGCACTTCTTGGAGTGCTTCTGGTTCGCCAGCCAGTAAGTTTTCAGATTATCCAACCACTGGTCTTTGCTTTATGATTGCGAATGATCAGCCGAAAGCCGTTCCGGCAAATAGCATTAATCTGGCTATTGATAACGTTCGTATTGTGAGCGGGCAATAATTTATCGGAGAAATAAACACACAAGATTGAGAACGAAGTTTGTTTTTATTGCAATTTGTACGTTGTTTATTATCAGTATAGCTTGTACAAAAACCTCTGGTACAACGGGTACAGATGGCAGTAGCAATCCACCACCTGTTGGAACCGATTCTGTGTATGCGCCGGTTGATCCTAAAACGCCTGCCACCATTGGTTTTTTTGGCGATAGCTGGAAACAGAGAACCTTTAACAGCCCTGATGCAGTGAGCGGTGTGCCAGCCAATGGCGCAGCCACCGATACGCTAACCATTGATGTAAACAAAGTAGTGCAAAAAGTAGTGCCTTATGTGTATGGCAATAACTCGAATCTCTGGTCAGGTCAGATCGTAACACAGCCTGCGCTGATGCAATACATCAAAGACCTTTCTCCCAACATCATCCGCGCTCCGGCTGGCAGTGTAAGCGATGTTTATTTCTGGAATGGTACGGATGCGGCTCATGTGCCTGCCGATGTTCCTTCCACACTTGTAAATGCCGATGGCTCAACCACTGCTACCAATACATGGTATGGCGGTAATACGGGTTCGTGGACGTTCTCATTAGATAACTATTACAGCCTGTTGTCTCAAACCAACAGCACTGGTATTATTACCGTAAACTATGGTTATGCACGGTACGGAACCAGTGCCGACCCTGTTGCCACAGCAGCACATCTCGCTGCCGATTGGGTACGTTACGATAATGGCAGAACCAAATTCTGGGAAATAGGCAACGAATCGTATGGCAACTGGGAAGCCGGTTACCGCATTGATGTAAGCCAAAACAAAGATGGTCAGCCGGAATTGATTACCGGCGCATTATACGGGCAACATGTGAAAGTGTTTGTTGATTCGATGAAAGCCGCCGCGCAGCAAGTGGGTGCTACCATTTACATCGGTGCTACATTATACCAGGAAGCGCCATACAACGGAGCCTACCAAAGTATTCTAACCTGGAACCAGGGTGTGTTGGCAAATGCTGCAAATGTTGCTGACTTTTTTATTGTCCACAATTATTTTACACCTTATAATTCCAATACCTCTGCGCCCGATATTCTTAGCACCGGTAAAACAGTGCCTTCAACCATGATGTCGTATGTTCAAAGCCAGTTGAGTGCAGCAGGTGTTTCACAAAAGCCCATTGCTTTAACGGAATGGAATATTCAGGCGACTGGCTCAAAACAAAACACTTCTTTCGTTGCCGGAATACACGCCGCACTTACCTTAGGTTCTATCATTAAAAATGGTTACGGGGAAGCGAGTCGCTGGGACTTGGCAAACGGCTATGCCGAACGGAGATGACCAGGGCATGTTTAATATTGGTGATGAACCAGGCGCACCTTTGTGGAACCCGCGCCCTGCTTTTTATTACATGTATTATTTCCAAAAATATTTTGGCGACAGAATGGTGTATGATACGTTACATGCCACCGGCTCTGATGTTACGGCGTATGCCTCAACGTTTTCTTCTGGTCAGGCAGGAGCGGTTATTATTAATTCCGGTCAGTACAACCGTATTGTTTCCATTGACTTCCAGCATTTCCCGGCTGGCAGCAAATATTACTGGTATACGTTAACGGGCGGAACAGACAACGGCAGCTTTTCAGCCAGGTATATGTAAACGGAACAGGTCCTTCAACAGCCACCGGCGGACCGCTAAATTATGCCAGCATCAAGCCTTACTCGGCTGCTTTGAATGGCACTATTAAACTTACTTTACCACCAATGAGTGTTGTTTATCTTGTGGCAGATAAAAAGTAAGCAAAAACAAACATAACAATGCGTGAAATAAAGCGGTACATACCTACTTCTTTATTTCACGCATTGCAGTTTATGTATCTTTCGTTGTAATTATAAATTTGTCTTTTCTCTTTTTTAAGTAAAGAGGGAAAGAATCTTCATTCAATGTTCCGAACACCAATAAAAAGTGGCAAAAACAAAAGCCTTATGAAGCATCTGCTTATCATCATTGCTTGTATTTTTATTCTTTCCTGCCATTCTGCAAAAGACAAAGAAGGCATGCACTTCAGCATACTGCCTTCTTCGCATACCAACATTGATTTTAATAATAAAATTACCGAAAATGATAGCGTAAATATGTTCGTCAACGAATACACTTACATGGGTGGTGGCGTTGGTGTTGGCGACTTTAATCATGATGGGTTACAGGATATTTTCTTTGCCGGAAACCAGGTAAGTTCAAAGCTGTACATGAACAAAGGCGATATGCGTTTTGAAGATATTACCGACAAAGCGGGCATAGCAACGCATTCGTGGTGCACGGGTGTAAGTGTGATTGATATTAACAACGATGGCTGGCTTGATGTTTATGTTTGTGTGTCGGGCAGCGTAGCTGGCGCGCAACGCAAAAACCTTCTGTTTATCAACCAACATAATTCAACTTTTAAAGAAGAAGCTGCCGAATATGGACTTGCCGATACGTCTTATTCCACACAGGCTGCTTTCTTTGATTATGACGGCGATGGCAGATTAGATATGTATCTGCTCAACCATACTTTAAACGATAGGCAGCCCAATAATATTCGCGATAAAAAAGTAGATAGCAACGCTGTTGCAGGTGATAAATTGTTTCATAACGAAGGCAATCCTTCAGGTATGAATCATCCGGTATTTAAAGATGTATCAAAAGCAGCCGGTATTGTGGAAGATGGCAATGGCTTGGGCATTACGGTCAGCGATTTTAACAACGATGGGTACCCTGATATTTATGTTGCGAATGATTATATCCGCAACGATTTGTTATGGCTGAATAATAAAAACGGAACGTTTACAAATTGCATCGCAACAGCTATGAAACATCAAAGCTATTCGAGCATGGGAACCGATGCAGCCGACATTAATAACGACAATAATTCCGACCTCATTACTTTGGATATGCAGCCCGAAACCAACGAGCGCAAGAAGATGATGTATTCGTTTTTAACGGAGCAACGCCACCAGATGGAAATGGAAAAAGGCTACGAGCCGGAATACATTCATAACATGCTGCAACTGAACAATGGTGTGAGAACGGTAAACGGTCAGCAGCAACCTTTTTTCAGCGAAGTAGGAGAGATGGCTGGCATTGCCGAAACCGACTGGAGCTGGAGTGTACTGATTGCCGACCTTGATAACGACGGCTGGAAAGATGTGCACATTGCAAATGGCTTGGGGCGCGACCCAACCAATATTGATTTTTTAGAGTACAGGCACAATACCGTAATGCAATCGGGCATACCTGATAATGATGCCGGGCAGCGCAGAGTTTTTATGGATCATTTGTCTTCGCTGGGCGAAGTGAAGCTGCGCAATTATTTGTACAAAAACAAAGGCAATTTTACGTTTGAAGATGTATCTAAAGACGCAGGCATTGATGAAACATCTATTTCAAACGGTGCTGTGTATGCGGATTTGGATAATGATGGCGACTTAGACATCATCACCAATAACATCAATGGCGAAGCATTCATTATGCAGAATGATGTGGAAAAAAAAGGGGCAAAAACAAACAATTTAAATTATCTCACCATCCAGTTAAACGGCGATTCAACCAACAAAGATGGCATCGGTACAAAAGTGTTTGCATATAGCAAAGATGCAACGCAGATGCTGGAGCAATATCCGGTGCGCGGCTACCTATCAACCGTTGATAACCGGCTGCATTTTGGTTTTGCAAATAATATAATTGATTCAATAAAAATTGTATGGCAGGATAGAAAAATGGAAGTCATCAATCATCCTCCATCAAATACTATTTTGCAGGTAAGTTATGCAAATGCAAAAGCGTTTACAGAGGAGCCAAGCCCTTTGCCAGCGCCGATTTTCAGAGATATTACCGGAGAAGAAAATATAGATTTTCATCATAAAGAAACTTTCTTTTTCGACTATGCTTTTCAACCCTTAATTCAACAAAAATATTCGCAGGAAGGACCGTTTATCAGCACCGGCGATATGAACGGTGATGGTCTTGAAGACTTTTTTATTGGCGGCGCTTATGCGCAATCGGGCAAAGTGTTTTTGCAAAATGCAAATGGTACATTTAGCGGAAAAAATCTTATAACCGGCACAAAGAATGAAGAAGATATGCAGAGCGTTTTGTTTGATGCCGATGGTGATGGCGATTCAGATTTATTGGTGGTAAGTGGTAGCTCTGAATTCGATCCGACTTCCTCTTTTTATCGTCCGCGTTTATACATCAACGATGGCAAAGGGGCTTTTCAATTGAATGAAAAAGCAATCTCAACTATTATCCGCACACCGGGCAAAGCCATTGCAATCGCTGATATGGATGGCGATGGTGATAAGGATATTTTTATTGGCGGTCGTGTATCGCTGGGCACGTTTCCACAGCCGGTAAGAAGCTACATTTTGCGTAATGATGGAGGTGTGTTTACTGATGTTACAAGAGCAGTTTGTCCTGCATTGGAAGAAGCAGGTTTAATCAATGCAGCGCAATGGATAGACATTGATAATGATGGCAAACCCGACCTTATTATTGCAGCCGATTGGGCACCGATTCGCATCTTTAAAAATGAAGGAACAACATTAAAAGAAATCACGAATGAAAGCGGTTTAGGAGACTTCCCCGGCTTCTGGCGAAGTCTTATTATTACTGACATTGATGGTGATGGAGATTTGGATATCGTTGCTGGTAATCAAGGCTTGAACATGCCTTATCATATTAATGCACAACATCCTGCCGAGCTTATTGCTAAAGACTTTGACGGCAACGGCATGGTGGAACCTATCTTTTGTTATTACATCAAAGACAACGATGGTAAATATGTTTTATCGCCCGGCATTTCAAGAGATGAATGGGCAGTGCAGATGCCATCATTAAAAAAGACATTCGACCAGAATGCAGCTTATGCAAAAGCTACGATGGACCAGATTTTTACACCGGATATGAAAGAAGGCGCCACAACATTATATTGTAAAGAAACACGAAGCGGCTATTTTGAAAATGATGGAAAAGGAAAGTTTATTTTTCATCCGTTTCATATAGAAGCGCAGATAGCGCCGGTGAATGCCATTGCATATACTGACGTTAACGGTGATGGCAATAAAGATTTGATATTGGCAGGCAACGAATACCAGGCAAGTGTAAGTGCTGGCCGGTACGATGCTTCGTATGGCTTGCTGATGTATGGCAACGGCAAAGGAAGCTTTACCCCCGTGCCGCCGGTAACAAGCGGGTTAATTATAGATGGCGATGTAAGAGATTTGAAAATGATTACTGCCAATAAAAAACGCATTCTTCTGGCAGGCATTAACAATGAGAATCTGAAAGCATTTTTGATAGGAAATCGGTAATTCAATTATTCATGGATTTGCAATACTGAGGTTTGTTTTTACCGATTATTAAGTGCGGTAAATATTCGACAAAACGCCTCATTGCTTTCATCACCTTGCATAAGGCAGTAATTTTCGATGATAATTCTTTCGGATTTAAATAAAAAAATTGAAGAGTCGTGCCTTCACCGGCAGGAATAGAAACCTTTCTTACTTGCAGGTGTTAACCGCCTTATTTCTTTTGTTCGTTTCATCTTCCTCTAACGACTCAATAGAAAGATGAAAACCCATTTCCTCTTCTCAATAATACCGGCCGATATAAGGATCATCTACGATTTTCCTTTTCACTTCAGCAGGGTCAATGGCACCACCTTTTGCATACACAATTTTTCCACCAGGCTCAACAATTAATGTGTATGGCAATGCACCTTCCCATTTGGGATCAATGGCTTCTATCAGTTTGTATTTATCATCTGCATTGAACAAATAATTTGTGGTTGAAGCTTGCTCTTTCTGCAAAAATTTTAGCACTTTTTGTTTATTGTCAGGATCATCGGCGCTGATACTAACAAATTGGAAATCTCTTCGCCGGTACATGCGGTTCATTGTAATAAATTCAGAGAATTCTGCTACGCAAGGCCCGCACCAGGTAGCCCAAACATTAATCACCCGAAGCTTATCTGAATTGTTTTTTATGAGGGCTTTTATTCCGTCAACACCAATGGTATCAAGAGTTACAGGCTCTTTGCTCCAATTGGCCGTTGCTTTGTCTATCCAGTTGCTTTTTTCAGCCCATTTAATAGAACAGCCAAATACTTTTGTTGTGGGTACAGGCACATCTTTGTTATTTAATAATGCTTCTATGGCATTGCGTGCATCCAAAGAATGAGGCGTTTTGGTTGGCTTTTCTACATCATCAATTCTGCCACTATAACGTAGTTTTCTTTCTTTATCAAATATAAAAATATGTGGCGTGGCAATGGGGCCATAAAGACGCGATGTAGCTTCTGTTTCACCATCGTATAAATAAGGGAAATTGAAGCCTTTTTCTTTTGCCCGTATTTTCATTTCCTCATAAGAATCGCTTACATCTGTATAGCCAAGTTCATCTAAATTAATAGACTTTGGATCGTTAGGCATAATAGCTACTACTGCTACTCCCTTGTTAGCGTAATCGGAAGTAAGCTTAATTATTCTGTCTTCATACGCCTGTGCTGTGGGGCAATGATCGCAGGTAAAAACTACAGCCAGTATCTGTGCATTTTTAAATGAATTTAATGTGTAGGTTTTTCCATCCACGCCAGGCAAATTAAAATCGGGAGCCGAAGCCCCAATGGCAAGGGTTGGATGCGAAGAAGAATCGAAAGCAAAGCAAACGGAGTAAATAAAAAGCATGAAAAACAAACAGGCAGACATTCTTTTCATGACAAATTTTTTTGAAAAATTACAATAAAATGAGCACGAAGCAGAGCGCAAACAATCATTCTGGGGCCATGATGTAGTAATGATGTAGTATAAGTGCCTCCGCCTTCACTTAACTTATTTACTTTTATAAATAAATCTTCTTTTGCTTTATCATTTTAAAATCAAAATTAAAAACGATGACTTCCCGACGCGACTTTCTTAAATCAACTTCTCTGTTAACTGCCGGTTTGTATTTTTCGCCTCCTTTTTTTAAGTATGACCGCTCTGCCATTGGCTTGCAGCTCTATACTGTTCGCGATGCAATGCAGGCAGATCCGGCAGGCACATTGGCCAAAGTGGCGCAGATTGGTTACAACTCTATTGAAACAGCTACGTACACCGGCACAGAAACTTTTTATGGAATGGATGCAGCAGCTTTTGCCAGGCTGGCAAAACAAAACGGTCTTACTCTTCGCAGCGGTCATTACCGCTTGGGAGAAGATCAGGAAAAGGGTGCTGATGTAAAAGGCACATTGCTGCACGACTGGCAAAAAGCTGTAGATGATGCCTCGGCCTTAGGCTTGTCATATATGGTATGCGCCTATCTTTCGGATACAGAGCGCAAAGGCTTGGACCATTACAAACAAGTGGCGGAAGATTTTAATAAAGCCGGCGAAATTTGCAAGAAAGCAGGTATCCAGTTTTGCTATCACAACCATGCCTTTGAATTTGATAAACAACAGGAAAAGTATCCGTATGACATTTTACTGAATGAAACCGACAAGAATTTGGTAAAAATGGAAATGGATTTGTACTGGATTACCAAAGCGGGGCAAGATCCAATGAAGATATTTAATGAGCATCCCGGACGGTTTCCGCTCTGGCATGTAAAAGACATGGATAGAACTCCCGAAAAATCGTTTGCCGAAGTAGGCAGCGGCACCATTGACTTCAAGGAAATCTTTAAACATGCCGATAAAGCAGGCATGAAATACTTCTTTGTAGAGCAGGATAAAACGCCTGGCAATCCGTTCGATAGCATTACGAAAAGCTACCAGTACATTAAGCAAAATTTAGTGTAATTAGAAAAGCACTTATTAACCTTTATCATACAAGCTGTTTAGGATCAGTTCGCATGATAAAGGTTAATTGCTTAGCTATCATAACTCCATCTGTAACAAAAAATCGAAGAGATTGGTTTCGGTGGGGATTTGTAGTTTCTTGCGCAAGCGATAACGGCTTATCTCAACACCACGCACCGAAATATTTTCCAACTGCGCAATTTCTTTACTTGATAAGTTCATTCTCAGGTAAGCGCAAAGCTTTAACTCGTGTGCACTTACAAGTGGATATTTTTGTTTTAAAATTCTATGGAAACTTGTATGCACCGAATCAAAATGGCTGGCAAATTGTTCCCAATCTCTGTCTAATTTATTTTCTTCTTTAAGTATGTGAAGTATCTTTTTAAAATCATCATTGGGTCGTTCTGAGGATGCCTTTTTTATACGTACCAATTCATCTTTGATATCAGCAAGCAGTTCTCCTTTTTGAACAAGGTGCAAAGCGGTAGATGCCAGCTCTGAATTTTTATATTCCAATTCTGCTTCCAGTTTTTCATTCCTTAGCTTTATGATTTCTTTTTCTGATTTGTCCATTTCCAGTTGGTGCATGTATTGAAGCTTGCGCTGTTCCTCTTCGTGCCGTTGCTGCTGCTTCGCCAGCATGCGTTTTTGCATGCGATAGCTCACAAACACAAGTGCAAACAAAAGTATCGCATACAATAAATAAGCCCATGTAGTTTGATACCACGGTGGCAATACAACAAACGCATACGTATTTGTTTTTGATTCGCCACTTAAATTGCTCCTTGCCTTTACTTGAAAAATATAATGACCGGCAGGCAGGTTGGTAAATTCTTTTTCCGGCTTGGTTGACCATGCCGACCAATCTTTATCAAACCCTTTTAAATAACAGCTATATTCAATGCCGTTGCTGTTTTCATAAGCGGGTGATGAAAACTCAAAATGCACTGAATTCCATTCGTTGGCTAACCTTGGGATCGCATTTGAGCTTTGGCTGGCAGTTGTATTTACATCACCATAATAACCGCCAAACAGTAAGGTGTCAGTTCGTCCCAAAGCCTTTACAGCACTAATTCTTGCCACTATGGAGAAAGAATTCTTTTTATAATTTTCATAGTTAATGTGATAAAAGCCCTTCTCAGCGCCGGCAAAAATGTTGCACTCATCATAAGGATAAATATACTCAAAACCGCTTACCATTTTTCCATTGATTTCCGGAAAAAAAATGATTTTCGGTTTATCAGATGAGAAGTCAATCACACCCAGGTTTTTGTCTTCGACAAACCAAATATTTCCTTTCGAATCTTCTTTTAAATAACGAATGTTTTTATTGTCGAAAAAAGGTAAATAATATTTCGATGGTTCAAAAGCATCTTTCTTTTCATTGTATTCATAAACACCTTTTTCAGTAGCAATAACAATTCGGTTTTTTATTTTAAACAAATGATTGTTGAGGTAAGAAGGCAAGCCGTTCTTATCGGTATAGAGTTGGCTTTGCGGATGCATCCTGTCGGAAACATTTACTTTGTAAACACCGCGATAAGGGTGCGCCACCCAAATAATACCGTTGTTATCAATTGCAGCAAACTGGCAAAACTGGCTAAAGCCAGGCATGTTGTTGTGGGAAAGGAATGTGTTGTTTTTATACTCAAGAAAATCGAGTCCGTTTTCATCGCCCGCAACAATAAGCGAAGAAGGTTGCACACTATAAAAAGGAAAGAAATTAAAGTATGATGTGTGCGTATCAATAGGAAATATCTTATCGTTTTCTACTTTATAGGCACCATCATGGTGCGCCATTAATAAATTATTGTTCACCTCATACAAACCCCAGGCGGAGCCCTTCGTACCAGGCACCGATGTAAATTCGCCGTTTACATAACTCAAATCTTTTTTATCAGATAGTGGCACTTTATATAAGCCGTTTGATGTGCCAACATAGAGCTGGTTTTTATAAATAATAGAAGCATATCCTTCACCTTCATTCAGCTTTTCCGGGTAGATGTGTTTGATGGCATTATTGTATGCGATGAAGTCAATCCCGTTATCCAAACCAATCCACAAATTATGTCTTGCATCAACAAACAGGTATAAAATATTATTAATCTGCAAACCTTCTTTCCTGGAAATATTTTGGACGATTTCGCCTTCTTTATTAATGATGTAACAGCCTGCGAGATTGGTTCCAATCGCAATCCAATCTTTCGTTATTGGTGTAGCTGTTAAGATCCGCTGGTTAATAAAAGGATTTTCTCCTGAAAAATGGAATGGAAACAATTTATTGCCTGAAAGTATATAAAAACCTGTGTTGATGGTAGTAACAAAAGAACTGTCTTTACCAAACGGAAAAACACTTGTAACAATAAATTTATCCGGCAAAGAAGTTTCTTTCAAAAGAGGCTGCCATAAGCCGTTGGAAAATTGCAGCAACCCATTTCGGATGTCCTGGGCAATCAGTTGATTTTTGGTTTCGCCTAAAAACTCCCATTCAGTAGAAGCAGTATATATAGATACTGTATGGGTATCCCATTGATAAATTTTTTCTTTTGATCTGAAAAATACATCATCGCCAAAAGCTACAGTGTTCCAAATATCTGTACAGGAAAAATCTTTTTGTGGCAGAAATACTTTTAGCGATTTATAAACCAGTTTACCATTTGCATCAGGCGTGAAGTAACCAAAATCATCCTGCCCGCCAACGTAAATTTTATTGTCTTTACCAATGGCTACAGAACGAATAATGGTTTTGTTTGGTAACGGATATGTTTTCCAGTAAGTGCCATCATAACTTAACAAGCCTTCCTGGTTTGCAAAATAAACAATCCCATTTTTGTCCTGCACTATACCACGGTTCTGCGTACCCGCATTATATCTTTCTTTTGAATAATTAATTATATCGGGAATACCAATAGTATTCTGGCCAAAGGATTTTATCAATAAAACAAAAAAGAAAACGGTTAATAGCCCGGCTTTCATAAGAGAAACAAATAGGTTAACAATCGTTCGATAAATTAAAAGCAAATATTAAAAACCGCAAAATATTTTTGGTCTGCCTGCATCAAATAATTAGCAACTCTTTTAATAAGATATAATAAAGCTATCTCTCAAGTTATAAATAGAGCAGAGTATAAAAATACTCCGCCAATAAGACTGCTTGTTGTTAGTTATAACCCGGGTTTTGTTTCAATTTTATTGTGCCCGTTGCGTTTTCTGCATCTATCTGCACCTGCGGAATGGCAAAATATTCGTTGATACCTTTTTTAAATACAGCAGTGTTTAAGATGTAATAAAAAGAATATCTTGTTTTTTCTTTTGCCACATAAGCGTTGAGAATGTTAGCCATTAAACCAGTGCCATTATCCCATCGTTGCAAATCAAAAAAGCGATGACCTTCCATAGCCAGTTCGAGCCTGCGTTCAAAACGCACAGCGTTGCGTGCGTAGTCGGCTCCATTTGCAGTAAATGCTCCGGCAGCGTAAGGTTTAATATTGTAATTGGCGGCTGGAGTCGTTTGTGGTGTGTACTGACCAGTAGCTGCATTGTAAGCTGCATTGGTATATACCCATCCGCTTGGATCGGCGGCGCGGTTGCGAACCATATTTACATAATCTTCCGCTTTATCTAAACTGCCCACTTCTATTTCACATTCAGCCGCCCATAACAGTACATCGGAAAAGCGGATGATATTATAATTGTTGGCAGTAATTTGCGTAGCGCCCCAAAAAACAGTAGCCGTAGAAGAATAAGTGCCTGCCTGGCTTTTTGCATATACATTTTTCTTCGGGCTAAAATGTCCGTTGCTTGTTGGGTCGCGTATCCAGGCAACAGTATGCAATCCCCAATCTAAATAAGGAATTCCTGGCCTGCCAATGTTCCAGTCAATACGCGGGTCTAACGTTCCCGAATAAGCATTACTGGTATCGCTCACGGTTTGCCCGTCGTTGTAACTTCCATCTAACAGCGGCAAGCCATCAGGGCCGGTTTTGTAGGCGTTTGCTAAGTTCCAGGATGGGTTATTAAAACCGCAACAGCCGCCGGGAGCGCCGGCGCCATTTGGAAAATTTAATACATCGCCCATGTTGCCATTACCGCCATCGTTAGCGGAAGAAGAACCATCGTTTACAGACATCTGGCAGGCAAATACAGATTCGGGACCATTCTTTTGCTGTGCATTGAAATTGCTTTCATAATTCACCAATGCATATTTTACTCCGCTTGATGTTACGCCATTTGTAACAATCTGATCCAGTAGGGTTTTAGCATCGGTGTACTTATGTTCAAACATATAAGCCTTTGCCAGTAACGACATGGCTGCCCATTTGTTTACCCTGCCAATGTTGGGTTGTGTTTCAGGAAGATTAGCGACTGCATATTGCAAATCGGCTTCGATGGCTGGCCAAATGTCAATATTATTGGAAACAGCAAGATTGCCATTTAAAAATGAAACAGACTCATCCACATAAGGAAAATTGTTGAAAATTTTCTTGCCGTCAAAATGATAATAGCCTCTCAAAAAGCGAGCCTCTCCTGCAATTTCTGCGGTATCTGCCGCTGTCATATCTGTTGCCAGTCGCATGTTGCGAATGACATCATTGCAACGTTGGATGCCCGTATAAAGAACCGTCCATTTTTGATTTACATAAGCTGTGGTGGCCTGCGCTAACGACCAGGATTCAACAGAAGTAGCATCCGGCTGATCGCTTGGTACTGAACCTTTGTAAGAATCATCCGCGCAAATGCTGCCATACACCCAATTGGAACCCGCACTGCCATAAGCGTTGCCTGCACCAGGTAAATTTTCTCCATCCAGCAAAGCATAAGCACCTATCAATAATAAATCAACACCTGTTTTATTCGCTACGTTGGAAGGCAGCAAATATCCCTGTGGCGGTTTATTCAAATCTTTATTGCAAGCATAAATGATAACTGTCGTTAGTAAAACTGAAGCAACTATTATTATTTGTAAGCGATTTCTTTTCATGTCAGTTTTTTTAAAGAGATTAATGAATGGCAATGTTCAATCCTACATAAAACGTTTTCTGGTCGTTTGGATAGTTGCTACCATCAATACCAAACAATGTATTTGAACCACCTATTTCAGGATCAAGACCAGAATACTTTGTTACTGTAAATAAATTGATAGCCTGCACATAAATTCTGAACCTATCTATATGTAACCGCTGTAATGCTTTGTCGGGGAAAGTGTAACCCATCGTCAAGCTTTTGTTTCTTAAAAAACTTCCGTTTTCCAGCGTATATGAATTTAATACTGTGGCATTACTAAAGTTTGCCTGCCGTTCCAGAATCGGAACCGTGCTCTTTGGGTCAGCAACATGAGCCTGCGGATCTAAAATATTGGTTGGCTGGCCGGCATTGTTGATTAATGTTGCGGAATGCAACGCTACTCTTGTACTCATGGCATTACCAAACTGTTGTGGAAAATCGGTTGAACCACGCACATTATTTAAAATGTCATTACCTACAGAAGAATAAAAAAATGTGGCAAAATCAAAACCTTTGTAACTGATGTTGATGTTTAAACCAGCCGTAAACTTAGGATTAGGATTGCCAAAAAATGTTCTGTCGTTAGCATCAATTTTTCCATCACCATTTACGTCTTTATACTTAAACCGACCGGGTGCAGCGGCATCCTGAGTAGGCGATTTTGCAACATCTGCCTGGCTTTGAAATAAACCGATAACCTGATAACCATAGAAAGCGCCCACAGGCTCGCCGGGCTGCAGGCGCGAGTAAGTGGTATTACCGCTGTTAATGTTTACATACGTTTCGCCAGCTGGTAAACTCAATACTTTATTGTTGTAAGATGTAAACGTTCCTGTAATGTCAAACCGGAATCCTTTTTTGATTGTGCCATGATAAGTGAAAGATGCATCAATGCCTTTGTTGGCAATATCGCCGGAATTAATATAGGGCAAGGCAGCACCACCGCCGGTTCCTATCGTCAGTGGCTGAAAAATAAGCCCGCTAATTTTCTTTTCGTACCATTCAACTGTAAGGTCTATTTTACTTTTAAAAAGGCTGGCATCAAGCCCGATATTAGTAAGAATGTCGCGTTCCCAACTTGTATTTGTATTGCCATATTGACTTGTGTATAAACCTGGGGATGATGAAGTGCTGGTGCCATTGATGTCGTAATAGGATTGGTTGGCAGCCTGTCCAAATAATGTATAAGGGTTTGTTGGAGTAATGTTGCTTATTGAACCTAATTTACCCCAGCCGCCGCGAATTTTTAAGTCATTCAGCCATGTGATATTTTGCATGAAATTTTCCTGCGAGATGCGCCAGCCTCCAGTAAAGGCAGGAAACACACCATACCGCTTGCCCGGCGCAAATACAGAAGATCCATCCCGGCGAACTGTAGCACTTAACAAGTACCTGTCATTAAAGCTATAATCCAATCTTCCAAAGAGAGAAAACAGAGAAGATGCATAAGGCGTTTGCAAACCGTTGTTACTAACAATATTGGAATTGGTTTGCCCTGCAGGCGATCCAAAATTAAGTGTCCATAAGTTTGGATCGGTTGTCAGGTTGCTCGGATCTGAAATAAAATATCCACCTCTTGTTGCACCTACTGCCCGACCATTGTAATCAATGTACTCACTTCCTATCAGTGCTGTCAGATTGTGCTTTTGCGCAAAAAAGTTTGAATAACGAATAGTGTTTGTCCACGTCAGATTACTGTTCCAGCCATAGTTTTCTAAATAGCTGTTTGGATTTGTGCTGTTCTCTGCATTTTCATAAGCAGTAAAAACAAAAGCATTGCGGTAAAAATTATCTACTTGCCCACCAACGCTTGTATGTGCTGTGAAATGTGGAAGAAAGTCAACCTCGGCAAACACGTTTCCATTCATTTGCCAGTCATTGTTATGGTTGTCTTTTTGCCTGTCCATTACAGCTACAGGTTGTTGTGAATTGCCCAGACCTTGCGAACCTGTTCCTGCAAAGTTTCCTTTGATGTCATACACCGGGATAATGGTTGGTGCCGAATATGCCATCGTGATAGGATTTGAGCTGTTTACACCAGGCAGGTTTAAATAACCAGGGTTTTGTTTATACAACACATAAGCATTCTCGCCAACGCGCACATGATTATTTAAAAGACTGAATGTGGTATTGATTCTGGTAGAATATCTGTTAAGCGAAGTATTGATTAAGGTGCCTTGCTGATCTAAATAATTGAATGAAAAGAAATACGTTGATTTATCGCCCCCGCCACTTGCCGAAAGATTATGATTCATCATAGGCGCAGGCTTGAAAATTTCATGAAACCAGTCTGTACCTGCTTTGTTTGCTTTTGTAATTTGATTGGTGTACAAAGCATACGTTGAAGGATCGGTTCCCGGGTCGCCTTCTTTTGCACCGGGCGGCGTAATATAATCCGGAACAACAGGTGTTGCACCATGACCATATTGTTTGTCAGCAGGCGTTAATCCATCATTTAAATATTCCTGCCATAATGCATTGCCGGTTTGTGTCGGATTCGCTAAATCGAAAGCGTGTTTCAGCGGGCGTTGTGTGCCGTAGTAAGCGTCATAAGACAGTTGCGCTCTTCCTGATTTTCCTCTTTTCGTTGTTACAATGATAACGCCATTGGAACCGCGCACACCATAAATAGAAGCGGCGCCTGCATCTTTCAACACTTGTATTGATTCCACATCATTAATATTCAAATCGTGCAGGCTGCCAGGTGTTCCATCTATAATCACCAATGGGTCTGAACTGCCAACTGAAGTAATGCCGCGGATGCGAATTACGCTGTTGCCGCCCGGAGCACCCGAATTAATAACGGTTACACCAGCAGCCTGACCTTGCAAAACACTCTCTGTACTGCCCGAGGGAACCTGCTTTGCATTGGCTATATTAACTACTGCAACTGAGCCCGTAATATCCTTCTTACGCTGGGCTGTGTAGCCTGTTACCACCACGTCATTTAATGTTGCGGTACTTGACTTGATTGCAATATCGCCTAAGGAAGTTTTACCAACGGTTGGCATTTCCAATTGTTCATAGCCAACAACCGTAATAATTAATGAGCTGCTATCAGCCGGTACTTGTATGGAGAAATTGCCATCATTTCCGGTTTGTGTAGCAATTTTTGTATTTCTTACCTGTACTGTAGCACCCGGCACCGGCTGCCTGTCTCCACCATTAATCACTCTACCGGTAATTGTTTTTTGGGCAAATACATTGCAAAATAACAGACATAGAAACAGGATAGTAACACCGCGATTTGCGAATGAGTTCAATTTCTTAGGCATAAGCAACTGATTTTAAAATTGAGAGATGTGATGAGTTTTATTTTATATTAAATGGTTCAATAAACAGTAATGAAACAAGAGCGTTTCCTTTTTGTAGATTTGTTATTGAGCTTTTTCAGAATTGCTTACAAAGGCAATGCTTTTACTGTCCGGCGACCATGAATTTACATTGATAGTTCCCTGTCCTCCGTACAAATAAGCAATTACCTTAGGTGCTCCGCCTGAAGCTGGCATTAATCGCAACATTACTCTTTCATAAGATGGGTGTGCATTCGGGTCTATATCTATCGGAAATGAAATAAATACAATCCATTTACCATCCGGTGAAATGTGGGGGAACCAATTATGATACTGATCGAAAGTGATCTGTTCTTTGCCTGATCCATCCGGCTTCATACGCCACACCTGCATAGTACCGGTTGGGTTAGCATTGTAATAAATGTATTTGCCATCTGGTGAGTATTCAGGTCCATCCACATGACCCTTTGTATTGTGTGTGAGCGCCACTTCGGCTCCTCCATTAATTGACTGTTTGTAGAGATTATAGATTTTAGAACTGTCGCGCTGCGCTACAAAAGCTACTTCTTTATTGTTTGGATTCCAGCCATGCAGGTAAGAAGGAGTTTGTTGCGTAAGCAGCTTTGGAGTGCCGCCGGAAAGCGGAAGAATGTAAACAGACGAACCGCCGCCATATAAGCCCGGGCGACTATTGCTGATGGCAAGCATTTTCCCGTCGAATGAAATAACATGATCGTTGTTAATCGTTGCTGCATCACCCGTGTTTAGCTTTTGTGGACTACCGCCGTTAACTGATATAGTGTATAAAGAACCTTTCTCATTAAACAACAATGTTTTGCCATCTGGCATCCAGTTGGGAGCCTCAAAACGACCTGTACCTTCATGAATGACTTTCCTTTTGCCATCAAATACATTCATGATCTCCATACGGGAGCCAAGCTCATCCTTTAATGGCGGTAATACTGCATGTGGATTGGATGTATAAGGATGAATAACCGGCTTGTCTATGCGTACATTCCATACATTTGCTGTAGCCACATGATCAGAATCGTGAGAGCAGATATAAATACCTACCAATACAGAATCTTTTAAATCAATTTCAGCTGTACCAACCGTTTGCAAAGGCTCGCCCGGATGGGCAATGCGCATCGTTACTTCTTTCCCTTTGCGTTCAAGCTGAATGGTTTGCCCGCCTTGCTTTGGATAAAAAATTTCCTCCTCGGGGTCGCGCATAAACATGCCGCGGTAAGGTCGCCATTGCAATACTGTTAATCCATCAATATGTTTACAGGCATTCATGCTGGCAGCACCTTCATCAGTTGATTCGCGTATCATCCAGCCAATCTTTCTATGACCAACAGCGTTACCGGTATCACCTGCAAAAGCAAAATCGGCAGTTAGAATAAAATTGCCGCTTATCTTCTTATAAACGAACTGAAATTCATCGCGGTTAAACCAAATGTTAGAACCCGCACCCGAAATCGTATATTCCTGCGTAGCGGCGTCATAATGGGCAGAGCCGGCTAATTTTGGATGGCCAATGTCTTCATGGCTATCAAAAATACCTACCGAATTTTGTGCAAAACAAAAAGCCTGTAAAAAAGAGAATAAAAGAGAAAAAGTAAATTTCATAAGGAGTAGATTAAGCTGCAGGCAATGAGAATGAACTGCCTAACAAAACTATTGATCTACCCTTCCTTTCCTTCTTTTTTTACTACATCAACACTACATCACAAGAGGGAATTTTTATTAAAAGTGCTTGAATCCTACTCATCATCATTACATCAGTTTGTTATCTGGTTGAATTTGTTGGTAATGATAAGGAGAGTGATTGTTCTTTTATATTCCAGCCTTCAGTTTTTAAAGAAGGAAGTATGCGATTTATTTTATCTGCTGCACAGCTTACAGTTACTATTTTACTCTCACCAGCGGGAATAGAAAAATAATTATCCGACCAAAAGCTGGGCAGTATTTCTTCTTCGCCATTCATTAACTGAGGATTGATAAAAAAAGCAAGCTGATTAGAAACATTATTAAACTGTATAGTGCATTTATAAATCTTGGAAATCGTTTCTGATTTTATAACCTTCGCCTCTAATGAAGCGGTTGACATTTTTGGTAAAGAAGTAAAATTATGAGCTGGCGCCATCCAATATACATTTTGAGAAACGAGTCTGCCGCTTTTATCCTTTAGCTGTAAACAAATGAAAGAAACATTGTTTATCTTTTGCAACACGTTGGCAACAGGTAAAATTTCTTTTTCACTTGTGGTATCTGCATTGATGGTTCCGATTTGTTTGAATAAAGACCTGCCATTCATGTCAGTAATATTCACACTGAATGAAAGTTGAGTTTGTGCATGATAAGTACGGTTGATAACAGCAACAGCAGAATCGTCTAAGTTTAATTGTATATGCACCGGCTCGCAGGCATCTTTCATAAAATAAAAGCCAGCATTCGGCTCTAAATACCAATCATAAATCTGCCAGATAACACTCGGAAAAGCAGCGTTCAATTTCCAAAGCATTACACCGCCCGTTTCATTTAATTTGTGCCCGGCAGCTTCAAAAATGCTGCGGTAACCACCTGCGTTCAGCAATTGCATTTTTAAAGAAAAATCTTTCATGCTTGTTGGCTCGCCATAACGCTCGACCATCGCTTTATAATAAGTTTCGTAATGACCGTTGCCCGAGCAGGCATCATGGTAACCCCAAGTATTATTCAGCGGATAAGGCAAACTGCTGTCAGGCACAAGGTTGCCTATATTTTTTGCCAGTGTATTGTAAGGCGGCTGCGAAGGCAAACCGGTTTCATCCTTAAACACCCAGCCTTTACCGCCGTTGACTAACTTATAATATTCTGCATCATCCAGCCAGGCATAAGGTCCGCCACTGTACACACCAGCAGGTTTGTCGTCGGGCCAGGAACCCTTCCAGCCGGGCGCTTGTTTGGCAAAGCCGGAAGACGACGGAATGAACGGGCGCGTGCCATCAAGTGTAGAAACATTATCGCGCATAGCATCATACAATTCTTTTCGGGCATGACCTTCATTGCCACCTGTCCAAACCAGCAGGCTCGCATGATTGCGAATGCGATAAATGGTGCTTACAATATTATTTACATACACATTGCTTTGCAAAGGATAATTTGCCGAACCTTTAAACTCGCCATGCGTATCGCCGGTAACCCAGAAGTCTTGCCATACAAGCATTCCATAACGGTCGGCAGCTTCATAAAATTCGTCTGTTTCGCCTAAACCGCCGCCCCAGATGCGCACGAGATTCACATTCGCATTCCTGCACAAATGCAATTCGTCATCATACCGCAATGAATCGCGGTTTAGCATCATATCAGGCACCCAGGCGCCGCCATCTAAGTGAACTCGTTTTCCATTTACATAAAAATCGCGGCGCGTCCAGCCGTTTACATCAACAGCATTTGAACTTACTGTGCGGATACCAAAAACAAAAGAAGTATCATCGGAAATCTGATTACCGTTTACATATTGCAAACGAAGGCGATACAAATTTGCGTCGCCATAATTGTTTGGCCACCAGAGATGCGGTTTTTTAATCGTCAGCTCTTTTATATCACTCGCAGAAAACTGCAGATCTTTGTTTTCGCCTGAATTTATAGAAGTTTCTTTTGTAAAGGAAATGGTATTTCCAGTAAAATTTTCAGCGCTAATGGTTACACGCAATTGCCCTTTTTGTTGTTGATGGCTGTGATTGATGACAGAAAAAGAAAGCGATAATTTGGCGACACTTGTATCAGGCAAATGGGGCAAATCTGTTTTTATAAAAGCATGACTGATAGTAACCTGCCCGCTTGTGCGCAGATACACTGGCAGCCAGATGCCCATGTTCCGGTCATGCACTTCCGGAATCCAATCCCAACCTACAGAACTCAGCATAGTTACGTTCTTGCCGATATCGCCGGTAGGCCCGCCATTCGGATAAAAATCACCCAAAGCGTCTAACTGCGGATGCGATGGCAAACCGGGATAATCCAACGGATAAATTTTTACAGCCAGCGCATTGTTGGTACCCACTTGTACCGCATTGCTTATATCCAAACTGTATTCGGCAAACATGCCCGCCATTTGCGAAGAATCGGCAATTTGTTTTCCATTTACCCAAACGTCTGCGCGGTAATTGATGCCTTTAAAAATAAGTTGAAAATGCTTGCCTTTATCTTCCGCAGGTACAGTGAATTGTGTACGATACCAGTAAGGTTTTTTCCAGGGATTGGGATCGTTTGGCAGGAAGCTATATTTCTCTAATTATATTGATGATTGAAAGAATCTGATGCGTCTGGTATCAGCATATTGTTCATACCAATGTATGGATCAGGATATACTTTGTTAGCTACCAAACCCGTAAGCACCGTGCAGGGAACCGTAACCGGAAACCAGTAATCTTTCGGCTGATAATTAGCTACTGAAACAACATTGCCCGGCGCCGTAACAATAGCCGAAGATTGCAATGTAAAGTTGGTGAGCTTTACTTGTTTCACATTATCCTGTGCCCCAACTTTATTGGCAAAAACAAAAAGGGCAACAGAAAAAAGCAATCCGTAAAAAAGATATTTCATATAAAGATTTTGGCTTGATGAATAACGAGAGATTAGTAGACAACCATTTCCCTTTAAAAACACAATTGCTAAACTGATAGAACAAGTTTAACTGACCATCACATCAGTTAATGATAAGCTCTTTGTTTTTGCATGAACTTTATGGTCGTCACTGCGAGGAACGAAGCTGTCAGTGGATTTTTGATTTCTGACTTATGAATGCTGATAAGAGAATCACAACTTACAACCAACATTTACTTTATAACATAGGCTGCTTCACGCATTGCAGGGACGATTACTTTTTAATCAATAGTTTAGAAATACGGATAGTCATATAAGTTTCTTTTTTTCAATTACTTTAATTCCTTCCTTTCCGGCTATAACGGCTTTGCTTGCCATATTGTAAAATAAAGAAGTTTCAACTACGCCAGTAATGCTTTTCATGAGCGGATTGATTTGGGAAAGTTCGGGCAACTTAGCAAACCACACATCAATCAGATGGTTGTTATTTGCAGTGATAACAGCATCGTTTGTTGTTTTGTTTTTCCTTATATTTATTATTACATCACCCAATAACAGATGCAGCTTTGCCATTACAAAATTGACTGCCTGCGGTAAAATTTCAAGCGTCAAAGGAAAGGTTGTATTGAATTGTTCAACGTACTTTGAATCGTCTCCTACCAATATAAATTCATTTGCCATCGAGGCAAATAATTTTTCATTTGTATGAATGCCGCCACCGCTTTTTAAAGCATTAATATCTTTATCAAACTGATCGCAGCCATCAAAATAAATATCGAGATTCGATACAGCGGATATATCGTGCACCACAAAGCCGTTTTGTTTTAATAAAGATTCTGTGGAAGCAGCAGAAGTATAAAGCTGTATGTTGGTTTTTTTTTGCTCTCCCAAAAATTCAACCATGAACGACATTGTTGCGCCCATGCCTAAACCAACAACAGAGCCATCTTCGATAAACGTAACGGCTTTCTTAGCTGCTTCCTGTTTTAAAATCCATTGGTTTTCCTTTAGCATAGCAAATTACTCATTCATTGGATGCATTTATAAAAGCAGGTTGTACATTACAACTTAATATCAGACTTAGCTAAATAATCATAATCGAAGGCAAGGCTTTCCAATGCCGTGTGTGCATATTCTTCCTGCTCAATAAAATAATATTTCATTCCTGCTTCTTTTGCATGTTGAAACATAGCGGCAATGTTTACGCCGCCCTTACCAAACTCAACACTGTGCATTTGTTTTAAATCCATGTCTTTCAAATGCCATAAAGGAAAGCGACCTGGATATTGTTTAAAATAAAGAAGAGGGTCTTTACCGGCAGCGATGATCCAGCCCAAATCCATTTCCATCGTTACCAAATCAGGCTGCACATGATCGAGCAATACATCGTATAATATTTGCCCGTTCTCTGTATCAAATTCTTCTTTGTGGTTGTGATAACCGAAAGTGATACCGGCTTTTTTACATTGCTCACCAGCTTTGTTAAACAACTCTGCGCTCTTTTGATAATTCGCTACTGTCTGTCCCGATGAAGGTAATGTTGCACAAATCAAATACGGCTGACCTGCTTCAGCAGCTTCATCAATAGACTGTTGCCAATCTTTATCAATATGCGTATGACCGCTGCGCAAAGTCATGCCATGATCGCTTACAATCTGTTTAATTTCTTTTGGCTTCAAACCATAATAATTACCCTTTTCACTTTTTGCAGATTCTATTTCTTTATAGCCAATATCCGCCAGTTTTACCAATGTACCTGCGGCATCTTCCCCCATCTCTTTACGCACAGAATATAGCTGCACGCCAACATCTTTTTTATTTGTAAGACTACCGGCTTTTAGCACATCAGACAAGAATAAACTACCAACAGCCAGGCAGGAAGTTTCTTTTAAAAAAGTACGCCTTGTTTTCATAAAGCAAACAGTAATGAATGATAAAAGTAAACATGTGCTATCATTTAACAGCACATGTTTTTGTTGAATTTAAAATGATGTTATTTACTTCCGCTTATATCAGCCGAGTTGCTGATAAAAGCAATGTGCTTGCTATCGGGCGACCATGAAGGTGTATTGATAGTTCCCTGACCGCCGTACACATAAGCCAATCACTTTGGGTTCACCGCCGGTAATGGGCATTGTTCGCAGGTACACATGTTTGTAAAATGGATGATCATCGGGTCTTACTTCGCTCGCCAAAAAAGAAATAAAAACAATCATTTTACCATCCGGCGAAATATGCGGAAACCAGTTGTCTAAACTATCATTGGTTACCTGTTCCTGGTTGCTGCCATCGGCTTTCATTTTCCAAACCTGCATTAAGCCGGAGCGCACAGAATTGAAATAAATGTACTTGCCGTCAGGCGTATATTCGGGTCCATCATCAAGCCCTGGTGCAGTAGTTAACCGAACTTCCTTGCCACCACCGGAGGGAACTCTATAAATATCAAATTCTTTGTTTCGTTGCCCCGTAAATACAAGGCTTTGCCCATCGGGCGACCAGCCATGCGTATAAGAGGGACCAATGGGAGTAATTTGTTTTGGCGTTCCTCCGGTGAGAGGAACAGTATAAACAATTGAGCCGCCTAAGTTTTGGACACCACTACTTAAGCCAAGCATCTTACCATCAAAAGATATCACATGGTCGTTGTTATTATTTTTTACATCGCCCGTATTCAGCATTTGCGGCGTGCGGGTTGATAAATCGAATGTATAAATAGAACCTTCGCTGTTGTAAAGCAGGTGTTTTCCATCGGGCATCCAGTTAGGTGCCTGTATAGAATTTGGCACTGAATAAATAATTTCCCGTTTGCCGCTGGCAACATCCAACAGTTCAAGATGGCTGCCTAAGTATTGTTTATAAGGAACCAGGGTAGCAGGGGCAGGCACTGTGATGCGTACGTTGCTAAAGACGCCGGTTTCAACAACGTCGGCATTATGCGAGCCTACAAACAAGCCCACATACACATCATCCCCTAAATCAATGCCGGTGATAGAATCTACTGTAAACAACTGACCATAAGTAGCTGCCCGCATTATATAAGTATTGCCCTTTCTTTCCAATTGCAAAATATTGGCTTTTGTAATTTTCATTTTATGCTCTTCTGTTTGCGCACCTGCCGTTCTTCTGAATTGTAAAGAAGTTAAGCCATCACCATGTTCAACTGCATTTACATGCGGCGAGGCCCCATCCAAACTCTTACGAACCATCCAGCCCACCTTGCGATGATAGTCAACCCAATTGCCCAGAAATTCGGCTCTTGTATAAAGGATAAAATCACCCGACATCTTCTTCCACACATACTGAAATTCATCATGGTCTGCCCACACGTTGTAGCCTGCACCGGAGATAACATATTGCTGCGTTTCAGGAATATAAGTGGCAGATCCCGGCTTTACATTTGTGCCTACATCCCCATGTCCCTCAAAGATGCCAACAGAATTATTCTGTTGTCCCTGACTGGAACAAACAGCAAAAAACAAGAAAACTAAGAAAAGGAATTTTTTCATACGGGCTTTTATTTAAAGATATAGAATTACAAAATTATAAGTGATAAGTAGGCAAAGGCCATTTTGTGCTACTTCATTACCACATCAATTGCAAATATTAGAGAAAACTATTTGCATTTCACTACTTCATCTTCCAGGGAAATGTGAGGGAATGTATGTACGAATGCGAAATCTGTTTTATTGACGATTGCTTTATTTTTAATCGCTCAAAGCTAAACGTATGGCTCTATATTTTTATAATATCCTGAAGTAAGCTGCTTATTATACTTTGGTTTCTCAATACTGCTGATTTAAGTAAGTTTTTAAAAGGATTACCAGCACCACATTCACACATTATGAGAAGAAGAACTTATGTTGTCTATTCTCTAACAATATATGTAGAGACGGTTTCGGCTTTTCCCATCTTTGATTGATATTTAAAACTATGGGTATGTTGGGAAAGTATATAAAGTATTTTATTGGAAGCTTAATAATAGCGAAATGTCTTAGGCATGGTAAAGTATGTCAGATTTTTAACCTAAGTTGAAAAAGCTTGATAATTTTCTCTAAATTTCAATTAACCGGTTCGATAATTGTTCGGAAGGGAATCGGCAATCATTTTATGGCTCATACCTTTTGCAACCAACGAGAAAATTTTTATTCCTCTTTCTTTCAGGTGGAAAGCATCCTTGTACCTATCACTGGATAACTGTGTCAGCATGTCGGGCACTTTGCGTGCAACAGAAGGAGTCAGTGGTGTACCACCTTAACATCACAAATGCCTTCAATTTCAGGTTTTTGGTAAATGAATACATCTGTTAAAAGGCGTTGGCCAGGTTGACGCCCGAAATCATAGTAGGAGACAATTTTATCTCCTGTTCGGTTTTGTCTGTTTATTATATTCATGGGTGATAATTTTATTTTCATATTGCCTCAAGTGGTATGCCGTGCCATTGGTCTCATACACTAACTAAGGAGCCTACACTTATACAATTGAAAAAGTAGAAAAATGCGTTAAGAACCGTGAAGAATTAATTTGCTTATGAACTTGTTAAGAATGAAATCCTGTAATAAATCAAAAACATGTTTGTTGGATGGCGGATATAGGCTTTCACGCTTCAGAACAGTTAAGTAAAATGACCCAATAGCAAGAGGCATAGGACGCCGAAAAGTGTGTGTCATTCTGTGTGTCAAATTTGTGTCAATAATAGCGGTAGCAAGCGTAAAAAAGTGACACTTTTTGACTAGGATAAAATGAAAAAAGGCTTGTAAATCAATGATTTACAAACCTTACGGTGTGCCCAGGACTGGATTCGAACCAGCACATCCTTGCGAACGCTGCGACCTGAACACAGTGCGTCTACCAATTTCGCCACCTGGGCAGGTGAATGTTTCAGGGCTGCAAATATAATTGTGAAGAATGGTTTGCACAAAAGCTTTTATAATGTCAGTAGACTGCATCCGCGCAAATCGCTGTTATCTATTCGCCCCAATACTTCAAAGCTGCCATCTTCGTAAACGACGCCTGCGTCATCAGTTGCAATAAAAGCGCAACTGTCTTTATTGGCCAGGTCAATGATATTTAAAACACCCTTTCCAAATGATGAAACCTGTAATGGATCATCTTCGTTTCGTATCATTACTTTCATCCACGGAGGGCAATGATAAATGCCTTTTCCTTTTGAATAAGCCTGGCTCATCAGCTCCGTCATTCCAAATTCCGAATGAATGCTTTTTACTCCAAATGCTTCACACAAAATACGATGAACTTCTTCGCGCGTCATCTCTTCTTTTCTGCCTTTCATGCCGCCTGTTTCCATGATGATCGTGTGTTGTAAAGGCATTGGATAAACTGCCGCGAAATCAAGCATGGCATACGTTACACCAATCAAAATGGTGTTTTGTTTTTGTTCATTTAATTGAAGTAATGTGTTTTGTAAACTTTCAAAATCATACAAATAAAAACCGCTTTTTGGATGCTTGGATAATCGTATTAATTCATCTACCATAAACGTGAGCGAAGAGCCTTCGCGCTCCAGATAAGAAGGAAGTAAACCGATGATGCACAATTTATTTATCTCCCCATAAAATTGCTGAAAAGCTGTGATAAAGCTTTTCTCATACAACGAAATATCTTTTACAAAATGCTGGCTGTTAACGGTTGTAGTTGTTCCGCTGCTGGTAAAAATCAGTTGTGGAGAAAACGTTCCGGTTGTTACCTGATGTGTTTTAAAAAATGATATGGGAAGAAACGGAATCTGTTCAATTTTAGTTATGGCTGCTGGTAGTATATCGTAGCAGTTGGCACCAAGTATTGTACACTTCGTTGTTCTCATACTGATGATGAAACAAGCTGATGGCAAGGCTTTCATTAAAGCTGTCCTGCTCAAAAATATTGTTAACAAAAAAAGGCTTCACACTAAACACTCCATTGGTTTTGTTTACATTTGAACCATAGATATATCCTGAAATGAAAGCAAAAATATTGATAGTTGTTGTAAGCATGATGATAATGGCCGCCTGCTCAAAAGATACTTACAGTTCAACTCCTAAACTCTCCTTTAAAAGCGTGAACGGAACTGTGTTTCCACAGGAAGCGAATGTTAATTTTAAATTTGAGGTAACGGATAAAGAAGGTGATATTCAGGATACCATGTGGTTTGAAAAAAACTCTTATACGTGCGGTGCAGATGGTTATCTGTTGTCGGGCAATCCTGTTCCCAACTTCACCAGCCGCAAAGATTTAAAAGCAGAGATAGATTTGAACTTACAATTGGGAAGTACTCTGACGAGTTGTGTAGGTAAAGATGATTCCTGCTACTTTCGTTTTTGGATAAAAGACAAAGCGGGACATGTAAGCGATACCGTACAATCGCCAACCATAAAGCTATTAAAAGATTAACCTTGCTTTGGAAGCTTGCACGTTTTGTTTTATTCGGTAATTATTACTTAGCACTTTGTATTGTTTCGCTATCTTTTGAAACGGCAGTAAAAAATGGTTTCCGCATTACAGATGCCTGTTTTTACTGGCTCATCTTTTTATCGGTAGTTGTGTATTATACACATGCCTACATGGGTGATTATGCAACAGCAACATCATCCAATCCCCGAACGGCCTGGTATGCCAACAACAGGAAACTTATCTTCTTCACGCAGTTTGTTTTTACCATTATTATTGCAGGTGGTTGCGTGTATGAATTGGTCAATTATGGAGCTGCTATTCCTGTGTTTAGCGTGCAAAACTGGCTGCTGCTGCTACTTTTCCCTTTTCTCGCCTTGCTGTATTATGATGTTATTTTTCCTGCCCGTTTTCGCTTTAAGTTACGCAATATTGCATGGCTTAAGCCCTTTATCATTGGTTTTGTTTGCACAGGAATGATAGTGATCTATCCTATGCTTTTTTATTCGCTCGAAGCAAAACGAACGTTTCGTTTTTCGTTGGTTGAAGGGTGCTATTTCTTCACCAACTGGATGTTTACAACAGCTATTGCACTTATGTTTGATATTAAAGATTTTGCTGCCGATCATAACTATCAGCTTAAAACGTTTGTAGTAACCAAAGGCTTGCGGCGTACCTTGTTTTATATTTTGCTTCCGCTCATTATTGTCAGTTTTATATCTTTTCTTTTGTTTGCATTGCTGGTAAAGTTTTCAGTCCTCCAGATTATCATCAATACCATTCCTTTTTTTTTATTATTCATTGCCGCTGCCTCATTGCGCCGCCGTAAAGGCATTTTGTATTATTTGATTATCATTGACGGTTTACTACTTGTTAAAGCCATCTTTGGCATTGCAGCAATGATGTTGGCAAAATAAGCCATCACACCTACCTTTGACGGCTTTCAGAATGTATTAAAATAAAAAAATGGCGAAACAAAAAGAAACAGCAGAAGAAAAGAAATCCGTGCTAACCGAATCATCACTTACCTTCTTAAAAAACTATATTAACAACGCATCGCCGGTTGGCTTTGAAAGCAGCGGACAGCGTTTGTGGCTCGATTATCTGAAACCTTATATTCATTCCTATTTTACCGATCCGTATGGAACTGCAGTAGGTGTAATCAATCCGGATGCAACTTTCAAAGTCGTGATTGAAGCTCATGCTGACGAGATTAGCTGGTTTGTGAATTACATCAGCGACCAGGGCTTTATTTATGTAAAAAGAAATGGCGGTGTTGACCATCAGATTGCACCTTCTATGCGTGTTTGGATTTGGGGAAAGAAAGGGCAAGTAAAAGCCGTTTTTGGATGGCCTGCTATTCATACACGCTTAAGCAATAACGATTCAAAAGAGCCGGTGCCAAAAGTTGAAAATTTGTGGCTTGATTGCGGCGCAAGAAGCAAAAAAGAAGTGGAAGAATTAGGCATTCATGTAGGCTCTGTAGTTACTTACCAGGAAGGTTTTGATGAACTGGCAAACAACTCGTTTATTGGTCGTGCTTTCGATAACCGTGTTGGCGGTTTTATGATTGCCGAAGTGGCTCGTTTGTTAAAAGAAAACAAGGTGAATTTACCTTTCGGTTTATACATTGTAAACGCCGTGCAGGAAGAAATAGGTTTGCGTGGCGCAGAAATGATTGCAAGGCGCATAAAACCAAACATTGCTATTGTTACTGATGTTACGCACGACACGCAAACGCCCATGATAAACAAAGTGATAGAAGGCGATATTGCTTGCGGAAAAGGACCTTCGCTGGCGTATGGACCTGCCGTTCATAATAAGCTTTTGAATGTAGTGCTTAATGTGGCGGAAAAGAAAAACATAGCGGTGCAAAACCGAACTGTAAGTCGCAGCACAGGCACTGATACCGATAGCTTTGCGTATGCCAACGATGGTTGCCCAAGTGTGCTCATTTCTATTCCACTGCGTTATATGCACACAACGGTTGAAATGCTTCACAAAGATGATATTGAAAACACCATTCGCTTGATGTATGAAACCTTGCTAATACTTACACCTGAAACGGATTTGAATTATTTGTAAGTTTGTTTTTGCCGAAATTTTCTCTCAATACCGCGTTTATAAACGCGGTATTTTTATGTATGTATTTGAAAAGCTTATACAAACAAAGCAAGTTTTGGTTTGCTATTGTTATTCTGTTTGCGGCAGGACAATTGTTCATCAATTACAAACACGGCGTTGAGTTTTCACCGTTCTATCATTACGATATGTTCTCGTTGCTTTTTACGGCAAAACCAAACTATGAAGTAACTGAAGTAAGGGTAAATAGCGTGCCTTTACAGACTAAAAATTTTACACCGAATGGCTGGGATAACATTGTAATTCCCATTGTTCAATACCAAAATTCACAACAATGGAATAGTCTTATTTACAACACAACTATCAAGCGATTGCTACATACAACTGATTCTTCTTTGTATGTAAATTTCGTCTCACAACAACAGTTTGATGCCTGGTACAGGCAACGCATTATTCGTTTATTGCATTTACCAAAAGATGCAAACATTCAATACCAAATCATTTCCTATCATCAACAACACAACGTTCTCTATCGCTGATGAAACGTTCAGTCAGGTATACAATCATCGTTTGGTTTTGCACTATTTTTTATGTGCTGGCCCTTTTTAAATGGTACAACAATATGCTGTTGTATCAGCAGCAGCCGATTTTTATTTATGATACTTTCGATGTGTTTAGCTGGTTGTTTATTCAAACCGGCATTCCTAAATGGCTGTTGCAAACACAACAGTTTTTATTGTTCGATGTCCTTTTTTATACAGCGCCATTATCGTTGTTAATCACATCTCTTACAAAACAAAAATGGGTTTCGTTCGCTGCCATTTATGTGTTAATAATAAACTGGCTTTATCTCCAATGCTATTTTGTTTTTCCCATCAGTTCATACACCATTTTTGTTGTCTGGCTTCTCTTTCCCCTCATTTTTATTCCTAAAAAGGAAGAGACATTTTTACTCCTGTTTGATGGCATCCGCTATTTCTTTTTATATTTTTTTGCTTCTGCAGGAATTTGGAAAATTATCAACAAAAGTGTTTTCAATCCGTTTCAATTAAGTGGTATTTTATTGGAACAGAACAAAGAAATGCTTACTAATTCACCGCATTATTGGCAAACAAATTTGTATCAGTTTCTCATCAATCATTCCACTCTTTCGTATCTCATTTACATTTTTGTAACGATGATGGAGTTAAGTTTTCTGATTGGCTTTTTCACAAAGAAGTATGATAAACTCCTCATTCTCATCTACTTCATTTTTTTAATGGCCGATTATTTCATTATGCGCATTCCTTACTTTGAAACGGCGCCGCTTTTGCTTACATTTTATTTCCATTTTAAGCCAATTGTCGGGCATAAAAAGAAATCTTTTTTTCAAATGAATTAAATTTGCAGATTAAATTGTTACCATGATGGAATATCGGAATTGCAGTGTTAGATTTAAACAATGGTCATCTAAACCAGGGAATGCGATGTATTAAAGAGATCCTAAACCAGTGGAGTGAAGCGAATCAATATCGGATAAAAGTAAAAGAATTTGATGTTCGGCAAAAGTTAGAATTACCCGATTTAAGCTACGATATTTATATTTCGAGCGGCGGCCCCGGCTCGCCATTGGAAAGTGAAGGATTGGAATGGGACAATCGTTTTTGTAGTTGGATAAAAGCAGTTGAAGAATACAATAACAACGAAGATAATTTTCCAAAAAAGCATGTGTTTTTTATTTGCCATAGTTTTCAGTTAGCATGTCGTTATTTCAATTTTGCAACCGTTTGCCCGCGAAATAAAACATCATTTGGTGTGTTTCCCATTCACAGGCTTCCCGGTTCCATTGATGAACCGGTTTTTGAAGGTTTAGGCGACCCGTTTTATGCCGTTGACAGCCGCGATTTTCAGGTCATTCAGCCAGATGATGCCAGGCTTGCAGAACAAGGCGCAATGGTGCTGGCAATTGAAAAAGAACGTCCGCATGTGTCTCATTACGAACGCGCGGTGATGGCGGTACGTTTCAGTCCTTATTTTATCGGCACGCAGTTTCATCCCGAAGCCGATGCTGTAGGCATGAGCATGTATTTGCAACGCGATGATAAAAAGCAAACTGTTATAAAAGAGCATGGCGAAGACAAATGGAAAAGCATGATTGAGCAGTTAAACGATCCCGATAAAATCATGTTCACGCACAACCATATTTTGCCCAATTTTTTAAACATGGCAGTTGAGCAGATGGAAACCGCATAAGTTTGGTTTTGCCTCAATTATTGCCGTGAGATTTTAAATACAGTTTTATGTACCGAACTTCTGTAACTCCGGTTAGAGCATCGTTGCGTCGCACTCTTGTACACCTGGTAAATAATTGGGCAAGGTGTAACATCATTCCAAAATAAAATCGCGCAAAAACAAAAGGCTATCAAATTTGATAGCCTTTTGTTTTTGTATGTATTTTTTACTTTATTAGCCTCTTCTTCCATCATTATTACCACCGCGTGGTACAGACGGTTGACCAGAGCTTCTGTTGAAATTTGTGTTTTGCGGCGGTCTCTGCTGAAATTGTGGCTGCCTTTGCTGTTGTTGAAACTGTTGCTGGCGCTGCTGCATTTGCTGCTGGCGTTGCATATCCTGTTGCCTTTGTTGCTGCATTTGCTGGTCGCGCTGTTGCTGCATTTGGTCCCGTTGCGATTGCATTTGTTGCTGTTGCAAATTTATTTGTTGTTGATGAATTTGCTCGCTTCTTTCATTCTGCATTTGCTTGACGCTGCTGCATCATTTGCTGTTGCCGCTGTTGGTCCAAATTGGGTTGCCCATTATTCGGAATCCGGTTGTTTTCATTGTTATTATTGATTCCATTTTGTTGCTGGCGTTGCATGGGCAACTGTCGTTGTTGCTCATTTGGTTGTGGCTGCTGAACACCATTTTGCATTGTTTGCTGTCTGTTATTAAACGGCTGCTGCCTAACATTATCCTGAGGCGCAGTATTATTCGGCAGTCTGTTATGTCCGATTAATATTATTGATAGCTCCATTCCTGCTAACCGCAGGATTGTACATGCGAATAGCACCCGTTCTGTCCTCACCTACATTGTTGCGTTCATTGGTAACAACAATGTTTTGTTGTTGCACACGCTGTCCTGTATATCTTTCAACTTCATTTCTTTGAGGTCCTACTACATACCTGTTATTATTGATAACGTTAGTGTTGTTGATTATGGTTGTGTTTCTGATGATGTTGACATTCTGTGTACGGTTTACGTAGTAATTGTTGATATTTCTAAAGCCCATATAACGGTGTGGCAAAAACACCCAGCTTTCTGCGGGAATGCCAACCCCAACACCAACGCTTAAACCCGGAGCCAAAGGTGCCCAGCCATAAAAATCACCGCCGGTGCGCCAGCTAACCCACGCAGGGCCCCATGTGTAACCTGGAACCCAAAACCAACCATACGCATTGTCGAAAGCCCAACGACCATAATGGAATGGCGCCCAGCCCCATGCGTAATCGGAAACCCAGGTCCAGCCAAAGCGCGTGTAAGCCCAATGTCCGCCCGTATTATATGGCTGGAAACCTGCCACATTGCTAACCCAAACATTACCATATCCGGGATAATTCATCCAGTTGCCATAAGGTGATAAACTGTTATAAAAATCATCATAATTTACATCCTGATCAGGTGAAATTAAGGCTTCATCACTATTATCATAATTGCCGTTGTTATCGTTATTTGAGTAGGCACCGTTATCGTTATTTGGGTAATTGTTTTGCGCACATCCAATTTGCGTAAAACCAAAAAAGACTAATACCATCACAGGTACTAATTTCTGCAATCTTTGTATTCCCTGTTTCATAGTTTTTATTTTATGATTGTAATTATTGTATGTCCATCTGTATGCCAAAAACTAACAGATGTTCTTTATTATATCAGACATTTAGTGAATGAAAAGTTTAATGTTGGATATGTGAAAACAAAAACAATATTCTCCATTAATTATTATAAAAACAAAACAGCTTGCTCAATTGCATTGAACAAGCTGTTTGTAAGTTTGGCTGTCATCCGGAAGTGAATTTGCAACTATGACAACAGGCAAACCGTTAGCTCTTGCAAAATCACACCGGATGACATAAAGTAAACCCTATCAATTTATAAGGCAATTTGTTTTTCGGTCATCATTTTGCGAAGATTAATCAATCCGTAACGCATACGTCCCAATGCTGTGTTAATACTACAATTAGTAAGCCTCGCAATGTCTTTAAAGCTCATGTCACCAAAATGGCGCAACACTATTACCTCACGTTGCTCTTCGGGCAATTTATCAAGCATTGCATACATCGTATCATGACTTTGGCGTCGCATCATTTTTTGTTCTGCCGTTTCTTCTACCACATTAATCACTTCAAAAATATCCTGGTTGTCGCCGGTTAAAATAGCCGGTGTGCGTTTTATTTTACGGAAGTGATCCACACACAAATTGTGCGCAATGCGTAGCGCCCATGGCAGGAACTTTCCTTCCTCGTTGTATCGCTTATTGCGCAGCGTATCTATGATGCGGATAAAGGTTTCCTGGAACATATCTTCTGCGAGATATTTGTCTTTTACCAAAAACAAGATAGAAGAATACAACTTGTCTTTGTAGCGTGCAATCAGCGATTCAAATGCATACACATTGCCATCCTGAAATGCTAACACCAATTGGGTGTCGGTCATTGAATTGTACAGCCTCATACAGGTAAAACTGAATTTTAAAAATAAGTAACGTTAAAAAATCTGTGTAAAAACAAATCGGGTAGAAGTTCTGTATAGGCTTTGTAATTTTCGTTTCGGTTGTGAAAATAACACCATTTTTTACGGTGAATGCACTACAATTGTAAAATTAATGCAAATAAAATGATATTTTAATCTTGCTAAATATTTTTTTAATTTTTTGAGGCATGTTAAAAGAAAAAAAAGCTCCAGGTAAAAAGAAAGAAAGCAAATTGGTTGAAAGAGATATAGAGATAAAAGGCGCAAGAACCCACAACCTGAAAAACGTTGATGTAATGTTTCCGCGCAATAAATTAATTGTTGTAACCGGTGTTTCAGGAAGTGGTAAATCATCATTAACAATAGATACTTTGTTTGCCGAAGGGCAGCGTCGCTATGCAGAAAGTTTAAGCGCTTATGCACGCCAGTTTATGGCAAGAATGAACAAGCCCGATGTTGACTACATTAAAGGCTTGTGCCCCGCCATTGCGATAGAGCAAAAAGTAATTACACGCACACCGCGTAGCACCGTTGGCAGCATGACGGAGATTTACGATTATCTACGTTTGCTATATGCACGCGTTGGCAAAACCATTTCGCCGGTTAGCGGAAGAGAAGTAAAAAAAGATGATGTAACCGATGTGGTGAATACAATAAAAGTGTTACCGGCAGGAAGCAAAGTCATTATCATCGTTCGTTTTAAACAACATGCAAAACGAGAGCCGCGCGAAGAGCTAAACATTCTTGTGCAGAAAGGGTTTTCAAGAATGTATATCAACGGCAAGCCTGTGCGCATTGAAGATTTATTAGCCTTGAATGAAGACGAATTGATCAACCAAATTGTGGCAAAAACAAACCATCAGCCATCAGCTTATATTTTGGTTGATAGGATTGTTGCCAAAGAATTTGATGAAGATGACATTCATCGCATTTCCGATTCGGTAAACACAGCTTTTTATGAAGGCGAAGGCGAAATGTTATTAGAAGTGGATGGCAAGCTCATTCCCTTTAGCAACAAGTTTGAACTGGATGGAATTCAGTTTGAAGAGCCGGTGCCCAATTTGTTTTCGTTCAATAATCCTTATGGCGCATGTCCTGAATGTGAAGGCTTTGGAATGATCCTCGGAATTGACCCAGATTTAGTAATCCCTGATAAAAAGGCGAGCGTTTATGAAGGAGCCGTTGCGCCCTGGAAAGGAGAGAAACTTGGGCAATGGCGCGACCGTTTTATCAAAGCGTCCGGCGTTTATCATTTTCCGGTGCATACGGCTATCCGCGATTTAACTGAACAGCAATACAACTTGCTTTGGCAAGGCAATGCTACCGTGCAGGGCATTGATGATTTTTTTGCTGAAGTAGAACAGAATTTATACAAGGTTCAGTATCGGGTTTTGTTGAGCCGGTTCCGCGGCAAAACAGGTTGCCCCACCTGCAAAGGCTATCGTTTGCGACCCGAAGCTTTGTATGTAAAAATCGGGCAAAAACAAATCGGTGAATTGTGCGTAATGCCGATCAAAGATTTGCAGCAATGGTTCCATCAATTATCTCTTTCCGAACACGATCAGCAGGTTGGCAAACGCATTTTAATTGAAATTAAACAACGCTTACAAACCTTGGTAGATGTGGGTTTGGGCTATCTTACTTTAAACCGTTTGGCAAATTCATTAAGTGGCGGCGAAAGCCAGCGCATTCAATTAACAAGAAGTTTAGGAAGCAATCTTACCAACTCGTTATACATACTGGATGAACCTTCGATTGGTTTGCATTCGCGCGATACAGAACGATTGATAAAAGTATTGAAAGAACTGCGCGATTTGAACAATACAGTTGTAGTGGTCGAACATGATGCACTCATCATGCGGGAAGCTGATTACATTATTGATATGGGGCCGCTGGCTTCTCACTTAGGCGGCGAAGTGATTGCTACCGGCAATTATGATGAAATCATCGCCAATAGCGAAAGTCTGACAGGAAAATACTTAAAAGGCGAACTAACAATTGATCTGAATAAACAACCGCGCAAATGGACGAAAAGCATTACGGTTGAAAGTGCAAGACAAAACAATTTGAAAGACATTAGTGTTCTGTTCCCTCTGAATGTTTTATGCGTTGTAAGCGGTGTAAGTGGAAGCGGAAAAACCACTTTGGTAAAGCAGATTTTATATCCCGCATTGCGGAAACTAAAAGGTGAGTTTGCTGATAAAGTAGGCTCGCACAAAGCCATCACCGGAAACATTGACGATATTGCCCAAATTGAACTGATTGACCAAAATCCAATCGGTAAATCATCACGAAGCAACCCGGTTACTTACATCAAAGCTTACGATGAAATCAGAGATTTGTATGCCCGACAGCCACTATCAAAAATGCGCGGTTTTCAAACCAAACATTTTTCATTCAACATTGATGGCGGACGTTGCGATACCTGTAAAGGCGAAGGTGAGCAAGTTGTGGAAATGCAGTTTTTGGCTGATGTGCATTTGACCTGCGAAGTTTGCAGCGGCAAACGCTTTAAAGAAGAGGTGTTGGAAGTAACGTATAATGGTAAGAATATTTATGATGTTTTGGATATGAGTGTAGATGATGCCATTGCTTTCTTTGCGGCTGAAAAAGCATTGGCCAAAGCGCTGCAACCTTTGCAGGATGTGGGTTTGGGTTATATTAAACTTGGGCAAAGCAGCGATACGCTAAGTGGCGGCGAAGCGCAACGCGTAAAGCTTGCATCGTTTCTTGGCAAAGGAAAAACGGCTGGCAAAGTGTTGTTTATTTTTGACGAGCCAACAACAGGTTTGCACTTTCACGACATTAATAAATTGCTCACTTCTTTTTATGCATTGATTGAAGGAGGTCATTCGTTGATTGTAATTGAACACAACACCGATGTAATTAAAAACGCTGACTGGCTGATTGATTTAGGACCTGAAGCCGGCGATGCAGGCGGCAATCTTGTATATGCAGGTGTGCCTTCGGGCATCAAAAACGTAGCAGAAAGCTATACAGGAAAATTTTTGGATTAATGTTTTTTTACCGCAGAGAACATGAGAAAACAGAGATTTCGCAGATGAACTAAGACTCTGCGCACACTCATTTTTCTTTATTCGATGCGGAAAAAAATAAACACAATTCAGCTTACTTTTATCGCTTAATCATCTTCTTATGAAACGCCGTTCTTTTGTAAAAACATCTTTGCTTGCAGGTTCATTATCTTCTATGTTACAGTCTTCCGCTATTGCAAAAAATATGGATGAAAACAAAGCTGGAAGCCGCCAGTGGTACGAGTTGCGCACGTATCTACTAAAAGACAATGTGCAGCAGGAGTTAGTAGAAAATTACTATCAGAATGCTGCCATACCTGCATTTAATAAAATTGGTAGCCAGCCAGTAGGTGTGTTTACACAAATGCAGCCGGACACACAGACAAAATTGCTGGTCATCATTCCTTACAATTCAATTGATGATTTTACAAACAGCAATGAAAAACTGATGAAAGATTCCACTTATGTAAAAGCTGCAGATGCATACCTGAATGCTCCTGCTAACTCGCCCGCGTATGAACGAATCGAAAGCTCATTGCTGTATGCGTTTCCGATGTATCCACAAATAAAAACAAAGGATGAAAAACCACGCCTCTTTGAATTGCGCCGTTATGAAAGTCCAAGCGAAGCGGCAGGCAAAAAGAAGATAGAAATGTTTAATGAAGCCGGAGAAATCAAAGTGTTTTTAGGCGTTGGTTTTCACCCGGTTTTTTTCAGCGAATGTGTGATAGGAGAGAATCGGCCCAACCTTATTTACATGCTTCAGTTTGCCGATATGCAGGAACATGATACTTTATGGAAAGCCTTCGGTAATAGTCCTGACTGGAATAAACTCAAAGCCATTCCTGAATACACCGACGCAAAGCTTATCTCTAAAATTTCATCTACGTTTTGGACTCCTACCGCTTATTCTCAAATTTGATTTCAGCAAAGAAATGCTATAAAAAAGGCACAAAAACAAAACTGCGAAACGCCTGGCGTTCGCAGTTTTGTTTTTGTGCTACTATTCTAATCTTCCCTTACATCCTCTAACACAAAGTCAGTACTTCTATCTTTTTGTAAATTGAGATTGCGGATTTGATCTTCTGTGATTGGTTCATTCGGATTTTCGATATGATACATAATTAATTCGCGTGGCGAAAAAGACTCTTTACCGTTCTTAGTTACCGCTGAAAGAGGCGTAACATATTGATTGCTTTTCATAATTTTCGCAGAGATTTACAACGTGAAATTATAGTAATAAATGGTCAAAAAATCGTGCCGCAAAAAAATTAAGGATAGAATGGGAATAAGTGGTGCATACTTATTTGGCAACCATTGAAAGGCATTACATTCGCTTTCATTCCAACTATAAACAATCCAATGGCAAACAATACTATTATAAAAACAAAAGTACAGGAGATAGGCTACGGTTTTGTGGAAAGTGAATTTCTGAAAGGAGTTGATGAATACCACCTGCGCAACGCACAAAATTTAAGTGGCATCGCCTACCGGGGATTAACAGCTTATGAAATTGAAGCGCTTGTACGCAACCGCAACACAAGCGACAACTGGAATAATATTTTAGTATCGGATGAGTTTAACCCCGAACTGGTAAAAAACTGCAAGTTTTATGGATTGGTGAGGATTGGAAAATTAGAACAGTTAGTGTTGAATTTTGGTGATTTAAAACTGCCGGTCGGTTTGTACAATTCTACCATTGTTTCTTCTGATTTTGGCGATAATGTAGCTATTGAAAATGCACATTATCTATCGCATTACATCATTGGCAGTGAAGTGATGATAACCAATGTTGACGAGCTGGTAACCACCAATCATGCAAAGTTTGGAAACGGCATTATAAAAGATGGTGAGCCGGAAAGTGTTCGCATCTGGCTTGAAATTGCTAACGAAAATGGGGCCCGCAGCGTGATGCCTTTCAACGGTATGCAGCCCGGCGATGCGTGGCTTTGGTGCCGGTATCGGGAAGATGAATTGCTGATGAAACGCTTTGCTCAATTTACCGAAAAACAATTTACCTCAACACGTGGCTATTATGGCAAAGTAGGCGATAGAACGGTGATTAAAAATACCAGCATTATCAAAGATGTTTGGATTGGCGAAGATGCTTATATAAAAGGCGCCAACAAGATAAAAAATGTAACCATCAATTCGGGCGAAGAAGGTAAAACACAAATTGGCGAAGGCTGCGAAATTGTAAATGGTATCATCGGTTATGGTTGTCGCGTTTTTTATGGAGTAAAGGCCGTGCGCTTCATCATGGCTTCGCATTCGCAATTAAAATATGGTGCGCGGCTCATCAATTCTTATCTTGGAAACAATGCAACCATTTCGTGCTGCGAAGTGTTGAATTCATTAATATTTCCTGCACATGAACAACATCACAACAATTCATTTTTATGTGCTGCCGTGGTTATGGGGCAAAGTAATATTCCGGCTGGAGCTACCATAGGTTCTAATCACAATTCGCGTGGTGCAGATGGTGAATTTCTTGCCGGTCGTGGCTTTTGGCCGGGTTTGTGTGTGAGCATTAAACACAATACCAAATTGGCTTCATTTTCCATTCTTGCCAAAGGTGATTATGCTTATGAACTGAACATTCCCATCCCGTTTTCATTAATCAGTAATGATATTAAGAATGATAAATTAGTTGTGATGCCGGCGTATTGGTTTTTGTACAACCTCTATGCGCTTGCCCGCAATAGCTGGAAGTATGCTGACCGCGATAAGCGAACCGAACGAATACAATTGTTAGAAACCGATTATTTAGCACCTGACAGCGTGAACGAGATGTTTGATGCGCTCCTATTACTGGAAACAGCAACCGGCGCAGCATTTTTCAAACAAAAAGCTGAAGCACTTGTAACAGATGAAAGCTGCAGAAACAAAGGCAAAGAATTATTACTTCAAAATGATAAGGTAATTGATGAACTGGAAATAGTTGCGCCCCGCTTCGAAAATACAAAACGAAAAACAGTAATTATTAAAGTACAAAAAGCGTATGACACTTTTACTAAAATGATTTGTTTTTATGGCATTAATCAACTCATTCTTTTGTGCGAAGAATACGGGCAAAACAAAACAGACATCAGGCAATATTTAGGCAAAAACAAAAGAACACAATGGTCTGAATGTGGGTGGACAATTGATACCTGAAGAAGAAGTGCACCACTTTAAAACAAGCATCAAAGAAGAGAAGATAAACAGTTGGCACGATGTGCATCAATTTTACATTTCGCAAGGCGAACAATACAATCAACAAAAAAGAGAACATGCCATTGCTTCTTTATTCGAAATAAAAGAAATGAATATTGATGACATTACCGCATTACACTTATTACAATGGTTAGATGAAGCAATAGAAATAAAAAAGATGATGGTTGATGCTATTTATAAGTCGAGAGAAAAAGATTACACCAATCCGTTCCGCAAAATGATGTATGAAAATGAAAGAGAAATGGACATTGTGTTGGGTAAATTGAACGATAATAGTTTTATCAAACAACAAGAGGTAGAGTTGAACGATTTTATTAAACGCGTAAATACAATAAAACAAAAAATAGAAAACAAAGAATTGATGAAGTAATTATATTTCAAACCATTAAAAATGGTGCAAAAACAAACTTGCTAAGTAACAAAGAACATCACTCAACATAGCTCAAACTCTTATCCAGTAAGGATTGTAGGAAAGTTGAAATGATTGTTTTATTCTTTCCCTGCAATTACAATTACAATCTCACCCTTCACTTCTTTTGCTGAAAAATAATCATGTACTTGCTGCAAAGTTCCTCTTTTGTTTTCTTCAAACAATTTGCTGAGTTCGCGGCTTACACTGCATTGCCGTTCAGCACCAAAATAGGCAATCAATTCTTTCAATGTTTTTACCAAGCGCATCGGGCTTTCGTACATAACGATGGTTCTTTCTTCGTTTGATAAAGAAGTAAGCAAAGTGTGCCTGCCTTTTTTTTGGGGTAAAAAACCTTCAAAAACAAATCGGTTAATGGGCAAACCACTGTTCACCAATGCGGGCACAAACGCCGTTGCACCTGGCAAACATTCCACCTGAATGTTGTTTTTGATACATTCTCTAACTAACAAAAAAGCCGGATCAGAAATGCCTGGCGTTCCTGCATCTGTTATCAGTGCCATGTTTTTGCCCGACGCCAATTGTTGAATAATGTGTTGAAGGATCTTGTGCTCGTTATGCTGATGATACGATGATAACGGCTTTTGAATGTTGTAATGCTGAAGCAGCTTAGAGGATGTTCGTGTGTCTTCACACAAGATAACATCAACGCTTTGCAATACTTCTAAAGAACGAAGCGTAATGTCTTTTAAATTACCAACGGGCGTGGGAACAAGGTGAAGCATGATGGAACAAGAATTTACATGCTTACGAAACTTTTATAAGCGTTTGAAGCAAATTTATAACTTCAGAGAACTTTTGCAGCTTTAATTTACTAAACCTTTTTACTATCTGCGTTTGATCAATAGTAAATAATTTATGGCATTTTATTACAGAAGTTTCGGGTAATAAACCTGATTCTAAGTCGCTGTCATATAAACCAACTGAATAATTATCCATAAGCAAATTGCTTGTAATCACACACTAAAATGTCAGGATAACTAATATTGTAATCATCATTTGAGATTACCAGAACAGGTCTTCTTTTAACTGCTGACAAATCAGAGTAAGGGAAAGGTACAAGAACTATTTCTCTCTGCTTATACATTGTCCCAGGCACTTTTTTCAGCAATACTCCAATTCTTTTGAATAGATGCTTCCGTTAAATCCTGAGTGTCATTTCCTAAATACAAACCATATTTTTCTTCAAAAAGCAAATCAAGAAGACGATTCATTTTTTGTAAAAACTGAGTGTCTTTTAATAAAGACAGCTCTTCCTTCATGGCTTCATATTCTGTTCTGGATATCTGAATTTGCTCACTCATAAATAAACTATTTAATCCACCATTTCAATTTCATAAAATTCCATCACCGGATTTGCCAGCAGTTTTTTGGCAGCTTCTTCAGCGAGAGAACGAGCTTCATTTTCATTTGCAGCATCAATCTGCATGGTAATGTGCTTACCAATACGAACGTCCTGCACGCCATGCAAACTGAGGTTTTGCAAACCGCCCAAAACGGCTTTTCCCTGCGGGTCTAATAAATCTTTTAACGGCATTACTTTTATCTGAACATTATACATGATGCTGTAAAGTTGATGGTTTAAAAATCAAAGATAAAATCACATAAGCAATAAATGCAACCGGCACCGCCAGCCAACCTCCAATAAATGCAGTTATGATCGTAATTAAAGCAATAATGATAAATGGTAAAAATGATTTTACAGACAAATTTGTAAACTTTAACGCGAGCATTGGTAAAGAGGAAACCATCAGATAACTAACAATAAGAATCACCGCGTACCAGAACCATTGGTTTAAAAAAAGGGCAAAAACAAACGGGCTATTGATGAAGAAATAAATGAGAGGAAACGATGCAATTAACAATCCTGCAGCGGGAATAGGAACGCCTTTAAAACCATAGCTCTGTTGTGTATCAACATTGAACCGTGCAAGGCGATACGCACCTGCGCAAGGAATGATAAAAGAAGGAAGAAGCCATGCTGAGCTTATGTTTAAGCCATCGGGCAATTGAGAAAAACTATAACGCAAAAATGTATAAACAATAAAGCCCGGAGCTACGCCAAAGCTCACCACATCGCTCAACGAATCTAACTGCGCACCCAGGGATGACGAAGCTTTGAAAAGCCTTGCTACAAAGCCATCTAAGAAATCTATCACCGCTGCGCAGCCAATAAAAACAGAGCCCCAAACCATTTGTTGCGGAAGAGTAACAAGGCTGGTTCCAGTTTCATCGGTAGTGGTTGTTAAGCCAGGTTGAAGTATAGAAACAATGGCAAGGCATCCGAATACAAGGTTTAGGAGTGTGAGTAAATTAGGAATAATTGATAGCGGTTTTCTTTCAACGGAATTTACTGTGTTTGAGCTGACCATTCAGAAGCAAATTTGTTTTTATCGGAATTATTCTTTTATGAATCAAATTATTTTACTAATTCCACCTTTCCGTTTCCATTTACAGGATGTCCATCCATCTTCATCAATCCCATTAATTGCTGCATCGTTTTCTGCATACCATCTGTGCTTCCATCTAAGAAAATGACATTGCCTTTTCCATATTCGGCAAAATTCTTAATGGCTTCCGTCCACATGCTGAATAAAATAACGTTAGTGTCGAGATTTGCCTGCTTCATTTGTTCGGCTGCCTGGCTCATACCTTTTGCCACTTCTTCTCTAAACAAAGCCACGCCTTGTCCACGCAAACGGGCTGCTTCACGCTCGGCTTCAGCAGCAATTTTAATAGCGTTGCCTTCGGCTTCTGCACCTTTTGTTTTTGTGATTAAAAGTGCCTGGCCTTCGTTTTCAGCGGCGGCTTTCAGGTTGTTGCTTGCTACCACTTTGCTCATGCTTTCCATTACCTGTTTATCAAACGTGATGTCGTTGATTTGAAGGTCTTGCAAATGATAACCCCACTCTTCCAATGAATGGTCAATCTGGTCTTTTACATACTCTACAATTTCTCTTCTCAACAACAATATTTCTGCTTGCCGTTTTGTTGCAACAAAGGCACGGATTGAGCCTTCCACCGTGCGAATTAAAGCTTGCATCAAATCTTTTTCAGAGATGAATTTAAACGCAACTTTTATAATGGTATTTTCATTTTGATCAATTACCGAATACAGCAACATGCTTTTGAAATACACGTTTGCCTGGTCAACCGTAACAGCCTGAAATTCCAATTCCACCGAGCGGTTCTGAATGCTGATACGGCGATAGATTTGTTCTAATATGGGTATTTTGAAATTCAAACCAGGACGAAGAACACGGCGATATTTTCCAAACATTGTAACCACTGAAACGGTACCTTGCTGCACCGTAACCAAGCCACTGAATATAATAAATAAGATGATGAGTAACCACCAGTAATCTCTTAAAAATTCCATAGCTAAATTTTCAGGAAAGGTAGCAAAAGTAAGATGAGCAAAGTGTTATAAGTTAGCTGATTGATGAAAGTTTGTTTTTGCTCATTTTTTTGAAATGAATGAAGCTAAAATGTATTACTGTTATATTGCTATAAAAACAAAAAAGTATAGAACGATGTCTATACTTTATAAAATTTTGAAAGTTTATTTTGAGTTAAGCAGGCTGTTTTTTTAGACCCAGCATTATCAGCAAAAGATGCCGGAAAAACATCATTTGGTTGCCAATATTTCGCTTAAAAATTTCGGGTCTTAAAAAGATCCTAACCAACCACGCCATCCTGATTTTAAAGTAAAAAGGATGAATTGCTTTTTGCGTTCCGGCATACCAGTCAAATACATTTCCAATGCTGATTATTAAACCCGCCTTCAGTTTGTTTTTGTGCTGAAACGACCACTTTTCCTGCTTCGGTGCAGTCATTCCAACAAACACAACATCAGGGTTGAAAGCATTGATGCTGTTCACCATATCCTGGTTGTCTTCATCGGAAAAAACAGCTTTAAAAGGCGGCGAATAAGTAGCCACTTTGATGTTAGGATATTCTTTGCTCAACCGGTCCCGAATCAGTTGCAATACTTTTTCCGATGAACCAAGAAAAAATACTTTTCCTCCTGTTTCGTTCAGCCTTTCTAAAAAGTGCCTGTATACGTCCGGGCCTTGATTCTTTTTAATGTTTTTTCCTTTTAAAAAGATAGAAGCCAACGCAAAATAAACACCATCCAATACAAGGTATTCAGTATGTTTCAACACTTTTTTGAACTCCGGGTCTTTGTTAGCTAATCCATAATTGTTGGGGCTAATGCTACAATTAATAGCTCTGCATTTATCAGCCCGAAGCGGAATTTTTGAAAGATCATCTGAAAACACTTTATATCCCAAAACGGTTACTGAATTGTACGCCTCTTTCATTGTTTTTTATGGTTGCAGTTTGTAAATAAGGTTGATTAATACTTACTCAGCTAATACATAACTTTCGCTTGGCACCATTGGACTTATCCATTCGAAAGTTTTAGCTAAACCATCAAATAAAGGTGCGGAAACTTCCCAGCCCAACTTGCTTTTAAACAAGCGATTGTCGGAACGTCTTCCTCTTACACCTAACGGACATTTAAAGCCATATTTTTTGATAAACTCATCGCCATAAATGTTTTTAATGGTGATGTTTTTGCCCGAAATATCAATTGCCATTTGCGCCAGTTCGTTGATGGTTACCATTTCTTCCGAACCAATGTTTACGGGTCCTTTAAAGTCTGATTCCATCAAAGCCAGCACAGCTTTTACGCATTCATCAATGTATAAAAATGAGCGTGTTTGCTGGCCATCTCCCCACACTTCAAATTCACCACCATCGGGCGTTTCAGCCGCTTTGCGAAGCATGGCGGCAGGTGCTTTTTCTTTGCCTCCGCGCCATGTGCCCTGTGGCCCAAAAATGTTATGAAATCTGGCGATTCGCACGTCTAAATTATAATTGCGGTTAAAGGCCAAAAACAAACGTTCGCTAAATAATTTTTCCCATCCATATTCCGAATCCGGATTAGCAGGATAGGCAGAACTTTCTTCACAATTCGGATTGTTAGGGTCAAGCTGATTGTTTTCAGGATACATGCACGCCGAAGAGGAATAAAACAATTTTTTGATGCCTTTGCTTACTGCCTCTTTAGCCACGTTCAAATTAATGATAGCTGAATTGTGCATTACATTAGCATCATTCTGTCCTGTAAAAATATAACCTGCACCGCCCATATCGGCAGCTAACTGATACACTTCATCATAACCTTCGCCTATCACCACTTCTACGATTTTCGGATCGGTTAAATCGCCTAAAATAAACTCATGGCAGATATCCTGATGATTGAAATATTCGTGATTCTTGATGTCACAAATTCTTACATAACAACCATCTTCTTTTAGTTTTTTTGCGAGATGGCCACCTATAAATCCGCCTCCGCCTAATACAATTACTTTTTTCATTTTTCGATTTGGTTTAATTTGATTGATGATACACTTGTATTTTTAGTTATTGTGATAAATTGATAACATAGAGTCTTATTATTCTTCTTTGAAAATACCGTACAAAAGTATTAAGTCTTTACATATTACTTTAATTGAACTTGTTACCAAAAGGTTACGAGACATTACGCATAAATATAAGACACGTAGATCAGCCACTGATTATAGCAGCATTGTAAGATCGGATCAATGCGTTTTGTTTTTGCGCAAATTATTTTTGGTAAGCAAAAGGCAGAATAGATATGATTGTTAACATTGGTAGTATCGGATTTTAATTTTAAAATTACTAAATTGTTAGTTTGCTATTGATTCTCTTTCGTGAGTGATTATTTTACTCAATTTCCGTTCCACTTCTTCAATATTCACAATCAGATTTAATTTTTCGCCCTGCTTAAAGGTACGCGCCTTGCCATCTGATTTGCAAATCAAATAATCGTATTTCAGACCTACTTTATTAGCTAAATCATTGAAAAGAGGCTGTGCAAAGCCGTCTGCCATCAATTCAATTACATGGCTGTTTTTTTTGCAAAAAACAAGGTTGATCTGGCCTGCACCAATCGTAGCAATAATAATCTCGGCATTGGAAAAAAGTGTTATTTTTTCCTGAAATGAGAGTTTTGATAATTCAAAAGACTGAAAGCCATACTTACCAATTGCCTGTATCAAAGCATCTTCATTCAAAACCCGCCTTTTGGTAGAATCGTTCCGGCTGATATAAACAAAAGGGCAGTTGAACTTTTTGTCTGTAAGGGGCAATTTGTGTGGTAAAAATTCGGTTCTTAAAAAATTGGTACACCAGAAGGGAATGTGTTCGTGATACCGAACGTAAGTAGTGGCTACCAAAGTATCAGCCTGAATATGGCTGTGCAAGTCGCCGGCGATAATTTTGTTTTCATTGATGCCAAGCATTTTAATAACCTCTCTATGAAAACCATACTTATAGCTTGGAATTAAAAACCAATCAATTTTATCATACCAGCCTACTTTTTTCACTAAGGCAATCCGCGATATGGAATCTAACAAATAATGAGATGGATTTACAATTCCACCTTCTCCGATTAACAGAGCTAAAACGTTTCCTGAATATTTTTCAGGGACGTTAAAATAATTTTGTTTAAACACAGCATTATTTTCGGGAAGGATGCTATTTAAATCGTATGACAATTCTCCAATTAAATGATTATCGCCGCTAATAATTGAAATACTAAAAACGTTATCAGTAAAAGCTCTGCCGCCGGGAATGGCTACTACTTTTGCGGCCGGAATTTCAGCAGCCATTGTTGTTTCAACATACCCAATAAAATGATTCCTGAATTCTTCTGATACATCCAGATAAGAAGTGAAAGGTGGATAAGCCTCTACACAAACTGCTTCTTTTACAACTTCAGTGTATTGTTCAATAGTATGATAAACGCCTTTGGGTTTATAGCATTTGTTACGAATGAGAATGCGGCCTAGTACTCTCCTAATTCGTCTTTTTACTTTGCGAACAATCATTTTCGGGTGGTTTGAAAAAGGATGCAATTACGTTTGGTTTTGTATATAAAACGGGCGTAAGTAAATTAGCTATTGATGAATAACTGACTGGTAAATTTTATCGTATTTATGTATCAAAGAAACGGTTTCGTCAATGTTGGTTTTTGATGAAGCTCCAAACAGGATAGATTCGATATTTGGCAAGCTGCAAATATATTCAATCGCTTCTTTTGGCGGGATAGCGCCGGCAGCCAGTACCTGCATAGCAATTACGCGCACATTGCGCGTGGCTAACGTCTCTTCATACAGTTCTTTTCCGCCCGACATGCGGAAGTTCACCTTGTTAATGGATGCACAGATAATTGGGTTTTGTACGCCCACATCTTCCAAAGCATTTAATAATTTAGGAAGATTCATGGTAATAAATCCTGCTTCGGCGTTGTATTTTTCCTTGATATAACTGTGATATGCTTTTAAAACTTCTTTCATTCCTAAGCCTAACAACAAATCGGTAACAACGTTTTGCAAAAAGATAACCGGTGTATTGATGCCCTTGAACATTTTCATTTCTGAATCAATCATCAGTTCCATGATTGATAAATAATCTTTCGATAAATAAGCCATGCCACCTTTGAACAACGAGCCAAAGAAGTTGCCTGGCACATATTGTTTAATCGTTCCCATTACACCCAATTCGGTAACAGCGTTTGCATACTTGTGTGCATACGGCATACAGGGATAAATACAATAATTAGCATACTTCTCCGGATTCTGCCGAACAAATTCGCAGATGTTTGCAATCCTGTCATGCGTAGTGCACATAAAAGTGTTCACGCCGGCATTGATCGCATAATCTAAAGTTTTTATAATAGCACTGTCGTTTTTAAATTTGATTGATTGTGCCCTGGATTTCTCGTCCGATATATGATTGACAGCAAAGAATTGGTTATCTCCAAAAATGATACGCTCCATAAGAATTAATTTACGTTGTTTTTGATTAGCGAAATTACTTTATCAGTATGCCATGCACTTTGAAACGTGTTGATATTATTGGGCACTTGGTTTTGTATGGCTTTGATAAAATAATCCACTTGCGCTGAATATTCTTCCCCACGAAGGTAAAAATCTACCGGCGGGGTTAAATCGGTTATATATTTTACATTCCAGCCTTTGCTGTAGCCTTGTGGACAACTCGTTGTTTTAAAATATACTCTAAGCTCGTTGGCATCACAAACAATTTTCCCCTTACTTCCTAAAATGGTAATTGATGTTGACATTTTTCTATAGGTTTCATCGCTCCAGTTTACCGAAAGCACGCCACTTACTTTTGACGATAATTCGAGTATCGAAAAAACAGAATCTTCCACGTTTTTTGAATAAAACGATTTCAGAAGCGTTCCACTTACTTTTTCAACCGGGCTAATGATGTAATTAATTAAGTCAATTACATGCGAAGCATAATCCATCAAACAGCCGCCTCCTTCTTCCGGATCGGAACGCCATGTTTCCTGCTTTTGTTTTATTACCACCGGACCATACGATTCTCCGGTAAAATGAAAAATATCACCGATACTTTCACTATCTAAAATTCGTTTTACTTCCTGAAAAGTACCAATAAATTTATTGTGATAACCAACCTGGTTTACCAGTTTTTTCCTTTCTGCCAGTTCTACTAATTCCTTGCCTTCTGCTGGTGTTAAACACAATGGTTTTTCGGCAAACACATGTCTGCCACTCTCCATTATTTTCTTTACCATCCTTGCATGAAGTTTAGTAGGAACAGCCACGAAAACTGCATCGGCATCGGTTTCTTTCAGCATGTCTTCATAATCTGAAAACACAGGGAAAGAAGTGTATTTTTTAAATACATCCAATGTCATCTTCGAAGTGTCGCTTACGCCAACTACTTCCACATCGGGATGGGCGCCTAAAATAGCAAGGTGCGAAACACCCATTTTTCCAACACCAATTACACCAACTTTTACCATAGTAAATTTTTTTCTAAAAAATAATACGAGCTTCTTTTTTTATGAACGTTATTTTTCCTGTTTGGGTTACTATCTTATCTTTCAATTTGTTTGTAGTTTATCATTCATTTGTCCGTTTTATAAACAAAAACAAATGAGAGCAAAAATGAAAATGATGAGAAAGAAACATGCAGGTTGAATTTAGTTTTGATGACAATTCTTTAATAAAATCTGAGTTAAATTGTTTTCAAATGTTTCCAGCGTAAACAATTCAAAAAATCTTTGTCTGCCTTTTTCTCCCATACTGTAACGAAGAGTTGGATTTTTTATTAGTGTAGCCAACCTTTCTGCCAGCAAAGTTGCACTGTCGTGAGGAACCAAAAAGCCGGTTTCACCTTGTACCACAATGTCGGGTATCCCACCTTCAGGCGTTGAAACTACGGGCAAACCGTTTTGCATAGCTTCCAGGTTTACCAACCCGAATGTATCGTAGTGGGTAGGAAAAACAAATACATCGGCTGTTTCATAAAACGCTTGCTTTTCTTCATTGTATTTTGGTCCGTGTGCAAACACAATGTTTGTTAACTGTCGCTTGTCTATTTCATTTTTAAATTGCTCTTCAGTAATATCCGACCACCCACCTACATAATGGCATTCAAAAGATAAGCCCTGGTTGTATATTTTCTCACAAGCTTCTAATAAAACAAAGATACCTTTTTGAATTATCATATTTGACAAAAAAAGCAACCGGCAGCGAGCATTACTTTCAGCTTTTATAATTCTCTTATTGGGATCGCTCAGTTTACTAATAACAGGGATGCCCAAAAGACAATAAAAAACGTTTTCTGGTTTTACATAGTTTTGGATATCAGGATATAAATAACGAGACGTTAAGATGCTTTTTGTATTCTTAAACGCATACTTATAAAGTATTCGTGCCTGTGCACTTTTATTGTTGCTAACTCCTTTATTGTGGAAATGATAGACGATGTTGCAACGCCATATTTTTAAGATGGATACAATCACCAAATCTTTATAAAAACCCGCACCTTGTGCCGTTATCGTCATATAGCATAAGTCGTATTTGCTTTTGCGTAGCACTGTAATTACATTTTTAGCGATACCGGCAAATGTGGTAATCTTCTTAAAGCTCCCTTTGCCAGATTGGCTTAAAATTCTATTCGTAGCCAAATCAATAAAATCAGCGTCGAAGGCTTCATTGATTATTTTGCTATCATGAATGTATTTTCCAACCGCGGCTGCTCCGTGAAAAGGCGGTGGTAAGTGTAAAATGAACAGAGCTTTTGGTTTTGCCATAATTACGCATTCGCAGCGTTCGTTTGGGTTTCTTTTATTGGTATAATTGATAAATGCATGGTTAACATTCGCCACATTTTCAAATACTTTGGTCATGATAGTGAAAAAGCTACCGATTGCAAAATGCCTTCTGCAGATTGCTGATGGTTAAATGGCTTTACCGATTCCACCGCATTTTCTGAAAACGTTTTAAGAAGTTCAGGATTTTTCAAAAGATGTAAAGCATGTTTTGCCCAATGTTCAGTATTCAGTGTAAGCACATAGCCATTTTTGCCATGAATAATTAAGTCGTCTGCCACACCGGCGTACTCGCAGGTAATAACAGGAGTGCCTGCTGCACAAGCTTCATTGGCTACGATTCCCCAACAATCGCCGATGGTTGGAAACAACAACAGCTTTGCTTTTGCATAAAAAGAAGGCAAGGTCTTCTGATCAAGATAACCTGCAAAATAATACGCAATATTGTTTTTCTCAAGCTCTTCAAGCACTTGTTTTCGTTGTTGCCCTTCTCCAACAATTAATACCTTAAAGTTTGGAATTTCTTTATTTAAGGTCTTGGCTATTTCAACAAAAAACATGGGCATTTTTCGCTCAACAATCTGACCACAAAACATCAGGTGATATTCTCTGCTTTCTATCGGAAGTGGTGTAAACCTAGAGTTATCAATGCACAGACAGCTTTTGAACATTTTGCTTTCTTTTACACCATAACTTTTATACAAATCAAAACCACCTTTCCCACATGCAACAAAGGAATCGGTTGCTTTGAAAACAAATCGCCGGATAAGTTTTTGTATCCTTGAAAAGTTGCGTTCAGATAAGAGTGTACCATCATTATAAACAATCAGTTTTCTTCTCTTCAGTATGCACCATAACACACCGTACAACATAGTGGGCTTAAACGCAGTAATTAGGAGCACATCTGGATTCAGCTCGTTCAACACCTTCCATACCTTGGGTTGATTGGGGCGAAAATGGTCAAGTTTATCGGTCAAAAACCGCATTGGATAATTGCCATAATCAATTTTCCAAAGCCTGTCGGGCTCAATTGTTGCGCAATACAAAACCATATAATTTGGATTTTGTTCTGATAGTAGTTCATGCATTTGTTCCCGGTAGGGTCCCGGTACTTGCGTTAGGTACACAACCCTTGGATTCGTTTTCATCATTCAGTCTTAGGTTTAGTTTTGGCTAATTTTTCCATTTGTCCCAAATAAAAGGGAAAAACGTTTTTATCCACAATTTGGTATATGCTTCTAAATAGTGTGATGGAAAATGTTTTTTTATAAAATGCAGATACTCTTTGTAAGCTAATCCTTTGGGACTATACAAATAAGCGATGCGTTCTTTTAATTTTGAATTTTGTGGTTTCCAACTGTTGCCATGATCATCTTGACAGTAGCCTAAAATGCCTGGTGCAACCACAACCGGAAAACCGGCCTTTTTTGCTGTTAGTGTATAATCATAATCAGCAATTCCATGCGTATATTCATCAGATAAAATACCGATTTTCTGAACAATTTTCCGGGGTACGAACATAATGTTTGCGTTGCCCAAATCGCATTCTGCTATGTCAGTATTGTTTTCAATTAAAACACCGTGAACTTTTTTTGGCGAAATTAGCTTTCTGCCACCATAGCTTACTTTTCCATTGATGCCATCTGTTGTGCTGCCAATGCAAACGGCTGGCTTCCCAAATTGTTGAAAAGCTTCTTTGTAAGCGCTCACCAATTGGCTAACAGCATCAGTCGTTAAAACGGTGTCATCATTTATCAATAGAAAAAAATCAGCCTTGCTTTTTACGGCTTCTGACCATGATTTTCTCATACCACCAGCCCAAAATAAATTACCATCACCATGATAAATATGCATGTTTCCAAACGCTTTGGCGGCGGCTTCTGCCGTACCATCTTTAGAGGCGTCATCGGTAAGATAAACAGTGAGTTTTATTTCCGGCGCAAGTGCTTGCTTTTGCAGTTGTTGCAAACAGTTTACTGTTTTTTCTTTTCGGTTAAAAGTGGTTATTAAAATTGCAATTTCCATAATTTTAAAAAGCGCAAAAAGAGTTAGATATACTGATTCGTAAATAAATCAGGTTTCTTTTATCAGTGCCGTTTTACGCAACTGCCACGTAAGCGTAATATAGAACGCGAGCATCAGCATGATAATGGTAAAATAAGTTATATCGCGAATGAATTGTATTTTAAACTGATTAATCATTAAAAACAAAAACATCAAGTTGCAGCCCAGTAAAAAATCGGTTGTAAAATGATTTGTTCTTCGAATGAGCCAATAGGTTTTCCAGCCTTTCCAAAGCGAATAAAAAAACAAAAACATCATACATAAAAAACCAATTGCTCCCCACATTACATACGAACTCATGTACAGGTTGTGGTAGTCGGCAATAGAATCTTCCATATCACCTTTTTTAAAATGAACGAGACGATATTCATCGGGCGAAACAAAATAACCTCTGCCGATTACATTCGTTTTCTCAACCTGCTTCATGGCATACGGAAATAAGCCGCCCCGATTCATTTGATCACCGTTTAAAATGCTCATGAGTGTCATGTGCTCAAAGTCAACAGTGCCTTCGCTTCTCTCCGACAAAACACTGAAATCAATAATTTTAAATGTCTCGTTTACAAAGAACAAAACTGTGATGCCAACGACAAAAAAGACAACAATTTTAGCCTTAATCCGCTTGCCCAGTAAGATAAGCGAACTTACCAAAACAACGGGCAAAAGCAACATGGAAGAGCGCGTACCCGATAGCGTTATGGAAACAACTGCCATCAAAACAGTTACAATACTGAGGAAATAAAAGAAACGATTCTTTTTAATGAAGCTGCCGCTTAAAATTCCGGGCAGTAATAAGGCGATCAGCGATACACACCACTCGGCAAAAGCTTCAAAATTATCGAGCGTTGATACGCTTCGCACAATGCCCATTTCAAACTCAACATCTTCTCTGGTGCTTGGAAAAAAAGGGAATGGAGAATTGATTAATTCGTACTTCTGGTTTAAGGCAACTATAAATTCATAGCCCAGCAAAATACAAAGGGCAAATACAATTTTATAAAAATCGTTTTCGGTAAAACCGATTCTTGAAACGAAATAAAATAAAAACAGCATCATGCAGAATGCAAAAAAGTTAGTAAGCTCAATCGAAACAGGGAAGGGGTTTCCTCCAGTAACGCTCAGTAGATCGAAAATGCACCAAATCAACAATGCTGTTTTGATAGATGTATCTAAAACAGAATGACGCAGGAAACTGATTTTTCCATTGATAGCTGCGTAAAATGTAATCGCAGCAAAGGCAGCAATGTTATAGTTTCCGCCCCATTTGTCACCCCAAGGGAAAAAGTTCCCAATCAAGAGTTGAATAAAAAAGGATACGGGATCTTGTTTTTGTAAACTAAAATAAAACAAGCCTGTCATTAGTGCAAGTGCTGCCGCATTCACCGGCGGTGGATATTTGGAATAAGTAAAAGAGCCGCAAAGAATAAGCGCAGCAACCGCAACAAACAATTGCCAAGAAGTAGTTTTCTCTTCGGCTTTGTTGGTTACACTTGCGCTTACTGTATTGCTTACTAACTCCATTTTTGTTTTTGCCTCAATTTTTAGAGTGATGATGTTTCATTTATCACTCAACTGTTACTATATGTTCAGGTTGCGTTTGAAAATAATTTTGATAAAGGTTCATTAAGGATTTTACCTGCACCTCGCTTGAAAATTTCGTGTGTGCTTCTGTTGCTATTTCTTGATTGTTTAACGAAGAAATGTTTTCAATACACAGCTGCAATGCATTGGCTAATCCATGCGACGATACTTCTTTTGATAAATATCCATTTTTTCCGTTGGTGATAGTTTCGGTTAAACCGCCAATCGCAAAACCAACCATCGGTACGCCGCAGCAAAGGCTTTCTACCATTGAGTTGGGTAAATTGTCCTCGCGGCTTGGTAACAAAAAAATATCAGCTTCGTTATAAAGTTCGCTTATTATTTTTTCATCCTTAATCACTCCCGTATAACTTATTTGAGGGATGCGTGCAGAAGTTTTTACATCGCCAACTGCAGTAAAATGGCATTTGTTTACCAACTCGGGCTTTTGCAAAATTTCCAGCACAAAATCGAAACCTTTGCGATGGTTGTGTAAGCTTTCGGCTACAAACAAAACATTGATTTTTCTATTTTCTAAAGGCTGTTTTTTATCTGGTATAAATTTAAAAATATCGGTATCAACACTGTTTGGAATATGCTTATGCGGAAACCTGCCGAGGAGTTGCGATTGCTTGGATTTTCCGAGCATCCACTTTGATGGAGTTACAATAGTAAGTTGATGAGAAGGTATATGTTTTAATGCGTCTTTCTTTATGGTCAACTGCTTGTTTTCTATATTTTCCAATGGTTTGCCCCACTGCTTTTTATCATCTTCATAATGAAAGCCGCCCTGAAATGCATTCATGTCGTGAAGCGTCCAGACCAAAGGTTTTTTTATGTTCGAAAAAAAACTTTTAAAATCAATAAAATCCGAAATCCAATGCAAATGAATTACATCGGCTTCCTTTACCAAATGATGTTTATGTAAGTGAACATAAGATGTATTGGCAAACGAAAACATTTCAATTTTCCGCTTGTATTTTCTAATGGAGTAGTCGTTTCTTTGTTCGAGGTTGGGAGGTAAACCTAACTTTTTTAAAATCCGCAAAAACAACTCCCACAAGTAAATTTTATTATGATACTTAAAAAAAGTTGATGAAGGTTTACCAACGTTTAAAAATAAAAATTTGCTTTCATAACCGTGCCTTAATAAAGCATGGTGCAACCTTGACGCAGCAATACCTGCGCCGCCCGTTTGAAAGTTCGTTATATGTAAAATTTTTTGTGTTGCCATAAGCAAATTGCATAGATAATGTTATGCAGTTTCTGTTTGAATTTTTATACTCGTAAGCCGTTTTGTAAATATGCTTTGTTTTATTGAATTGAACTTCGGGTTGCTTTTGATTTAATGTAATTTTAAATTGAACAATGATTGCATCGCCAAAATTTGGACAAAAACAAATCATTCGTTTAAAAAGGGAATTACACTGGCAACATGGTCGTATAACATTTTTAAATTGCTTCTGTCTCTCAAAAAAAACTTGCGTGCATGATAGGCATCAAATCCGTATTCAGGATATAGAAATGCAGGTGCCTTTAGCTCCTTTGCTAACTCATGTGCAGCACGATTATGCATGTCATCGTCGCTACTGTGTGTACCACCTTCGCCAATATTGGTTACAAGATTTTTGACTGAGTTAATGCTTAACCCATTGTGTTTAAAAATTGCATATTGCCATTGATAATCCCATGTATGTTTTTTTTCCAAATGATAAATATGATCAAATAAAAACTTCCATCTTTTTATAAGAGGTGCGTTGTTGCACAATGCGATGTTCAATATTTTCTTTTCTAAAAAAAGAGGATAATCGCTCATTGTATAATCGTACAACTGCCAGGCTCTTTTCCAGGTTGCCCAACCCCAGATGTGCCCGAATTTTGTGTAAAAATAATCGCAGTCTTTTATTTCAAATTCTTCGTTCCATCTTGTTCCTGAAATGTGCATGATACGTGGATCGGCAGCATATTTCCAAAGCATTTCATTACAAAAATCAAAGAACGAAAAAGAAGGAACACAGTCGTCTTCAATAATGATCATCTTATCTTCCTTTTCAAATGCCCAGCTAATCGCTCCTGAAACGCCAATGCCACAGCCCTTGTTCTCGTCTAAAAAATGAGTATGCACTTCACATTCCCAATCTACCTCGTTCAGTAAGTTTCTGTTTTGTGCTATTTTATTCCAATCATCGTCGTACTGTTTAGCACGAGGCCCATCTGAAGAAACATATAGTTTTTTGGGCTTCCATTCTTTTATAGTATCCCATACCACACGCGTTGTATCGGTGCGGTTAAAAATAATGAACAAAACAGGTGCTTCTGCAGCTTGCATATACTAAGAAATTGAAGGTTGGGCAGAATCTTTTTTAAATTTCCTGATTACAAAAAATGCTTGCAGACAAATAAGGCAAAAGTAAGCGAGCACAGTAGCAAAGGCCACGCCAACTTGTGCAAAATATTTTGCCGATAAAGTATAAAAAACAATGCACAAACAGGCTGAGATAGCATTAATTAATAAGCTCTTCTTTGTTTCGTGCAAAGCATTAATAATGGCATCGAAAATGGAAAATACAATCATCAAACAACTGGTAACCGCAATAATGTTGGAGTACTTCAATGCTGCTGTGTATTTGCCGGCTGTAAGATAACTGATTAACATTGGGGAAAATATCCAGAAACCAATTAAGCTTATGACAACAATAAACAATAAAAGAAAGGTTGTTTTTTTAAGAGATGAAATATTTTTCAGTACTGCATTTTTATAAATGTCGGGCTCAAATGTTTGATAAAAAGGAAACAATGCTGTGTATAAATAAGTAGCTATTCCTTTACCAATATTGTACAAGCCCAATTGTTCAGGCTGATGCAATCTTTCTAAAACAATGTTATCAAAATTGAGAAGAGGCATGTAAAGAAAGGAAGCAGGAAAAAGGGGAAATACAATTTTAAAAGCTTTGCGAATCACTTCTTTGCGAATCACCAGCTTCTGATTCTTAAAGATATGAAAAAGCGAAATGATAAAGAACAAAACTTCGGTAATAAAGACGCCAAGCATTCTTCCAGATAATCCCATTTTAGCATACACCACAAAATAGAGAGAAATAAAAATGGCAACCACCCGATAGCCTGCCACAAGAAGAAAATACAAAAAAGCCTTTTGCCCCAGGCGGTAGTTGGCTTGCACAAAAATTTTATAAGTGCCCAATGAAGCGGTACCAAGAGCAAGGATAGCAAAAGGAGAGAATGGAATAGAAGAGCCCGAATGCTTCATATAAATGTAAAGGCCTGCAAACGAAAGTGGAAATATCAACAAATTCCACAAGAGACTAAACAACACCAGGGAAGTAAGCACACTGCGGCGTTCGACTTCATCGAATTTGAAATACACCGACATGTGGTAGGTTTGAAACAACAAACTATAAAAACAGCTTAAGAAAGTGGCTACCGAAGTATAATAACCAAAGTAACCAAACTCTTCTGCCGTGAGATAACGCGCAAAAACAGGCGAAGTAAAAACCGATACACCAAACGTAACAATAGGAACCAATAAATAAAGTCCGGTATTTTTTATTTTACTAATGAAATCTTCACGGTTCAAAGAAAATTTGCGAAGTATTTTTTGGTTCAATCCTGCAATTTGCATAATGATGGTTGGTAATAATATACTACTGTGCTTGTTTGGTTTTACTTTTACTACTGAATGTGCAAAGGTAGAGTTCTAAAAATGAACACCCTTTTTGGAATATTATATTTATATCAGCCTCGTGTCAACTTTTTACTGCTTAATAACACAAATGGTTTAAGATACAAGATTGCCCTTGACTCTGTTTCATTCAGCAGCCATGTTTGGTTTTGCCCATATTTCAGTTTATGATTCTTTGTCACCAATTGCTTTTGGTTTGTACGTATTATCATCGTACTGATAACGATTGCCATAACCATAGCCGCGTCCGTAGCCTTTCTTAAAAATGCCACGGCCTTTTACTGAATTGAATACGATAACCGGATTTTTTAAATCTTTCAATTTACCGCTTTCCTGCAGGTTTTGAATCATCGCTTTTGGTGTATAGCCATGCCGTACCACAAACAAAGTCATGTCACAGTATTCACTCAATAAGTATGCATCTGCAACAGGTTCAACGGGAGCGGTATCAACAACAATGTAATCAAATTGTTTTTCTAAATATTGAAATAAGTTGTTCAGCTTGTTATCCAGCAACAATTCTGTAGGGTCGCTTGTTCCTACGCCTACAGAAATCACGGAAAGATTTTTATAGTTTGTTTTTGTAACAATTTCTTCCACCGCGCATTCGCCTTCAAGAAAGTTGATGGTTCCAATATTTTTGTTGACGCCAAAAGTTTCGGAGGTTTTAGGATTACGCAAATCCAAATCAACTAATACAACTTTTTTTCGGGAAGCAGCTAAGCTAACCGCAAGATTGTTACTTACAAAGCTTTTGCCTTCACCAGCAATGCTTGAAGTAACTAAAATTTTCTTTTGCAGATTTTTGTTGGTGAACAAGCCAATGGATGCTCGCAAATGACGAAACTGTTCTGTGATAAAATAAGTATCAGGTTGATTAATGGCAATCGGCTCTTTGCTTTTATTATAAGTCAATTCAGCCACAACAGGCACGTCAGAGAACTCTTCAATTTCATTTCTAAACAACACTTTGCTGCTAAACATTTCCCTGGCACTTACAAAGCCAACGCCCAGGCCCAGTGCTGCAATTAGGGCGGCAAGAAATACAAAAGCTTTTTTAGGGCTTACCGGATTGGGGTCGGCTTGCGCATAATCAACCACGCGGCTGTCGGCTACTGCTGAAGCATACGTCAACTGCGTTTCTTCGCGCTTTTGCAACAAAAAAGAGTATTCGTTGGTTTTAATAGCCTGTTCGCGGCTAATGCTCAATAAATCTTTTTCTTTTTGAGGAATGGTTCGTAAGGTCGTTGAATAATCGCTATTGGTAGAAGCAACGTTATTGCGGCTGGCTTTCAGAATATCGCGCTGGCTTTTTATATTTTCAAAAATAATAGGCTTCATTCTTTCAATCCTGTCGTGTAAGCCAAGAACAATCGGATTGTTTTCGCCTGTTATTTGTTTCTGTTTTTCGTATTCAAGTTGGGCAGTATAAAGGTTTTCAACCATATTGGTTAACGCAGGATTGTTAATGCCAACGGTTGAAGGAATAGTGCCTGTTGTGTTTTCAGCTGATTTCGTATAGTTTTCAACATTGTCCAAAGCTGCCATCTGCATACTGATGTCAGCCACTTTTTGGTCGTTTTGTCCAACATTCTGTAAAAACACGCGGCTTTGCTCACCTAAATCAACCACACCTTGCTGCTGTTTAAATTGCTGTATTTTATTTTCAATAGCAGACAATTCTTTTCCAACCTCCGCTAACCTATCATCCAAAACACTCAATGTTTTTTCAGCAAACAGGTTTTTTTGTTTGACAGAAGCTTCGTTATACGTTTTAATTAACTCATTTAAAATATTTTCACCTCGTTTTGGCACTTCGTCTTTAAAGGTCAAATCCATTATGGTTGACGTTTTACTGGCTGTGTTTACCTGCAGGCTTTTTACCAGATCGTTGGCAACTTTATCAGCCGGGTTAAGTGAAAAAAACAAAGGTGCTGTTGGTTCAGATGTCTGGTAAGGATTGGGAGTAAATTTCAAAACTCCGTAAGGTGTATTTACCCAAGCATTCATCGGATAAAGAACTTTTCCAATTTGTACGCTGCCTCCATTTTCTTTGTGAAAAGTAAAAAAGATTTCAGGAACCGAAGACAATGAATCGGGTTTTTGCGCTTCAATAGTAATAGGTGAAATAACATAAGCCGAAGCGAGACGATACCGGCCCTGCTGCGAAACAGGTGCATACAACTTTAAATTTCTTACCACATTCCGCATAAGCGTTTTCGATTGCAGCACTTCGGTTTCGTTTTCTACGATGGTTTTGGAGTTGTAAATGTTCAGCGATTCCAATAACTTAGAATCTTCCACGCCTTTTCGTTCGTCTTTTACCGACATAGTGGCGGAAATATTATAAACAGGCGGTGTAATGCGTACATATACATAGGCTAAAGAAAGAAACAGTAATGCAAGAACAATAAATAATGGCCAGTATGGTAAGTACCTGAACTTTAACGAACTCAAAAAACTGCTTTGTTTCTTTTGCATGGAATTGATTGTTTTACGGGAGTCAGCCTGATATTGCTTGTAAAAATAAAATTGGTTCCACTTACAATTATTGGTTTCGCTTATACATTGCTTTACTTTAACGCTCAGTCTGCAATTTGTAATCTCTTTTTGCAAGACTGCCGGAAAATTACCGAAAATTTGTTAACCGGAAAGCAGTTTCAGCCTGTGAAATTTTTACGAGCCGCGTCAAAAATAAAAATTCAAAGCCAGGTTTAATAACGCGACTCAATAAGCAAAACAAAGACCATTTTTACAACAAGTCTTACTATTGCTTACATTTTTGTATTCAAAACGAAGGTTTTATAGTTATGTTGTAAGAAATAAAATACAGTTCCTTAAAAAGAATGCGTACAAAAAAGGGAAATGCGTTTTATTAACGGGAATAAAAAAGCTTTACGCAAACTTGATTTCGTAAAGCTTTTTAAGATAATGCTAACTAATAAGATATACTTACCGGAACACTTAGAATAAATGTTATGCTTTTGGTTTTGCCCTTATTTTACCGAATCAATTTGCTTTTAATGGTTGATAAAATGGACTTCCAATTCCTCAACCGAAAAATTTCCTTCTTTGTATTTTTTATTGAAAAAGCGTAAAGTTTTTGCAACAAATCATCATTTGGAAACTTCTTTATCTGCTTCGCTTGCAATAGTAAGCGCAGTAGCCTGCTGTTTTTCCATCATCATAAACAACCAACCCAGTATATAATCTCTTGTTGAGAGGTTATCCTTACCCGAGTCGAATTTTTTTACATAAGAAATTTCTGCCCAGCCTGGTGTTGTTTTCAGAATATTATTTGCCAATTTTCTTTTCGCTCTGCTTGGAGAAAACAATATGTCAAAATTATGTTTCGACATATTGATCGGACCTAATACATTGCATTCATACAACTGTACAGGAAGCGTTTCCATGTAAGTCAATACATGATATAATTTGTCTTCGCCTTCATAAGCGTCAATGATGCCGGGCTCAAACTGAACAACTGTGCAACTGGCTTGAAGAGAAAGCGGTAAACTCTTAAACAGTCGCAAGTCGGTTCCCTGTGTATCCGTTTTAAACCAATCAACCTTTGCGATGCCCATTTCCTTTAGGGCTGCACCAATATTTTTTGCATTTAAATCAACTGTTTTGGTTACTTCAAACAAATCGCTGTAATGAAAAGGTTGCAGTTTTTCGTTCGAAGGATGAAGTGTACTGGAACAATAAGGGCTTTTGGTTAAATAAAAATTGATTTTATCCTGATTTTCGGCTGCGGTAACAATACTGTTATAGACAAACAATTTTTTAAAGGCAGACGATTTATTTTCGATAAAACCAAAATCGCGGCTATCGGCATCAAAAGCAACGCCGATGCAAAAACGGGCAATGGGTTCCCATATCGGATTTAAAGAACCGGAAGCGCCCAAATCCAACAGCACTGGCGGTTCATTAATAATTTCCTCTCTTTTAGAAATAGATGTAATCAACTCTTGTAATCTCATAATTGTCAGTTATATCAATGTAAATGAATGAAGAACGAATGGTAAGAATGATATTGAGTAAAGATTGTTTAATTAACCCAATTGAAGCTTTGGATTTATAATAGCAATTGTAACGTATGATTGATTCGTTTTATTGTTTCTTCTTTACCAATCATTTCGGCAATTTCAAAAACGCCGGGTCCAAACTTTTTGCCTACCAGCATAATGCGAAAGGGAAGCATCAACTCGCCTGGCTTTACACGGTGTGCCGCTGCTATCTCTATAAATTCTTTTTCAAGATCCGCTGCTTTCCATGTTGACATCAACTCAAAAGCCTTTCTTATTTCTATAAAAAAAATCGCTTTTTGTTCGTTCCATTTTGGTTTGATGGAAGCCACATCAACGCTTTGAGGTGATTGAAAAAAATAAGAAGCCTGCTCAATAAAATCGGTCAGCAAAGTGCAGCGGTCTTTTACCAGATTCAGCACAGTTATAAACTTGTTATCATCCGCAACAGGGATTTGGTTTTGCCCAAAAAGTTGCTTGACCTGATCGCTGTAATGCTGTACCGGCAAGTGTTTCAGCCATTCATGGTTAAACCATTTCGCTTTTTCATAATCGAATTTAGCTCCGGCTCTGTGTACTCTTTCTATCGAAAATTTTTGGACCAATTCATCTAACGTAAACAACTCTTGCCCGCTGCTATCGTTCCAACCAAGAAGAGCCAACATATTAATAAACGCTTCGGGTAAAAATCCGGTTTCCTTAAAACCAGGTGTTACTTCGCCGGTGTTAGGATCAGTCCAGTTTTTTGCATACACAGGAAAGCCAAACTTAGCGCCGTCGCGCTTGCTCAGTTTACCTTGTCCATTGGGTTTTAAAATCAGCGGTAAATGTGCCCATTGGGGCATTTTGTTTTCGCCAAATAAATATCGCCACAATAAAATATGAACCGGCGTGCTGGGCAGCCATTCTTCGCCACGAAATGCATGCGTGATCTGCATTAAAAAATCGTCCACCACAACGGCCAGATGATAAGTAGGCATACCATCCGCTTTCAGCAACACTTTATCATCGGTTGTTGCTGTGTTGAAGCTCACTTCGCCACGAATCATATCCGTAAAACGAATGTCTTCTGCTACTTCCGGTACTTTAATGCGAATCACATAAGGCAAACCTTCACTTATCAACCGGTCTGGTTTCATCTTCGCCTAATGTTAGCGAGTTGCGCATGAAGTTTCGGGTAGCAACGCCATATTGCGCAGTGCTGCCTCCTTCTGTTTTATATTGATTGCGCATTTGCTCCAATTCTTCTGGCGTATCGAATGCATAATAAGCATGTCCGCTGCTCACCAGTTGCTCTGCATATTGCTTATACATTTCCTTTCGCTCGCTTTGCCGGTAGGGAGCAAAATCACCGCCCTGCACAACGCTTTCATCGGGCTGTAAGCCACACCAGGCAAGCGTTTGGAAGATATATTCTTCTGCGCCTTGAACAAAACGGTTTTGGTCAGTATCTTCTATTCGCAGAATAAAAGTCCCCTCATTTTGTTTGGCAAATAAATAATTGAACAACGCTGTTCGCACACCACCTAAATGCAAACCGCCGGTAGGAGAAGGCGCAAACCGAACCCGCACTTTTGAAGTCGTCATGCGGCAAAAGTAAAAACCAAAATGCGATTTATTATTTGTGATTTTGGATTGATGACTGCTTCCACAAGTATAATGAACCTGATGAACAGGCCAACGCAAATCATTTCACAGCCGTTTAATGTTAATAATAAAAACAGGTGGTGTGAACGACTGTTCGTTTTCCGGGCGATTGTAAATGGTGTTTACCACACTCATGCCTTTTACTACTTTACCAAACGCAGCATATCCTTGTCCATCGGGATTGTTTTCACCGCCAAAATCAAAGCCTGGCTGGTCGCCGATACAAATAAAAAATTCGGTTGTAGCCGTACCCGGCGCAAGCCTTGCCATACTCAATGTTCCGTTTACATGATGAATGCCCGTTTGTTGTGTGGTTTCGTGCGGTATATGGGGAAGTGAAACGGCTTTCTGATAATTCGTTTTCCAGATGCCACCTTGGATCAATTCACTTTTAGCTGCATCGGAAGGTTGGTTGTCGTCGTTCAAAATGCGATAAAAAGAACTGTGTTTGTACACACCTTCATCAACATTGTGTAAAAAAGCAGTTGCTGTTTTGGGAGCTTTGTCGGTATAAATTTCAGCTTCAATATCTCCCGCATCGGTTTGGATTAAAACATGCGGATGCGTATAATGTTTTGAGGCACACGCAACAAAAATAAAAGGGGCAAAAACAAAAACGAACAATCGTTTCATGGTGTTATTTTATGGTTAGCCGTACAAGAAAACGATCCCAATCATCTTCATCCAAAACTTCGGTTCTCCAGCCTTCTTCCCCAGCAATTCGGGCAAGCAAATATCTGTCAATGTACAGCCATGTAAACCAATCGGTACTTTCATTTTTATATTCGTACTGGTACATGATCTCACCATAATACGTTTCGCGTTTGGGCAATCTGTAATCATACAAATAAGCCACATCTGAAGAATCGAAAATAAGCTGGCCGCCTTTGTTTATAAGCGTTTTGGCGTGTTGTAAAAACAAACGCAGTTTCTCAACATTTCCTGTAAAACCAATTCCGTTCATCATGAACAACAAGGTATCGAATGTTTTGTTTTGATAAGAAAATACATCGCCAACCAACGCTTCTTTCACGCCACGATGCTGCATTACTTCCACCGCTTTCGGAGATACATCAATGGCCGTTACAGTAAAGCCCTTTTGCTGCAAAACCAAACTATGACTCCCCACGCCTGCGCCTACATCCAGCACGGTTCCTTTGCATAATTCCATTGCCAGTTGCTCTAATTTGGGCATCTTTTTTTCAATTCTGAAATAAATTTTTACCGGCATTTCTTCCGGCTCACCATAGTTGTTATTGATCCATAATTTTTGCGGATTATCATTAAAATAATAATCGTGCATTGCCCTTCCTAACACATCTTTCATAAAACAAAAATGAAAAAATTTTTACGTTTCCTCAATTACTTTTGTCCTCTTGTTTTTGTAATTCTTAATCTTCCAACATGAGATCATTTTCGGTCGGCGTTTTGTTTTTGCTTCCTTTTTTTCTTTTCCAATCCTGCACGCCCAATAATGTAAAGGTTGACGATTCTTTAAAAAAGTATTTTGACGAAAACAAAGTTACCGGCACGTTCGGCTTGTTTGATAATGGAGGTGGCGATTTCACCATTTATAATCTTTCGCGCTATCGCGATTCGGCTTATCTGCCTGCCTCTACGTTCAAAATTGTGAACTCACTCATTGGTTTGCAAACCGGAAGAATTTACAATGAAAATATGGTGATCAAATGGGATGGCGTTGTGCGATGGAATCCAGCCTGGAACAAAGATTTAACCATGGCGGAAGCGTTCAAGCTTTCTGCCGTGCCCTACTACCAGGAAGTGGCGCGAAGAATTGGCAAAGACACAATGCAATTGTGGTTAGACAGCTTGCATTACGGTACACAAAAAATAACAACAAAAATTGATACATTCTGGCTCGATAATTCGCTGAAAATAAAACCAGATGAGCAATTGGGGTTGGTAAAGAAATTATATTTTTCGCAGTTGCCTTTTGATAAACGACCACAGGCGATTGTAAAAAAAGTAATGCTGCAGGAAAGCAACGCTAATTATCAATTGAGTTATAAAACCGGTTTGGGTTATAAAGAAAACGGCAATGCCATTGGCTGGATAATGGGCTGGATTGAAGAGAACCGGCATCCTTATTTTTTTGTGTTGAATGTGGAAGCGCCACACAATGCAGATGTAGCAACGGCTCGCATCAACATACTGAAAGGCATCTTAAAAGGCATGGGTTTTTTTGAGGGAAAGAAGTGAAAACAAAACATAAAAGTTAATTGTAGTGATGCTTTGTTTTTACCCAAATTTTTCCTTTTATCTTTAATCCATTCACATCGCAGTTCATGCTTTCATTTCAAAATTATTCTTATCTGCTTGGCTTGCTGGTTGCTCATTCCGCTGGCGCTGTTGTTTGTTGCGGTGCTTCGCTGGAAACGCAAGGTGGGCAAGGCTTTGGGCGATGAAGCGCTCGTTCATCATCTTACTAAAAATTACTCTCCCAAATTATACGCTGCCAAGTTTATTGCAGTTGTCATTGCTATTGCATTGGGTGTCATAGCATTAGCCAATTTGCGAAAGCCTGCAAAAACAAACGGTGAGCAACGGGAAGGTATTGATGTGATGATTGCATTGGATGTTAGCAAGAGCATGTTAAGCCAGGATGTGAAACCTTCTCGGTTAGACGTTGCCAAACAGTTTGTAAGTTCTGTTGATTGATGATATAGGAGATAACCGTGTTGGCCTTAGTTGTTTTTGCAGGGCAAGCGGTTTTGCAAATGCCTTTAACCACCGATGCTGCGGCGGCAAAATTGTATCTCTCGAATGCCACACCAGATGCAGTGCCAACGCAGGGAACCGATATTAATAACGCTTTATTGCAATGCAGCAGCGCATTGAACACAAAGGAAAAAAAATACAAAGCTGTTGTTCTAATCACCGATGGTGAAGACCACAACCCGGAAACCAAAAGCAGCCTGCAACAATTGTATGATGAAGGTGTGATTGTTTATACCGTTGGCATTGGAACGACGGAAGGTTCAACCATTATTGAAGGGGGAAATGTTACCAAAACAGACATCAACGGCAAGCCGGTTATATCAAAACTAAATGAGGAGGAATTGAAGCTGATTGCCGACAAAACCGGAGGCGCCTATTATCATTTGGAAAACTCCGAAACAACTTCGGCACAATTGGCTTCGCAACTGAATAGCGGTGAAAAGAAATTGATTAATGGAGAAGGCAACAACCATGAATACACTTCTTTTTACCCTTTTTTTATCGCCGTTATGTTGCTCATTTTGGTGATTGAAATTTTTATTCCTGAAATTAAAAAGCGAGGGCGTTATGAAGTGTAGGAGAGAAGCAGCAAGATACAAGCTACAAGATACAAGGAACAAAAAAGAAGCAAAAAGCCATTTGAAAATTGTTCTTTTGTTTTTGCCCTTTTTTCTTTGGAACGGTTTTGTTTTTGCACAGGAAAAAGCCATTCAGCAAGGCAACGATGCTTATCGAAAAAACGACTTTTCAACTGCTATAAAAGATTATACAAAAGCCCTGTCAGAAGACAATAAAAATGAGATTGCAAAATTCAACATGGCGAATGCATTGCAGCGCACCAATGAACACGGTAAATCGGCAAGCTTGTATGATGATGTAATTAAAAATACAACGGATGCCGGTTTGCAATCGAAAGCATACTACAACAAAGCTTTGGCATTGTTGCAACAAGATAAATTGAATGAAGCCATTGATGCACTCAAACAATCATTGCGTCTTCAACCTGCAGACAATGATGCCCGCGAAAATTTGCAAAAAGCATTGGAACAAAAGCAGCAACAACAGCCACCGCCACCGCCAAAACAAAATCAGAAAAAGCAGCCAAACCAAAAGCAACAGAAACAACAGCAAATGAACCGGCAAATGATGGAACAAAAGTTTAAAGAATTGGAAGATCAGGAAAAGCAGTTGCAAAAAGAAGTGCAAAAACAAAAGACCAATACCAACGACAATGAACAAGACTGGTAGCCAACAATGTTTGGCTCTTGCTTATCTTGCGGCTCACACAATTGATACTACCTAACTATTTTGATTTATGACACAGGATGCAGCCGAAAGAACAAGCCGTCAATACGATGCCGCCATCGCCGTTTGTAAAGAGATATTTGATAAAAAAACACTTGATTATGGCACAAGTTGGCGCGTGCTGCGTACCATTTCGGTAGTGGATCAAATCTTCATCAAAGCTTTACGCATCCGCAATTTGCAGGAAGTAAAAGAGCAAATGGTAAGTGATGATATTCCGGGCGAATTCAAAGGCATTTTGAACTATGCCGTGATTGGATTAATTCAATTGCAAATGCCTTCTGCTATCGAAGATTTACAGCCTCAAGCAGCATCAGATTTATATAAAGAGCAAATACAAATTGCGAAGCAAACTATGCTCGCTAAAAACCACGATTATGGTGAAGCCTGGCGCGATATGAGCAGCGAAAGTTTTGTTGATTTGATATTGGTAAAGTTGTTGCGCATCAAACAAATTTTATTGAACGATGGCAGAACGCTAATCAGCGAAGGCATTGATGCCAACTATATTGACATTATAAATTATGCGGCTTTTGCATTGATTTTAATGGCAGAAAAAGAACAATAAAAACAAAGCATGAAGAGAGCTTCATTACTACTCATCAATACGTTGGGTGGTTGGTATTTTGTTTATTTTTTCAGGATTGATAAAAGCCAACGATCCGCTGGGATTGAGCTATAAAATGCAGGAATTTTTTGGTGCGTGGCACACCACTTATTTGAATGATTATGCTTTGGCTTTGTCGCTGGTGATGAATGTGTTTGAAGTGGTTGCAGGTGTTGCTATCATTGTTGGCTGGCGCATTAAATTGTTTAGTTGGCTATTGCTTTTGCTCATTATTTTTTTTACGTTTCTTACCGGCTACGCAACGCTTTCGGGCAGGTTTACAAGCTGCGGTTGTTTTGGCGATTGCGTTCCGCTAACGCCGTTGCAATCGTTTATAAAAGATTTGGTTTTGTTGATTTTAATCCTCGTTTTATTCATCAATAAAAATAGAATCCAACCATTAATTGTAAGAGAACGACAGGCATTTTCTATTTTGTTTTTGACTGTAATTGCAGTGTCATTGCTTCAGATATATGTGCTGAAATATTTGCCTGTGCTAGATTGTTTGCCTTATAAGAAAGGCAATGATATTATAGAACAAATGAAAGTCCCGGCCGGTGCGGTGAGCGACAGTTTTGCCCTGACATTTCAATATAAAAAAGGGGGCAAGAAAGTTGAATTTGATGAAGAACATTTTCCGGCTGATTTTGACAGCACGTATGAGTTTGTAAGCCGTTACGATAAGCTGATACGAAAGGGAACTGCCACGCCGCCGATTAGCGATTTTGCATTGCAAACCATCAACGGAAACGATACGACTTCATCCATTTTGTCGCTGCCAAACTATGTGTTGGTTTTCGTTCAAAACTTTGAAAGATGGAAAGAGCAGGCAGCTAATTTTAATGAAATAAACAATGCTTGCAAAGCAGCACATATTCCTTTATTTGTAGTAACGCCAAATCCGCAGCAAGCTTTGCAAAATGTGCCAAATACAAACGTTTTGCGTTGCGATGCCACTGTGCTGAAAACGGCTGCCCGTGTGAATTCTACGTATTTCGTTATGAAAAAGGCAGTGATTGAAGGAAAAGAAAGTTATGCTTCAAAAGATAAAGTTTTAAGTTATCTGCATTCTATTCAGTAAGCCTTTTGTTTTTGTATAAATAAGCATGGTTTAGACCTTATCTTCGCCGCTATGTTGAATGTATTATCGAACGAGCAATTGCTACGCGTTGCCGATACCATTGGAACACCAGTGTATGTGTACCATGCAGAAAGAATTGAACAGCAATTAGAAGAGTTGAAAGAAGCATTTGCGGATTGCAACGCAAAGTTTTTTTATGCCTGTAAAGCTTTAACCAACATTAATATTTTAAAGCTTATTAATCAATTCGGTTCGAACATAGATTGTGTAAGCATTAATGAAGTAAAGCTTGCACTCCATGCGGGTTTCGAGCCGAAGCGCATTTTATTTACACCCAATTGTGTTGATTTTTCAGAGATAGAAGAAGGCAAAAATCTGGGCGTTAATCTTAATATAGATAACATTTCTATTCTCGAGCAGTTTGGGAACAAATATGGAAACACCTATCCTGTTTGTATTCGCCTGAATCCGCACATCATGGCGGGTGGCAATTATAAAATTTCAACCGGACATATTGATAGCAAGTTTGGCATTTCCATCCACCAGATGCGGCACATCGAGCGCATTGTAAAAAGCGCCAATCTGCATGTAAACGGCTTGCACATGCACACCGGTAGCGAGATAAAAGACATCAATGTTTTTTTGCAAGGGTTGGAAGTTATGTTTGATATGGCAACGCATTTCCCGCAGCTCGAATTTATTGATTTGGGAAGTGGTTTTAAAGTGGCGTATCAGGCATCTGATGTATCAACCGATGTTCGCGAGCTGGGAGCCAAAGTGGCAGAAGCGTTTCGCAATTATGAAAACGAAACAGGACGAAAATTTGAAGTGTGGTTTGAGCCAGGCAAATATCTGGTGAGTGAAGCCGGTTATTTTGTTGTAAAAGCAAACGTGGTAAAACAAACTACAGCTACTGTTTTTGTAGGTGTGAATTCAGGATTTAATCATTTGATACGACCTATGTTTTATGATGCGTTTCATCGCATCGAAAACATTAGCAATCCCAACGGACCGGAACGAATTTATACCGTAGTTGGTAACATTTGCGAGACCGATACGTTTGCCTGGGATAGAAAAATCAATGAAGTGCGCGAAGGCGATTACCTTGTGTTTTTCAATGCCGGCGCGTATGGTTTTGAAATGAGCAGCAATTTCAATTCGCGTTTAAAACCTGCGGAAGCGCTGGTAATAAACGAAGAAATCAAACTCATCAGAAAACGCGACCAGTTTGAAGATTTGCTGAAAAATCAGGTGGAAGTGATGTAGAAATTTGGGCAAAAACAAAAAGAATTTCCCGCAGATTTCGCTGATTTACGCAGAGTGGAAAGCAAAAATATCTGCGTAAATCAGCGAAGTCTGCGGGCTAAAAAAATCACAAATCACATTTTATCGTCTGCTGTAATTCGGTGCTTCTTTTGTAATTTCAATATCGTGCGCATGGCTTTCGCGCATACCAGCATTGGTAATTTTTACAAATTGGGCTTCCTGCAAAGAGGCCATATTTTTTGCACCGCAATATCCCATGCCAGCCCGCAAGCCGCCTACGTATTGTGCAATTACTTCACTTAAAAAACCTTTGTACGCTACCCTGCCTTCAATGCCTTCAGGAACCAGTTTCTTTATGTCATCTTCCACGTCCTGAAAATAGCGGTCGCTGCTGCCTTGCTGCATCGCGCCAATGCTGCCCATGCCCCTGTACTCTTTAAATTTTCTGCCTTCATAAATAATGGTTTCGCCTGGGCTTTCTTCCACGCCCGCAAACACACTTCCCATCATCACCACATCGGCTCCGGCAGCTAAGGCTTTAACCATATCGCCGGTATAACGAATGCCGCCATCGGCAATTAAAGACACGCCTTTTTTCTTTAGTTCAGATGAAGCCTGCATGATAGCTGTTAACTGCGGAACGCCAGCACCTGCAACAATGCGTGTTGTACAAATAGAACCCGGACCAATGCCCACTTTCACAGCATCTGCACCGGCTTCGGCTAATGCTTTTGCGCCGCCTGCAGTGCCAACATTTCCGGCAATCACTTGTAAATTAGGGAACGTTTTTTTTAATAATTTCAAAGCTTCAATTACGCCGCGACTGTGGCCGTGTGCACTATCCAAAGCTACTACATCAACACCAACCTGTTGCAAGGCATCAGCCCGGTCGAGCAAATCTTGTGTAATACCCAAAGCCGCGCCTACCAACAACCTTCCAAAATTATCTTTTACCGCATTCGGGAAGTTCCGGAGTTGTAAAATATCTCTGTAAGTAATCAAACCAATGAGTCGGCCATTCTTAGCAACCACCGGCAGCTTTTCAATCTTGTATTCCTGAAGTATTGATTCCGCCTGTTTCATATTGGTTCCTTCAGGCGCTGTAACCAGGTTTTCTTTTGTCATTACTTCACTCACCAGCCGTTGCTTGTCTTTCTCAAAACGTAAGTCTCTGTTGGTAAGAATACCTACCAGAATATTGTTATCATCAACAATCGGGATGCCTCCAATTTTATTCTCTTTCATCAAACGCAAAGCATCGCCAATGGTATTATCAATATGCAAAGTAATCGGGTCTATAATCAAACCACTTTCACTGCGTTTTACTTTTCTAACCTGCTCTGCCTGTTTTTCAATGCTCATGTTTTTATGCAAAATTCCCAAGCCGCCTTCACGTGCTAACGCGATAGCAAGAGCCGCTTCGGTAACGGTATCCATAGCAGCCGAAAGCATGGGAACATTTAAAACAATGGTTTTGGTAAGATGAGATTGAATGTTCACTTCGCGGGGAAGCACTTCACTGTAGGCAGGCATCAACAGAACATCATCGTACGTTAAGCCTTCAATAAAAATCCGATTGTCGGGAGTGAAAGAAGAGAGAGAATTGTTTGTTGCCATGTGCAAAGATATAGGAAGGAACAATTAGGATGCAAAATGGCAAAGGAGATTTGGGGAGATTTTGTGGATTATAGGTTTTTATTGCTGATAATTTCTTGCGCCAAACAAAAGGCTGCCAATGCGAACGGTATTGCTTCCTTCTGCAATGGCAATGTTATAATCGCTGCTCATGCCCATGGATAAAGTTGTGAATTGACAGTTGTTGGTTGACAGATGAGAATATTGATTAAACATGCTTTTCAAATGTTGAAATTCGCTTCTTATTTTCTGTTCGTCAATAGTGTTGGAAGCCATGCCCATCAAGCCTCTCACACAAATGTTTTGAAAGCCATTATCATTCGCTTTTATCTTGTTCATAATAAGTTCAAGCTCGGCTTCATTCAATCCAAATTTTGTTTCTTCTTCTGCAATATGAACTTGTAACAAACAATCAATTGTGCGATTGTGTTTAGCAGCCTGCCTGCTCACTTCGCGAAGCAATTTTTCGTTGTCAATGCTTTCAATCATATAAACAAATGGTGCGATGTATTTTATTTTATTGCTTTGCAGATGACCAATAAAATGCCAGCGAATATCAGCAGGTAACAACGTTTGTTTTTGCACCAATTCCTGCACATAGTTTTCACCAAAATCGCGTTGACCTAAGTTGTACAAAGCTTGTATGTCTTCAACTGGTTTTGTTTTGCTGACGGCAACAAGAGTTACTTTTTTTACAGATAATTCTTCGCTGATTTTCCGATATAATTCTTCGTTTACCAATGATTTGTTTTTAGTGCAAAATTAAAAACGATTTGGGTTAATTAGTGTGAAAGTGTTTCTTCAACGCCAGATATTCAAACAGTAGTGCATCATTGTAAGCGGGGCAATAATGATAAAACAATAACCATCCTTTTTTATAAAAAATGCGTTTATAAAAAGGCGAAAAATAGGAAGGAATATTGCCAATAAAAAAAGGAAACGAGCCCATTTCAATTTGATGAATAGCTTCACTGTTGTTGGGCAATGGAAGTGGAGGAGAAGCGTAACCTAACTTCATCAATGCGGAAGAAAGAATTACTTTTTCCAGCAGATCATCTGAGCTTGCCAGTTGCACCGCAATGGTTGTTACCAGTTTTGTTTTTAACGATTCTAATACCGGGATGCTTGCATAACTCATCAATCTCGCTACATGATATAGAATCAAAGACGTGCTGCCATAATACGGCGAAACGGATAAAGGTTTATTGATATAATCGTTGTTTGCGATAGATTGCAGAATCACATTCAAACTTGCGCTGTCAGCACTCGTCCACTGCAAATGATATTGTTGAACAAAACTCAAAACATTGCTTAAAACGCAAACATCAAAAACAGGCGGAAAATGCTTTCCATACCAAACTGAATACGCTTTAAAAGAACGATAGTTTTTATCAGTCGTTTTGTTTTTGCCCGATTTGTTTATATACTCCTGCATAATGGCATGAGCTTCTGCAGCCCTTGTGCTATCAGCATTTTGCGATAGTAAACTTAGCACTGTATCATCCATATCATCCGGCAAGGAGGTATTCTTTTTTAGTAACCGAATCCACCGTGTATAAGGAAAAACAAAAGCTGTATCGGTGCGCCAAAAATTATAAGAAAGTCTTCCTTTTCTATTTTCAAAATGTGGATATAAAAGATTGATTTTTGTTTGGATGGAATCAATTAGCAAACGATCCGATGATGATAAAGAAGCAGCGTGTTTCGATAAGGTAAAACTGATTAATGAAGCATAAAAAATATTATCGTCTTTATTTGATGCAACAAATTGTTTTTGGTTCGAGATATAAGTTGGAAAATTATTATTGCTCTGTTTTTGTAAGAATTCAATGCGTTCAAAAGTTGATGAACAAGCGAACTATCCTGCGCAAAAGTAGGCAGGCAAAAAAGAAGCAAAATGGAAAGAAGTAAACTACAACGCATGAGCTGGTAAGGTTGCAAAATAAGCCTTTGCTCGCACAATGCAATCATCTTCTACGACGCATTCATTTTGGTATCGCCTTCTTCGGCATCAAACCTTTCCACTTCCTGAATTCCGTTCAGTTTCTTTAAACGTTCCACCAACTCATGCAATTCTTCTTTATCGTGCACAAACACTTTTACCGTTCCTTCAAACAAACCTTCGCCCGATTCAATGGTGAGCGCGGCAATGTTGATGCGCATGTCGCCACTAATGATATTGGTAATTTTATTAATCACGCCCACATCATCCATTCCAACAATCTTCAACCCGGTTAAGAATGATATTTCTTTGTTTTTGGCCCATTTTGTTTTCACAATCCGGTGCCCATAGTTAGCCATCATTTGCGTAGCATTGGGGCAGTTCGTCCGATGAATAATTAAACCTTTTCCGGTGCTTACAAAACCAAATACATCATCGCCGGGAATAGGATTGCAACATCGCGCCAGCGTGTACATAATGCGGTCGCTGCTTTCCCCGAAAATGATTAATTCCGAATCTTTTTTATTGTGATGGTGTGGCTTGCTATCAACTTCTGTTTTGGCTTCAAAAACTATCTTTTGCGGCTTTGGCGCTTCCAGCCTGTCGCCCAATACATGAAAGTCTTTCAGTTCTTTTAAATCAATTTGTTTTATTGCAATTGCATAAAACAAATCGAGCTGGGAATTGAGTTTATAAAAAGCCACCAGTTCGTCAATATTGCCCTGGCTAAAAGCTGCGCCAATGCCTTCCAGCTTTGCGTTGGGCAAAGGCTTTTCCATCTTCCGCAATGGTTCGTTTTTCTTCTTTTAAAGCATCTTTAATTTTGCTTTTTGCTTTGGCAGTTACCACAAAATTCAGCCAGTCTTCGGTAGGCTTTTGCTTGCTGCTCGTAATAATTTCTATCTGGTCGCCACTATGCAATTTGTGGTTAATGGAAACCAGTTTGTGGTTTACTTTTGCGCCAATACATTTTGAGCCCACGGCTGAGTGAATAGAGAACGCAAAGTCAAGGGCAGTGCAGCCTACAGGCAACATCTTCACATCACCTTTGGGCGTATAAACATAAATTTCTTCGGCTAAAAAGCTCACTTTAAAATCCTGCAAAAAATCAACACCATCTGTGTCCTGCGTGCTTATCATTTCGCGAATTTGCCCAAACCATTTATCAAAACGATCTTCATCGTTGCTGCCTTCTTTGTATTTGTAATGCGCCGCCAGGCCTTTCTCTGCAATTTCGTTCATGCGCTGGGTGCGTATCTGCACTTCCACCCATTTTCCCTGCGGGCCCATTACGGTGGTGTGCAAAGCTTCGTATCCGTTGCTTTTTGGGTTGCTTAACCAATCGCGCAAACGTTCGGGTGATGGCGTATATTCATCCGTAATCATTGAGTACACTTTCCAGCATTCTTCTTTTTCTTTTTCCGGAGGCGAATTGAGAATGACGCGGATGGCAAACAAATCGTACACTTCTTCGAAATCAACGCCTTTCTTTTTGATTTTATTCCAAATAGAATGGATGCTTTTCGGGCGACCATAAATTTCAAAATCAAAACCTGCCGCTATTAATTTGTCTTTGATTGGCCTGATGAATTCGTTAATGTATCGTGTGCGTTCGCGTTTTGTTTCTGAAAGTTTGGTGGCAATTGATTTGTACTCCTGCGGTTCCAGGTATTTCATAGCCAGATCTTCCAGCTCGGTTTTAATTTTATACAAGCCCATGCGATGGGCAAGAGGCGCATATACCCAAACTGTTTCGCTGGCAATTTTCAATTGCTTTTCGCGCTTCATATAATCGAGCGTGCGCATGTTGTGAAGCCTGTCGGCAAGCTTAATGAGAATCACGCGCGGGTCGTCGGTAAGAGTAAGCAATATCTTTTTAAAATTCTCTGCCTGCTGGCTGCTGCTGGCATCCATCACGCTGGATATTTTAGTAAGTCCGTTTACAATTCGGGCTATCTCGTATCCAAATTCATGCTCTACATCTTCTAATGTAATGTCGGTGTCTTCTACGGTATCATGCAATAAGGAGCAAATCGTGCTTCGAACGCCCAGACCAATTTCTTCCACACAAATCATGGCTACAGCAAGAGGATGCAAAATATAAGGCTCGCCGCTTTTGCGGCGCATGGTTTTGTGTGCATCGGCAGCCATTTCAAAAGCGCGGCGCACCAGTTCTTTATCGCCACGTTTGAGTTTGTGGCGAAGGCTGCGCAACAAGGCGCGATAATGACGCAGAATTTCTTTTTTCTCCTGCTCTTCGGTCAAATTATATTTCGGTAAAACCAAATCGGTTACTACTGCTTGCTCGGTGCTCATTGGATTACGAATTTACAAAAAAAATTCCGTTTTTCATAGGGACTTAACAATTGTTTACTGCGCTGCTTTGGCAATGATTATTCAATACGAATACAACAGATTTATGATTTGGGATTGTGTTGATTGCTAATGAGCGATTATTGTTTGCAAACGGCTTTTGTTGTTAGACACAGATGGCTTCGTTCCTCGCCATGACGATGATTTTGGAATTGCTCAATAAATGCTCAATTATTGATGGGCTGCGGGATGGAAGTGGAAAGCCCGTAAAGTGCAGCGAAAAGAAAGCTGTGAGCTGTGAGCTGAGCTTTGAGTGAGAACAGCCGCTGCACTGCGGATCCCGATACATCGGGACAAGCAATGTAACGGACAGCCCGAACTAGAGATTGATTGAAAAACAAAAGATAACAGCCCCAAAATATCAATAAAAACAAACTTGAATATCCATAAAATATGGGCAAAAACAAATCCTGGAACATCCGTGCACGAAGTCTGTGTGATCTGTGTTCTATTATAAGATAAAGTGCTTTTGTTTTTGCCTTATTTTTTGACTTGTTGCATCCGTTCGTTAATGGCGTTGCATAAATCTTCAAAAATGCTGTCAATGCTGCCTTCGCCTTTTATCATCATTACTTTGTTTTGCTCACGATAATAATCGGCAACAGTCATTGTTTTTTTGTTGTATTCAATGATGCGCTCACGGATAACAAACTCGTTTACATCATCGGCGCGACCGCTGGTTAAGCCACGATTCAAAAGGCGTTGTACCAATTCTTCTTCGTCCACTTCGAGCGCGAGAACAACATTAATTTCGGTTTTATGAAGGGCTAATAATTTATCAAGTGCATGGGCTTGCGCTTCAGTGCGCGGAAAACCATCAAATAAAAAACCTGCCACTTTTGGATTGGCTTCGAGAGCAGAACTGATCATCCCAATCACTACTTCATCGGGCACTAAAATGCCATTGTCCATGAAGCTTTTGGCTTCCATACCAAGCGGAGTTTTAGCTGCAATCTCGCTGCGCAAAAGGTCACCGGTACTTAAATGCTTCAACTCGTATTGTTGCATTAGTTTTTGGCTTTGCGTGCCTTTACCACTGCCGGGAGGACCAAACAATATGATGTTGAACATGGTTGCTAAATAGTTTGTGAGGCGACAAATATAAGACGCAGTTAGGGAAGTGATATAAGAAAATAATAGGAGCAAACTCTCAATTTTTTTCTATAAAAAAGACCATTGTGAGTGCAATGGTCTTTGGTAATCAGAAAAAATATTTTCTATAAATCAGATGTTTGTAAAGACTTTGGAAAATGCACGGTTGCGGTTTGCGAAGCGCCGCCACGTTGATAACTGATCGTTACATTGTCGCCGGCTTTTACATCGGCCAAGGCATCTCTCAGGTCGTTTACAGACTTTACATTCTTACCGTTAATCTGTGTTATTACATCCTCTTCTTTCAATCCGGCTTTGGCGGCAGGAGAATCATCATCGTCCACATTCAGCACTTTTACACCGGAACCGTTTTCTACATCCTGAACCCGCAAGCCTAAATGTGGTTTATTGTTGTTAAAGTCAAAAGAGAAATTTTTCATCATATCATTTCTCAACAGGTTGTTATCATTGTTCCAAACAAACGAGCCATTTTTGTTTTTGTCCAATGTTGCTGTTGTTGTGGCCTCTTTTTTATCACGCATATATGTGATGCTTACTTTATCGGCAGGCTTGTGTTTGCCAATCGCTTCCACTAAATCGTTAGCATCATCAATTTTTTCATCGTCAACTTTTGTAATCACGTCTCCTTTTTTTAAACCTGCTTTTTCTGCTGCACTGTTTTTTGTAATGGAAGAAATGGCTGCACCTTTATCAGTGCTTGTTGATAATACACCCAATACCGCTTCGTTACCAAAGCCATTGAAACTTTGCATGAACATTTTAGGACCGCCTTGTGGAGGAAGCGGAGCGATAGGAAGGGGTGGCATAACCGAGTTGTGGTTGAAACGATTGCCATTCATGATAGTAATATCGCCGCCTTTATAATCTTCTGCCGGCTTACCGTTGATGGTTACTTTATCGCCATCAATTACAATGGTGGTTTTCTCTTTACTATCACCATTTTTATGAATGATGATATTTTGCTCTTTCGCTGGGGGTGGTGTGTGGAGCTATTTGTGCAAACGATGCTGTTGCCAGCAGAATGAGCAAAGCCGATAAAGAAACTACTTTTGTTTTCATGATAATTTATTTATGTACGAAAATGTTAGTAGTTCAAAAGTAAAGGGTTTTGATCATTTACGAAACATTTCGGAAATGTTAAATCATTTTTGTTTTTGCCTTAATAATACCGGCAATAAAATCAGGTTGGTGAGAGTGCCAACAATCAGCGTTAAAGACGTAAGCCAGCCCAGACCTTTTGTTCCGCCAAACTCGCTAAAACAAAAAATCACGAAGCCGGCAATCAATACAAGAGAAGTATAAATAATGCTGATGCCTGTATGTTGAATGGTTTGTGAAAGTGTAAAATTGACTTGCTGCCCATGTTGCGGAAGTTCTTGTTTATAATTGATTAAAAACCGGATGGTAACATCAATGGCAATGCCAAGCGCAACGCTGAAAACCAATACAGTTGAGGGTTTTAGCGCAACACCTGTCCAGCCCATTACACCCGCTGTTACTACCAGCGGTATTACATTCGGAAGTAATGAACAAAACAAAATGCGCCCTGATTTAAACAAATACAACATACAAAATGCTATTAAAATAAAAGCATACAAAATACTTTCGCCCAGCCCGTTGATGATAAAGCTTACGCCTTCTAAAAACGTTACAGCCGTTCCGGTTATGGTTACTTTATAATTAGAAGAATCAAAAATTGTAGCTGCTTTTTTGCGCAAGCTATCAAGCAATAACGGCAGTTTTTTACTGCCAATATCTTTCATATTTACACTGATGCGAGCCACTTGCTTATTAGTATCAATGTAAGATGAAAGAAGAGATGTAACTCCATTTTTAATTGTTGCAGAAGATGTTTTGTCTGCACCGGAAATATAATCCTGCATCATTGATAAATCTATGGCTGTCGGGATATTATAACTCGTACTATCGCCATTATAAAATGCTTGCTTGGCAAACTTTAAACCTTCTACAAAAGAAAGCGGCTTTGCTATGTTGGGCAAGGAAGCAATATAGTTTGAAAATGCATCTATTTTTTGAATGGGTTTTAATGATTTGAACAAGCCTTTTTTATGCTTTGTATCTACCATTATTTCCAACGGCATTACGCCATTAAAATTGCTTTCAAACCATTTTAAATCGGTATAAATCACATCGGTTTTGGGCAAATCATCAACAATAAAACCTTCGCTACGCAACCGAAACATACCGGCGATTGAAAACGCCACCACAATTGCAGTAATGCTAAACACCCAGCCACTTTTGTTGAATGTGATGTATTCAATTTTATGCAAAACGGTTTTGAGTAATGGAGCGTGAAGATATTTGGTTTCGCGTGGTTTTGGAGGCGGCAAATAGCTCAATACAGATGGAATAAAAATGAGCGAAATAAAAAAGAGAGCCATTACATTAATTCCGCTTACCACACCAAATTCTTTTAATAAATCCGATGAAGTAAACGCAAATACAGCAAAGCCAATGGCAGCAGCAATATTGCAGAACAGGGTAACAATTCCCATTCTGCCAACCATTGTTATCAAGGCTTGTTGTTTGTCCCTTTTTTCTAAATAAGATGAATGGTATTTGTTCAAAAAATAAATGCAGTTAGGTATTCCAATCACAACAATTAGCGGCGGAATTAAAGCAGTTAGCAAGGTAATTTTATAACCGAAAAAAACCATCGTGGCAAGGCTCCAAACGACACCCATTCCTACCACCAATAAACTCATAATCATTGCCGGAAAGGATCGAAAGAAGAGAAGCAGTGTAATGGCTGATAAAAGAAAAGAGCCAATCAAAAAATAATTTAGTTCGTGAGAAATTTTATTTGCAACAACCGTGCGAATGTAAGGCAGGCCGCTGATGTGAACGGGAATGCCTGTGTTGTTTTGAAACACGTTTGTTTTTGCACCAATTTCATTCATTAAAAGAGTTCGTGCTTTGCTGTTGGCGCTGTCTTTATTCAACTGCACAGCCATTAAATAACTATGCGTTTGCGGGTTGTATAAAAGCTGCTGATAAAAGGGTAGGTTTTCAAATTGCGAACGGTTACTGTCGAGTATATTTTGAGATGAGTAAGGATAATGAAAGATGCGTTGCGCCTGCAGGGTTTGCAGCGAATCATTTTTTATCAAATTAACAGCTTCAGGAACACTTAACACAGCTTCAACACCAGCCACAGAGCGGATTTGCTGATGCAGGTTGCCCACAGCATTGAAAGTTTTCACTTGATAAAATTCGGGCGTTTCAAAACCTAATACGAGCGTGTTGCCGCTGGTTCCAAAACGTTTGATGAACTGTTGGTTTTCGATGTATTTTGTATCCGTTGTTGGGATTGCTTTTGAAAACTCATAGCTCATTTGTACCTTGCAGGCATAATACCCCATTACACTTGTAATAATTACCAGAAAAATCAATAAAAAAAGCCTGTATTTGAGAATGAGTTTTCCTAACTGGAACCACATAGGCGAATTAATTGAGCAGCCAAACATTTTTGTGCAACGAAGCGCGAAAGTATTTGAGATAGCAAAACAAAAAAAGAATTGTTTGGCAATTATATTAGGCAACTATACCGAACGCAGAGAAAACTAAATGTTTGAAAGTTAATAAATAAAGCCTCTTTGGTGTTGTTGATAAAATGGCATAAAATAATTTATAATCGGATAATTTAATGCATGCACGTTAGCTTTTTCAAGAACAAAACGCTCAAAAGAAATAGGTTATCAATGATAACGTTTCTGTTTTGATATTTGTAAAATGCGATATTGTAAACACAGAAACCAAAACATTTAATCAATCATGTTAGAATATAAATATTTTTATCCTGGTTATAGGGTGAAACTATCAAAGGATAGATATACAAAAACTACTATTGTTGCAACTTTTCAAAAACGCTATTGCCGCATTTTTTGGAGAATAGTTAAAGTAGTAAATTTTGATGTGTTCGACTATGCAGCACTGGGAAAAGAAAATACCCTTAGCCAAGAATGGAAGGAAGCAATAGAACGGTCATCAGATCAATATGTAACTATCTCTTACAACCCGAGAGCTGTTCGGGAGCTTTGGCATCCAAAAGATTTCAATTTGGATAAAGCTTTAGAAAGACACAGTCAAAAACTGATTTCGCAAAATCCAATTTAATAACTAAGTGATGTGTAACCTTCACTTAACAATTGGTATAATGAATAAGAGAACTGAACCGTAAAAAGAACACACCGCCTTTTCAGTCTGCACCAACACATCTAACCATTCTGAAAATCGGAGTGATTAAAAGATAGTATTCTTAATTTTACATTCGTAGTATAAGAAAATTGAGGCTTTCCTGTTATAAAGAAACAAGGTTGCTGAGTATAACAATTTTGTTTTGTTATCACCGATAAGTCAATTCAATACATTCCTACATGTAAAACATAAAACCAGTATTGTCATTTAAATGATTGCACCATGAAAACGATGTTGGTTCCTGTAGATTTTACCGCAACTTCTGATAATGCCGTTAAGTACGCGGTTGAATGGGGTAAAGCGTTTGGCTACGACCGGATTATCCTGTTAAAAACATTATACGATTCTTTGTTTGATAGTGTAACCACATCGGCCGGTTATATGCATATCAACGGCGATTACAAGGCAGAGGAAAGAGAAGAAACAAATGAACGGTTGCAGTTGATTTGCCGGGAAGTAGTTAAGAGCAAAGCACCCGGTATTAAAGTATCCATAGCCATTAGCGAAGAACCCTTGTTGCGGTCTATCTTAGAAGTTGTAGAAAGAGAAAAGCCCCAACTGGTAGTGGTTGGCAGCGATAATTATAGTTATTCAAGCGATAGTTTTATTGCAGGGCATGTTATTGCTATTGCAAGAGTGAGTCCTGTGCGTGTTTTAATTGTACCGTCACATTATCCATACCAGGAAGTAAAGCAGGCATTGGTTCCCTGCGATTTTAATGCGTTAAATTCATTGAGCAGGTTAGATAGTTACCAGGCATACCTGCCTGTGTGGCAGCATAAGAAATTGTTAGTGCTGAATGTTGACCCGAAAGAAAAGTATTTGCATCCTGACGAAGAGTTTAGAAAAACAGAAATGGCTTTACATGAGTATCTAAAAAATTTTCCTCATGAAGTATATTATTCAAACAATAAAAACGTAATAGCCGGCATTTTAGAATTTGCAAAAATGCACGATGTTCAGATTATTATTTCAATGCCTGGCAAATACAGTTTCTTATATTCATTAACTCATAAGAATATTTCGGAAGCTCTCTACCGGAACGCCGGGAAGCCGGTTTTAATTTTAAAGTAAAAACAAAAATTCCTCTTACAATCGCTTCGTATTTGTATGTGTTGTACAGTTCAACTTTACGCATTAATTCTCTATTCAGTAACTCTTTCCTAATCTCTCACTATTTCGTGAAGAGAAATGTAGCTGGCAGCTTTTTTGAAGCTTATGAAATTCAAACAGTATTATTCTGAAATGACTGTTGTGCAGTTGCACAAATAAAAAGCAGGAGGTAAATTATGTCAGCAAAAACAACATGGAAACCGATTCCAGATCATGGCAAGTTAAGTACCAAAGAAAAAAATGATTTGCCCGACAGCGCTTTTGCTTTTCCTAAACAACGCAAAGAGCCGGTAACAGACGCTTCGCATTTACGCAATGCCTTAGCTCGGTTTGACCAGGTTGAAGGCGTAACGGATGAAGACCGCGATGAAGCTTTTGCCAATCTCAAAAAAGCGGCTGAGCATTTTGGCGTTGAAATAAAAGAAAAAAGCTGGCAGGAGCTTAGTAAGAAGCCGCATACAAAAAATACGGCAAAATAAAAAGCGGAGTGCAATAGCCGTTCAGTAAGTTATTATAAAACTGCTTGTACTCCTTTGTTAAGATACAAAGCCTTTGCAGTGTAAGAAAAAGTATCAGCTTCTTTGGTAACAGTTCCTGTGCTGTCATTAATCAATGTAACTGAACCATTGATGGTATTGTTGTCAACCGACAAGGTTACATAACCATGCGAAGTGTCGTTGCCAAAAATGAGTTTTGCATTTGTTGAAGGATCAGTAAAGCCATTCGAAACTGTTAGCTGATGCAGGTTCGGATAACCACCCATTCCTGCTACTAAAAAAGGAATTGTTGTGCCTTTATCTATTGGTTTCTCTATTCTCTGATAATTGTGAACATGCGCATTGACAATGAGGTTGGGAATGCGCTTTGAAGCATTGATGGCATGAGATAGAAGGTGCCCCATGTTTGGGCTTCCGCTATGATGATTGTCGAACGAATAAATAGGATGATGCAAAGCCACTATCAAAGCTTTGTCGGCAGGTGCAGTATTCATTTCGTTGGTAAGCCATTGCTGTTGATGCGAATCTACAGAGCCGCCTTCAGGAACATTTGTGTACAAACCAATGATGGTGGCATACGGTGCAGTGATGGTGTGGTAAACATTGGGCAAAGAAAGGGTAACTCTCGGCGCATCATGTGAGACAGGATCTACATGAGGTTGTGCCGTCATAAAATATTTTACCCAACCGTCTAACGAAGTTTGTGAAGCATTTACCGGGTCGCCATCGTGATTGCCCGGAATAGAAAGAATGGGAGCGTTGTAATAATGATAGGGATCGTAAAACTGGGCGTAATAATCCTGATACTGACCATTGTAATACACTACATCACCTGTAATGTAAAAAAACAAAGGCTTTTGGTTTTGCGGCAAATTGTCTACGTCATTCATCATTTGCGCCGCAACGGCATTTTGAAACTGCGACTGATTGATGCCACCGACATCGCCCACCACATGAAAAATTAATTTTTGTGCTGATGCTGTGAATGTATCAACGTCCGGAACAACATTCTTAATGTCAAAATGATAAGGTGGCAGACCTATGGGCTGAGGAAGTGGCTGAAACCTTTGAACCGTATGAATGAGCGGTGAAAGCGGTTGTATGCCTTCGTATGCCTGCGATTTTTGGATGGGAGGCCGTTGGTGTGAAGTTCCCTGTTGTAATGGCATGGTAGGTGTTTTGAATTGTTTAAAGAAAGAGAATCACAACAAAAGTAAAAAAGAAGAATCAACCCAATGTTATATAATCATTGTTATATAATTATCGCCTCTTCAATTTCATAATGTCTTATTCATCTGCCCCTCTTTCTCTCAAACCCTGGTTTTGGTTTTACCCCTTTTTTGCTATCCTCTATTTTTTGTAATCAACAACAGGCATAATAATTCCTTCAAAATAAAAAATTGCTCTTTCTTGGTACAATAAAAAAATGATATTTGCGCAATACAAAGGGTAAACATTTTTTATGGCAAGAATTATTGGTGTAGCCAATCAAAAAGGAGGCGTGGGCAAAACAACCTCTGCCATTAACCTGGCGGCAAGTTTTGCAGTGCTTGAATACAAAACACTGCTGATTGATGCCGATCCGCAAGCAAACAGTACTACCGGCGTTGGTTTTGATTTGCACAATATTACACATAGCTTGTACGATTGCATGGTGAACAATGTGCCTGCGCAGGAAGTTGTATTAAAAACGGAAATTCCGAATCTTGACCTTATTCCATCGCATATTGATTTGGTAGGAGCGGAGATAGAAATGATTAACTACCCGGCCCGCGAAAATGTGATGAAAAATATGGTGCAGGCTATCAAGAACAATTACGATTTTATTGTGATTGATTGCTCGCCTTCGCTGGGTTTAATTACCGTAAATGCACTTACTGCATCAGATAGCGTTATTGTTCCGGTTCAGTGCGAATTTTTTGCGCTGGAAGGTTTGGGCAAATTATTAAACACTATAAAAATTGTACAAAGCCGCTTAAATCCTGCTTTACAAATTGAAGGTATTTTAATGACGATGTATGATGGCAGATTGCGTTTGTGCAACCAGGTAGTAAGTGAAGTAAGACGTCATTTTGATGAAATGGTTTTTACCACCATCATTCATCGCAACACGCGGTTAAGCGAAGCGCCTTCGTTTGGCAAGCCGGTTATCTTATATGATGCCGATAGTAAAGGCGCAATCAATTATCTCAATCTTGCCAAAGAAGTATTGCAAAAAAACAATCTTACCAAAATTCCTCAGGAAGAAAGAATTATGGAGTAAAAGAATCAAAAAAAAGAATCAAGGTACAAAGTTGAAATTGTAAAGTAAATGAAAAATATGATTCGTTAGAATATTTCATTAACTGTCATATACTTACATATCGCTAAATTAAACAATCTGACAGTTCGCCTTTTCAAGACAAAATTACATTTAAGAAATATTTACATTATATTCTCACCTTTTTCTTTGAATCTTGCACATTGACTCTTGATTCTTGAAACTTGTAACTTATGATGAAACCACCGAAAGATGCGTTGGGAAAAGGAATTCGCTCCCTTCTGCAAAATATAGATGCCGATTTAAAAACAACCGCCGGCGATTTAAAGAGCAAGGTTGTAGAACAAGCAACATCGGTGATGCGCATTCCGTTGCACGATATTCAGCCCAATCCTAAAAACCCGCGTAAAGATTTTGATGAACAATCGTTAAATGAACTGGCTTCATCCATTAAAAACTTCGATGTTGTTCAGCCCATTACGGTTTCAAAAACAGCGAATAACAAATATCAGTTAGTAGCAGGTGAACGGAGGTTCAAAGCCGCTGTCATTGCGGGTTTGAAAGATATTCCTGCTTATGTAAGGCAAACCAATGATGCTGAATTGCTCGAACTGGCTTTGCTTGAAAATTTGCAGCGTGAAGATTTGAATGCCATTGAAATTTCGCTTAGCTATAAACGAATGATGGATGAATTGAATTACACGCAGGAACAAGTGGCCGAGCGGATGGGAAAAGAGCGAAGCACGGTTGCCAACTATATTCGTTTGCTGAAGTTGCCGCCTGATATACAATTGGCTGTTCGCAACGGCAGCATCAGCATGGGTCATGCGAGGGCTTTGATAAACATTGATACAGTGGACAATCAATTGTTTGTTTTTCATGAAATTGAAAACAGGGGATTGAGTGTCCGGCAAACCGAAGAACTGGTTCGCAACCTTTACAAACACAATGCGGATGCTGTTAAAAGTAGCGTAAAACCAAACTTGCTTCCTGCCTACAAAAGAATTGAAGATACCTTAGCCTCACATTTTGGAACCAAAGTAAAGCTGGCGCACAACAAGCAGGGATTTGGAAGCATTCACATTGAATATTATTCGCTCGATGAATTGAATAAATTGCTCCAACTGATGAATGTGCAGGCGAGTTAATAATATGCAGCGCATTGTTGTTTTTATACTGATTTTTCTTTTTACTTCCCCTTTTGTTTTTGCCCAAAAAGATAGCGCAAAAGCAAAGCTGGCTACTACTTCATTATTCAAAGACAGTAGCCCGGTTCGGTTAAAAAAAGATACAGCAAAAACAGTAATTATTGATTCCTCTAAAATAAAGGCAAAACCAAAACACGATCCACGCATTGCCACATTTCGTTCGGCTGTTTTGCCGGGTTGGGGACAGATTTACAATCGCGAATACTGGAAGCTACCTATTGTTTATGGTGCTCTTGCCGTTCCTGCTGCACTGTACGTTTATAACAACAATTATTACAAGTGGACGAAGTTTGCATACCAAGCTATTTATGCTGCAACTTACCCTGATGCAAAAGGCAAACTCGATACGTCTCTTTTATCCAAGATTAATCCCAAAGTAAAATCTCAATATATTACTTATACTGCCTTGGGATTGTCCGATCCGAATACCTACAATGGATTATTAAGCACTTATCAATCGTACCGAAATATTTACAAACGCAACAAAGATTACAGCTTATTGTGGTTTTTTATTTTATGGGGCGTTAACGTTGCGGATGCCACTGTTTTCGCGCATCTGAAAGAGTTTGATGTAAGTGATAAATTAACTTTACAAATCAATCCATCTTATTTGCCGCAAACCAAAACGGCAGGCGTTGGTTTTGTTGTGAATTTCAAACATCCTTCCGTAAAACCATTACCTTCTTTTTAATAATTAATTTATGAAAATAGCCTTGATTGGTTATGGCAAAATGGGCAAAGCCATTGAAGACATTGCAGTGCAAAATGGCCATGAAATAGTGTTGAAAATCGGCAGTCAAAATGCTGATGATATGATAACTGCAAACCTTCAAAAAGCTGATGTAGCCATAGAATTTACAACACCGCATAGTGCTGTTCAAAATATAAAAAAGTGTTTGGATGCTGGCGTTCCGTTGGTGTGTGGTTCAACGGGCTGGCTGCAACATTGGGATGAAGTGGTGCAATATGTTGAAGACAAAAACGGAGCTTTTTTATACGGAAGCAACTTTAGTATTGGTGTGAATTTATTTTTTGAATTGAATCGTTTTCTCGCACAACTGATGGCGCCTTATCAGGATTATGATGTGAAGATGGAAGAGATTCATCATACACAAAAAAAAGATGCGCCAAGTGGCACAGCCATTACATTGGCAGAGCAAATTCTCCAATTCTCAAAACAAAAAAAAGGCTGGATAAATAAAGAGGCAAAAACAAAAGAGGATCTTGAAATTAAAAGCGTTCGTACTGATCCTGCGCCTGGCACACACATTATTCAATACACAAGTGACATTGACGATATTGAAATTAAACACACCGCTCACAACCGCAAAGGCTTTGCCGCCGGCGCAGCAATGGCAGCAGAATTTATGCAAAACAAAAAAGGAATTTTTACAATGAAAGAGGTACTTGGCTTATAAAAGAAAGTTCTGTCTTATTGCCTGATTTCAATAACGATATTGATGTTTGAGCAATCGCTGTCGTTGATGATATGAATGGTTTTTACACCGGCATCAGTAGTTCTTTCAACACGATAAACAGGCACCGAAATAAAAGCAGGACTATAACTATAATTATAATTTTGATAAGCTGCTACAACATTTGCCCCGTCTGTGTTGCAAAGCTTTACATCTTCGGTTCGTAATGGTGGCAGCGGCGGCGGTGTTGGTACTATAATACGTTGGAATACATTATCAGTTCTTTTATAATTTTCTCTTGCTTTCTTCCATTCTAAACGTTGCTTTTTTATTGCTTCTACTTCCTTTTCTTTCATCTTTGAAAATGCTTTGTTGATTGCATCTGATGAGAATTTGATGGAATCTCCAATCGCTTTAAAATTGATACTTTGAAGAGAAGCCAAAGCAGTTGCGCTCATCTGTTGCAAAAAAGCTTGGTCGAAATAAACGTTTAGATTTTGCTCTTTCAATTTTGCCAATTGCAGGTTAGCAGCCGCTAACCCTTCTTTTACTTTTGCGGTATAATCTATCTTGCTTTGCATCGCATCGGCAATGGCTGCTGCGGTTTGACATGAATCTAACGTTTGTGGTACATCAGCATCATTCCAGTCAATATTTTCAAGACTTTGTTTTGCCTCTTTTTGTGCATCGTCCAACATGCTTTTCCATTTGGCAGAAGACAAGGTGGAAAGAACCACAGGAGTAACTTTCTGTAATGCTTGCTGAGCGCCGGTTATAGCTATCGTTGTAATGCTATCCGTGAATGTTTTATTCAAATCGGCAAGCGATTGTTTTACATCTTCCTGCAAAGAAGGAGCAAACAAACTGGCAGCATTAAACAGAGGATTGTCAACCTGTGCTGTAAGCGGTGTAATAATAATTTTCTGACCAATTTCCTTCACATTAGATGCTGCAGGTTTATGGTTGATATTACTTTCAATGGGTTGCAGCCAGGCGATAGAAAACAACAAGCCAGTAATCAAAAACAAAGCAATCACCTGGTGTTTGTAATTGAACGTTTTTTGCGGCTGAACCATCCGCTTTACGCGTTGCAATAACTCGCCTTTTTTGCCCGCAGCCGCCGTCATTTGAAAGCCAGCCGTTTTTTGCAGATAAGCCAGCCGCAGCAAGGCTTCTGCATACATGGTTGCATCGTATTTGTAATGCAACACCCAATCATCGCAGCAGTTTTCTCTTTCTTTGCGAATCGTCTTGCTTAATAACCTTGTAAATGGATTGAAGAACAAAATAATTTCAACCAGGCTAACTAAAATATTGATGAGATAATCAGCGCGTTTGATATGTGCTAACTCATGCAGCAAAACCGCTTCTACCTGTTCGGTAGATAACTGGTTAATGCTTGCAAGCGGCAATAAAATAATAGGCTTGATATAACCAATGGTAAGCGGACTTTTTGCAAACTCCGATAAATAAAGATTCACATTTTGAACAATCCCCAACCGGTCAGCCATTTCAGTTACAAACTGCTCCCACACTGTGTTGGCAGGTTGCAAGCCTGTTTTGCTTAATTGCTTTGTGTATCGGAAATTACTTAGCCATTTAACAAGTAATAAAATGAGCAAAAACAAATAGGCAATAGAAAGATAAGGCATCACGCCTTCAATCTTAAGGAGATAATTTACAACGTTATCGTTCACAGCAAAACTGCCCGAATACACAACATCATGATGCTGCATCAATTGTTCGGCTTGCAACGTAGCTTCTTTGCATTGCTTGTAATAAAACTGAAACGTGCTTACAAACCAAACAAAGCCCGCCGCTTGTGCACTCACTGCGGTAACATAACGAACATGCGCCGAGCTTTTTGCAATGCTGTTGACTAAAACGGCGATAAGCCATAACACCAGCAGTTGCCACAAACTATTGGCAATAGCATATCCTAAAGCTTGCAAAAAAGGCAGTTGCAAAGAGGAAAACATGGTTATTGTTTTTTCAAATTATCAAGCAATTGCTGAATCGCATTCAGTTCATCAGCCGAAGCGGAGTTGTTGCCGAGAGCCTGCATAACAAGCTGCGTGGCAGAGCCATCGAACAATGAGTTTACCATTTTATCAACCAACTGTCGTTGGGTTTTTTCTTTTGAAATGATGGCTTCGTAAATGTGCGTTTTGCCGCTATCGTCGCGTTTTACAATGCCCTTTTCGTGCATAATCTGCATCAGCTTCAAAGTGGTGGTATAGCCACAATCTTTGTATTGGCTCAATTCTTCATGCACTTCCCGAACGGTGGCTTGTTTTCTTTCCCACAACACCCGCAAAATCTCCAATTCACTCTCAGTAGGCTTTATATTTTTTTGTTCAATCATCATTACGATTTTTTTCGTACTGCAAAATAAAACATTCCTTTTACTCCAATGTTAAAAGAATGTTTTATCCTTAATAATTGTGATGAATGGAAATATTCACAGCAGCATGTTATCAATTAAACGCACACCGCCGATGTAAGCTGCCACCAACGCCACTTTTGGTTTTGCACTATTTTTTATTTCTATGGGTTGTAAGGTTTCGGCATCACAAATAGCAATATAATCAATCTTTTCAAAGCCTGCGTTTGTGATGATTTGCGCAACGTTTTCCTGTACTTCAGCCAGGTTTGTTTTTGCCCGATTTTCTTTTATAAATAGGAGAGCATTGTATAAAGCAACAGCTCGTTGTTTATCATCTTCGTTCAAACGTAGATTGCGGCTGCTCATGGCAAGTCCAGATGGCTCGCGAACCGTTGGATGAATAACAATTTCAATGGGTAACTGAAGAAAGCTGACCAGTTTTTTAATTACCATACATTGCTGGTAATCTTTCTGACCAAAATATGCTTTATGTGGCTCAACAATGTTAAACAAACGATGCAGTACCTGGCAAACACCCTGAAAATGCCCGGGCCGGTATTCGCCTTCCAGTATTGTTTCCAATTCGCCCAAATCGTAATGTTCAGTTGGTTTTCCTTCCGGATAGATTTCATCAATATCGGGCAAAAACAAAATATCCGTATTGGCTTCCGTAAGTTGAAGAATGTCTTTTTCTAAAGTAACAGGATATTTATTAAAATCGTTGCTGTCGTTGAATTGTGTTGGATTTACAAAAATGCTGCAAACGGTAATATCATTTTGTTTTTGGCTCGCTTTTATTAAAGACAAATGACCTTTGTGAAGTGCGCCCATCGTTGCGACAAATCCGATGGTTTTGCGCCTCTTTTTTAAGGAATTGATTTTTAGGATCAGGTCAGTTTTCTTTTTATAAAGAATCATAAACGGCTTCAATTGAGCCGCAAATTGAAGCAAAAGAGTTTATCCGGCAAAAGGAGTGAGGTGAAAAGCTATTGTGCAACAAAAAAGCGCAGGTTTTTGGTCTGCGCTTTTTTGTTAGTTATTACAAAAAATAAACAAGGCTTGTTCTGGTTTTTCGCCGCAAAAGGCTTTTAGCAATCGGTGCCGTCCGGTAATTTTTTTATGCTCAACCAAATCAATGAATTCATTGGTAAGAACAAAAGCCTGGAACGATTCGATATAGGGAAACAGTTTTTTCATGTTCTGCTTTTCTGTTTCAATATCTTCACTGCTCAATATTGCATCTTTCGATTTCAGTAGTATTAATTCCCTTTCCATATTTCTTCGTTTTAGTAATAAATACTAAAATTGATACCAAAAATACCGTGCCGTTTATTTAGTGGAAAACCTGTTCATTATTTTAATTAAATCTTAAGGCGAAACAATAAAAACCCTTATCCTGTTTAAGTTTGCAGATACATGACAGCAACAGCAGACAGCATACGAACGCTACGGAAATATTTAGGCAGTCAAAACCTTTACACCAGCCTCAGGCTTACGGCAGCAGCGCTTTTGCCATCGGTTGTATTGTATCATTTTGATTTGCTTGCGGGCGCCATCGTTGTTCCGCTTGGCGCCATCTTTACCGGGCTCACCGATAGTCCGGGACCTGTGCATCACCGGCGAAACGGTTTGATATTTTCTATTGTTTTGAATTTTATTGTAATAGTTTTTACCGGCGCTCTTCATCGTGTTGTACCGCTGGTTGTTGCAGCTATTGCTTTGCTTGGCGTTTTGTTTTCTTTATTTTCTGTGTATGGCACTCGCGCGGGTTCAATCGGGCTTAATGCTTTGCTGATTTTCATCTTCAATATTGACGGCCACTTGTTAGCTACCGGAACTGCATTGCACGAAGCATTGTTATTTGCGGCGGGTGGCATTTGGTATGCTTCGCTGGCTTTTGTTTTGCACAAATTGCGGCCTTATAAACTCATGCAGCAAATGTTGGGAGAGTGCATTATAGAAATTGCAAACTATTTGGAAACAAAAGCAAAGTTTTACGATGAAGGCCCCGATTATACGGCTTTACATAACGAACTGATTCAATATCAAATCAAAATAAGGCAGATGCAGGAAGATTTGCGCGAACTTCTTTTTAAAACAAGAAGCATTGTAGAAGAATCAACCACAAGGGGACGTGTGCTGATGTCGGTGTTTTTAGATAGTATTGATTTGATGGAACGCATTATGACATCGCAATATGACTACACCGAATTGCACCAAAGATTTGCCAATACAAATATTTTGGGCAAAATCAAACACAATATTGATGTGCTTGCGGGCGAACTGCACGAAACAGGTTTGGCTTTGCAGGGTGGCTATGCGGCTTCAAAAGATGTTCACCTCGATGCTTTGCAGGAAGAAGCTATGGATGCTTTTTTTGAATTGCGTAAAAAGCATTTGAATGAAAATACAGTTGATGATTTTATAGCGTTGCGACAGATTTTATACAGCTTGCAGGATATAACCGAGCGTATTAAACGATTGCGCATCAGCACTTGCTTTGACAGTAAAGCAAATGCTGATTTCAAAAACGATGTTGATCTCAATCAGTTTATTACGCGCAGCGATCTCGACCCGCGTTTGCTCATTACCAATCTTACATTACAATCTTCCTCTTTCCGACATGGGGTTCGCCTTACAGCCGGCCTGTTGGCTGGCTATTTGGTTTCGCTGTTTTTTCCCATTGGTCATAGTTATTGGATATTATTTACCATCGCTGTTATTATAAAACCATCTTACAGCGTTACCCGGAAACGAAATTGGCAACGATTGGGAGGTACATTGGTTGGAGCCGCCCTGGGCTTTGGTTTATTATATGCAGTGCACAATTTCACCGCTTTGTTTTTTATTGTGATAGCAGCTATGGTAATTGCTTATAGCTTTTTAAAGGTGAATTATTTTATCAGCAGCGCAGGCATTACTTTATATGTGTTGCTATCCTTTGATTTTTTAAGTACTGCAGGTGTTCATCATGCGCTAAACGACAGGGTGATTGATACACTGATTGGTTCGGCAATTGCTTGGCTGGCCGCCATTGTTGTATTGCCCAAATGGGAGCACGAACAGATTGATTCTGACCTTCAAAAAGCGATTGAAGCCAACCGCGGTTACTTTACTACGGTTGCCAATGCTTTTCTTGGAAAACCTTCCGACGTTACTACGTTCAAGCTGCATCGCAAAAACGCTTTTATTGCATTGGCCAATTTATCCGACACATTCAACCGCATGTTGAGCGAGCCTAAAAACCGGCAAGTAAAGCTCTCACACTATCACCAGTTTGTAGCATCAAGCCATACACTTACATCCTATATTGCTTCGCTTTCTTATTATGCAGATCGTTTGGCCAGACATTACGCTTCAGATGAATATTCAACATTTATAAACCAGATTGACAAACAGTTTCAAACGGCTGAAGAAGTGTTGCAGCATCATCAAAGCCCAACGGTTTCGCAAATACAGCCACTAACACCGTTGAACAATAGAGTGAAAAGCCTGCTTGCACAGCGAAGACGGGAATTAGCGGAAGGGAAGAAAGAAGGAGAACTAACGATGCGGAAAACATTATCCGATTTAAAAACCATTAACGATCAGTTTGAACTCATCAGCACCGCAACGGTTGATGAAATCAGAATTTTGGAAAATATTGTAGCCTGATGTCATAAAAATACAAAAGGCAAAATCATCTTTTGCCTTTTGCTTATCATAACCTTCGTAGAGAGGTGTTGTTCCTCAATTTCCAGTTCTTACCGTGTCTAAATCCTTGTCTTCTTTGCGAGTTCCTGTTTTTGAATATTTTCCGGCCGCAATATCATCGGCCGTGCTGATGCTTTCGTCTTTTGCGTTATCAGTATTAGTCGGGCCATTTATGATAAACATCATTTTGCTGTTCCGTTTTATTTGCATTTATATCCACTTCTTCTTGCCCGTTTTTGTTCCACATAGGTTTTATTTTTTGTTTGAAAAACGATCCCTTCTATCTTATTTACAACGATAATGCCATCTGTACAAACCTTTGAAAAATGAAGTCGTGTTTCAGTTTGAAAATTCAGTGTCCCGCAGATGACGCAAATAGCCGCAGAATCATACAGTTTATCTGCGCAGATCGGCGAAATCTGCGGGACAAATTCAAAGTGATACACTACCAAAAAATGAGCAAAAACAAAAGGAGAGTTTTTTTTGTTTTTAAGTGAAATTAAAAAGCGGAAAACATACATTTGCCACATGCGTTTTGTATGATTGCTTTTGTAAGAGGAAATTTTATTTTCAGGTCGCCTACGCAAGTAATTGTTGACGTAAATGGCGTTGGTTATGAGTTGCAAATAAGCCTGCACACGTATTCTGCTATCAGCAACAGCAGTAGCGGACAGTTAGCAACCTATCTGCACATTACCGAGAATGCTCAAACTATGTTTGGGTTTCACGAAGCGGCGGAGAAAGATTTGTTTTTGCAGCTAATTAGTGTTTCAGGAGTTGGCGCCTCTACTGCAAGGATGATGCTTTCGGGTATGAAGCCGGATGAAATTGTAAAAGCCATCCTTCAAAACAACACGCGCCAGTTGGAAAGTATTAAAGGTATTGGTAGAAAAACAGCCGAGCGTTTGATAGTTGAGCTGAAAGATAAACTGGGAAAACAAACAACAATTTCTGCCGAAGCTTTTACGCCTCAAAACAATACTATCGAGCAAGATGCGTTAATTGCTTTAACATCTCTCGGAATTGCCAGGCCGGCCGCTGAAGCGGCGTTGAAAAAAGCGGTAAAAACAATCCCCGACAATATCAATCTGGAAGAGTTAATCCGTTTATCACTCAAAAACATATAGCTTATAAGAGAACATCTACCTAACAAAGAAGGCTAACTGACATTGGCGCATTTATTTACACGTTATCGTTTTTACTGGCTGTTTGTGGTAGCAATGATTGGCAGCGTTTGCGCTTACTCGCAACGTACTGATTCCACTCGCGCTGCAAAAGATACTTTGCATGTTGATTCGCTCCATTATCCGCTGAAAGACAGGCGTGGAGACCGTTTCAGCTATCGCAACAACAATCCTTTTGATTTAAGCGATTCTAGTTTTATTAAACAGGATATTCAATATGACCCTGTTACCAAACAATACTACATTATTGAAAAAATAGGCAATTCTTATTACAGAAAACCAACCTATCTTACCTACGACGAATTTTGGCAACTACAAAACCAGCAGGCGGAAGAATCCTATTTTCAGGAACGTTCGCAAACGGTTTCGTACTTAAACCGCAAAGCGACACGACCACCAATGCAGGTTTACAATTCTTTATTCGACAGAATCTTCGGGTTGGATTCGGCAGGTTTAAAAGTATCGGTAAAGCCCCAGGGCAATGTAGACATACGTTTGGGCTATCAGGGCCAGGATATTAAAAACCCAACTCTTTCGGAGAAAGCAAGAAAGAACGGGGGTTTCGATTTTGACATGGATGCCAATGTAAATGTAAATGCAAACATTGGCAACAAATTGAAACTCCCCATTAGTTATAACACACTTGCCAATTTCGATTTTCAGAACCAGTTAAAGCTCGATTATAAAGGCAAAGACGATGAGATTTTAAAATCTATCGAAGCCGGTAATATGTCGTTTCAAACCAAAGGCACATTGATGAGCAGTGTGCAAAGTTTGTTTGGTATAAAAACGGGATTGCAATTTGGCAAGTTGCATGTAACGGCAGCCATTGCTACCGAGCGTTCACAACGACAATCTATCACGTTGCAAGGTGGTGGTTTGGCGCAGCAGATCAATAAAAAGTTAGATGATTATGATGAGAACCGCAACTTCTTAATGGCGCAATATTTCAGAACTCATTACAACCGAACAATGGCTAATTTGCCGGTTGTAAACAGCCAGGTTCAAATTCTGCGTTTGGAAGTTTGGATAACGAACCGAACCGGCACAACTACGCAAGCCAGAACGGTGGTGGGTTTGATGGATTTGGGCGAAAATGCACCTTACAACCCGAACGTACATTCACTAACCAATGATTCGTTGCCGCAAAACGGAGCGAACGATTTGTATGCTTCCATTGCACGTGATTCAGTTTATCGCCAGCCGTCATTGGTAAATACATTTCTTACCTCCAAAGGTTTGCAGCCGGTACAGGATTTTGAAAAAACCTTTGCCCGGCAACTTTTGCCAACTGAATATGTTTTTAATCCGCAGGCAGGGTTTATTTCATTGTATCAGCAATTGCAGCCCGATGAAGTGCTGGCGGTTGCCTATCAATATTCGTACAATGGCAGGGTATATCAGGTAGGCGAGTTTGCACAGGATGTTGCAGTAGATTCAAGCAGAGGAATACAAAAAGTATTGTTTTTAAAATTGTTGAAAGCTACTTCACAGCGCGTGAATCTTCCTATTTGGGGCTTGATGATGAAAAACGTTTACTCGCTGGATGTTACCGGCTTAAGTCAGCAGGATTTTAAGTTGAACGTTTATTACCAGGAACCAAGTGGCGGCATCAAACGCTATCTTCCCGAAAGCAGCCCATCCGTTTCCGGCAAGTCGTTGTTAACTATTTTAGGTGTGGATAGATTGAATAACCGTAATGACCCGCAACCCGATGGTAACTTTGATTTCGTGGATAGCTTTACGGTGTTGGCGCAACAAGGCAAAGTTATCTTTCCTGTTCTCGAACCGTTTGGCAGAGACTTGCAGCGAACGGCATTCTTCAACCAGCCGGTTGATGTTCAGCAAAAATATTTGTATTACCAGCTTTACGATTCTATCAAAGCCATCGCGCAAACTTACGCGAACCTCGACCGTTATTTGTTGCAGGGAACGGTAAAAGGAACTTCCAACACTGATATTTATCTGGGTGGATTTAATATTCCGCAAGGCTCAGTAGTTGTAACGGCAGGCGGGCAAACGCTTTTAGAAAATACTGATTATGTTGTTGATTACAATTTGGGCACTTTAAAAATCATCAATCAGGCCATCATTAACTCAGGAGTTCCGGTAAATGTGGCGTTTGAAAACAATGCAACGTATGGAACACAGCAACGAAGCTTTATTGGCGTTCGGGCCGATTACCTGGTAAATCAAAAACTATCGCTGGGCGCAACAATGGAGCGCATTAGTGAGCGACCTTATTTTACCAAAATGAATTATGGTGAGGATCCTATAAACAATGCGATGTATGGCATTGATTTCAATTATAAATCTGAATTACCGGGCTTAACAAGGCTGCTCGACAGGCTTCCTTTTTACACCACTACGGCGCGAAGCAGTATTAACGCCTACGGTGAAGCAGCGGTATTAAAACCCGGACATGCAGCACAAATTGGTAAAGGCGGTAATGGTTTAATTTATATTGATGATTTTGAAGGAAGTACCAGCAATGTTGATTTGCGATACCCGTTGGTATCATGGGTGATGGCATCAACACCGGCAGGTAACCACTTGTTTCCTGAAGCTGATTCCAGCAATAGTTTAGCTTATGGAAAAAACAGAGCCAGGCTTGCCTGGTATAACATCGAACCCGTGTTGCAGGATAAAAACAGCCCGAGCAATCCATTGCGTCATGATTTAAATGCATTAAGCGATCCGCGGGTACGTATGGTTTATACAAACGAGTTGTTCCCTCAACGCACTACCAACATCACCGATGTGCAAAGCACCACTTTTGATTTGGCTTATTATCCAACTGATCCTGGTCAATATAACTACGAAACCAGCCCAACTGAAATTACGGCTGGCGGTAAACTGTTAAATCCACAAAAGCGATGGGGCGGCATCATGCGTAGCATTGACCAAACCGATTTTGTAACAGGCAATGTTCAATTCATTGAATTTTGGATGCAGGACCCATTCATAAAAAATCCGGGCAGCACGGGTGGCAAGCTTTTCATCAACCTGGGAGACGTAAGCGAAGATGTGTTGAAAGACGGCAGGCGTTTTTATGAAAATGGATTGAACGCACCTACACAACCGGCTTCGGTTGACAATACATCTGTTTGGGGAAAAACACCTCTCAACCCTGTACAGGTTACGAATGCATTTAGCAACGACCCGCAGGACAGGCCTTACCAGGACGTTGGTTTTGATGGCTTGACCGATGACTCAGAACGAATTGTAAGAAGCGCTTACCTGGCACAAATTGCAACCAATTTCGGGGCGGCTTCTGCTTTTTATCAGCGTGCTACGCAAGACCCTTCTTATGATAACTATGTTTGGTATCGTGATTCGCGTTATGATGCCAACAGTGTTGGTATTTTGGGCAGATATAAATTTTACAATAACCAGCAAGGCAACTCGCCGGTAGCATCGGCAAGTGCTGTGTATTCGTCTGCTGCCACTTTGTATCCCGATAATGAAGATTTGAACAGAGACAATACATTAAACGAAACAGAATCATATTTCGAATATGAAATTGATGTGAAGCCCGGTATGGACGTAGGTTTAACGAAGTACATTACTGATAAACGAGTGATTACTCCAAAACTGGCGAATGGTACAACAGCACCTGAAAACTGGTACTTGTTTCGTGTGCCTATTGACCAGTTTGCTGAGAAAATAGGTAATATTCCTGATTTTAAATCCATCCGTTTTATGCGTATGTATTTAACCGGCTTTCAGGATTCGGTTGTTATGCGTTTTGCTTCGTTGGATTTGGTGCGAAACCAGTGGAGAAATTTTACTTACGAATTAGACACAACGGGTTCTTATACGCCATTGGCCGACACCAACAATATATCCTTTGATGTGCTGGCAGTGAACTTAGAAGAGAACAGCGCACGAACACCCATCCAGTATAAAATTCCACCCGGCATTGAGCGTGTACAATCGTTAAGCAACAATGGAATTAACCTGTTGCAGAATGAGCAATCTATGAGTTTGCGAGTTCATAATTTGCCTGCAGGCGAAGCTCGCGCTGTGTTCAAAACATTAAACCTCGACTTACGGCAGTATGGAAGATTATCAATGTTTATTCATGCAGAATCCATAGGCATAGACAATTTGCAAAATGGCCAGATAAACGCTGTTATCCGCATCGGGCAAGACTTTTTGAATAATTATTACGAAATCAAAATTCCGCTTCAGGTTACAAGGTTCGGTATTTCTGATCCAAACAAAATCTGGCCTGATTCCAATAACCTTGATTTTGAATTGAGTGAATTGACTACCTTAAAACTGCACCGGAATGCCAACTCAAGTGCAAGTTTGGGTACCATTTACCGCGAGCAGGTTGGCAATCGCACGTATTCAATTTTAGGCAATCCAAATTTAGGCGAGGTAAGTGGCTTTTTAATGGCTGTTGAAAATCCAAAAACGGCTGGCAACACGGCTATAGCGAACACAGAGGTTTGGTTTGATGAACTTCGGCTATCTGAACTGAATGAAAAAGGTGGAGGCGCAGGGTTGGCAAGAGTTGACATGCAGCTTGCCGATCTGGGTACACTATCCGTTTCCGGAAATACTTATACAGCAGGTTGGGGCGGACTGGAACAGCGTGTGAACGAAAGAGCGAAAAATAGTATGGTGCAATATGATGCTGCGTTGAATATTGATGCAGGAAAATTATTTCCCAAAAAGCTTGGATTTATGATACCTGTTTATGCAAGCTTAAACAAAACCATTTTAATTCCTGAATACGACCCTTATGATTTGGACATTAAGTACAAATATAAATTGGGCATAACCAAAAACAAAGATTCGCTCCGCAAATCGGCATTAGATATTACCACCATTAAAACGCTCAACTTTACTAATGTTCGGTTTGCGCAACCTAAATTAAAAGCAAGATTGTGGAGTCTGAGTAATTTCGATTTCAGCTATTCGTTCACCCAAACTTTACAAACCAATCCTATCGTAACCGAAAATAAAATAACAAGGCAAAGAGGCGGTTTCGGCTACACTTATGCCAGCCAGGCACATTACAAAGAGCCGTTTAAAAGATTGATCAAAAACAAAAGCGCATGGCTTGCTTTTGCACGTGATTTCAATTTTAATCTCAACCCATCGTTGTTAAGTTTCCGCGCTGATATTAACCGGCAGTTTGGTGAGTATGTTCCGCGTATCGTAAATGTGGGCGATACCAAAATTGAGCGGGTTGATACTACTTTCGATAAATACTTTACGTTCGACAGGTATTACAACGCACGTTGGGATTTAACCCGTAGCATAAACTTCGATTTTAATGCTACCAACTTTGCCCGTGTTGACGAACCGTACGGCCGGTTGGATACTAAAGAAAAGCGCGATAGTGTGCTTCATAATTTTTTGAAAGGCGGACGCAACACACTGTATCAACAAAGAGCAACGATAAGTTATACACTTCCGTTAAGCAAGTTTCCTTTTGCCGATTGGATTACGGCGCGCTATAATTATGCAACCAACTACAATTGGATCGGTGCGAGCTTGCTTGCTGTGAAGTTAGGAAATACACTGGAAAATGGTCAGCAAAACAGCTTGAACGGCGAATTTGATTTTACAAGATTGTATGCAAAATCAAAGCTTTTAAATTCGTTCAATCTACCAACATCGCCGAAGGCGCCAAAACGAGCTACGCCAAACCAAAACGAGGCTCAAAAAACCTTGGATAGCAGCCAGCGTACCCGTGCTGATGTTGTCAAGGATTTGAAGGGAAAACAAAAAAGGCAGGCATTGCAAACCTGGCGCAGACAAAAACGCGATGCCCGTAAAGCTGCGCGGCAAGCGGCTTTGAACGAACCGACGGAAATGGGTGGCTTGGAAAAAGCGGCTGGCAGATTGCTTACAATGGTAAAACGTGCATCGGTAAATTATAGTGAGAACTACAACAGCCGTGTTCCTGGTTATACAGATACTTCACGGATTTTGGGTAATAATTTTAAAACGATGCAACCCGGGTTGGATTATGTTTTCGGGCGACAACCGGATAGCAATTGGCTCAATAAAAAAGCGGCGCAGGGTGCAATAACCAAAGATTCCACTTTTAACCTCATGTACCGTCAGACGTTTGACCAGCACCTGAGTATCACGGCACAGTTAGAGCCAATTCGAGAATTTATTATAGATGTAAATGTGGAAAAAACATTCAGTAAAGATTATACTGAATTGTTTAAAGATACAACTGGCACCGGCAATCATTTCGGGCATTTAAGTCCGTATGCAAGTGGTGGTTTTAATGTATCATACATTAGCTTTGAAACTCTGTTTTCAAAACACAATCCGTCGGAGATTTCAAAAACATTTATTCAGTTTGAAAGTTATCGTTCCACCATTTCAAGACGGTTGGCTGCAAACAACAAGTATTACAGCGGCGGCTTAACACCTGATGGCTTTGCAGACGGTTATGGGCGTAACTCACAGGATGTGCTGATACCCGCTTTTATCGCTGCCTACACCGGCAAAAGCCCTAATGATGTAGCGTTAATCAGTCAAAACAATTCTACCATAAAAACAAATCCATTTGGTGGAATTAAAGCGTTGCCTAACTGGCACGTTACTTATACAGGGTTGTCTAAAATTCCATCACTGGCAAGCATTTTTACCAACATATCAATAACACATGGTTACAACGGACAGGTGAGTATGAACAGCTTTAACAGCGCATTGAATTTTTACGATCCGCTGCATTATGGAACGCCTGGATTTACCGATCCTATATCGGGCAATTTTGTGCCTTTCTTTTTGATACCCAATCTTACCATATCCGAGCAGTTCAATCCGTTGATTGGCTTCGATGTAACTACTATTAATCAAACCAATATTAACTTTCAATATAAGCGAAGCCGCCAGCTAAGTTTGAGTTTGGTAGATTATCAGTTAAGTGAAGTGAACAGCCGCGAAATAGTGTTTGGTGCGAGCATACGAAAGAAAAATGTGAACCTGCCGTTTAAAATTCCAGGTTTTAAAAAGCTGAATTCACAGCAAAATGGAAAGGGCAACGATTTAAATATTCGACTTGATTTTTCCATACGGGATGATGCACAAAGCAACAGTCGCATTGATTTTGCAACGGCTTACAGCACAGGCGGGCAAAAAGTAATCAGCATACAACCTTCCATAGATTATGTGTTGAGTAACCGCATTAACCTGCAGTTGTATTTCGATCAGCAACGAACCATTCCTTACATCTCGACATCAGCGCCAATAACCACTACGCGGGCCGGTTTGCAGATACGCATTTCACTGGCTCAATAAATTAAATTGTGTAAAATGATTTCAATAAAAAAGTTTCGTCGATACTGACCGACTGAAATTTTTTATTGAAATCATTTTATTTGTTGAAAATAACTGGCAAAAACCAATACATTTGTTTTTACGTTTATTTTGTAAGACACTTGCTTGCTTCAAAAATGGTTCAACATCAAAATCGTTTTCATTTGCGGCGAAATGGTTCTCCTAACAAACGTTTTTATCTTAAAATCCCTCATTCAACAACCGCTGCGCAATTATGGTTTTAGAATTATTAGAAAAGCTTGTTCCTTATGGAATAGGTGTTCTTATTATATTCTTTCTTTGGCTTGCTATCAGGAACAAAAACCGTTTGCATAAAATAAAGCATACAGGTCGCATTTCCGAAATTATTGACCGCAGAAGAAACTTTATTTTCTATATCGTTCTTTGCATTGTGCTTTTTCTTTATCTCATTATCTATTTGTATCAAAGCAAGTCTAACTTTTAAATCCTTCAAAAAGCAGGTTTGGTTTTGCACGTTTTTTTAAGAATGTGGGTTCTTTTTTTCTCCCAATTCTTTATACAGATTGTTGGCAAACCTTCGTTATTGATTTAGGTTTGTGAACCACGACTATTGATTATGGCGAACCGACTAAAAAAGAAAGTTGCGGATGAACCCAAGCCTGAAGAATTAAGGGCTGATAAGGAAACGCAGGTAACCTTGCAGGAAGTTGCAAAAGACGATCGTACCCGTAAAATGATGGGTGCAGTTAGCTTATTGGTATGTTTGTTTTTGTTCATAGCATTTACCTCTTACCTTTTTACATGGCAGGAAGACGGCGATAAAGTGCAGCAGTTAGGTGTAAAAATTTTTAGCACTACCGATATTCAGGTGGCTAATTTGCTGGGTGTTCTGGGTGCCTACATTGCTCATTATTGTATTGATTATGGCTTTGGTTTAGCTTCTTATTTTTTCTGTACTTTCTTCTTTATTGCAGGCGTTAATTTATTGTTCGACAAAAAAGTATTCAGCCTTCTTCGCAATGTAAAATATGTGTTGGTTGGCTTGATTATAGTCAGCGTTACACTTTCGTTTTTTACCATCGGCGCAAGCTTTTCGTTTGGCGGTGCAGTAGGAGAGTTGATGGAACAATGGCTGGTAAAATGGATTGGAAAAGTAGGTACGGGAACTCTTCTTTCGTTTGCTCTTTTTACTTATGTAATCTGGCGCTTTAATCCAACCTTTCGATTGCCTGAACGAAAAAAGAGGCTCGTTACAACTGATGATCAACCAACACCCTTTACTCCTCAAAATGAGGCAAAACCAAAAGTTGCAGAACCCGAAGTTTTATCTACAGAAAAACAACCTGACACTCCAAATATTTTAAAGGGAAACAATAAAAGCGTAACGGTGGTAATGCCAAGACAAACTGAAGTGGCAGACGACCTGCACCAGTTTGTTCTCACTGAAAAAGAGGGTAAAAACAAACATGAAGAGCTTGATGATGAAGAACCTTTCATAATAGATGAAGAACCGTCTGAAACGCTTGCCAATACTGCATTTCGTAACAATGAGCCTGAGTTTGTTGTAAACGATTTATACAGCAACGATGCCCTGTTTGAAGTGGACCATTTGCCTACCTTTTATCAGCCTTCTGCAAAGCTTGTCAGTGTCAAAAATGATGCAAAACCAAACATTGTTGAAATGCCTTCTTTAGAAATAAAAGAAGTGCTGGACAACGAAACGGCTGAAGAATCAGTTGCTGCTTTATCGGTAAAAACAAACCCTGCTGTTACCAAGGCAGATTATGACCCGATGTTGGATTTGAAAGATTATAAAATGCCAACTTTGGATTTGTTAGAAACACATGGCAGCGAAAAGATTGTGCATGATGCTGAGGAGCTCGAAGCTAACAAAAACCAGATTATTGAAACCCTGAAGAACTACGATATTTCGATACAAAAAATTGCTGCCACGGTTGGCCCGACAGTAACCTTGTATGAGATTGTTCCTGCGCCAGGTGTGCGCATCAGCCGCATTAAAAATTTAGAAGATGATATTGCGCTAAGCCTTGCTGCGCTTGGCATTCGTATTATTGCCCCCATTCCGGGCAAAGGCACCATTGGTATTGAAGTGCCCAATGTTCGCAAAACGGTGGTCAGCATGAAAACCTTGCTGGCATCGGAAAAATTTCAGAACAACAACTTCTCTTTGCCCATTGCCATTGGCAAAAAAATAGATAACGAAAACTTTATTGTTGACCTTGCTTCCATGCCGCATTTGCTGATGGCAGGTGCAACAGGGCAGGGAAAATCGGTTGGTATTAATACACTTTTGGTTTCGCTTTTATACAAAAAACATCCATCGCAATTGAAGTTTGTTTTGGTTGATCCGAAGAAAGTTGAATTGAGTTTGTATCGTGTAATTGAAAAACATTTTCTTGCCAAATTGCCCGGCGAAGAAGAGTCTATCATCACCGATACGAAGAAAGTAATTTATACTTTGAATGCCTTGTGCATTGAGATGGACAACCGTTATGATTTGTTGAAAGAAGCTGGTTGCCGCAACATAAAAGAGTACAATGAAAAGTTTGTAAAACGAAGATTGAACCCACAAAAAGGACATCAGTTTTTACCCTTTATTGTTTTGGTAGTTGATGAGTTTGCCGACCTGATTATGACCGCTGGCAAAGAAGTGGAAATGCCTATTGCGCGGCTTGCGCAGCTTGCCCGCGCGGTTGGCATTCATTTAATCATTGCAACACAACGACCTTCTGTAAACATCATTACCGGAACCATCAAAGCCAATTTCCCTGCGCGCATTGCTTTTAAGGTTTCGAGCAAGATAGACAGCCGTACCATTTTAGATGCAGGTGGCGCTGAACAATTGATTGGAAAAGGCGATATGCTGATTAGTTATAATGGTGAAATCACGCGCTTGCAATGTGCTTTTGTTGATACGCCGGAAGTAGAAAAAGTGGCTGAGTTTATCGGTTACCAGGAGAACTTTCCTGAGCAATATTATTTGCCTGAATTTGAAGATGAAAAAGAATTGGCGGGTAAAGAGTTTGATGCTGCTGATCGTGATCCACTGTTTGAAGATGCAGCGAAGTTGATTGTGGCGAATCAAATTGGAAGCACGTCATTAATTCAACGCAAAATGAAATTGGGTTATAACCGTGCAGGACGTTTAATGGACCAATTGGAAGCTGCCGGAATTGTTGGTAAAAACGTTGGCAGCAAAGCACGCGAAGTATTGGTAAAAACCGACAGCGAACTGGTTGAAATTTTGGAAACGATTATGTAATATCTTGAACTACAAATGCACAGAGAACACGAAAATTTACGAAGAAGAGCGGAAGAAAATTTTGGGAGTTTTATTCTTTTATTTTCGTTAATAATTATTGTTTTACTACAGTCATCTTATTTCTTGATTCTTACATCTTATACCTTTAATCTCCCTTTCTCGTTTTCTTAAATCTTGCTTCTTTTCATTAAACTTCTTCTTGCAAAATCCATCTTTCATAAAAATTCTTTGTATGAAAAAAGTGGTTTTGATGTTGTTGCTGGCAGCCGCAAGTATAGCGGCCGATGCACAATTTGGAGGAAGCATTATTATTGGCAGGCCTTATGGATATGGTGGTTATGGTGGCATGAGAGGTCGTTACCGGCCGAGACAGCAGCAACCGCAATATCCAGCGTTTCAACCCAGCTTAAATATTAGCCTTGGCTATGGTTTCCCAAATCTCGACAAACAATATTTTGCCTCGTTTTATAATCTATATAAAGGCAATGCAACGGCCCAGGCAGGACCTTTTACAGGCGCAGTTGATTATCAGTTCAGTCGTTTTATGAGCATTGGTGTAATGGGAACCTATGGCAAAGTAACGCAGCCTTATTACGCATACAATAACAACAGCAATGTGCCCGACTTAACAGGCCGATTTGAAAACTGGAGCCTGATGCTAAATGTTGTTTCTTACTTTCCAACCTACAGCAGGGCAGTATCGCCTTACCTGCGAACAGCTATTGGATTTACAAACTGGACACAAAGTTATACTGATGCAACAGGAGGTAAAACCAATGGCATTGATGAGCCTTCTCCACTTGCCTACCAGGTATCGTTGGGAGCTAAATTCAATCTCACTCCACGTGCCGGAATTTTTTTGGAAGCAGGCTATGGCAAATACATAGCTTCCGGTGGTTTGGCATTTAAATTCTAACAGAGAATATGGTTTTTATTGTAAAAACAAAGCCTCTTCAAAAAGAGGCTTTTGGTTTTATCGTATTTTCTCTTTATCACTTCAGTGTTTAAAATAGAACTAAAAACACCGGTTTCTATCTTTCATTCAGAAATATTGTAATTTGCAACAATAAAGCATACTCTCGATGAGTAAACTGTGTTACTCTTTTCTTTCAAAAATGTGTTTCATCAGAAGTATGTTTTATTGAGAAATTGACAACCACTCAACATGACTGAAGAACTTTATAAACGTATCTGGCAATTATCTCCCAATGTTCAACAGCAAGATGCGTTTACCGAACTCACCGAACTCACTAAACAACTCATTGACGTTTACGCGGAACAAGGCAGGCTTGACCGTAATCCTTTTGAGCCTTCTTTGGGAAGAAAAATAAATCTTCCATTCACACCTTATCAATCAACAATTACAAAACAGCGTTTGCATTGTAACCGGAGGTTTGGGTTGTGTAGGAACGATTCTTGTAAACGAATTGCTAAGGTTTGATGTAAAACAAATTGTAATTCTTGATAAAAACAAAGCACAGCCTAATCAGTTTTCTGATGAAAGAATAACTGCTGTTGTTTGTGACATCAGGAACGAAAACGATGTTTTGTTTTTGTTCAAAAAATATCAACCGCAGTTTGTATTTCATACCGCAGCGCAGCGCAGTCCCGGCTATGCTGAACGTAATGCCAGCGATGCGTTTCAAACTAATGTTATCGGCTCTTTCAACATAGCAACCGCTTGCGAAGCCACAGGCAGCGTTCAACAATGCGTGTTTTCTTCAACCGGAAAAGCCAGTCGTTATTTTACGAATGAAGTATATGCACAAACCAAAAAATTTTGCGAATATATTTTTGATGTGTTTGCAAGAACAGGTCGCGTTTTATACTCAATGGCGAGGTTTACACACATTATTGATAACAGTTTAATGAATGATGAACTGGAAGCGGATAGCCGCCTGAGCAATTACATCGCCATACATTCGCCGGGTAAATATGTAACTGCGCAAAATGCAAAAGAAGCGGCTATATTGATGTTAAATGGCGTTATTCATTCGCAAAAAGGACATTGCAATTTTTTGATTGTAAAAAATTTAGAATGGCCGGTTGAAAGCTTGGAAGTGGCTCTGTATTACATTCAGTTATCAAAGCGAAACATTCCTGTTATTTTTAAAGGCAACCCTCCGGGATATATTGAAAAATTCTTCCGGGGACAACTCGATTGGTCGCATCCCGATGATTTGAATTTGCTCATTAATGTGTATGAATTCAAACACAAATGGTATAATGAAGAAGGTGATATTTTGATTTCAAAAATTTGCCCGGTAGAAAAAGGAACTTTGCTAAATGCCATAAATGAATTGAAAACAATAACCAGTGAAATTGAGCTAAAACAAACGCTCACCAAACACTTAATTGCATTGGTAAGTGAATCCTTAACTGACGTTGACAAACAAGATACCGTGAACATTTTGCATTGGGGCTTGCATCCTAAATTCCTTTCCATCGAGAAGGCAGCCGTGAAGGATTACGGATTAACCGTTCCTATTTTAGCAGATAGTTTAGGAGGAACCAAATGGTTTGGCCAAATTGAATACTTATTAAAAGAAAAGCAACCAGCCGATATGAGCATTGCCTGACAAACAAAACACCAACACAATATGTTGTTATTGCCCACACAAAGTTATAATGCGCTTATCAGGGAAGCAATTGAAAGCTACCCGGTTGAGTGTTGTGGATTTTTGCTGGGAAAAGAAAACAATGAAAATAGAATTGTAACAAAAGTGATTGTGTGTAAAAATGTTTCAAAGTCAGGCGAAAAAGAGTTTTTAATTTCAGTGGAGAATATAAAAAAGCTGAAAAAGAAGCCGACGAAAAGGAGCTAAAGTTGTTGGGTGTTTATCATTCTCATCCCAATTGGGATGCCGTGCCTTCGGGCAAAGATGTACAAAACGCTTTTCCTAATTTTTCTTACCTTATTATTTCTGTTTATAAAAACAAAATCTCATCAGCCAGAAGCTGGCGGTTAGATGATACTTTTGCATTAAAAGAAGAACCCATTATTTGTAACCAAAATAGCATACAGAAAAGTAATACCAATTATGGCAACCGTAATAATACCTACACCTTTGCGTAAATTCACAGGAAATTCAACAAAAGTGGCTGTTAGTGGAACCAATGTGCAAGAGGTTTTGAATGAGCTTACCAATCAATTTCCTGATTTAAAAAAACACTTGTTTGATACGGAAGAACGTGTGCGTCCTTTCATCAATATTTTTATTGGAGAAGACGATATCCGCAATCTTCAGCAACAACAAACAAACGTTGTTGAATCATCTGTTATTAGTATTGTTCCCGCCATTGCAGGCGGCTCACAATTTTAAATAAAACCAAAACATGAACACAAACCCTATTCAATTCTCAAAAGAAGAATTAGCCCGTTACAATCGCCATATCATCCTGCCCGATTTTGGGCTCGAAGGGCAGCAAAAATTAAAAAGAGCCAAAGTATTAATCGTTGGTTCCGGCGGCTTGGGAAGCCCGGCACTATTGTATTTGGCTGCCGCTGGGGTTGGAACCATTGGTATTGTTGATTTTGATGTAGTGGACGACAGCAACCTTCACCGGCAAGTGTTGTTTGGTGTTGAAAATGTAGGCAAATCCAAAGCAGAAGCTGCAAAGGAAAGATTGCTGTCTTTGAACCCATATATCAACATCAATGTTTATAATACGCAGTTGACTTCGCACAACGCTTTAGAGTTAATTGAAGACTATGATGTGGTAGCAGATGGAACCGATAATTTTCCTACCCGTTATCTTGTAAATGATGCTTGCGTATTGCTGAACAAACCGAATGTGTATGCTTCCATTTTTCAGTTTGAAGGCCAGGTTTCTGTGTTTAATTACACAAATAAAGAGGGGGTAAAAGGACCGAATTACCGCGATTTATATCCTGCACCGCCGCCGCCCGGATTAGTGCCCAACTGTGCTGAAGGTGGCGTGTTGGGTGTGTTGCCCGGCATCATTGGCAGTTTGCAGGCGTTGGAAGTAATCAAAGTAATTACCGGCATTGGTGAACCATTGAGTGGCAGGTTTTATATTTTCGATGCGCTGTCTTTTGAATCGCGCATTTTTAATTTTAAACCAAATCAGGATAATCCGTTAACAGGTGCCAATCCAACCATTACAAAGCTGATAGATTATGAACAATTCTGCGGCATGAAAGCAGTTGAAAAACCGATAAAAGAAATATTACCTGAGCAGTTGCATGAATGGTTGCAAAATGGGGAAGACATACAGGTGATTGATGTTCGCGAACCTAACGAGTATGAAGAAGCGAACATTGGAGCTTTGTTAATTCCGTTGGCAACGGTAGCTCAAAACAAAGACAAAATACGCCGCGATAAAAAGGTGATTGTTCATTGCAAAATGGGCGGCAGAAGTGCCAAAGCTATCCGTGAGTTGGAAGACAAATTTGGTTTCGATAATTTGTACAATTTAAAAGGCGGGATTGACAGATACCTGCAAGAACTGAACCTTCAATCGTAGTCTAAACGGCTTCTTATTTCCTTTTAATTGTAATGCAGATGTTGACATGCAATGCACATTTCCGGCTGTTTAAAGACAAGATTTTTTAAATGGCACAACATTTTCTTTTCGTTAGTAAACAGATTGTTTCCAACATGGGTCTGTTTTTCATACGAATAAAGAAAAGGAGTTGTGTATGTTGTATATCGTATTGTTTTTATTAGGTTGTTATGTCTTTCATTACATCAATTCAAACAAGAAAAATGAATTGGCAGATGGTGAAATATTATTGATAAATGATCCAACTGCATCTTCATCTCAAGCAACGGAAACTGAAATTGTCATTTGATACAATAAAAGAAATTTTACATTAAAATACCTGCAATGGTAGCGCTTAGGTAACTCGCCAAAGTGCCACATAGCAAGGCTTTCAGCCCCAACTTAGCTAAATCGCTTCTTCTTTCCGGCGCCAGTTCGCCAATGCCTCCAATCTGCATTCCTACACTGCTAAAATTAGCAAATCCACAAATGGCAATGCTGATAATGAGCAAACCTTTATCGGTGAGTATTGGAACCGATTTGTTGGTTAGGTTTTTAAATGCAATAAATTCGTTGATGGTTATTTTTTGCCCTAATAATGTTGCCGCACTGTTTACATCTTGCTGCGGAACACCCATTGCCCAGGCAAACGGATAAAATATTTTGCTAAAAATATAATTGAGAGATAAGGTAAACTGAGGATTAAAAATGTGGCCAATCTTTATTAAAACATAATCCAAACAAGACACCACAGCGATAAAACCAATGAGCATCGCAATTACATTCATTGCAATTTTAAAACCATCACCCGCGCCATGTGAGATAGCATCAATTACGTTAGTATAACTGCTTTTTACCTCCAGCTTTACCCTGCCCATGGTTTGGCTTTCTTCTGTTTCGGGAAATACAATTTTAGAAATAACTAATGCGCCGGGTGCTGCCATCAAACTTGCCGTGATGAGTTTTGGAGCCAAATTCAAACCAGCCTGCGCACCCATGTTTGCATACACTACTAAAATACCGCCGGCAATGCAGGCAAGGCTTCCGCTCATACTGGCAAGCAGTTCGCTGCGTGTCATTCCTTTTAAATAAGGCCGAATCATTACCTGCGCTTCTACTTGTCCAACAAACGCACTGGCAACATTGCTCAACGCTTCTGCGCCACTTACGTGCATAATAAAGTTCATTGCTCTTGCAATCGCTGCAACAATTCGTTGCATGATGCCATAATGATAAAAGATAGCAACCAGCGCGCAAACCAAAATAATGGTTGCCGTAACATTAAAGGCAAAAACAAAACCATTGACGGCATAATCAATTGCAGTATTGTTTGCACCAGGCACCGCAATACCGCCATACACAAATGCGGCGCCTTTAAAAGCGAAGCCTTCAATCAATTGCATTCCATGACCGAGCCATTGAAAGAAACGGGCAACAGGCTCTACTTTAAACACCAAAAAAGCTATGATTATTTGCAATGCAATGCCGCTGGCAACCAGTCTGAAATTGATGTTTTTTTTATTGTTGGAAAATAAAAAAGCAATGCCTAAAATCAATCCAATACCTATAAGTCCGTGAAAGCGTTCCATGCAGTTACAAAGATGTAAATTGGTTGGAAAATGATGAAGATAAGAAACTATTCCCTTTTCAGTCGGAGCAATGTAGTTCGATACAAACTTGTAATGTCGGGCGATATATTGAGTAACAAAATACTTCCCGCAAAAACAAAAGCAAAGATTAGAGAGCGAACGATAACATCTACATAAATATTTCCAATCGTTGGTATAAAATAAACGACAATAACTGAGATAGCGGCCAGCAGCAAAGCATACAAAGTCGTTCGCGTAAAAGGCTGCATCCGAAACAGTTTCCAGATGTATAAAAACCGAACGGTGTTGAAAGCTGTCATCGCAATTAAATTAGCCCATGCCGGACCATAAATGTGATATTTTTTAATCAGAAAAAAATTAAGCGGCAGCGATAACATCACGTAAGCGGAGTTGGTAAAAAAGTCGAGTCGCCAATGCTTACTTAATAGTAAAATCTGTGAGTTGGCGCCGGTTCCTAAATCAATCAGTTTCGCAATTCCCATAATCACAAAAACGCTTTTCATAGGTGCATATTCCGGCCCTAAATAAGCAATGGCACTGTTCATGTTTAGGTAAATTAAACCCCAAATAGCTAATCCCACAATCAATAAATTGAGTGAGGTTTTATGATATAAATCTTCAATCTTTTTGCGGTCTTTATCGCGCCATGCCTGGGCAATTATGGGCGTTGCAATGGCAATCATACTTCGCTGCGGCACTTCCATAATACTTATCATATACGAGCCATACGAAAACACATTGGCATCGCTTAGGCCGCCGGTACTTTGGCTCGCTAAAAAGATAACATCAATGGCACGCGAAATGAACATTGAGTAATGAACTTGAAAAGATAAGCGAACCAAATGCAATGATGCGTTTGTAAATGCGCTTCGTAACATTGCTAAGAGAAAAGTTGATAGGGAAATTGCCACTGCGAATTAAATAAAAAATGAGAATAACAGCCGAAGGCACATAAATGAACGAATACAAAGTAAAAAAAGTTTCAAGCGAAATGGCTTTATAGATGTAAGAAACGAGCAGGCCTAAAACGAAAATGCGAAACGCCACTTCGCGCAAAAAATTAGAAACCACCGTTTTTTGAATACTCCATGCATACGATTCAAACAAGCTAAATAATGCAGTTGAAATAATGAGTGGATAAAGCAAATTATAATGACTTACAAACAAGGGCGATTGTGCGCCAAATTTTCGTGAAATAAAATTTTGAAAAAGGAACAAGGCACTGATTACAATGATGCAACCGCTCAAACAAAGGAACAAGGTGAAGGCGGGTAAATCGTTTTTTTTCTTGGGTAAATATTCTTTGTAAAACGGAAAAAATTTGTAAGTGATTGAGTTGCTTCCCAAAGTTGCTACCGCTGAAAACACAAGGCTGATATCAACGAGCAAAGTAGTTAAACCGATTTGTTTGCTTGAAAAAAAAGCTGGAAAAATGAGAAGTTTATTGAGTGCACCAATAGCAAATCCGGCATAAGAAAAAATAGATGAAAAAATACTTTGCTTGCGGATAATGCCCATTGTACCGTGGTTGTTAAAGGGCTAAAAGTAAACATCTAACGAACGCCTTGCAAAGCCGCAAATAATTTTAAGGCTTTTTGAAGGTTTGATTAAAGTTTTCGCTTGTTAAGTGTTTCCCGCAGATAGCGCAAGTTATCGCAGAATCAATAAAATTATCTACGCAAATCAGCGCTATCTGCGGGAAATATCATTCAAACTAATGCATGAGGAATGATTCCGTTTCGTTTATTTTTACCGCAAAACAAAAGCTATGTATTTTGTAAAGAGAATTGTTGTTTTTACTTTTTGTTTTGCCTCTTTTTTTGCCATTGCGCAACCGCCGCAAGGTGTTCATTGGAGTAAGGATGGAACTGGTTTTTATGAGTCGAAAAATGGCGAAATTGTTTTCAACGATCTTTCTTCTGCAAAAACAAAAGTGCTTCTTACAAAGGAACAGCTAACACCGGATGGATCTGCTCAACCTTTATCGGTACGCAATTTTTTTCTTTCTGATGATGGGGCTCAAATTCTAATTTATACCAACACCAAACGCGTTTGGCGTTACGATACACGAGGCGATTATTGGTTAATTAACCTCACCAATCATTCTATACGGAAATTAGGAATGAACCTTCCGCCATCCTCATTGATGTTCGCAAAATTTTCGCCTGATGGCAGCAAAGTAGCTTATGTAAGCGAATACAATTTGTATGTTGAAGATGCTGCAAACGGAAGCAGCAAGCAATTAACGAATGATGGCTCACGCGAACTAATAAATGGCACTTTTGATTGGGCGTATGAAGAAGAATTTTTTTGCAGGGATGGCTTTCGATGGAGTCCCGACAGTAAAAAAATTGCTTACTGGCAGATGGACGCAAAAGGTACGAAAGATTATTTGATGATTGATAATACCGACTCGATTTATCCTTTTGTAAAGCCGGTTGTTTATCCTGTGGCTGGCGAACCGCCTTCGCCTTTTAAAATTGGCGTGGTAGATATAAATACGGACAAAACGGATTGGATGAATATTCCAACCGACCCGATTTTGCAATCCTATGTGCCGCGAATGGAATGGGCTGCCAACAACAATGAACTGATTATCCAGCATTTGAACAGGAAACAAAATGAAAGTGATATTCTGCTTTGCAATGTGGCCACCGGCGAATCAAAAACCATTTATAAAGAAACGGACTCGGCATGGATTGAAGTGTTGCAAAATTGGGATGAAGATTATTCTTACGGCGGCTGGGATTGGCTGAATGGGGGCAAAGAATTTTTATGGGCAAGCGAAAAAGATGGCTGGCGTCATTTGTACAAAATTAGTCATGAAGGTAAAAAAGAAATCCTGATTACGAAAGGGGCTTATGATGTAATGAAGATTAATGCCATTGATGAAAAGAACAATTATATTTATTTTGAAGCTTCGCCGCAGAATGCTACACAGTCGTATCTATACAGAACCAAATTAGATGGCAAAGGAATGTTGGAAAGAGTTAGCCCTGCCAACGAGAATGGCTGGCATGAATATGATGTTTCGCCGGGCGGAAAATTTGCACAGCATCGGTTTACCAATCATTATACCCGCTACACTACGGAAATGATTGCGTTGCCAAAGCATAGTTTCATCAGTGGCGACAACGTAAACACAGCCGTTGTACAAGCCGAAGAAAATGGGGCAAAAACAAACATTGAGTTCTTTACCATTACAACTACCGATGGCATTACTATGGATGCTTGGATGAAGAAGCCTACCCATTTCGATTCAACAAAAAAATATCCAATCGTTTTTAATGTTTACACAGAACCTGCCGGCCAATTGGTAAGAGATGTATATGGAACAGGTAACAACGGTTTATATAAAGGCAATATGGCTGATGATGGCTACATTTATGTTTCGGTTGACAACCGCGGAACGCCTTGTCCCAAAGGACGGGAATGGCGAAAAATTATATATCGCAAAATTGGGCTTGTAAATATCCGTGACCAGGCAATGGCTGCGCGTGAGATTTTAAAAAGACCTTATGTTGACACGTCAAGAGTTGCTGTTTGGGGCTGGAGCGGCGGCGGCTCTGCTACATTGAATTTGATGTTCCAGTTTCCCGACATTTACAAAACAGGAATTGCCATTGCGGCTGTTGGCAACCAATTGACGTATGATAATATTTACCAGGAAAGATACATGGGTTTACCACAGGAAAACAAGCAGGATTTTATCAATGGATCGCCTATTACTTATGCAAAGAATTTAAGAGGAAATTTATTGTACATCCATGGCACGGGCGATGACAATGTGCATTATTCCAATGCAGAAATGCTCATTAATCAATTGATAAAATACAATAAGCAATTTCAATTTATGGCTTTTCCAAATCGCTCGCACGGGATTTTTGAAGGCGAAGGAACAAGAGAATTTTTATCTACTTTATACACGCATTATTTACAGCAATACTGCCCGCCGGGTGGAAGATGATTGCAATCGTTAAAAAATACGGCAAAAACAAAAAGCCTTCCCGATTTTAATCGGAAGGCTTTTTCAAAAGCTGTAGGGGTAGGACTCGAACCTACACGAGGCAGTTGGCTAAACACATAAGCTTGGTGGTCAACCCCGGTCGGCCTAACACGAGTTTGGTCGGCTCTATGCTTAGTTTATCCTGTTGTTCCTCACCCTCGAGACGAGAGGGTATGTCTGCCAAAAGTTTCATCACCCCACAGTGTATAAGAACTCGTTGCTGTTGCAAAATTAAGTGTTTTGTTTCTATTGCCAACCACTTTTCAACAGAGTCATTAAAATTTTAGATGTCATTTAACCCTCCAGTCTTATCTTTGGAAATTATCTAACTGAAAAACAAATATGGCTACAAAACTTAACCTCGACAAGCTGGATTTTCAAATTATGCAGGAAATGATGAATGATGCAGGAGTATCGTATGCTGATCTTGGCAAAAAACTGTTCGTTTCAGGCGGCACCATTCATGTTCGCATAAAAAAGCTTCAAGAAGCGGGAATTGTAAAAGGCACGAAACTAAACGTTGATATGAAGCAATTGGGTTACGATGTAATTGCTTTTATTGGCATTTATCTTGAAAAAAGTTCGTTATACGATAGCGTTGCCAAAGAATTAAAGAAGATACCGGAAATCGTGACGGCTTAAATTATACAACCGGCAACTATAGCATGTTTGCAGAAATTGCGTGTAAAAACATTCAACAACTCCGCTTTGTATTGCACGATGAATTGCAAAAAATAAAAGGAATTGAACGTACCGAAACCTTTATTTCTTTGGAAGAAAGTTTTATGCGTGATGTGCAGGTAAATAGGGAAGAATAAATGTTCAGAAAAAAAAGAACCAAGAATATAAGATACAAGGTTTAAGGCCTTGACTTAGTTGTTGGTTCTTGCTTCTTGAACCTTGTATCTTAAACTTGTACCTTTGCCTTCTTACCATGAGTGAAGAAGCGAAGAAAAAGGGTTTTAATTACGGAGCGCTGCGGCGCATTTTTACGTTTGTTCGTCCTTACCGTTTTCAGTTTTATGGCAGCATAGCAATGGCAATTGTGCTGGCTATATTCGCACCCATTCGTCCCTACCTCATTCAATTAACCATTGACAAAGCAACGGGCAAAACCTCGCCTCTTCCCGAATGGCTGCGCCTGTTTTTGTTTCACACCAATTTCAACAGCGTAGAACAAGTTATTGTTGCCATTACTATTTTCCAGGTCGGTTTTTATTTTTATTGAAACGGCAGTGCGATTTTGGTTTTCATTTCATTACATCATGGCTGGGACAAAGCGTTGTGAAAGACATGCGCATTGCAGTGTATCAAAAAATAGTAAACTTAAATTTACGGCAGTTTGATACAACGCCAATCGGCACGCTGACCACACGAACCATAAATGATATTGAAAGCATCAACGATATTTTTTCAGATGGCTTGATTCCTATTATTTCCGATTTACTTTCTATTTTAATTACACTGGCGGCCATGCTTTGGCTCAACTGGAAGTTAACTCTTGATCAGCCTTATTCCTTTTCCCAATTTTAATTGTAGCTACTTATTATTTTAAAGAAAGCGTAAACAAAAGTTTTATCAAGGTTCGTAACGCTGTTGCCGCACTCAATGCTTTTGTACAGGAGCATTTAACTGGCATGGCAATCGTACAAGCGTTTGCAGCGGAGAACCGTGAGTATCGTAAGTTCAATGCCATTAATAAAGACCATCGCAACGCTAACATCAATGCCATCTTTGCTTATTCTATTTTTTTCCCGGTTGTTGAAATTGTTTTGGCAGTAAGCACAGGCATTTTAGTTTGGTGGATTGCCGACAAAAAACTTGATGCAGGATTTTGGTTTCGTTTATTCTTATACATCAATCAAATTTTCCGTCCGTTGCGTGTAATTGCCGATAAATTCAATGTGATTCAAATGGGCGTTATTGCTTCGCAGCGTGTGTTCACGGTTTTAGATAATGATGATTACATTCATCAGCAAGGCACATTTACGCCTACCGAAATTGGAGGTAAAGTGCAGTTCAATCATGTTTGGTTTGCTTATGTGGGTGACCATTATGTTTTGAAAAATATTGACTTCGCCATTCAGCCTGGAGAAACCGTAGCCCTTAGTTGGACATACCGGAAGCGGCAAAACTTCTATTATTAGTTTATTGAATCGTTTGTATCCGATTCAAAAAGGCAGCATCACACTGGATGATGTAAACATCAATGATTATAGCTTTAGAAGCGCTGCGAAGCCGCATTGGTGTTGTATTGCAGGATGTGTTTTTGTTTTCGGGAAGTATAATGGATAATGTTACGCTTCGCAATCCGACCATTAAAAAAGAAGATGTAATAGAAGCTGCAAAACTCATTGGCGTACACGATTTTATTATGCAATTGCCCGGCAATTACGAATATAATGTGATGGAACGCGGCAGCACACTCAGTTTGGGACAACGACAATTGTTATCTTTCGTTCGGGCTTTGCTATACAATCCTTCGGTTTTAATTTTAGATGAAGCCACTTCGTCAATTGATACCGAAAGCGAAATGCTCATCCAAAATGCAATTGATAAATTGGTTTCAGGACGTACTTCTATCGTAATTGCGCATCGTCTTTCAACCATTCGGAAAGCCGATAAAATTATGGTACTCGATAAAGGTGAAATTAAAGAAAGCGGAACCCACGAAGAGTTGCTGGCATTGGGTGGATGGTATAGTAAACTTCACAGCATGCAATTTGAAAGAAAGGTAAAAGTGTTAACCACTTCGTAAACTTTTTTCAATAACGATTTTGTGGCAAAAACAAACTCGCCTTCGTAAATCACGATTATAAATCAGCAATCAAAAATTCTATTGTGGCTATTTCATTCAAAGGATTAAATTCTTCGTTTAAAAGCAATAATGACACAGGTTTTGGCACCAACCCCAATAGTTATGGTGGTCGTTTTATTAACAAAGATGGCAGCTTTAATGTACGCAAAGATGGGTTGAATGTCGTTGACAGGTTTAGCTTGTATCGAACCATGCTCAATATGCCGAGATGGAAGTTCTTGCTCGCTATCGTTGTATTTTTTGTTTGCATCAACATTGGTTTCACTGTTATTTATGTGATGATGGGAACCCATTGTTACCAAGGTTTTGTGGCTACAACAGAATGGGGTAAAATAAAAGAACTGTATTTTTTCAGCACCGAAACATTTACTACGGTTGGCTACGGCAGGTTAAATCCAATAAGCGATTCGGCCAATCTTGTGGCTTCGTTTGAAGCGATGTTTGGTTTTCTTTCTTTTGCCCTGGCAACCGGTTTAATTTATGGCAGGTTCTCGCGGCCAAGATCAAATATCTTATTTAGCAAACATGCTCTTGTTTCTCCTTATAAAAATATAAAAGCACTTATGTTTCGCATGGTGCCTTATAAAGACGGGCATACGCTTACCGATGTGAATATCCAGGTTACCTGCAGCTTTCAGGTAGAAGAAAATGGCGAGATGCAATACAAGTTTTACAGCTTGAGTTTAGAAAGAAGCCGCGTAGATAGTTTAATGATGAACTGGACGGTCGTTCATCCGATGGATGAAAACAGCCCGCTTTCTAACTTGACTTCAGAAGATATGAAAGTAGCCGATTTGGAATTGTATGTATTGATACGTGGCTTTGATGATGTGTATTCCAACACCGTTTTGCAACGCACTTCTTATACCTATGATGAAATTATTTTTGAAGCGAAATTTGTTCCTATGTATCATGAAAGCGAAGACGGCAAAACTACCATTTTAGAAATTGATAAAATTCATCCATACCAGGCAATAGAGCAAAACATTGCTTAAAGCAATAAGGTGTGAAGGCAAAAAGTTTTAGTAAAAACAAAAGATGAACACTTCGTGAATCTTTGTGTTCTTTGCGACTTTGTGGTTCAAAATTTCAATAAAAACAAACCTATGAATGTTCAAACGCTTTACCAGCAAGCCTTAGCGTTTGCTGCTCTTAAACACGAAGCTTCAGGTGAAAAAGTAAAAGGAACACAATTGCCTTACATTGTGCATGTGGTTGATGTTGCAATGGAAGTTTTGGTGGCGGCTCCGCATTCAGATGAATTTGATTTGGGCTTTGCAGTGCAAGTCGCTTTGCTTCACGATACGGTTGAAGATACAGACACAACATTGAAAGAAATAAAACAACAGTTTGGAAAAGAAATAGCCGCTGCTGTTGATGCACTTACCAAAAATGAAAGGTTGCCAAAAAAGGATCAAATCAAAGACAGTGTACAACGAATTAAGCAACAGCAAAAGGAAGTGTGGGCGGTAAAGCTGGCAGACAGAATTACCAATTTAATGCCTCCACCACAGGATTGGAAGAAAGAAAAAGTTCAACATTATCTACGATGATTCAAAGATGATTTGGGAAGAACTCAAAGATGGAAACAGTTATCTCGCTGCACGATTATCGCAAAAGATAAAAGACTATCATCAATATTTATAAAAGAGGCTCTGCTCTAAAGATTTTGTTTCACTGAAATAGATTAATCCTTACTTTTCCATCATCAACTACAATAACAATAAAACCAATTTATGAGTGTATTTGTAAAGAAGCCTCTGAGCCAGTTATTAGCTTCTGCCGATGAAGGCGAAAAGGGATTAAAACGAACGCTAACTGCAGGCAATTTGGTTGCCTTGGGTATAGGAGCAATTATTGGTGCTGGTTTGTTTGTGCGTACGGCTTTAGCGGCTGGCGAACATGCCGGGCCCGCCGTAACCGTTTCTTTCATCATTGCTGCCATTGGTTGTGCTTTTGCGGGTTTGTGTTATGCCGAATTTGCTTCTATCATTCCTATTGCAGGCAGTGCCTATACGTATGCTTATGCTACCATGGGCGAGTTGATTGCCTGGGTAATTGGCTGGGCTTTAATATTGGAATACGCGTTAGGTGCAGCCACAGTTTCTATTTCGTGGAGTGAATATTTAAACAACATTGGTTGGCAAACGCATTCCTTACGAATGGTGCCATTCACCGTTTGAATCGGCTTTGGATGCAAGCAACATTATGCATCATGGTATCATCAATGCACCGGCTTTACTCATCTTATTAATCTTATCTCTTCTTTTAATCAAAGGCACACAGGAATCTGCAACCGTAAATACCATTATCGTTATTGTAAAAGTATGCTATCGTTCTGGTGTTTATTGTCATCGGCTGGGGTTATATTAATCCGGCCAATCATACACCGTATATTATTCCTGCCGATGCACCACCTGCTATGCAACCTGACGGTTCGCAGTATTCGCTATTCCGATTTTTTAGGCACGGCTGGGGAGGTGTGTTAACGGGCGCAGGCATTGTATTTTTTGCTTTTATTGGTTTTGATGCCGTTTCAACAGCAGCGCAGGAAGCCAAAAATCCAAAGCGTGATATGCCGCTGGGCATTTTAGGCTCGCTTGTTATTTGCACCATTTTATATATTTTGTTTTCGTACGTTTTAACCGGCGTTGCGCCTTATACCGATTTTATAAAAGCCGGTAAAGAAGCGTCTGTAGCTTATGCTATCCAAACTTACATGCATGGCTATGGCTTGGCTGGCAACTTTGGTAACTCATTGCTATTCTTGCCGGATTTTCATCAGTAATTCTCGTGATGCTCATGGGCCAGTCAAGAGTGTTTTATACGATGGCAACGATGGTTTGTTACCCAAAATATTTTCTGATTTGCACCCACGTTTTCGCACGCCTTACAAGAGCAATATCGTGTTGTTTGTTTTTGTAGGATTATTTGCCGCTTTTGTACCCGGCACTGTTGCGGGCGATTTAACTTCTATCGGAACTTTATTTGCTTTTGTGCTGGTTTGTTTGGGTATCATGATTTTGCGTAAAAAAGATCCAGATCTCCATCGTCCGTTTAAAACTCCGCTGGTGCCATTGGTTCCAATATTGGGTATACTGGTTTGCGCCGCCATGATCATTAGTTTGCCGAATCAAACCTTGTTGAGTGCTTTTATGTGGATGATAATTGGTTTGATTGTTTATTTTACTTATGGTAAAAGAAACAGTAAGTTGGGGTTGAAAAACAACATTTTACCTACTGCTGCCGACTTTGAAAAAAGAAAATAAAACCGACACTTCATTTGTGAAAACATAAAAAGCCGCATTTGTTTTTGCGGCTTTTTATTTATATAGCATCACGTACATTTGCGCTCATTCTTTTAAAGGAAAACTCATTATTTCCTTGCATCTCGAGCCTAATAGCTCATCAGCTTGTAATAACATAAATATCTCAACAATTATGGGACGCATATTTGAAGTAAGAAAAGCCACCATGTTTGCCCGCTGGGATAAGATGGCAAAACAATTTACACGCATTGGAAAAGAAATTGCCATTGCCGTAAAGGCCGGCGGACCCGACCCGAATACAAACTCTGCATTGCGCCGGTGTATGCAGAACGCTAAAGGCGTTAATATGCCGAAAGACAGGGTAGAAGCTGCCATCAAACGCGCACAGGGTAAGGAAATGGACAATTTTGAAGAGATTGTTTATGAAGGCTATGCGCCACATGGTGTAGCGGTAATGGTAGAATCTGCAACGGACAACCCGACCAGAACTGTAGCCAACCTGAGAAACATTTTCAAAAAAGGTGATGGTGTATTGGGAAACAGTGGTTCGGTTGGTTTTTTGTTTCATCGCATGGGTGAATTTAAAATCAAACGCGAAGGTTTGGATTTGGATGAATTAGAATTGGATTTGATTGATTATGGTTTGGAAGAAATTGGTGAAGATGCAGAAGGTAATATTATCATCCGCACACCTTATGAAGAGTTTGGCCACATGAGCAAAGCACTGGAAGACAAAGGCATTACTCCCATTAGCGCAGAGCTTACACGGCTGCCGGCAACTACTACTCATTTGGAAGAAGAACAGGCAAAAGATGTATTGGAATTGGTTGATAAATTGGAACAAGACGAAGATGTACAAAAAGTGTATTATAACCTAAGTTAACTGACAAGTTTTTTATGCAAAAACAAAAGCCTCCCGACATGTCGGGAGGCTTTTGTTTTTGCATAAATTTCTGTGCCTTTATAAATCACAATTCATAAATCTCCTTATTCTTCTTTATTCACTTTAGGTGTTATCTGTGGACGCGGACGGTTCGACTGATTAGCTGTTGCCCTTGTGGCGGACGACTGTTCCCGCTACTATGCTACTACTGCCCATGCCTTCAGGCTTTGGCATCAATGCTTTCCGGCTCAAACGGAACTTGCCTGTTTTAGGGTCAACATCAACCAGTTTTACTTTTACTTTATCACCTTCTTTCAACACACCTTCCATTGTATCTAACCGCTTCCAGCTAATTTCGCTGATGTGCAGCAAACCTTCTTTCTTTGGTAAAAATTCTACAAACGCACCAAAATCTTTAATGCTTTTTACGGTGCCTTCGTACTCGCTGCCAACTTCAGGTACTGCTACAATTCCGGCAATCCAGCTCTTTGCATTCTCAACACCTTCTTTCTGCGTACCAAAGATGCTTACTTCACCTGTTTCACCAACTTCTTCAATGTTAATGGTGGTGCCGGTTTCTTTTTGTATTTCCTGAATGATTTTACCACCAGGTCCAATTACAGCACCGATAAATTCTTTATCAATGATAATTTTCTCCATACGCGGCGCATGTGGTTTCATTTCAGGACGATGTTCGGGAATGCACTCATACATCGCATCCAAAATATGCAAACGGCCTTTGCGGGCTTGCTCCAATGCTTCACGCATTACATCCATGCTCAGGCCATCCACTTTAATATCCATCTGCACGCCGCAAATACCATCGCGTGTGCCGGTAACTTTAAAGTCCATATCGCCGAGATGGTCTTCATCACCCAAAATATCAGTAAGAATAGCATACTTGCTTTCGGCACTTGTAATCAGGCCCATTGCCACGCCGCTTACGTGCTTTGGAATGGGTACACCAGCATCCATCAATGCCAGCGAACCGGCACAAACAGTAGCCATTGAAGACGAACCATTCGATTCTAAAATATCGCTTACAACCCTTATTGTGTAAGCATAATCGCTGCCAGGCATCATTTGTTTTAAGCTGCGCATCGCAAGATTTCCATGACCAATTTCACGACGGCTTTGTCCACGCAACATCTTTACTTCACCAGTGCTGAAAGGAGGAAAATTATAGTGTAAATAAAACTTTGAGTCGTGAGATTTGGCTGCACTTTCAACCAACAAATCATCTAAAGGAGTACCGAGTGTAACGGTAGTAATGGATTGTGTTTCGCCACGTGTAAAAAGAGCAGAACCATGTGGCGTTGGCAGCGGGTCAACTTCCATAGCAAGTGGTCTCACTTCATCTAATTTACGACCATCTAAGCGAACACGATCATTCAGAATCATGTTGCGAACCACTTCCCATTCAACGTCGGAGAAATATTTTTTGGCTAATTTTTTATGCTCGTCAGTCGCTTCTTCGCCAAGAGCAGGCAATCAGTTCATCTTTGATGACTTTAAAACCTGCAGAGCGTTCATGTTTGCTTAAACCGCTTTTGGCAATTTCGTAAATCTTATCTTTTGCATAAGCCATTACAGTTTCGTGTAAAGCTTCATTTTGTTCAGGCTTTTTATATTCTCTTTTGCCCGTAACGCCTACTAAATCGCGCAATTGTTCCTGTGCTTTAATTTGTACGCGGATGGCTTCGTGAGCCAGTTCCAACGCTTTTACCAAATCCTCTTCACTGCACTCTTTGGCTTCGCCTTCCACCATCATTAAATTCTTTTCGGTGGCAGCAATGATAAATTCAAGGTCGGCTTTTTCTAATTCGCTGCGCGATGGGTTGACAATGAACTGACCATCTACACGCCCGATACGCACTTCTGATATCATTTCTTTAATAGGAATATCTGAAACCGCCAAAGCAGCCGAAGCAGCTAAGCCAGCCAGCGCATCGGGCATTACTTGTTCATCGCTTGAAATGAGGTTAATAATAACCTGTACTTCGCAGAAATAATCGTCAGGAAAAAGCGGACGCAAAGCACGGTCCACTAACCGGCTGGTTAAAACTTCATAATCGTTCAGGCGCGCTTCGCGTTTAAAGAAAGAACCCGGAATGCGACCGGCAGAAGCAAATTTTTCCTGATAATCTACACTCAACGGAAAAAAGTCTTGTCCTTCTCTTGGTTCCTTGTTGGCAACCACTGTTGCCAAAATAATATTGTTGCCCTGTTTTACGGTAACAGCGCCATCTGCCTGTCGGGCAAGTTTGCCGGTCTCAATCGTTACTTCACGGTTGTTACCTAAATCAAATGTTACGCTCTTCGGTTGAGTCAGCATATTTTATAATTCTTTTTAAAAACAATCGGTTTGCAATGTAAGGTAACTGGGATACCGATTGATGAATAAATGAAATGAGGGTAGCAATAATATCATAAAAAAGTATTCCCAAGCCGAAGATGCGGATTGGGAATAAATTATATTGATAACATATCGCTTATTTTCTAAGTCCTAACTTTTCAATCAAAGCGCGATAACCTACTAAATTGTGTTTTTGCATGTAAGACAGTAAACGTTTGCGCTTACCTACCAATTGAAGCAAACCACGGTTGGTAGAAAAATCTTTTTTATTGCTTTGCAAATGTTTTGCAATACCGGCGATACGCTCAGTAAGTACTGCAATTTGTCCTTCTATTGAACCTGTGTTTTTGGCATCGCCGCCAAATGTTGAAATGATTTCTGATTTTCTTTCTGTTGTTAAATAAGACATTTGTAAACTGGTTTGTTGCCTGCCTTTTGAAAGGCATTTTTAAATTGGCGGCAAATGTAGCAGAAATTAGAAGATTAGCGAAACTTAATTTGATAATAAATTGCTATTTATTAACGATAAAATATAAAGATACAAGGTGTATGAAAAGCTTCGTCTGTTGCTTTAGCCGAGAGGTTTGTTTTGTTCACTTAAATAATGATGGCAAAAGAGAGTTATTCATTAACCATTGCTTTACTTTACAAAACAATCACAATAGTTTGCCATGAAGCCATTTTTCTTTTTATTGTCCTTTTGTTTTTGCCTGTTTTTTTTATTTTCTGCGGCGCAAAAAAGCTCGTCGGATTATACTTCTTTATTTGATGGGAAAACGCTCAACGGTTGGAAAAGAGGAGCTGGCACTGCCGATTATAAAGTAGAGAACGGGATGATAGTTGGCAGCACAGTGGTTGGTTCGCCCAATTCATTTTTAATTACCGAAAAAGAATATGGCGATTTTGTTTTGGAACTGGATGCAAAGATTGATGATACCACATCCAATTCCGGTGTTCAGTTTCGCTCTCATTTCGATGCTGCCGGAAACGGAGGCAAAGGAAAAGTATTTGGTTATCAGTACGAGTTAGATCCTTCATCGCGCCGCTGGACGGCTGGTATTTATGATGAAGGCCGGCGCGACTGGCTGTATCCAATGTCGTTTCATTCATCGGCACAAAATGCTTTTAAACTAAAAGACTGGAACCATATTAAGATTGAGTGCATTGGCAACGAAACCAAAACCTGGATTAACAATGTACCGGCTGCTTATATGGTTGATACATTCGATACCAAAGGTTTTATTGGCTTGCAGGTTCACAGCATTGGCAACAATGCAAAGCTGGCGGGTGAAAAAATTTATTTTAAAAATATCCGTATAAAAACAAACAACGTACAACCTTCACCGTTTCCGAAAGATGTGTATGTGTTGAATACTATTCCAAACTACTTATGCAATTATGAAAAAGGAAGTGGCTGGAAATTATTGTTTGATGGAACAACAAGTAAAGGCTGGCGCGGTGCTTACAAAGACAGTTTTCCATTTGGCGAATGGGTAATCAGGGACGGAACAATTACAGTGCTTTCGTCTCAAGGCAAAGAAGGCGGCAGCGCCGGTGATGTGGTAACGCTTGATCAATATGCAGCCTTCGATTTATCATTTCAATTTAAATTAACGCCCGGCGCCAACAGCGGTGTAAAATATTTTGTAACGCTTAGTGAGAATAACACTGGCTCTGCCATTGGCCTGGAATACCAGGTGTTAGACGATTCATTGCATCCTGATGCGAAACTGGGTAGAAATGGTGACAGAACCCTGGCTTCATTGTACGATTTAATTCCGGCAAAAAAAGAAAGCCGTTTTATTCACCAGCCCGGCGAATGGAATTGGGGACGAATTGTAGTGTATCCTAACAATCATGTTGAACATTACTTAAACGGCATCAAAGTGCTGGAATACGAACGTGGTTCTAAAGAATTTCGCGATTTAGTTGCCATTAGTAAATACAAGGTTTGGAAAGATTTTGGTGAAGCAAAGCAAGGGCATATTTTATTGCAGGATCATGGCAATGAAGTAAGTTTCAGAAGCATCAAAATAAAAGTGCTGAAATAGTGAGTGGTAAGTAGTGAATAGTGAGTTTACATATTATCATTCACCACTCACTATTCACTACTCACCATCCAAAATTCACAATTCACAAATCATAATTCATAAATCTATATCATGCTTCGCCGACAATTTATTAAAAACACTGCGCTGGCAACTACCGGCATTACCATTCTTAACTTTCCCATCTTCGGCAAAAATGCACCAAGCAATAAAGTTGTGCTTGCGGTTTCGGGCGTTAACAGCCGTGGTTCTTATCTGGCTAAATGTTACTCACAATTACCCAATGTAGAATTGGCTTATATCTGCGATGTAGAAGAAAAAGCCATTGCCAATGGCATGGATGCTTTAAAAGATGCACCGCGCAAGCCAACATTGGTGAAAGACATTCGCAAACTGGTAGAACAAAAAGATTTTGATGCGCTTGTTATTGCCATGCCCGACCATTGGCATACACCTGCCGCCATTCTCGGCGCAGCACATGGTAAGCATGTATATGTTGAAAAGCCTTGCGGGCAAAATCCATACGAAGGCGAACTGATTGTTCAGGCAATGAACAAATATAACAAGCTTATTCAAATGGGCAACCAACGCCGCTCTATGCCGACACTCATACAAGGTGCCAAAGAAGTGCATGAAGGGATCATTGGCAATGCGTATTTGGGCAAAGCCTGGTATGCGAACAACCGCAAAAGCATTGGTTTTGGCAAGAAAGTTCCTGTGCCACCAACGCTTGATTTTGAACTTTGGCAAGGCCCGGCACCCCGCAAAGATTATTGTTGATAATTTAGTGCATTACAACTGGCACTGGCGCTGGCATTGGGGCACCGGCGAAGCCTGTAACAACGGTACGCATGAAATAGATTGCTGCCGTTGGTTTTTGGGTGTTGATTATCCTACAAAAGTTACATCAGCCGGTGGCAGGTATGCGTTTAAAGATGATTGGCAAACGCCCGATACGCAAATTGCTTCCTTCGAGTTTGGCGATAGCAAAGCCATTACCTGGGAAAGCCGTAGCTGCAATTTTTACCCTGTTGAAGGAGAGGGCAGAGGCTTTATTATTTATGGTGATAAAGGTACTTTGGTAAATGATGGCGGTGGCGGTTATAAAATATTTGATGTATGATAATAAACTGGTAAAAGAGGTAAAAACAAACACACAAGCCGATGCTTCTAACGCAGTGAGCAGCACGGGCAATTTAGATTTTTATCACTTTCATAATTTTATTGACAGTATCCGTGGCGAAGCAAAATTGAATTCGCCAGTAAGTGAAGGAAGTAAAAGTGTTTTGCTTTGCCACCTTGCGAACATTGCACAGCGCACCGGTTCAACTTTATATTGCGATACAAATAATGGCCATATTCTTCATAACAATGACGCAATGAATTTATGGAAGCGTGAATATGAAAAAGGTTGGGAACCCGAGTTAAAATTGATTTATGATTGCTGATTTTTAATTTGTGATTTGGTTTCGATTGACAATTGCGAATCTTCGAAATTGGTGCAAAAACAAACATAAATTATTGACCAAAGATTTTGTTTTTGCCCGAATTTTTTCAAATCACACAAATCATAAATCTAAAATCACAGAATTATTTCCACTTCAACGTGTTGATCAAATGCTTCATATCATCAACCAAAAAACGATTGACGGGCTGCAATGAATCTTCATTCGGCGTTGCATCAAAATACAATGCGCCGCGAAGAAAATGTTGGGTTGAATCGGTCAAAAAAAACTGGTTAGCTGTAGCAACATCTCCTTCTACAGAAAAGAAAACGCCATGGACACCATTGGGTGTTGCCATCAATGAATCGTTGATGCCTGAAGCACGGGAAGTGTGTTTGTTCGTCATTGTATAAGCATCATTCATCAACCTTTCAAGTTTGTATTTGCCTATATTTTTATAACTTATGTAAATACGACCTTTAAACTGCGGAAAATCAACATTTATCCAATAGGGATTTTCGGTTGTGCTCTGGAAAAAAGAAGAGTCTTTTATAACGTTTGCATAAACAGGATATTCAAAACTATATGGATAACCGGCTTCGCTAAATAACTGGTATTGCTTTTTGGGCAAAGGAATGTTGAAATAACCTGTCGGCTTTGGCACATAAGAACTGTTGCAAGAAATAAGAAAAAAAATGACAGAAAAAAAATAACAGATAAGGGTTATAAACTTACTTCTGTAAACCGGCTTGCTGCTAACATACCGCATCCAACATCTAACATCCCACATCTTATTTCGCTAACTGCGGTTTAATAGTTACTTTAATTTTTTTCAGCCGATTTTTCAATGTTTTTAGAACCGTAAAATCAAAATCACCGGCAGACACAATTGTATTTTCGTGTGGAATAATGCCAGCTATTTCTAACACCAAACCTGCCAGTGAATCGCTTTCTCCTTTTACTTTATCAAAAGTATCTTCGGGCAAATGCATCATTTTCCCAACATCATTGATCATCACACTGCCATCAAAAATAAAGTTGTTATCATCTTCCTTCTGATAAGGAGCTTCATCTTCATCAAACTCATCATGAATATCGCCGATGATTTCTTCTAAAATATCCTCTAACGTAACAATGCCGCTTGTGCCTCCAAATTCATCAACAACAATAGCAAAATGAATGTGCTTTTGCCGGAATTCCTGCAATAAATCTTCGATCAGTTTATGTTCGTGAACGTAATAAGGCGGTCGCATAATTGAATGCCAGTCGAAGGTTTCCGGTTCATCAAGATAAGACAATAAATCTTTGGTGTTGATCATGCCTTCTATCTTATCCAGATTGTCGTTATAAACAGGCAGTCGGCTGTAATGCAATGCTTCAACTTGCTGTATCAAATCAGGAAAAGAAGTATGATATTCAATGCCGTTTACATCCAGCCTTGTTTGCATTACTTGTTTAACGGTAATGCTTCCAAACTTTAAAATACCCAATAAAATATCTTTCTCTTCTACTTTTCCTTCAGGGTACGTTATATCAATGGCATGAGAAAATTCTTCGCTTACATAATTGTTTTTTTTACCGGCGAATGTTTTTTCCAATGCCTCAGAACTTTGTAGTATGCGGCTTGCGATTCGGTTAAAAACAAGGTATAAACCTTCTACCACCCAGCCAAAATCTTTTGCAAAACGAATGCTGTTGTAATCGGCATAAAGCTTTGGCAATACTTCGCAAAACAAAATTAAAATAGCAGCTATAAGCAAAAAGGGAATGAGGAAATCGCTCGCGTTGGAAAAGTGCAAAAACGTATTGATAACATAATTGCCAATGACAATGATGAAGATATTAAACGTGAGCTTGGCTAATTGAATGGAAGCCAATAATATTTTTGGATTTTCGAGCAGATCAATCACACGTTTATAAGATTGCTGCTGTTTTGTTTTTAGCAGATTTACGTCTTTATAAGTGAGTGAAAAAAAAGCCACTTCTGAACCTGATGCAGAGAAGGAAAGAAAAATGAGCAAAAGTAAAATAATAACCAGCACAGTAGTACCCTGGTTGTTGAAGGCAGCCGCTCCTAACACAGTTTCAAGATGATGTAAACATAGCGGAGGTTTCAATGCGCAGCGATATTTAATTACAATATTAGTGGTTTACCCAAAATAAATGGCTATTCTGCACTTAGAAAAAGGCAGCAATTGTACTCATTTTGTCCACAATTTAAAAAGGTAAGTCTTCTGATAAAGGAGGTATTGCCGGTGGTTCTTCGCCCGTAAAATTTTCGTGCTCGCCGGTTGACTGGTTTTTAGGATGGTTATTAAAATCGCTGCGTTTTTCAAGCATAATCAGGTTGTCGCAAACAACTTCGGTAGCAAATTTTTTGTTGCCCTCTTTGTCTTCCCAACTACGGGTGCGCAATCTTCCTTCCACATAAATTAAGCTGCCTTTGTGTAAATATTTTTGTGCCAGTTCGGCCAGTCCGCGCCAGAGCACAACAGTATGCCACTCGGTTTGCGAAACCAGCTTGCCGCCTTTGTCTTTGTAAGTTTCGGTGGTAGCCAGCGGAAATTTAGCTACGCCAATATTGCCTTCCAGATACTGAATGTCGGGGTCTTTACCAAGATTTCCAATTAATACTACCTTATTTACGCCTCTCATAGCTATCAAGTTTAACCAGTAGGAATGAACGATTATGTAAAGCTAAAATTTGTTATTGAAATGAACGCTAATTAATTCATTTATAAATAAAGAAAATGATGATAGGTAAAAGTGCTGATTTTTGCGGCAAAAGCAAATCATCCGATTGTATAGCTGGTAGTGCCATCTTTTTCGTCTTTCAGTTGAATGCCAAGCGAAGCCAGTCTTTTACGGATGTTGTCGCTCATTACATAGTTCTTTTCTCTTTTTGCCCCATTGCGCAAATCAATCAGCAAGTCTATAATGCCGTCAACCTGGAAAGAATTGGCAGGTTTAATATCTTTCAAACCTAAAATGTCTTCAATATAAACTTTGATTTTTTCTTTCATCATTTGCAACGTAGCTGTGCTGATAGCATCAGGAGAAAGATGTTTGTCCTTTAAGCCATTAATGACAGGAACTAATTCAAACAAATTGGCCAGCACTTTTGCTGTATTGAAATCGTCTTCAATAAACTCATCTAATTCATTTAATAATTTTAAGCATTTCGCATCGAGTTCTGGGTCAGTGGATGGTTGATGGTTGAGAGTTGTTAGTTGAATACCGTTTGTTGTTTCCTGAGCGCTGATGGTTGTTGACAGCTTCTTTACATTTTCATAAGCTTCCCACAAACGCTTCAAGCCTTTTTCCGCGGCCTGCAGGGCTTCATTGCTAAAATCAAGCGGGCTGCGATACTGCGTTTGCAAAATAAAAAACCGAATGGTCATGGGATGATAAGCTTTCTCCAACATGGGATGATTGCCGCTGAACATTTCGCTCAGTTTAATCACGTTGTTATAGCTCTTACCCATTTTGCGTCCGTTGATGGTAATCATGTTGTTATGAATCCAGTATCTCGCCATCATTTCACCATTGCAAACCGCGCTTTGTGCAATCTCACATTCATGATGCGGAAACTGCAAATCCATACCGCCGCCATGAATATCAAATTGTTCACCCAGATACTTTCCGCTCATTGCTGAGCATTCAATATGCCAGCCCGGAAAGCCTTGCCCCCACGGGCTTTGCCAGCGCATGATGTGTTCGGGCGGTGCCTTTTTCCAGAGAGCAAAATCGGTTTTGTTTCGCTTCTCTTCCTGGTTATCAAGTTCGCGTGTAGTTTCGATCATTTCCTCCAAAACACGTCCGCTTAAGATGCCATAAGGCAAACCTTTCGGCGTAAAATCTTCGTCATATTTTTTTACATCGAAATAAACCGAACCATCCACTTCATAAGCATAACCATCGGTAATGATTTTCTTAATCATTTCTATTTGCTCAACAATGTGGCCGGTAGCTGTGGGTTCGATGTTGGGTGGAAGTGTATTGAATTGCTCCATACCCCAATGAAACAAGTTGGTATATTTTTGCACGAGCTCCATTGGCTCGAGTTTTTCTATTACCGCTTTTTTGCTGATCTTATCTTCCGCTTCCCTGCCTTCTTCTTCAAAATGCCCCGCATCAGTGATGTTACGAACATACCGGACTTTATAACCTTTGTGCTGAAAATACCGGTTTACAACATCGAATGTAATATAAGGCCTTGCATGACCCAGATGGCTTTCGCCACTCACTGTTGGTCCGCATACATACATACCTACATAACCGTTGACAAGAGATTTGAATTCTTCTTTTTTTCGGGTTAATGAATTATACACTGTCAGCATGGCGCGAAGATAATCGGAACCGGGATTTTATACGATTATTCTGATTGGGAAGATGAATATCCGATTTTTAAAACATCCTGAGTTAAAATCTACGTGAATTATAATTTATCAGTTGAATCGGAACAATCACATAAAATCCTTGGTTCAGATCATTTCCGTAAACTTACATCACTTATCAGCATGGTATGATCGCTCAGGCCTTCATCAACCATATCAAATTGCCTGACGCTAAAAGTGCTGTCGGGTAAAATGTAATCTATGCGAAGTGTTGGCGCCAGGGCATTGTAGCTTTTGCCAATGCCAAAATCTTTTTGCAAAAACGCATCCTGCCGCAAACTGCGAATGGTAAAGTAAGTATATGAGTTGGGAACATCATTAAAATCGCCGCACATAATGCTGGAGCGCTTGCTACTATTGATTTCTTTGTTCACCACATCTGCCTGAAGACTTCTTTTCTTAAAGGCAATTTTCATTTTGGAAACGATGTTTTTTGATGCCTGTAACGTTGCATCATTTTGCTCCGTAACCTTATCCATATCAGCATAATCTTCACCCGAAAATTTAAACGATTGTAAATGCGAGGTGTAAATGCGAATCGTATCTTCTCCCTGTTTTATATCAGCATAAATCAGGCTCTCATAACTATAATGGGGATACTTTATTTTTCCGGTATCTACGATTTTTAACTTTGAAAAAATGATAGAGCCGTATTGATAAAATCCATTCTTTCTGTCCACATCTTTTGAGAAATAATGATACGGATATTGTGATGAAAACAAACTTATATTATCTGCTTCCGCACCTTGTGTAAGTGAATGATTAAACTCCTGCAAGCAAATAATATCGGGCTGCAACTGAAGAATGGCACCGGCAATTTCTGTACGGTTGTGTTTACGGGTTAAGCTGTTGTTGCTTAAGCCATACATGTTGCCAACATTCCAGTCAACAATGCGAATGACATTAGCTTGTTTTTCATTGTTAAAATGATTTCTGAAATGAATGGCAAACAACACATTCATTTGTTTGTAACCTAACAACAGCACAATCAACGGAAACAAGGCATAGCGTGGCTTTACCATCAACCAAAATATAAAAATAAAGATGAGCAGCACAGCTAAATACGGAAATAACAAACTAAAAAAACCAATGAGCCACCATTGATTGGGAGAAACAAATGGCGAAAGGCAGGCAATTGCATAAAGAGCACAACAAAGAAGCGTTAGAAAAAAAATAATGCGCCTTGTAAAGTTTCGAAGCGTGCCAGCCATGTTGTAAAAATAATGTAAGCATTCTATTGTTCAGGTTCTTTCCACTTTAAGTCTGTTACAACAGGATAATGATCCCCTAACTTTCGGTGTACAACCGTACATTGCTGAACAACGAAATGTTTATCGGGAAAGCACATATCTATGCGAAGGGTGGGAGCAATGTTATAAAATGTAGCACCAATGCCGTTTCCCTCTTTTAAAAACGCATCCTGGCCATTCCCTTTTAAAAGCCGGTAACTGTACATGCAGGAAGTTGCATTCATGTCGCCGCAATAAATGTTCGGGTACGAACTGGTGTCTAACACGTGGCGAATTTTTGCGGCTTGCACATCGTGCAGAGCTTCTACTTCACGAAGTCGCTCCTCCACTTGATTTTTATAAATGAGCATTTTCTTTGCAACTCTTCTTTTGCCAACATATCCTTGCGCTGAATCGGGAAATAAAAAATAAGAAGCCAAATGCGCTGTGTTGATGCGTGCAATTTTACTGTGAAGTTTTACATCACCAAAGATGAAAAATTCGTTGTGAACGTCTTTCCGGATCTGCATTCTGCCGCTATCTAAAAAAGGTGTTTTACTGCAAATGACGGATCCTCTTTCAATTTCACCGTAAAAGGTTTTTTGTTGATCGTCTCTTGAAAAGAGGAGATAGTGATAACCGATAGAATCTAACTCATGCTTTTCAGAAGGCAGGTCGCGGCTATTATATGCATTGTAATATTCCTGAATGCAAATTATGTCGGGATTGTACTCCGTAATAGTTTCCAGTATTTGTTTTCGTTCAATGGCATCGGGCAAAACAAGCGGTGCAGGATTCACAAAACTCGACACATTCCAAGTCATAATTCGGATTGCATCAGTGTCTTTTTTCATCTGCCATTTTGAATGGGGCGAAATGGCAAACACATGAAAAAAGTTATAGAAACCCGGTATCAGAATTAAAAAGAAAAGCAACGACCATTTTTTGTTGAAAAACAAATTGATTATGGCAAAGCAAAAAACAAGCAAAAACAAATACGGAAACAGCAATGCAAAAAAAACGGCATAGCTGAAAACAGAGGAAGGTATGAATTGTGTGAAGCAGGAAAGTAGAAAAATGGTGGCTAACAGAGCATTGCATAGCCATACAATGGTTTGTAAAATCGCTTTCATTTAAATGAGATTATCATAAATCTTCCTTGCTGGCTTTTTTCAGATAATCTTTTTCATCATTGCTTAGCGAACTATAACCATCTTCATTGATCTTATCTAAAATCTCGTCTAACTTTTGTTGCGAAAAACGCGATGAAACTTTTTTATAGGGCTTTTTAGTTGCTTTATAAAACATCTGGTTTTTGGGCGGTGTCTTATATTTTTTTTCAGGATTAAAGAGGTTATTTATCCAATCAAAAAAGTTGTTCATCCAAACGCTCCAGTCAGTGCCTTGTTGCATTTGTCGTATAAAAACAAACCCTGTAGCTGCACCGGCAAGATGAGCAATGGCAGTTCCTGCATTTGCCGAAGCGATGGTAGCATAATCGAACGCAATAAAAATAAGAGTAAGCACCCACAAGGGAATGCCCCCATTAAGCATGGGCAACAAGCGATAAGTTGGAGCAAGTGTTGTCGTTGCAACGGCAATCGCCATCACAGCAGAGCCGGCTCCAATTAACGGAAATACTGTATCAACATTGGCGCGCAGCACAGGAAAAGTATACTGTGTAGCAATGAAAAAGATGGCTCCAGCAAAACCGCCATACAAATAAATGGGAATGATCTTTTTATTGCCTGTTAAGTCTTGTAAGATATACCCAAAGCCCCACAACCAAAGTACGGTACCAATCAGGCTCCAAATGCTTTCGTGGGTGAACATGTAGCTTATAATTGTCCAGGGTCTTGTAGCCAGAGTGTGAACGTTGGCAGGCAATACAAACCAGCTCAACATGTCTTTATAAAAGCCTGCAATGTCGCTTTCGGATAGATAAAAAATAATTTTGATAAAATTAATCAGCACAAAAACCACTGCGTTGATGATAATGAGCCACACCAATGCATTGCGTTCGGAGCCAAGCAAGATAGAGTTGTGTTTATTCTGTCGCATCACTGCCATAAATATCGTTATTCAAAAGTGATTACAAATGTCTGCAAAAGCTGTTAAGCATTAATAAAAATTGCGGCGGTTGTTTTTGTTCCAAAACCAAACCAACAGCAAACCTACCAGCGCACCACCTAAATGCGCCACATGCGCCACATTATCACCCGCACTGTTTTGTATAGCTTGCGTCAGTTCCAATCCTGCGTATATGATAACAAACCACTTCGCTTTTAAAGGTAGAAAAAAATACAGATAAATATAAGTATTCGGAAATAAAAATCCAAACGCTGCGAGGCAGCCAAACACAGCGCCGGATGCACCTAATGTGGCTTCGTCAATTCGTTGTGTAACCATTCCCTGTGCTGCGCTTTGCTCCGGCAAGCTTAACGAATGGAACAAATTGAGCAGATGCTGATTTTCAACATACAACACAATCATGTGACATAACGCTGCACCCAGTCCGCAGGCTAAGTAAAAAATAATAAACCTGCGCGGTCCCCATAAATTTTCAAGAATAGAACCAAACATCCACAAGGCAAACATGTTGCTGAAAATATGACCAATGCTGCCGTGCATAAACAGGTGCGTAACAAACTGCCACGGTTCGAACAATTTACTTTGCCAGCTATGCAGGGCAAATAAATCATCAAAAGAAAAACCAAGGTTATTACCAACAAATGTTTGCGCCAGAAACACCAGCACATTAATGATGATAAGATTTTTGATTGCAGTTGGTAAAATCTGAAAACTACCGGGTCTAAATTCTGTCATGCTTTATAAAAAAGGCTTTCATGAATAACGATAAAACAAAGATTTCTATTTTTTTGCTGCATCATTTGTTAAGTAAATCAGCATTAGCATTTTATTTTTTCAATTTCAGTTGCACTATATTTTCAATATGATGTGTGTGCGGAAACATATCTACCGGCTGAACTTGCGTAACATTGTATTTTGTGCTTAACAGCAACAAATCTCTTGCCTGTGTTGCGGGGTTGCAGCTTACATAAACTATCAATGGCGCTTCTACTTCCAGCAATTTGTTCACCAGTTTCTCGCCCATTCCGGCTCTTGGCGGGTCAGTAACAATCACATCCGGTTTTCCATGCATTGCAAAAAAATCATCGTTGCAAATGTCGGTAACATCACCACAAAAAAAATCTGCATGATTGATGTTGTTGATGTATGCGTTTTGTTTTGCATCATTTATTGCATCGGCAATCATTTCAACGCCAATTACTTTGCGCGCAAAACGGCTCATAAAAATACCAATACTGCCCGTGCCGCAATACAAATCGTACAGCGTTTGTGTGCCATTCAGTTCTGCAAAGTTGCGTGCAACAGCGTATAATATTTCGGCTCCTTTAGTATTAGTTTGAAAAAAAGATTTCGGACTGATTTTAAAATTAAAATCTTCCAGCTTTTCATGAATAAATCCTTTGCCGGAAACAGTTTGCGGAGATAAATCGTAGATGCTATCGTTCCATTTTTGATTGATGGTAAAGAGCAAAGTGGTAATCGAAGGAAAGCGTTGCAACAACAAGCTTTGCAACCCGTCCTGAAGCTCCGCATCTTCATAACCAACAATCACGTTTACCATCCATTCGTTGGTGGTTGTACTGCGGATTTGCACATTACGCAGCCAGCCGGTATGCTGCCTGATGTCGTAAAAAGAAACCTCGTTTGAATTGCCCCATTCTGCAATGGCTGTTCTGATTTGGTTGGTTGGCTCGTGTTGCAAATGACAGGTTCTGATAGGAAGCACTTTGTCCCAAACGCCGCGTACATGATAGCCGGCCACGTTTTGTTTTTGCACTAATTTTTTATCGTCTGCATTTAAGTTTGCAAACTGGGCATCCGGCACAAAACGCGTGTTGCTGAATGTATATTCTAATTTATTCCGATACCTGACTATCTCGCTACAACCCTTGATGGGTTTGATTTCTAACGATGGCAGTTTGGCGATGCGCTCAAAAGCATCCAGCACTTGTTGCTGTTTAAATTCCAATTGTTTTTCGTAGGGAAGATGCTGCCACTGGCAACCACCACACACCCCAAAATGCTCGCAAAAAGGCGTAACCCGTTCTGAAGAAAGGCGATGAAAGAAAATCGGAAATCCTTCCCCCCAATCCCGCTTATTTTTCGAAAGCTGAACATCCACAACATCCCCGGGAACCACATTTTCAATGAAGATAGCTTTGCCGTTTACACGACTGATACACTTGCCTTCAGCAGCATATTTTTCAACCAAAATATTCTGTAAAATGGTGGGAGGTTTTTTATATTTCACGATGGCAAAGATAAAAGCTATGAGCTGTTAGCAGCGAGCTAAGAGCTGAAAGAATTGAATATTCAGAACAAAATTTTTAAGCTCAATGCTCACTGCTCACAACTCGAAGCTTTTCGAGAACATACACCACAATAGGGCAAAAAGTCGAATTTTTCAAAGTAATATTCGGGCGTTTAAACAATACATCTTCATCCGTATAAGGAAAGCGTTGACAATCGGATGGACGAACCTCATATATGGAACACGAATTGTCCTCATTTAAAAACGGGCAAGGCGTTGATTTTACAACATAATCGCCATCTACATCAAGACTCAAATATGTTTCAATGAAAGCACCTTCTTTCATTTTTAAATGCTTGCTGATGCGCTTAATATCAGGCGTTTTAAAACGCGGCGAATAATTTTTACAACACCTTGCGCATTGCAAACAGTTGATGTTTTCAAACGCTTCTTCATGCAAATGGGGTAGTTGTTTCAGAAGTTTGTTTTTGTCGCTTTTTTGCAACAAACGCTTGTATTCTTTTTGATGGTCGGAAGAAACTTTCTGCCAGTTGCCGTTGATAAAATCTGCCATGATTTAGCAAAGGTGTGCCAAAAACAGATAAACATATTTTACAATTCCATAAAGTTATTTTCGCTGTTACTTTGCACCAGCATAATATCCTGAATGAATTCGGTAAGAGAATATTGGTTGTTACTACTTTCAACTCCGTTTTATATTGTTATCATCGGGCTTGAGTTGTTGCTTACGCACATTCAGGAACGAAAGGTTTATACTGTAAAAGGAACGGTTGCGAATGTTTACTTAATGGTGCTCAACACCCTGATAGATGTGGCATTCCGCGTGGCTTACATTGCCATTTATCAGTATTGTTATGGGTTTGCTTTTGTGCATATTTCCAACCCTTTTTTGTATTGGGCCATTTTATTATTTGCCGAAGATTTTTTGTATTACTGGCTGCATCGCTTCGATCATGAAGTGCGCCTTTTTTGGGCTGTTCATGTTACGCACCACAGCGCGCAGCAAATGAATTTTACAGTCGGTTTCCGGTCATCGGTATTTGAACCTTTGTATCGGTTTGTCTATTTTATTCCGCTGGCTTTTTTAGGTTTCAAACCGCTTGATATTGTGTTCATGTATTCCGCTACGCAAATCTGGGGAACGCTGGTTCATACAGATATTGTTGGTAAACTGGGCTGGCTCGAATACATTTTTGTAACTCCATCACACCACCGCGTTCATCACGCATCAAATGCAAAATATTTAGACAAAAACATGGGCATGTTTTTAATTATCTGGGATAAGATGTTTGGCACGTTTCAAAAAGAATTACCGCCGGAAGAATATGAGCCGATTGTGTATGGTTTGGTAAGTAATATTCAAAAGCCCAATGCTGTGAATATCGTTTTTCACGAATGGCAGAATATTAAAAACGATGTAAAAAGAAAAGACATTTGCTGGCGCGAAAAATGGAAATATGTAATGAAATCGCCCGGCTGGAGCCACGATGGAAGCCGGCTTACAAGTAAGCAAATGCGGGAAAAAATCTAAACTGGATGGATAGAATGTTTGGGATTTGTGGAATAGTGATGAATACAACGATTTGTTTTTGTAGAAATATTCAATCTTACTTTTTCAACATCCAATCCCAAACATCTCTACAATCTCATCTATCCCAGTTCAGAATCATTCAAACTTCAAATGCCTTAGGGTTGTTGTTTTTTCAATCAATTGTTTAAGGGAATCAATCCCGATTTTTAAATGTTGCTCCACGTATTTATTGGTGATTAGCTTATCGCTTTCAGCCGTTTTCACGCCTTCGGGAGTCATGGGCTGATCGCTTACCAGCAATAATGCGCCGGTAGGAATTTTATTATAAAAACCAACCGTAAAAATGGTTGCCGTTTCCATGTCAATGGCATAGGCACGAATGCTTCGGAGATACTCTTTAAACTTATCATCGTGTTCCCAAATGCGGCGGTTGGTGGTGTAAACAGTTCCCGTCCAATAATCTACTTTGTTCTCTCGTATGGTGGTGGAAACGGCGCGTTGCAACGCAAACGCAGGCAGGGCGGGCACTTCAGGCGGGAAGTAATCGTTAGATGTTCCTTCACCGCGAATGGCAGCAATGGGTAAAATTAAATCGCCCAGCTTATTGCGCTTTTTTAATCCACCACATTTGCCTAAAAACAAAGCGGCTTTTGGGTTGATGGCACTTAGCAAATCCATAATGGTAGCGGCTCCTGCACTGCCCATTCCAAAATTAATAATAGTAATTCCGTTTGCGGTGGCACATTGATAAGGCCGGTCTTCGCCTACTACTTTTGTGTTGTTCCATTCGGCAAACAGGTGCACATAATTACTGAAATTGGTAAGTAAAATATAGTTGCCAAAATTGTCGAGTTTCTCACCCGTGTAGCGCGGCAGCCAGTTGTTTACAATCTCTTGTCGGCTTTTCATTTGCCCAAAATTTTACAAATATACTTATTGGTTGATGAGTAGTTTTGTACAATGCTGATAATCGAATTTCCATCGCCTGAATTTGGTGTAAAAACAAACGATGGAAAGGAATACATCATGGATGTCATCCGAAAAAAATGGGTGCGTTTAACGCCCGAAGAATGGGTGCGGCAAAACTGGATTCAATATTTGATCAAAACCAAAAGCTATCCTGCTTCTTTATTATCTGTTGAAAAGGAGATACGATTGGGTGAACTAAAAAAACGATGCGATGTTGTGGTGTATAAAAATGATGTTCCCTGGATGATTGTTGAATGCAAGCAGCCGGATGTCGCATTGTCCAATTCCACTTTGATTGCAGGTGTTGCAATACAATATTGTGCATGTTTGTTCATATCTCATCATCACCAACGGCAACAACAGCAGAGGCTGGCAAATTCAAAATGGAGGAGCTGAGGAAATACACCAGATTCCGGACTGGAAATAAATGAAAGCGTATTAAACCTACAAGGTGCAATAGCATCAAACAGCCTTAAAATAATGTTAGCAAAAACAAAATGCAATATCAGTTTTGCTTTTTGCGTTTCAGAAATCACTTAAATTGCACAACAAAACAAATTTAGTTATGAAAAAAATGATGGTAGCGTTCAGCGCATTGTTCATTCTTTCTGCGGCTCACGCACAAACATCAACTTCAACCCCAACTACTACGCAGCCTGCGGCGCAGGATGTTGCAAAGTATTTGCAAATCAGCGATGTTGACCACGACATGGGTAAAATTCCGTTCGGCAAACCGATTGAATATGAAGTGGCTGTAAAAAATATCAGTTCAGATTCTATTAGACTGCAAAATGTACAAGCCGGTTGTGGCTGCACTACACCGCAATGGAAACCCGGACCTTATGCGCCCGGTGAAACCTTCAAAATTAAAGTGGGTTTTAACGGAAGTTACAAAAGGTGTGTTTAATAAAAATGTAACCATCTTTTTAACCAATGGCTTGAGCAAGCAGATTAAATTTCATGGCGAAACGTTTGAGGCACCCGATAATGCTGCACCTGCCAGTGCTGCCCAAAGCATGAAGCACTCTTCTAAATAAACTCAATATGAAATACATTTTATCATTTGTTTTCATCGCTTTTGTAAGCGTTGTCTTTGCTCAAAATGAGCCGGTAAAATTCAATGAAATCAAACATTCGTTTGGTAAAATCAAACAAGGCGTTCCTGTTAGTACCGAGTTTACTTTTACCAATACTTCCGGCAAGCCTTTAATCATTGAAGTGGCTACGGCAGAATGTGGATGTACTACGCCGGACTATCCAAAAACGCCGATTATGAAAGATAAAACATCTTCCATAAAAGTTACTTACAATGCAGAAGCCGAAGGTCATTTCGAAAAGAAAGTAACCGTAAAATTCGCCAAAGTAGCGCAGCCGGTTTTTCTTACGATAGAAGGCGATGTAGAAAAGAAAGCGAAGTAAAATTTCTGTATCATATTTGCATAACAAAAGGTCTTTTCATAAGACCTTTTTTATTTTGAAAACATGCAAGCAAACAGGCCAATTAAAATTTGTGTACGCATGCCCAACTGGCTTGGTGATGCGGTAATGAGCCTCGGCTTTTTGCGCCTGTTAAGAGAAGCGTACCCAACTGCATTTATTTCTGTTGTAATCAAAAAAGGCTTAGAACCGTTGGTAAACGAACTGTCCGAAGTGGACGAAGTTTTTGTTTTTGATAAAAAAACATACAAAGGTTTACGCGGTGTTTGGAAATACGGAAAACGTTTGAAAGAAAGGCACCGATACGATTTGTTTTTTGTTTTACCCGATTCATTTTCTTCAGCAATGATGGCGTTTGCCAGCCGCGCAAAACAGCGCATCGGTTTTAAAAAAGAAGTCAGAAGCTTTTTACTAACGAAGACCTATAACAAGCCGATTGGAAAACATCGTGTAGAAGATTATGCTTCGCTGATTCAACAGTTCAATCCATCGGTTGCCGATAAAGTGCCCATTGTAAAATTGCCTTTTATAAAAACTGAAAATAGCGAGCCTTACCTGATTGTGAATATCAATTCAGAATCTATTACAAGCCGCTTACCGGTAGAAAAAGCGGTTGAGCTGATTACCCTTGTTCAACAACAATTTTCACTGCCCATAAAACTAATAGGTGCGCCTAAAGAAAAGGCTTTTGTTGCACAAGTGATTGCACTTCTACAAGAAAAGAACAACATTGAAAATGTAGCTGGTGAGACCAGTTTGCATCAACTGCAAACACTGATTGGCAATGCAACATTGATGATAACCAGCGATAGCGGGCCGGCACATATTGGGAGTGCATCCCACATTCCGCTGGTGGTGATAACCGGCGCCGGCGATGAAAAAAATACAGGTCCTTATAACAACCCTAAAGCTATGGCTGTGCGATATGGCAAACTGCCTTGTGAGCCATGCGTAAAAAACTATTGTAAACTCGCGCCTTTGCCGCAATGTCTTGTGCAAATGCGGATGCAGAAAGCAATTGATGCCGCTCATTTTGTGATGAAAACAAACGATGACAATACCATTTGAAAATGATATAGAACAATGCCTTACCGTATTGAAAAATGGAGGCATTATTTTGTACCCGACTGATACAATCTGGGGCATTGGCTGCGATGCCACAAATGAAGATGCTGCTGAAAAGATCATGCAGTTAAAACAACGCCCGGAGAATAAAAGCTTTGTTGTATTGGTAGCCGATGAAAGAGATATTTTAAAGCATGTAGCAGCACCCGATTTAGGTTTGTTTGATTATTTGCAAACGACACAAAAGCCTACAACAGTTGTTTACCCAAATGCAATTGGATTGGCACAAAATGTAATGGCGAATGATGGCTCAGTGGCGATACGAATTTGTGTCGAACCCTTTTGTAAACATCTCATCAAACGCTTTCGCAAACCCATTGTGAGCACGTCAGCAAACCTCTCCGGCGAAACATCGCCTCTGTATTTTTCAATGATTAATAAAGCTATTGTTAATGGCGTTGATTATGTTGTAAAATATCGCCAGGATGATAACCAGCCTGCATTGCCTTCTTCAATTATTAAATGGGAACGTGGAAAGGAGGAGGTGATAAGAGAGTAAGATTTTTACACCAACTGTTTTGTAAAAGTGAAATATTTAGCCGTTACTGCGAGGAACGAAGCAGTCTGTGCTTTGCATAATGAAGATGATGAAGTGTTGAACTCGTTTACTACTTATAAATAACATTTATCGTATAACACAGACTGCTTCGTTCCTCGCAGTGATGTGATGTAATTAATTTGCCCAATTTATTTCAGAATGTACAAGTGTGCGACGCAACAGACGATCAACAAGAATTAAAAAGTTGGGTACATAAAACTGTATTTTGTATTCGCTGTTATTCACTCAGTTTTGCAGTATCTTTTACTCCTGTAAATATCACCGACATGTTTTTGGAATCGTAGATATTTCGATTGAATTTATTGCCTAAAACAATAATAGTTGCTGTGTCTTGCACCAACCTTGTAAACACCGTATTGCTGCCGTGCCACTTGCCATTGTGATAGATAATAGAATCAATTCCGTTGTTGAACAAACGCCAGCCCAGGCCATAGTTGTGCATGGATTTCCGTTCGTGGCTTTGCGGCGTGAAAGCGCTGTCCAGCGCGGTTTTGGAAACAAATGTGTGCTGATACAAAGCCTTATCCCATTGCAACAAATCGCGGCAGGTTGAATACACATTTTTATCGCCGTAAGTACAATCCAAATGATCCATTTCGTAAGGACGATTGCCCATCATTGTAGGCACATAATTCAATGTATCGGCAATGGAAAAAATATAAGTGCTGTTCATGCCAAGCGGTGCAAAAACGCTGTCTTTCATAAACTGCGGAAACGGCTGATGCGTTACTCTTTCAACAATTAAAGCGAGCAACATAAAATTGGTGTTGCAGTAATGAAACACACGGTTGGGCGACGCTTCTATCGGTGGTTGATGTGCAATCATAAAATTCAGCACATCTTCGTTGGTGGCTTTTTTTCTTTTGTCCCAATCCTTATCCATAAAATATAAATAATTGGGCAAGCCGCTGCGGTGTGAAAGCAACATTCGTATGGTAATACCATGATACGGCAGTTGCGGAAAATATTGTTGCAATGTATCGTTTAATGATAGCCTGCCTTGCTGCCAAAGCCGCAACACTTCAGTACCGGTGAACGTTTTGGAAACCGATGCCAGGTGAAAAGGAGTGTTTGCATTGATGGAATCTTTGGTTTTGAAATTGGCATAACCAGTGTAATCTTCAAAAACAACCTCGCCATTTTTTGCAACCAAAATGGCGCCGTTAAAGCCACTTCTTTTCAAATGGGTTTCATAATAAAACTTTGCTTCATTGCCATACCGGTCGAGCTCTTCAGGTGTGAGCTTGCGAAAAGCGAAATCCGCAACAGGAGCGGGCTTGGGGGATTTTGCTGATTTTTTTTCTGCCTTGGAACTGCAACAAATAACGCCAAAAACAAAAGCACAAAAACTAATTAAAAACAATACTGGTTTCATAAGTGAAAAACAAAAATAAGGGGATTGAAAGTTTCTTTGCTTGCCTACTCGGTGAGTGAGCAATAACTTTACGTTTTTGTATTGAGAGAAGGCCGGTAACGTTTTATTTTTAATTCATTTTTAAGTTTTGTATGGCTGTTGTTTTGTTCGATACCGAAAGGAGAAGCCGCTTATATCCGTTTACTTATACAAAGGCGGTTGCCCATTTACACTTTGGAATGCTTACCATCAAACAGCGATGGCAGCTCATTTTCAATGAAACGATCTATGTTGAAACAGTTGATTATTTACAACCATTATATGAAGCTGTGCCACAAGAGATTCATACATTTATTAATGCCTGTGTTTTGCCTTCTGATGATGTGGTTGAGAAGATAAAAACGATGCAGCAAGGCGATGCACTGGAAGACCAAAATAGCATTATTGCCTGCAAAGGTTTCGGCAATAATTTGAATGATGTGTTAGAACATTCAGCAACCAATTATGCTACTATCAGCGATGTAAAATGGCTCCATTATCCTCATCAATTTCTGCAATGGAATAAGGAGTTTATCGCGCTTGATTTTGCTTTGCTCACAAAAAATAAAAAGACAAAAATTCTATCAAAAACAAATCAAACAATATGTTCTGAAAATATCTTTATCGAAGAAGGAGCCAGCGTAGAATGCAGTGTTATCAATGCTTCCGAAGGATTTGTTTTTATCGGAAAAGGCGCCGTTGTAATGGAAGGCAGTTTGCTGCGTGGCCCTTTGTTTTTGGGCGAAGGCTCGGTTGTGAAAATGGGAAGCAAAATATACGGTGCAACCTCTGTTGCGCATCATTGTACGGTTGGCGGCGAAATTAAAAATGTGGTGATGCAAGCATTTAGCAACAAAGCGCACGATGGTTATTTGGGCGATTCGGTGATAGGGGAGTGGTGCAATTTGGGAGCTGGCACAAGCAACAGCAATGTAAAAAATACAGGCGGCGATATTTTTACGCCGGATTATTTCAACAAAAACAAAATCAACGCTGGCAACAAATGCGGTGTGATGATGGGAGATTATACGCGTGTTGCTATCAACTCATCTATCAATACAGGCAGCGTTTATGGCGTATGTTGCAATGTGTTTGGTGAAGGCTTGTTGCCAAAGCGTTTGCGAAATTTTTCATGGGGCGTTGGAGGCGAAGGTTATGCAATTGAGAAAGCCATTGAACACATCAGGCAATGGAAAAGTTTTAAACAGCAAATACTATCTGCCGGAGAAGAAGCCGTTTTGAAGTATATCTTTGACAAGTTTACTATTGCATGAAAATATCCGAATACAACACAATCATTTATGAGAAAACAAATTGCAGCTGCCAATTGGAAAATGAATTTAACCTGGCAACAAGGCGAACAGTTACTAACTGATATTCACAATAGCAAATATGAGTTGGCCAGCTATCAGTACGCGGTGTTTGCGGTGCCGTTTCCTTATTTACAATTGGCACAAAATCATTTGCAGGATAAAACAAATGTGTATGTAGCTGCACAAAATTGCAGTAATAAAAAATCGGGTGCTTACACAGGCGAAGTATCGGTTGAAATGTTGCAAAGCCTGGCTGTTAAATATGTAATCATTGGTCATTCCGAGCGGCGCGAATATTTTAATGAAACCAATGCTGTTTTATGCGAAAAAATTGATCTGGCGTTGGCGCACAACATAACACCTATCTTTTGTTGTGGAGAGCCGCTATTGGTTCGTGAAGCGAATACGCAGGACGAATATGTAGCGAAGCAATTGAAAGAATCCCTGTTTCATTTATCGGCTGATGACGTACAAAAAGTTGTGATTGCTTACGAGCCAATATGGGCAATCGGTACGGGCAAAACAGCCACCAAAGAGCAGGCGCAGCAGATGCACGCGTTTATTCGCAGTGAGCTTGCCAAACAATACGGACAAGATGTTGCAGATTCCATTTCTATTTTATATGGGGGCAGCGTAAAAGCGGCTAATGCCAAAGAAATTTTTAGTGAAAAAGATGTGGATGGTGGCTTGGTTGGCGGCGCATCTTTATTAGCCGATGAATTTGTAACGATTATCAAAAGCCTGAAATGATTTTTACCGCAAAGGCACAAAGACGCGAAGTTTCGTTTTATTAATTTTTTGCGCCTTTGTGCCTTCGCGGTAAAGATCTACTTCCCTTTAAAAACAGGTTTTCTTTTTTCAACAAAAGCCGTTGTTCCTTCTATCATGTCTTCAGTTGCAAAGCATTTTGCAAACTGTTTTATTTCATGGTCGTAGCCTTCCTGTGTATGGTTAAAGTGATTCACGCAATCAATGATTTTGGCTGCGGCAAGAGGTGCTTTCTGATGAATGAGTTGCAGCGTATTTTTGGTTTCGCCCAATAAATTGGCCGGCTCGAAAATCTGGTTCACAATGTTGTAATTTTTGGCTTCTTCAGCAGTAATCATTTTGCCGGTAAGCATTAATTCGTTGGCTATATTTTTACCAACCAATTGTGTCAATCTTTGCGTTCCGCCATAGCCGGGAATGATACCCAGATTAATTTCAGGCTGACCAAACTTTGCGGTATGGGAAGCATAAATAAAATGGCAACTTAACGCGAGTTCGCATCCACCGCCCAATGCAAAACCATTCACAGCAGCAACAATCGGTTTGGGTGCGGTTTCAATCTTTCTCATTAAGTCATGTCCCCATCTCGCAAGTGCTTGTCCGGCACTCGTATCCATCTTTCCAAATTCCGAAATATCCGCTCCCGCTACAAATGCTTTGTTGCCGCTGCCGGTAATGATGGCCGATTTAATTTCTGCATTGTCATATACTTCATCAATCGCTTTGTCTAATTCATGCAAAACCAGTTGATTCAAGGCATTCAGTTTGTCGGGGCGATTGATCGTGATGATAAAAATATTCTCTTCAAGGTTAGTTAGTATGGTGGTGTACATATCAATTGTGCTTTTGTTTTTGCATCAAAATTTAGCAATCGAATCTCCGGCAATTTTTCACAAATTTAAAAATACAGTGTCCCGCTGATATCGCAAATAGCCGCAGATTGAAACAATTTATCTGCGCAGATCAGCGGCATCTGTGGGACAAATTCAAAACGATTTATTTTATCAAAATCCCAATTAACCATTTGCCATATTCAATTTACAACAGACTTATCTTCTTTGAATAATGCCGCCGCCTACAACATCATCATCTTCATAAAATACGGCGCTTTGACCAGGTGCGATGCCTTTTACGGGTTTGATAAAATGAACGTCAACGTTGTTGCCATCCTTATACAAAATGCTTTCTGCACCTGCATCTTTGTATCTTATTTTGGTATGAGCAACAGTGCCATCTTCAACGTTGTCATATTTTATCCAGTTCAGTTTTCCAACGGTCATGGTTTGGCCTGATAAATCTTCTTCATCGCCCAGTGTTACCGTATTGGTTTCGGGATTGATGGCAGTCACATAAGCCGGCTTACCCAATGCAATATCAAGACCTTTGCGCTGCCCCACCGTGTAAAACGGGTATCCTTTGTGAGTGCCTAATTGATTGCCGCTTTTATCTACAAACGAACCGCCGGCCACTCTTTCTTCAAGCCCTTCCACATTGCGTTTTAAAAAGCCACGATAATCATTATCAGGAACAAAACAAATTTCATAGCTCTCGCTTTTTTTTGCCAGTTCAGGATAACCAAAATCATGGGCCATTTGCCTGATTTCTGTTTTGCGGTATTTACCCAAAGGAAGAATCGTTCGGCTCAACAAATCCTGCTGCAAACCCCACAGCACATAGCTCTGGTCTTTGGTTTCATCTAAACCTTTGCTGATAACAAACCGTTCGTTGCTGTGTTGGTGAATATTGGCGTAATGGCCTGTGGCAATCCATTCGCAACCCAATGCATCCGCGCGTTTCAGCAATGCCCGCCATTTAATGTGTGTATTGCACATCACGCATGGATTAGGTGTGCGGCCTGCTATATATTCTTCAATAAAATTCTCCACTACAAAGCCTCCAAACTCCTCGCGTATATCCAAAATAAAATGGGGAAAACCATGCTGAACCGCTGCTTGACGGGCATCGTTAAAGCTATCAATGTTGCAGCACCCGGTTTCTTTACCGCCACCGCCGCTGGTAGCATAATCCCATGTTTTCATAGTAATACCAACCACTTCGTAGCCTTCGTTGTGAAGCATTAAAGCTGCCACGGTACTATCAATACCGCCGCTCATTGCCACCAACACTTTTCCCCTCTTGCTCATACATTCGTTTGTGCAAAGATACTTGGCTGATAAGGTTTTGTAAAATAGGAATGTGTTGATGATATGTTAAGGCGAAATACATAAATGGAAAAGGCAAATAAGAGTTGGATAAACAAATTAATTTGCTTTCGCTTATGCTTTCACTGTTAAGCGTACTGGGTTGTAATGCTATTGATAGGTAAGTTTGTTTAGAGACGCAAACATGAACCAATCATTGTTATTGCTCTTTTGTTTTGCGTTATTTTCTTTGAATGCATATTCGTTCGATTCGGTATCGAGCTTATAGTCTTTCATCCACTCTTTACAATGGTACACAGTACTTTGAATTGCATCCATTATAAAATGAATTTCCGCATTGGTCATTGTGGGATGTATGGAAAGTCTTATCCAGCCTGGTTTACCCGATAAATCTCCCGACCGGATCTTATCCAGTAAGTGAAAAGAAATTGTTTCATCCATATTCAGCAGTTTATGCCCATACGTTCCTGCACAAGAGCAGCCACCTCGGGTTTGAATGCCAAACCTGTCATTCAGCATTTTAACTATCAGATTGTAGTGCGCTCCTAATACGATAAATGAAACGACACCTAATCTGTGTTTTTCAGCTCCTTCTAAAATTTTTATATTTTTAATTGTTGCAAATCTTTCAAAAATTATCGCCAGGATTTCTTTTTCTCTCTTCAACATACAATCAACGCCCATGGCTTCCTTTAGCTGAATGCACATCGCTGCTTTTATCGCTCCTAAAAAGGGCGGTGTGCCGCCATCTTCTCTTTGTTGTATATCTGTAATGTATTCGTGATACTTCCAGGGATTGCTGTATAATATAGTTCCGCCGCCAGGCTGGTCAGGAGTTTTGTTTGCATACAAATTCTTATTAAAAATCAAAACACCTGGCGTGCCTGCGCCACCCAGAAATTTATGTGGTGAAAAATAGATGGCGTCTAAATGCGCACCCATTTCCTGCGGGTGCATGTTGATGTGAACATAGGGTGCTGAACAGGCAAAATCAACAAAGCACAACCCGTTGTAGGTATGGATAAGCTTTGCAATTTGACGGTAAGGCGTTTGAATGCCTGTTACATTAGAGCAAGCCGTAACAGCAGCAATTTTGTTTTTGTGATTCTTGTATTGTTCCAGCAATTTTTTGAAGTGCTCCAGATCAATATTCCCTTTTTCATCAGATTGAATGATTTCAACAGTTGCAACCGTTTCAAGCCAAGTAATATGATTGCTATGGTGCTCCATGTGAGTGATAAAAACAACTGGCTCCATGTCTTTATCCCAATGCAGGGTTGGTTTGTTTGCACAACCCATTATTCGTTCGGGCATCTTCAAGCCAAGCATCCTTTGCAGCTTATTCACGCCACCCGTCATGCCGCTTCCGCAAAAAACCAACGCATCATCAATGTTAGCACCAACATGTTTCTTAACAATGCTCTTTGCTTCTTCATAAGCTTTCGACATTCTTGTGCCGGTAATCGTTGTACTTGTATGCGTATTGCCAAGGAATGGCAAGATTTGTTTTTGCATGAATTCTTCAATGGGTTGGTAAGCTCTGCCTGTTGCCGTCCAGTCTGCATATACAATTTGTTTATTTCCAAAAGGAGATGCAAAGCTTTGCTGATTGCCGATGATGTTTTTTCGGAATTGAGAAAAATAAGCTTCCAAAGAACTTTCCAGGGTCATAAATTAACTGCTTATCAAGTGTGAAATCAAAAGAAGGCTACTTTATTTCTTTGTTGTTGCTGAACTATAAATTCCAAACAAGTCGTAAGGAGGCTTACTGTAGTAATCGTTAAATAAAAATATGGTCAGAAGTAAATAACCGATGAAAGCAAACACAACAACTATCTGCATAACAGACGTTTTTTGAATATTTTGTTTTGATTTTACATCACATATTTCACCCGGACAATATTGCGCTTTTTGTTTGTACACGAATGAATAAAACTTGCAGCCCAAACAAATACCAAAAGCGGCTTCAAAGAATAAGAAGATGAGACAGATTAAACAACCAATGCCGGTTATAGGGCTGTAGGCATTTACAATAACAAGGAAAACAAACATAATAGCCGACAAAAAAATACCGATAATCCAGGCAAATTTTTTTTGCGCAGCACCCACATATTCCGGAACCTGATTCCTTACAATCAAACGCCCGATTATTAAGAAAGGAGAGAACCTTGGGCTAATAAAAACCCTGATGAGCATGTCAGTAAGAAATAGAGTTACTGCATACTTTGCGGGCAAAAAATTACCTTTAAAAAGAATGAGTAAAAAAGAATAGAAGATGACAACAAATAAAATTCCGGCTGCTGCCCTGATTTCTCTTTCATTTAAAACAAGAATGTTGTATCCCTCAACATTTTCTCCGAATTGTATTACTTTATTCATAGTTTCAGTATTTGGTTTATGATGAAATTTTGAAGAGGGTTGATTGAATGTTCAACCATCCTTTCAGGTATTCTTGTGCAAGATTATCTGATTAACAGACGCAAGAAGATCCACCGTCAATAAACAACAGGTTTTGGTAAACAAACAGCAATACAGAGTCAATAGCTAAACAATAGAAATAAAGACATTTGCGCTTTGTTGTACGAATGAAAAAACGAATTGATAAAAAGCGGTTTCTGTTTTATGTAAGAGTCGGGATTGCTTTTGCACTATTATTATTCTTCCATGAATATAGCCACAATTCAAATGCCTTTTTTCAGAGAGCTATGAATGGCATCTGGTCAGTTAGTTATGTTACGGTGCTCAATTATTTTTTGTTTGAACATACACTGCCTTTACTCAGCCGGAAACGAATCCTAAAGTCTTTATTGCGTGTTGTTGTTTACTTTTTTTTATACTCCTTAGGTGCCTACTTATGGAAGTGCATAGGCATCAGTTTACATATTTATACTGCATTAGCCACTTTCGATTCAACACAGGATGCCATTTCTGATCGGATGTCGTACAGCGTTGGGTCGGTTTTCTTTTTCGGTATCATCCGGCACATTTATAATTATATAAAATTAAAGCAAGCCACACAGCAACTGCGTATTGAAAAGCAAGCCGCCGAATTGAATTACCTGAAATCGCAAACCAACCCGCATTTTTTATTCAACACATTAAACAACATTTATTCGTTAGCAAGAGACAAATCTGATCTCGCTCCTGAATCTATTTTGCGCTTATCGAAAATCCTGCGATTTATGTTGTATGAAACCGGGGGAAGCTACATTGCTGTAGAAGAGGAACTGAAAATTATTTCTGACTACATATCGCTTGAGAAACTGCGCTACGATGAATCTTTGCGTGTGGCTTTTAATTACGACATTGAAGATATGAAACAAGCATTACCACCTTTGTTATTGATCCCGTTAGTTGAAAATGCCTTTAAGCATGGTGTCTCCGAAACGAGAAACCAGCCATTTGTTGATATACATCTGTCAATTAATAAACGGAAGCTGGCTTTTATTATAAAAAATTCGACCGAAGAATTGACTGAAGAAAAAAGCGTAAAAGAAAACATTGGACTTACCAACCTGAGGCGTCAGTTGGAGTTATTGTACACCGATTATAGTTTATCCGCACAACAAACTGAGTTTGTTTTTACCACAATTTTAAAAATCAATCTGGCAAGCCATGTCTAACATACAATGTATTGTAATAGAAGATGAGCCGTTGGCTGTAAAGGTGCTTGCAGATTATATTTCGCAGGTGCCATTTTTAAAGTTGCAGGGAACGTTTAAAGATGCCATCCTTGCAACTGAATACTTGCAGGAAAACGATACGAACCTTATCTTTTTAGACATTCATTTACCTAAGCTAAAAGGCATGGCTTTTTTGAAAACGCTTACGCATCCACCGGCTATCATTATTACCACTGCGTATCATCAATATGCAGTGGAAGGGTTCAATTTAAACGTAACCGATTATCTGCTAAAGCCCTTTGATTTTGAGCGATTCCTGGTTGCTGTTTCCAAAGTAAAAAAGTTGCAAAAAGAGCCTGGCGAACTAAATAAAACGGCAAATGCAAAAGACTTTATTTTTCTGACAGTACAAAAGAAAAAAGTAAAAATTTCTTTCTCTGATATTTTGTATGTAGAAAGCCAGCGCGAATACATTAAAATTATTTCAACAAAAACAGAATATCTTTCAAAGATGAGTACGCATGAAATAGAAACCTTATTACCAGCGCATCTTTTTAAAAGGATTCACCGATCGTTTATCGTTGCTATAAACAGAATTGAATCTTACACAGCCGAAATGGTCGAATTGAGCGGAGTATCCATTCCTATTGGAAGAGGTTATAAAGATGTAATAGAAAATTTGTAATCTCATGCCAGGTGTATCATCCTTACGAAGCTACAGTTACAATTGTCTCAACCGTTCCATCACTCCTGTTTAAATTTTCTTCAGGTTTTACTTCGCATGGAAAACCAAACAGGCAGCGGTCTTTGATCATAGTGGCAACTTCGGCAGGAACATATTCTTCCCAGCCGCTTTCGTTTGCTTTTATCATTTGCAATACACGGTCAGTTTGTATGCTTAAATTGTTTTTGTTGTAATCGAGAATGTCTTCGATTTTATCATTTGCAATCAGGTAACGATACAAATCAATAAGGTGAGGTGGAAGCTGCAAACGTTGACAATTTTGTATAACGCCATCGCGCCAGGTAGGATAAATGTACAATTTTACTTTGCGGCTGAACAAGGTTGCAAACGATTCCAAAATGCCGCCCTGTAAGCCCTGATAATGTTCTTCCGAAAAAATATATTCAAGATTTGGATAACCCAATACAACACCGATTTTTAAACGTGTTATGGTAGATAAATAAGCCACCAGTTTGTAATACTCATGGAAGTTTGAAATCATAACGGTTTGCCCGAGCGAACACAAAATATCCACGCGATCAAGAAAGTCTTTTTCGTCAATGTCGGCGGTTAAATCGGCATCGCGTTCTTTCAAGCCCTGCAATGTAAGCTCAGTGAGCACTACCAGATTTTCTTTGTCAACATCAGGCTCTTCCAAAAAGCGCGTTAAGCCTGTATGAAGCATGTCTAAATGAACATTGATAAGCGGGCGAAACCGGCCACGAACCACAACAATATGTTTTTTGTATAACACTTCAGAAGGTTGCTGGTTTTTCCCATCCGCACCAAACACGGCAGCATCAGAAAAACCATACTTCACCAGGTGCAAACTGATTAAACGGTTGTCTACCTTTTTAAAATCAGGTCCTTCAAACCTGAGCATATCAATTTGAATGCGGTCTTTCGATAAATCATCCATCAGCGAAAGCAAAAAAGCAAGCGGCGTTTCCACATAATTAAAACAGGCATAAATTAAATTCACACCCAAAACACCAGCCGCCTGTTGTTGCAGGTTGTTGTCATTGTCCAACAGTTTTACATGCAATACCACATCGTTGTATTCGCCCATTGGCGTTAGTTGAAAACGCACGCCCATCCATCCATGTCCCTGGTTGGTTTTGTGATAATTTAAAGCGGCTACCGTATCTGAAAACGCAAAAAAAGTAGTGGTTTCGCCGCGTTGTGCAGAGAGGCGCTCAATCAACAAACCATATTCGTGTTCCAGCATCGCTTTCAGCCTGCTTTCGCTTACATACCGCTTCTTTTTTTCGACACCATAAATGGCATCGGAAAACAGCATATCATAAGCCGACATTGTTTTTGCGATAGTACCTGAAGAACCACCGGCTTTAAAGAAATTGGCAGCTACATCCTGACCGGCTCCTATCTCGGCAAAAGAGCCGTAAATCTGCGGATCTAAATTAATAGCCAGCGCTTTTTGTTTTGTTCCGAGATAGGTATTTTGAAATGCTTTCATACACACAATCTTTATAAATTTTCAACACGTTGTTTACCATAAAGAAACGATATAAAAGTACAACTATTTTCCCGCGTTATGGAGCGTAAGAAAACGCTGTAAGTTTTGCAGGAGATGAAGTTTGTTATAGACGAAACCAATCGTTTTTAACAACCATCCGCTTGCTGTAACTGATAGCGAAAAAGTATCGTCACTGCGAGGTACGAAGCAGTCTGTAGATTGTGTTAAGGGATGATAATAAGTAAACAGTATGAATGATAAAGCCGTCACTGCGAGGTACGAAGCAGTGACGGCTTAGCTAATCGAAGTAGCGAAAAAAGCGGCAAAAACAAACGTTTGGCGCACTCACAAAACAATGCGTTTGCCGCTGGCTGCTGAGCGTTTGGCAGCATCTAAAATTTCCATGGCTATCATATTCACTTTGAGTGAAGAAAGATCGTCCGTAGCAGCAAGCTGGTGATGCAGCACTGCGGTTAAATAAGTAATCGGATCATTAATGGGAGCTGGCAATGCTGTGGCTTCTTCATTGCCCAATATTTTTTCGCGCTTGCGGCTGGTAATGTTCGTGTTGTCGAGTGCGTGCATATAGCCGGTTTCGCAAAACACTTCCATGTCTTTAATGCCGAAAGGCCAGTTCCACGAGCCTTCTATTAAACCTGTTGCAGTTGGATATTCAACCACAATGGTTGCATCGTCATCCACTTTGGGATATACGTCGGGCTTGTAATGCCTTGTAATGGCTGTAACAGCTACCGGGCGTTGCCCGTGCATCAGCCATGTCATCAGGTCGGCACCATAACAGCCGAAATCGTTTAGTGCACCAGCACCATTCAGCACCGGATCGGTAAGCCAGCTTAAAAATTCAGGACTGCAACCAATTTCTTTGGGTCCCTGGTGACCATCATGGAAAACCATTTTTTTAATTGCCCCAATGCTGTTAGTTTGAATTGTATCATATATGCTATGATACGATGGATACCATGTGGTTTCATAATTGGTTAGCACCGGGCAGTTGTATTGCTTCGAAAGGGCTTCAATTTGCTTCGCTTGTTGCAGGGTGGCAGCCAACGGCTTTTCTACCATTACCGGAATGTGCAGCGGCGCACAAATCTGCACAATGCTTAGATGGCCTGCTACTTCGTTGTAGCCGAGCACAGCATCGGGCTTTTTGGTTTTGAGCAAATTTTGAAGGTTATCCGAAAACAAAGAATCAGGCAAATGATACAAGGCGCCATATTTTTTCCAGAGTGCTTTGTTAGGCTCGGCTATGCCAATGATAGTTATTTTGTTTTTTGTATAAGCTCCTAAAATGTTGTGAACATGATCGTGGTTCAGTCCGGCTACCACAACCTTTAAATTTGATTGCGCCAATGTGTGATTATAAATGATCAGGAACAAAAGAAGATAAATTGTTTTTTTAGCAAAAACAAAGGATGAATGAAAGAAACAAAATGACAATTCCATAGGTTTCAATTTACGTGTTAAAGTTTATATTTTTTCATTACCTATCTTCTATCTCTGCATAGAAAATACAAATCATTTATTTGGGTAAAAACAAAGCAATCGCCGGTTTGAAAAGGGCTAACGCATCCCAAACAAAACGGTTATTATCATATTTCCGTTCACCAATATCAATCACTTCCGCATGGTAAATAACAAAATTGGCTATTTTATTTACAACACTATTGACAGAGATTTTTTTCATCCATTTGGCAAACTGATCGGCATATACATGCCCCCAGATTTCAATCACCATTGACCCGTTGGAGACCTTAAAAGAAGTGAAATACCTTTTTTGATATTCTGCTTTAATAGCAATCACCAACTCTTCAGTGGCGGCTTTGGCGTTGCAATGCAGTAAGCCGGTAAGTTCCTTATCTGTTGTTACTCTTACAACGTGCTTAAGCAATTGAACGCTTATGTTTTTACCTTGAACAGAAAGTTTTGTAACCATACAGAAGTGCAAACGTAAAGCGTTTTGTTTTACAGATATTTCGCAGTGCATCATTTTAAAAATGCAGCCTTTCATCATTCTGCAATTGTCCTCAATGCGAACTCAAACCTTCATCGTAACGGCGAGGGCTTTGTGCGGAATCTGATGAGTAAAGTATGAAGATGTTTGAATGCAACAAATAGCTTTGCAACAACAACTTGTTTAAATTCTAAAGATCAGATTGCACAGAAAGTCCTCGCAAGTTGCCTGTAGTTCATCGTCGTATTGAGGGCAATTGCGGAATGATGGTAACGCTGGATATTTAAACCGTATACCTAATGATAACGGCACGGAAATGAAGCATGAACGCTTCCCGAAGCTCTATGAATGTAGTTCCAAGCCATTTGAATCAACAGAAATATGGTTTGAATGGGTAGAAATGCAGGCTAACATACACGCTTATTTATATAGTTCTTACTATTTTGCAATTGCTTACTTCGCGGCCACGCATGAATAAAAATAAATGCCCTTCGCATTTTAAAAAGCAGCAACTGTTTTTTCGCAGAATGGGGTTGTATTTCAATTTCAGGTTTAAGTAATAAGCAGCGAATTATATAACAGTAAGCTTATGGGGTTGTTTTCCAGAAAGTAACAATCAAGCCGCCAATTATAATAAGTATGCCGCCGGTTATAATAGGTAGCGTTGGCGCCGTTTTAAAAGCAATATAATTTCCAATTTGCCATACCACAAAAAGAGTAGCTATATACAAACCCACCACTTCTTTAAATTCAACCGGTGCGCTGTTTAACGATAATCCATATAAAAACAAACAGAAGGCACCGATCAGGAAGAAAAGAACCCTTGCAATACCTGTGTAATCATAAATACATTTTCTTATAATTGCATCGCCCGTTACTTCCAAAATAGTAGCAAATAAAACAAAGATGGCGGGATGTAAATGTTGAAGGTATTTCATCATAATAGGGTAAAAATAAAACAGCTATTTCATTCATCTTCTTTCCCGGTTTTTAAAACGCTTCTTTTTTGAAATCAAATCTGTAATGGTAAACGGAAGCACTACAAATACTTCATTTTTTTTGATATTCAACAAAAAAAGGAGTCCTTTACTTGCTTTTATCTCGCTAAACAAAAAGGATTTGTAAAACATCAGGCTTGTTTTTTTTAACTGAAAAAGCACTAAGCATCTGCATTCTGCTAACAGTATTTTCTGTCTAATTTGTAAACGTAAAGTGTAGAAACAACGTAAGAATTAAAGCACAAACATCCGCAAGCCTGTCGAACTGGTAGTACACCTTTCTTTACCACCTTCCATTTATTGTAATGCAATGTTCCTTCCCTATGTAAAAAAGGGGAGCAAATAAGGTTACTTGCCTAAGCAAAATACACGAGTTACATTTTCTTTTATCATCTTCTTTTATCAATGAAAAACAAGATAAAATTATATGGCTTTGATTTTGAATAACTAAAAGTACGGGTTGCCTTTTTTACTTGGGAAGCAGAAGATGATAAAGAACTTGAAAACATCAAGGAAAAACGTAACATTATTGTAATCGGTGCATCAGCCGGTGGTTTTGAAGCTTGCAGGGAACTGGTGCGTGCATTACCCTCTTCTATTGGCGCATCCCTTTTCATTGTTTGGCACATCTCGCCGGACGTTGAAGGGGAATCCTTCCGCAAATTTCAAACCGCGCTAATAGCATCCAGGCCACCATTGCAAAGGATTGGGAAGAAATTGAACCTAACCACATTTATGTAGCGCCACCCGATCATCATTTGGTAATTGAAAGGGGTTATATGTGCGTTGCTCATGGCCCAAAGGAAAACCGCTTTCGTCCGGCTGTTGATCCCTTATTCCGTTCAGCGGCTTATCATTATGGCAACCAAGTTATAGGCGTCATTTTATCGGGCGCGTTGGATGGATGGTACTTCTGGTTTGTGGACGGTAAAACAGTACGGCGGCATTGCCATTGTGCAAAGCCCAGAAGAAGCAGTAGTTCCTTGCATGCCTGAAAACGCCATGCGCGAAGTGGAAGTTGATTAGTTGGCTCCCGTGGCTGAAATTGCTAACATCCTGGTTCAGTTAATTTCTGAAGAAGTGGACGAAACCGAAAATGCAACTACGCAGGATGATAGAACTGATATTGAAATTAAAATTGCTGCCGAAGGAAAAGCCTTTCAAAAAGGCATCATGAATTATGGCCAGCGCAGCGAGTTCATCTGTCCTCAATGCCACGGCACTTTATCTTCCTATATCGAAGGCAACCGCATTCGCTACCGCTGCCACACCTGATATGTATTTAGTACAGATAGTTTGCTGGCAACCGTAACTGAAAAAGTAGAAGATAATTTGTACAGTACGCTACGGGCATTGGAAGAAACAATATTGTTGTTGAATAACATTTGCGACCATTTTGCCGATGAAAACGAGCCCAAGCTGGCTGCTTTGTATTTTAAAAAAGCAAAGGAAGCAGGCGAGCACGGCAGTTTGGTAAGGCAAGCTATACAAATGCATGAACGGTTAAGTAAGGACGGACTTTTGAAAGAAGGGAAAGAAAATGAAAACAAAAAATTGAACTCAAAAGATGCGGTAATGCCTGTGTCATAACAAAACGAGAACGCAATCAATTAATTATGGAAGAAAGGGAAAATGGGGAAGAAATAGAAAACAAATCTGCGGGTAAAGATGTTCTTGTAGTTGGCATTGGTGCCTCTGCCGGTGGGGTGGAAGCTTTGCAGAATTTTTTTTCCAATGCATTGGAAAACGAAGGCATTGCTTATGTTGTTATTCTTCATCTTTATCCCGATAGCGAAAGTCATTTGGCAGATATTCTGAAAAGAACCACAGCAATGCCGGTTTCACAAGTTACCGGGAGAATAAAAATAGAGCCCGATCATGTATATGTAATTTCGCCGGCTCACCATTTAATAATGGTACATGGCGATATTGAAGCATCGCCAAATATGAAAATAGAAGACCGTCGTGCGCCGGTTGACATCTTCTTTCGCACCTTGGGCCGAAAATTACAGATCCCGTGCAGTCGGTATTATCCTATCTGGCACAGGTGCCAATGGTTCTATGGGCATCAAACGCATTAAGGAGCGTGATCGTGCAGCGTTTGTGCAAATCCCGCGTGAAGCCATGTATAAAGAAATGCCGCGCAACGCCATAGCCACCGATTTAATTGACCATATTCTTCCGGTTGCGTAAATTCCCGCTAAAATATTGTTGAATACAAGGATGGCTTGGGCTCTGTAGAAATTGCGGCGAACAACAATGAACGGTCCGCAGAAGACCAGCAAGCGCTCCGCGAAATATTTACTCAGCTTCGCCTTCGTACCAGCGACGATTTTTCCGATTAAAAACGCGCTACACTAATGCGTCGCATCAGCCGCCGCATTCATGTTCACAATCTTCCTTCGCTCACAGGCTATACTAAATAACTCAAGTTGCGCGTTAGGCTATTTTATCGAAAGCAAAAGCGATAGCGACATAATCCGTATAACCGGCATCCATGTAGATAGAACTTTCCGGTGCTACATCAAAAGGCAGTTTTCCCAACGCCTGACTGTCATGTTCTGATCCGGGTACCAGGCAAAACTCAACCGGAGAGCCATCAAGCGTCATAACCTGTATTCTCACGCCATAAAAATACCTGTGCATGGCGACATGCCTGCCTCTGAAGACTTCTCCCTGCAATAGTTTTGAGCGGCTGATGCGAATATTGTCACAAACCGCTACCGGAAAAAAATCCAGCCGGTACGTGGCTGCACCTGCCATATCTTTAAGCCGCTTGTCAACAGGTAAAACAGCCGCAGCAGAAAATCACTGAGCCGGTGAAGCCGTCTGCAGAACTGGCTCTTGTCCAGCATCCGGGGAACGTAGCCCTGTATCTGCATAAAATGGCGTCCATTGTCTACGTGTCCGCCAAAGTAAAGAGCAGAAACAAATGCGGTAGTGATGATTTAACTGTCGCTTACCTTAACTCTTGCATCTTCGTAATGATGCATTCCCTTCAACATATCATCTACAATACGGTAAAGTGCTATAATTTTATTCTCTGAAAGCATGGTCTCTTAATTTTTGATGTGGTAATCCAAAATTAATCTCTTACTATTCTTTCTTCTTTTCTATCTCACAACTTGGGTTATATATTTAAAAACAAATTATGAAGAATCGAAAGGGTCGATAAAAGACCTCTTAATCTCCGTAACCAACTTCTTTCGGGATGCGTCTGCTTTTGAAGCGATTGAAAAGGAAATAATGCCCCGCATTTTCGAAAACAAAGGGCATAACAGTTCAGTTAGAATTTGGGTAATTGGTTGCGGCGCTACTGGCAAGGAAGCTTATTCATTAGCCATGTTTTGTGCCGAACGAATTTCAGGCGTACTTGATGCTCCTAAAATACAGATTTTTGCCACCGATATTGATGAAACCGCCCTTGCGGTGGCAAGAGAGGGCGGTTTCACACCCTCAATGATGCTGCTGATGTTTCGCCCGAATGGTTGCATCGATTTTTTAGCAAGGAAGGAGACGAATATCGCATCAGCCGCGAGATTAGAGAAATGGTGGTATTAGCTTCTCACAACGTGTTAAAAGATCCTCCTTTCTCACATCCCGATTTAATCTCATGCCACAACATGATGATTTATTTAAACGGCACAGCACTGGAGCGCGTGTTAGAAACGGCTCACTTTGCGCTCGAGCATGGCGGCTTTCTTTTTTTAGGAGCATCCGAGTCAGTAAGCAGCGCCGCAGATTTGTTTGTACCCGTAAGCCGTGATCTGCACATTTTTCAAACCCGTTCTGTTTCTTCTCGCCCTCTTATCGTCCCTCAACGAACGCCGCAGTTTCCTCATCTTAAAACACAAAAGGTCGCGCTAAGGCGTAAAAAAGATAATACCGCTGCTGATAAACTAAGCTTTCGCATTGTGCACCAGCAATTGCTGGATCTGTATGCGCCTCCCTCCTTAATTATAAATGAACAGCACGATGTATTGCACGTTACGGAGCGAGCCAGCCGTTATTTGCAGATTATGGGTGGAGAGTTATCGAGAAATCTATTAAAACTCGTGCGCCCCGAGCTTCGCATGGAGCTGCAAACGGCTCTTTTCAGTGCAGAAGAAGGAAAAGCCAATGTAGAGGCGCGTAGCATAAAAGTAAAGATTGACGACACCGTTGAAACCGTAAACATAATTGTGCGCCCCGTGCTCGGAATAAATGAGGCTGCCCGTGGACCAAAGTGCCTGCAGGCTTTTGAAACATTACCAATCTCTTTCCATAGCTAAGCACTTTTAGCTAGCGACGGATGTCAGCTATTGCTTTTGCGTTCATATAAACAAACTTTAATTACTAAGTTGAAAACTAAAACCTGTCAACCAAAGTCGCAATTTTATACTTTATGATTCCAAAAAATCATTTTAATGTCATATTGTAATGCGGTGCATAACACTTCGAAGAACAAGTGAAAATTTATTTTCATCACAGCCTGTCTAACCTTCCTCCGTCAACTCTTATTGCAGCACCTTGCACAAAAGCGGCCTGGTCTGAAGCGAGATAAGCAATCACATCAGCAATATCTTCTGGTTTACCAACATCCGTCATCTCAATTTTTTCAAGCCCTGCTTTTACATTTGGATTATCCCACAACATTGGCGTATCAATAGCACCGGGCAAAACAGCATTGACACGTATATTTTTGGGTTTGCCTTCAACCGAAGCCGAACGCGTAAGAGAAAGCACTGCAGATTTTGCGGCTGCATAAGTGGCAACATTAGGCGTGGTTTCAATAGCATGTATGCTGGATACATTTACGATAGCGCCGCCATTTTTCATTTTCAAAAAAGATTGTTTTGTAAAAAAGAAAGCGCCTAATAAATCAACGCTCAAAATCTTCATCCAGTCTTCTTCCGTTTGCTCTTCAATTTTTTTAAAAATCATCATCCCTGCATTATTTACCATAACATCGAAACCACCTAAATTTTGTATGGCACCATCAACGGTGGCTTCCACATTTTTTTCATTGCTTACATCGCATTCGCTTATCCAAACATCGGCTGCGCCCGCATTTCTAACTTCCGTTTCTGCTTCTTTTAGTTTATCAGCATTAATGTCTGCCAACACAATTTTGGCTCCTTCCTTTGCAAAACGTTTCGCCGTTGCCAGCCCAATACCGCTTGCAGAACCTGTTATAATGATTACTTTATTTTGAAATGACATGGTTTAGTGTTTTGCTGCATTTAATAATGTTGACGTGTTTTGCGTATTGGTTTCATCTTTATCGGCTTTCTCATTGTCAGCAACGCTGGGTTGGTTATGGGGCATAACAACCGGCACATTCAGGCAAACACTTTGCGTTGGCAACACTTCACGCCAATCAGAAATAATTTGTTTATACGCTTCTCCAACCGGACGAATGTTTCTATCCATGTCAAACAAACCAAGCGGGTTTACATTGCCATTATTTTCACGCAAAGCTGTATCCCAATCCACCTGGTCAGTTAAAGAATACCACGTGAAACCTACAATCGGGATTCCGTCATTTCTTACGCGCATTACATTCGCCCATTCTTTCCATAACCAGTTCACCGCTTCATCGCCTTTCGGGCCTTGCCAAAGATTGGTTTCTGTATGCATTACAGGAAGTTGATAACGCCGATAATATTGCTCAGTGATGACATGATAACCAAAAATTTCACCGGAAGCACGTGTCGTTCCATCTTTGCAAACCCGATGCTCATTGGTTACATAATAATCATTGCCCATAATGCAATGATGTTTTAAATTATTGTGCAAAAACAAATGATATTCCTCTCTTGTCATTCCATTATCCATCAGGTATTCATACATCTCACTTTCTATGCGTTTACCATAGTTCAAATCGAGTGAAAGAAAGCGCCGGGCATTCATCAGCTCAGCAGGTTTGATTGCTTGCGGATCTTCAGCATGATTGTATTCTGAAGATTCGCTTTGAATAAAAATGGCATCAGGTCTTATTTTTAAAATGGCACGCATGGCCAGCACGTTTGCTTTTACAATATTTTTTAATGCGGTAACAAAAGAGCGGTCTGTTGTCAACTGCTCATTCCACCAGCCATAATAAGCAGAAAACAGTGCGCAGATATACATTTCGTTGATCGGCGTATACAATTGTATCCATGGATAGCGTTGGGCAAAAGCGCCGGCATACTGAGCAAATAAATTGGGAAAATCGGGGTTTTGAAAATTGCCAATCCAATCAGGCACACCAAAATGACAAAGGTCGGTTATCGGAATAATGTTTCTTTGCTTCAGTTCCCCAAAAGCTTCATCCGTAAAGTTCCAGTCGTACTTGTTAGTACCCAAAAACGTGGTATGCAAAGGCGCACCATACCGCAAAAATTGGATGCCCAATTGTTGAACCAGCTCAAAATCTTTTTTCCAATACTCATAGTGCTTTCCCTTCTCCAATTCATCTACTCTAACCTTTCCGTTTTGTATCGTTGGGTCACTGTTTTCAATGCCTGTGGCAAACATAAATCCTCTGAACATAATTTGAATTATGTAAAAGTCGTGCCAATGAAAGTAAAGTCAAATTGTGTGAAGACTACCTACGACATAAAAGACGGTTGATTATTTTTATGGCAAAAACAAACCGGAAGGAGGAAAAGCGAGTGGCTGCCTGCACTGGAAGTAACGGTGTAGTAAATGATTGAGGATTGCCTATGCTTATCCCATCTTCGAGGCCTGCTACATTCACACTTCGAAGAACATGGAAACTGCGGACAAGTGGAAAGTTTTATTGGAATTGTTTTGTACTGCCCGGATAGCCTGCGCCTTGCCCGAAAAAACATTCTATAGATTTTATTTTGCCATTGCTGAAGGTGTAATACTCGGTGTTGCGAACGGTCTTATTATCAGTTGTGGTGATATTATAAGTGGCAAAAGCAGTATTGCCCTCTACCATAATTTTTGAGAATGCAACCTTTTTACAAAACTGAGAGGTTCCCCAACACCTTTTTTTGTATTCAGAAAGAGAAATATGGTCATCACCGGCAGGGCTTGTAAATGTAAAACCATCAACAAACTGACTGGCCACCATGTTCCAGTCTTTCTTTTCAAATCCCAAAAGATAAGTTCTGATTGCTTTTTCAGCATTTTGTGCTTTGGACGAAATCGTCAAAATGCAAAGCATAGCAGGTAGTAAAAGGAGTTTCATAAAAAATTTTAAACAAGGTAATCTCATTTTGATTATTTGTAAAAAAAGATAGTTTTTCAGGTTGCAGCGGGGGCTTCATGCGCAGGCTATGTGCAATAGCTGAAACCCTGCGTTAGATGTAATTATTACCCCATTATTACAACGTGGGTTTCCTTGAAAGACCTGCGGTGACCTCAATTATTAATGGAAAGACAAAAATTATCTTATCAGATAATTTTATAGCAGGCCCACTATTTTGCAATAGGTAATCATTCCCGTTGTATCAATGCAATTTGTTTTTTCCAATAAATTTTTACGGTGTGTATCAACTGTATGTGGACTAATAAATAACTCTTTAGCTATTTCTTTACTGCTTTTGCCTTTTGCTAAATAAGCAATTATATTCTTCTCTTGTTTAGATAACGGGTGTACAGGTTCAAATATATTAGTATCAAAATTAAAATTCCACCATTTCAAGTCATTGGGTGAAGTAATAATTAGGTTTACTGTTTTTTCTTTTTTAATATAGCTGATGTTATGAATATAGCTAAGATATAACATGGCGTTTCCATTCTCATCAGATTCAATACATGCTGTTTGCTGTAAGAAATGAATGTATTCGCCATTGCTTATTTTATACATGCCATCAAAATTCACAACTATTTTATCTTTTTCTTCTTTGCTTGTATTTAAATAATCAAAAGATTTTTGTTGCGTGATAAGAGAAGCAGTAAGAATATCTTTATGGAGATTAGATAATGAGAAATCCAATCCATTATATGCGAGGTATAAAGCTGCATCATAACCAGCCACATTTCTTTTATCAACCTGGTAAACAAAACGACCGGTAATAATATTAAAAATAAAGATTACAACAGAGCTTTGAGCAGATATCTGTTCAAACATCGGAATAAGCGCTTGCCATTTTTCCTTGCATAGAGCAGCGGTATAATTCTCAGGCTTTAAACTGTTCCAGAAACGTTCTACTTTCTCAAGATCGTTGTATATGGAACTATAGGCAAACGCTTGGAAGGGCATCGGATGAAGGTTTACAAAGAATAAATATACCTAATTTAAGTATTGTTTTTGGCATACATCTCAAAATATATTTACCGGATGATTATTAAATCTACCCTTCTAATTGTTATCCTGGTTATTTTATCGCTGCAAAAAGTAAGTGCACAGCAAATGACTCGGCCTGCGCCTGATAGTATTAAGAACGACTATCATTATTATATGAAAAAGCGAAACACTTATAATACGGTGGGATGGGTTTGTTTAGGTGCCGGTGTGGGATTGGGAATAATAGGGTTAGGCGAAACCGTCGGCGGAGCTATAGGTGATGGGCTTGGACCAGCAGGTAGCGAAGGTGGTGGTTCAAATAATAGTAATACGGTCGGAAAAGGTGCAGTGCTGTTTACTATAGGAGATGTTGTAGCATTAGCCAGCATTCCATTTTTTATTGCTGCACATCATAATAAAAAGAAAGCTTCTCTTAGTTTAAAAAATGCTGGCATTACCATTAATAACCATGCATTATATAAACCCGGTTATATGCCTTGCGCTAAGTGTTAAGATAGGGTTCTAAGTTTTCTATTCTTCTATTTACCTAACTCTTTACATGAAGCAGAAATAAAAATAATTGTATGTAAGCGATAACAACCAGTTGCTGACTTGAAAGCCTTAACTTTTGCTATGACTAGCAAACTAATTTTCATTAGTTATTCTATCATTCACAATTAAACCTTCCTATATGTCAACAAATAACCATCCTCTCTTTCATCAAAAACAAAAAGTAAAAATGTCCTTTTACTTTTTGTTTAGACAGTCAACAAGTAATCTGCTGCTATTAGCTTTACTCATAACGCTAAGTATTAGCAGTTGTAAAAAAGATTATCATGATTATGGCCATCAAAATCAATACCTCGTCAGCGTTACTAAAATTGGTGATTTTACGAAAGAACAACTGGACGAGCGTTTTAATGGAAAAACGCCTCTTGCATTTCTTGCAGCTTACGATAAACACACCATTAGCGTATTCAAAATTGTATACAAAACAAAGTTCATTAACGATTCCACTGTTCTGGCTTCGGGATGTGTTATCATTCCACACGACGTTGCTAACGCATCAATAATCAGTATGGAGCATGGTGATATTTTAACCGCCGATAGCCTGGCTCCTTCTTATTACCTGCCCAGTACAAACACGGCTTCCACAGCCTATCATGAAGCTTCGGCGGAAGCTTCAAATGGTTATATTGCCGTGTTGCCGGATTATCTAGGATATGGCGCTTCTAATAACTTGTTTCATCCTCCTTTTCACAGGGCCAGTCTGGCAACCAGTTGTGCAGATATGATACGGGCAGCAAAAGAATTTTTACGGGACATACATCAAGATTGTGATGAGAAATTGTATCTACAGGGTTATTCTGAAGGTGGCCTTGCTAATTTAAGTCTGCAGAAGTATATACAGGACAATAATTTGCCTTTCAACGTAAAAGCAGCCAGCACCGGTGGTGCACCCTCAGAGATAACTAAAATTGCGCAGTACATTTTTAATTATCCATCTGATCCCGGTTCTGTGAAAAATTATTTGGCAGTTATACTTTTTTACAATTCGTTTTACCCTCAGTTACACAGGCCGATTAGTGATTATTTAATTGAACCCTATGCCACTGATGTACAGAACAATGGCCTAAATGCAACCATTAATACCAGTTTAAATAACATTCTTAACCCGGTATTTGTAAACGGAATTAATACAGCAACCGACCAGGGTTTTCTAAGTGCATTGGCTGACAATGACGTATTTGACTGGAAGCCGGTGGCACCCTTACGCCTGTATCATGGCACGGCTGACATTACCATACCTTTCTTCAATTCTCAGGATGCGTATAATGCAATGACGGCAAGAGGAGCAACCGATGTAGAATTGATACCGTTAACAGGTTTGGATCATGATGGTGCTATTGAACCTTATGTAATAGGAAGCGTTGAGTTTTTTAAAGCGCATCTATAATAGCGAGAGGTGCGGATAAAAAAGACTCTTTCTTATTGGCAGCAGCCATGCTTTAGATTATTACAATGAACTAACCTGTAAGGTTGTAAACACATCATATTGAAAAGATGTTGTTCAACCTTACAGGCTAAAGCGTACAACTGATAGAAGACAAAATATCAAAAATCCTCTGTATAATTTTAGGAAACAGCAATCAATTTTCAAAGTAAATATCCCTAAAACTCAGCGTAGATAATCTAAGCTGCACTTCTGGAATAGATTTCATCTATCATCCATTCCCGTCTTTCTATCAACTTATTCTTTCCAAAACTTCAATAAAAAACGGGTGTTTCAAACACCCGTTTTTTATGATAATAGAATTCTGCAGACTATCTATTTGATCGAAACCAAAGCTTCCATCTTTTCCCAATGTAATCCGAATCCTTTGTCGGTAGCGCTGTAAGTAAGATGTTCTGCCATAGGCGCAGCTTTAGGTGTTGCAGTTACAGTAAGCACGTTCTTCGACTCATCGTAATTGGCAGCACCGCCTTGTTTAATTCCCCATTGACCGGTTTGCGAGTTGAAAACGTATGTCCATGTGCTTTGAGTAGGGATGACAAATACAGTATAGGTACCGGCAGGCAGTTTTTTACCTCCTATTGTCAGGTCTTTATCCGTACTGAAAAGGGTAGCTTCATCGGCACCACCACGCCAGGCTTTATTGTAGGGTACCAGTGCACCCCATATCTGCCTGCCCTTTACGGCGGGACTGCCAAAGATAATTTTGATATGCGCACCGTTTACTGTGCTGTTTACAGTGTCGTGCGGACTCATTCTTTGCATTTGTGCCTGTAAGCCGGTGGATGCCATAAAACTGCAGGCAAGGAGAAGGAGAGATGTGATTACAAATGTTGTTTTCATACAGTATAATTTTTTGGAAAGGTAGCTTATAATATGTATGTTCCCTTTTGTTCACTGAAGCCTTAAACCGGCATAGATTTTTTTGGTAGCGTTCTTCATCAATCTTGTAGCGGCATTACTTTATCGTTCCTGAACATGTCAACATTGGTATAAGTATCCTTTTTCTGAGTTGACAACAGTGTAACACAGTAATTTCCTCAAAGGAGAAATTGCACAAAAGAAAAAATACATTTATTTTTATAATCGGATGTATCCGTATGTGCTCTGAAATGTATAATGATTAGAGTTTCTATCTGTCAGAAGTACCTGCCAGGCGTTCGGCCAACGATCCGCCAGGAATGGCAGACGGGTAGAAAATAAGAGCAAAACCAAACATGGCTCCGTTCCGTCAGGAACGGTACTCTTTGTGAGTTGTAGAGTATCGTTCCTGACAGAACGAATGTCTTGGTACATCTCTCTTCTTTCTACCCACCTGCCGTTCCTGACGGAACAGTTGATAACCAGTTATGCGGAAGTACCTAATAATGAAAGAACCACCCTCATACAATTTAAAGCACAACCTGTATCCCTTTGCACCTTTCCTAAAACTATTGTTATGCCTATAACATCCATTGCCCAAATTGACCTGTCACCCAAGCCTCAAAAAAATTATTTCAATTGTAACCGCGAATGGCGGGAGGAGTTCATTTACTTTCTTTTAGTTGATCGGTTCCACGACGATGCAGTCAGAACACCAGTTAATACTTCCTCCGGTCGCTCACCCGGATTTGCTACACCGGACGATTTTTATGGTGGAAAAATAAAAGGTATAACGGCAAACCTCGATTACATTGCTGGTTTGGGCTGCACCGCCATCTGGCTTTCGCCTGTGTTTGAAAATAATGCCGGCGCGTATCATGGCTATAATATTAATAACTATCTTAACATTGACCCTCACTTCGGAACAAAAGAAGATCTGGTCCAGTTGGTAGAAAAAGCACACAATTACCAAAAGGATGGGAAAGCGTTTCCTATTCGTATTATTCTGGATGTAGTGATTAATCATTCAGGCGATAATTGGTTTTATAAAGATGAAGACAAGCCGGGCGTTGAGCCTTATAAATATTCCGAAGACATTACGTTTGACTTTGGCGACTGGCGCAGACAAGATCGTCCTCTCCCTGTCGAATTAAGAAATCCCGATTTGTATCACAGAAGAGGGTTGATAGCCGATGCGAACGGATATGATACGTACCCGGAAAACCAGCATGGCGATCTTTCTGGCCTAAAGGATTATGAAAATGACGACGATAACAATGGATCTGAACTCATCAATATTTTAATCAAAAGTCATTGCTACTGGATTAATGAGACTGATATTGATGGCTTTCGGGTTGATGCCGTAAAGCACATGGGAGAACTGGCCTGTTCGCGTTTTTGCTCAAACATTCGCGAGTATGCTTACTCGCTGGGGAAACGCGGTTTCTTTCTTTTTGGCGAACTGGCAAATAGTGATGATGATATTTACAACCGTTATATTGGTCAGAATACATCAGGTTTGGATGGTAATAATACCGTCTTTTTTGGCATTGATTCACTGCTCGATTTCAGGCTTGCGGAGGGTATATACGGAGATAATAGCAATGCTCCGTTACGAGACGTAATAAAAGGAAACGAAGGACCTCAAACATTATTAAACCGGCTGCAGGCGCAAAACAACCGGGCATTGAACAGAGGGGAAATCGGGCGTTATCTCGTTACTTTTATTGACAACCATGATTCGTTTTGGCAACCTGACGGAAGGATTGGTGCAACTGCTACTGACCAACAAATTATCGCTGCTATCGGGTTCCTGCTTTGCTCGTTAGGCACACCCTGTATGTATTATGGCACAGAACAAGGCTTTACAGGCAGTGGAGGCGACAATCAAATACGGGAAGCTATGTTCGATACTTCAACAGGCAACAATGTGTTGAATACACATTGCACTATTTACGGGGAAATAGGTAAGATGGCGTCGGTCATGAGGAAAGTAAATCCGTTGCGGTTTGGAAGGTTGTATTACAGGCAGACCTCTGATAACGGGCAAGATTTTGCTTTTCCTGATGTGAACGATTATACGCTCGCTTTCTCCCGCATTCTTTACAGCCAGGAAGTGATAGTTGCTTACAATGTGTCGGCGCATACCCGTACTGATTGTATTGTGATTGATGGTTCTTATCATAAAGCTGGCGAGGCCCTAACTTTTTTGTATGGTGCTTCCGGAACGGTCGAAGTACATCAATCGCCAGATGGAACCATGTATATTCAGCTCTCTTTACAGCCAAACCAATTTGTCATTTTGGAGTGAGTTGTGAAGAATATACGATTATAAAAACAAAGCCGTTTCAGCAGGGAACGGCTTTGTTTTTATGGGAATTAATCGTCTCGCTTTATGTTATCGCAAAGACTTAACTTACGCCGACAGCTTAACCATTTTTAGTGTGTTTTATTGCTGCCATTCTGATTTTTCTTTTCCTGCATTAACTGCAGCAATTGTAAAACCATTAAACCGCTTAAGCTTTCATCCTTTCCATCATTTCCACTCACAATTAAATCGGGTATGATTTCGATATTACCCTTACCAATTCCTTCCGTAATTTTAAATTTGGTGAAATTATCGCCGTCCATCGCTATTGAATAAAAAATTTTGAAGCGTTCATAATATTTGTTTTAATTTTTTGTTTAATGACCATCCGTTTATAGTAACCTTTTGTTACACCAGGCAGATAAGCCGTTACTGGGAGGCACGAAGCAGTCTGCTGATATGAACAGAAAAAGATTTATCAATTATAAACAATAATTATTGTACAGTACAGACTGCTTCGTGCCTCGCAGTGACGATACCTTTCTATTTTAGTTACTACATGCGGATAGTCAATTTTTGTTTTAATTGCTTGCGCAGATGCAGTTAACCAGCGATGTTATCGCTTGCCAAACAGGAGTTTCTTTGCATGTATTAGATGTAAAAATTTCCTGTATCGAAATCAGATACGCGAAAGAAGACGCAGTGGTGGCCGCTTATTAGAAGCTGCTACAGGCAATAAATAGTTGTATGTTTTCCGGCGGTAAATAATAATAGGAAGAGCGGGCGAAAACGTATAAAAAGCTTTGGCTGACAGAGTTTACTTTTTAAAAAAACGGGTGCAAGCTATGATGAAACTATGCAACGGAAACTTCTTTTCTGAAGAAAGGCTGAAAAGCTTTTTACGCGATAAAACAAGTTGTGAATTTAATCTTTTAAACCGTTTGTTTTTTATTAAAGGGAAAAGTAAAGATCAATATCCGTAACTGAATCAACTGTACTTTTACAGGCTTATTTTTGGCTATGGAACAGACCGTTGAAGAACAACAATTAACTGGCATAAAAAAGGTGGCAGAACAAACCGTTTTCTCCATTCTGCTCACCATCAGTTTTTCGCATCTTTTGAATGATACCATACAATCGCTCATTCCATCCATTTATCCCATCGTTAAACAGTCTTTTCATTTAAGCTTTGGGCAAATCGGGTTGATTACACTCACGTTTCAATTAGCAGCTTCCCTATTCCAGCCGTTTGTTGGTTTTTATACAGATAAAAAACCGCAACCTTTTTCATTAGCAACCGGGATGGTGTTTACCATGATTGGGCTGGTTTGCCTTGCTTTTGCTTCCTCTTTTGGATGGATATTGGTTTCGGTTGGATTGATTGGAACCGGCTCGTCTGTGTTTCATCCTGAAGCATCGAAAGTAGCTTACATGGCTTCCGGCGGAAGGCGAGGATTGGCGCAATCTATCTTTCAGGTGGGCGGCAATGCAGGCAGTTCAATCGGTCCCTTGCTGGCTGCTTTAATCATTGTTCCATCAGGACAAACCAGCATTGTTTGGTTTTCCTGTTTGGCTCTCATTGCCATCATTATTTTAATTGCGGTGGGTAAGTGGTATCGCGGAAATATGCAAAGAATTCGCCCTAAAAAAGTAGCAGTGCAAGGTGAAGAAGGAATTCATTTATCAAAAGGAAAAGTGGTGTTTTCAATCGTCATTTTGCTGGTGCTTATTTTTTCAAAATATTTCTATCTCGCCAGCATGACTTCTTACTATACTTTTTACCTGATCGAGAAGTTTGGCGTGTCGGTGCAAAGCTCGCAAGTGCATCTTTTTATTTTCCTGTTTTCAACGGCTGTGGGCACTTTCCTGGGCGGTCCGCTTGGCGATCGTTTTGGTCGTAAATATGTCATCTGGTTTTCGATTGTAGGCGTGGCTCCATTTACATTATTGCTTCCTCATGTTGACCTTTTCTGGACAACCATTCTAAGTGTGCTTATCGGGTTGATATTGGCTTCTGCCTTCTCTGCTATTCTGGTATATGCGCAGGAATTGCTGCCGGGCAAAGTAGGAACGGTATCGGGTTTGTTCTTTGGTTTTGCTTTCGGAATGGGAGGCTTGGGCTCTGCGGTATTGGGAAAATTGGCTGACAGCACAAGCATTCATTTTGTGTACCAGGTTTGTGCTTTTCTTCCCTTGATTGGATTGATCACCGGGTTTCTGCCAAATATTGGTGCAAAACAAAAAAGATAGTATAGATCTTTTGCTTTAGTGGAAGTTTGTTTTTGCCTGTTTTCTTCATTTATAAATTTTCTTTCATTCGTTACTAATAACGATGCTCTTACCTTACTATGCGAATATGCGATGACAGTCTTAGATAATAATATCCAGCACTTCCTCAGTCTCATAGCAATGGTATTTTTAAAAACGATTTTGATTTTTCAACTGCACATTGCGGCAAGGAAGTTGCATAACCAAAAAACCGTAACGCACAGCATAGATGAACGATGTAATGAACGTTCGAAAACATATTAATCACCCATAAAAATAAATATATGCCCAGGCATCAGGACGAAGAAAATGAAGTATTAGACTTGATTGGAAATCCGAAAGCTATTCTCAATTTAGTTGTTGAAAACAAAGAAGATAAAGAGTGGATTTTGAACGAACTGGCACATGGCGGGCCGAAGCATAAGCAGGTGTATAGCAGTTTACTTTTGCAACGGGCGCACAAATTGATTAAGGCCGTTGAAAAAGAAAGCGGCGAAACATTTACCCCACAAAAAGGCATGATACTTACGTCGCAGAAAGAAGAAGCCGAAGTAAGTGTACCGCTCGTATTAAAGTCAGTAAAAAAACAAGATCAGGATGCAGTTGTAGAAGCATTATCGCATTCACCCGCGCATGAAATCATTGCCTTCAATACTTTGCTGCAGGCAATTGAATGGAGCATTGCAACGCTTGGTAAAAACAAAACGAAAATGGAATAATTTTCCATTCACTTTAGTGGCAGAGCAAATCTTACAGAACTGTAATTAAAGATGAAAAAGCTGCAAAAACAAAAGCCATCCTATCATTTGAGAATGGCTTTTGTTTTTGCTATAAAATTTACGCTTATTTCTTCAACGCTTCTGCCATTGTCTTTCCAATATCCGCAGGACTTGCCACTACATGAATACCACATTCTGCCATGATGCGCATCTTTGCAGCCGCTGTATCATCGGCACCGCCAACAATAGCTCCGGCATGTCCCATACGCCGGCCGGGAGGCGCAGTTTGTCCGGCAATAAAACCAACCACAGGTTTGGTTTTGTTCTCTTTTATCCAAAGTGCAGCTTCAGCTTCCATGCTGCCACCAATTTCCCCGATCATAATAATGCCTTCGGTTTCAGGATCATTCATCAGCAGTTCAACCGCTTCTTTGGTAGGTGTGCCAATGATAGGATCACCGCCAATGCCAATGGCCGTGCTGATGCCCAAGCCCGCTTTTACAGTTTGATCAGCAGCTTCATAAGTCAAGGTTCCGCTTTTTGATACAATACCAATCTTACCCGGTTTAAAAATAAAGCCCGGCATGATGCCCACTTTCGCTTCGCCGGCGGTAATCACACCCGGACAATTCGGACCAATCAAGCGGCTATTTGTTCCTACTAAATAATTCTTCACTTTCACCATGTCCTGCGTAGGTATGCCTTCGGTAATGCAAACAATTAAGGCAATACCTGCATCGGCACTTTCCATAATGGCATCGGCTGCAAAAGCAGGTGGAACAAAGATGATGCTTACGTTGGCGCCGGTTTGGGCCACTGCATCTACAACGGTGTTAAAGACAGGCTTTTCCAAATGTTGGCTACCACCTTTGCCGGGTGTTACGCCACCTACAACATTGGTTCCATATTCAATCATTTGCGAAGCATGAAAAGTGCCTTCCGTGCCTGTAAAACCTTGTACAATAACTTTAGATTCTTTATTAACCAAAACGGCCATGGTGTTTGTTTTTTAAATGAAAACAAAAGTAAGGGGTATGACGTAAATTAAAGAAAGAACTTGTGTTTCATGCGTAGGAGAGAAGATGCAAAGTGCTAATACAACAATGAATTAAACTTGTATGGATTAGATAAATCAGAATCAAGAATAGAAGCGATTGATTTTGTTTTTACCCATTTTATTACACAATCAAAAAGCAGCTTCAATGAAAGAAAACGAGTTGTTACTTTACAATAAAAAGCGACGACAAACCAAACACGCAGCATCATTCGTATATAGGTTTCGTTGAAACGATTTTCGTGGCGATTCTTTCATCTGTTAAAATCCAATTCTTTTTTATGAACCGTAATCAAACAATACTGCATTCTATTTACAAGCTTATTTCGATAACACTGCCTTTTTTGTTTTGCGGCTTTTTTGGTAGCGCAAAAAGTATTTCATTCAATATTACTTCCAACGATACAACCGTTGCTGCATCAAATGCTAAAAGCTATTTAGCCTTGGGCGATTCTTATACCATTGGTCAATCGGTTGATTCGGCAGAGCGTTTTCCGGCACAAACGGCAGCCATTTTACAACACAAAGGATATAACATTTCAACCATTGATTACATTGCCACCACGGGCTGGAAAACGGTGAATCTGCAATGGGCGATTGAAGACCTTCGAACAACAAAAATGTATGATGTGGTAACGCTGTTAATTGGTGTGAACGACCAGTATTTAAAACGAGATACCACTGATTACCGGGAACACTTTACGAACCTGTTGCAAAAGGCAATCCGGTTTGCCCGCAATAACAATAAACATGTGTTTGTTCTTTCGATACCTGATTATGGTGTAACACCGTTTGGTGCAGAAGTAAAAGGTATAAACATCAGCAGCCAGATTGATGACTTCAATGCTATTAATAAAAGCGTTACACAGTTGTATGAAGTGAATTATACAGATGTTACGGGCATTAGTCGTTACGATGCAATAGACAGCACTACGCTTGCACCGGACGACCTGCATCCATCAGGAAAACAATATGCGCAATGGGCTTCAGCCCTGGCTGATAAGATGTGGAAGGTATTAGAATAGCAGCGTTTGTTTTTGCCCGAATTTTTCGTTTATCCATTTCTGCGAAAACTCATTCATTTCTTGTTCACTTGCGTAAAACAAATATCGTTTCAAATCAACTCACAATCAACACCGGAATGCCAAGCTTGTGCCGCACTTTATCAACCGTTGCGCCATACACATAATCTTTAATACCGCTGTGCCGGTGTGCACCCATAATAATCATATCTGCTTTTTCCTGCTTTACAATGCGAAGTATTTCTGCAACACGGTTTTCATAGCCCAACGAAATAGTGATATTGTAACCCAGATCCTGCAATTGCTTTGCATAATCTTCCAAACGCTCATGGTCGCTGCGCGTTTCAAAATCATCTGCTGCAGAGCCGAAATATTTGGCAGAAGCGGTTTCTACCACATGTATCAAAACATAGGTAGCTTCGTCTCTGCCCTGGCTTAAAGCATAAGCAATCAGCTTTTCGTCAAGATAGCTGAAATCCAATGCCACAGCGATGCGCAGCGTTTGGGGAACCGCAAGATTGCGAAGCAATCTACTCTTCTCCATGCAGCCGGATGCTTTTTCGTGCTTTTTGTTTGTTCATCAGGGGCAGCACTGTCATCATTACAAACAGCCATACAAAAATGATTGAACCAAGACCCATTAAAACCTTAATAAACCAATGTCCGTTTTCGGTAAATGTGCTGATGGCGGTTTGGACAACAAGGTTTAAATTCAGATACACCAAAACAATAGCAACTATCCATGCGGCCACTTTTATAAATGGCTTAATAACATAGGCTCCCATGGTTTGTTTATCGCTTACGAAATGTATGAGCGGAATGACTGCAAAGCTCAATTGCAGGCTCAATATAACCTGGCTTAACACCAGCAAATCGTTGATTTTTTCTTCGCCGGCAATCAACACCACAAGTAAAGCAGGAATAATAGCCAGCAGCCTTGTGATCAACCTTCGCAGCAATGGATTGATGCGTAGTTGCAAATAACCTTCCATTACAATTTGACCCGCCAGCGTGCCCGTGATTGTTGAGCTTTGTCCGGCTGCAATCAAAGCAATCGCAAACAGAACAGGAGCCAGCTTGCTGCCCAGCAAACCTTGCAGCAACTGATGCGCGTCCTGAATGGTAGCCACATTTTGATGCCCTGTTGTGAAAAAAGTTGCCGCTGCTAAAATGAGGATACAGGCATTTACTACAAACGCAATATTTAAAGCAACTGCACTATCAATGAAAGTAAATTTGAGTGCGCGTTTGATGCTTTTATCATCAGATGTAACCTTACGTGTTTGCACCAACGCAGAATGCAGATACAGGTTGTGTGGCATTACTGTTGCGCCAATAATGCCAACCGCTATGTACAAGGCTTGCGCGTTTAAAAGCGTTGGTTTAAAACCTTTTACTACTTCTCCCCACTGAGGTTTTGCAAAGAAAATTTCGGCAAAAAAAGAAGAGCCAATGATGATAATTAAACCAATGATAAAGGCTTCTAATTTGCGGATGCCGAGCTTTTGTAAATAGAACAAAATAAAAGTATCAAAAATGGTAACGGATACGCCCCAAATAAGCGGCAAACCGGTAAGCAATTGAATGCCGATTGCCATACCAATTACTTCCGCCAAATCGCAGGCAGCAATGGCCAATTCAGCTAAAAGGTAAAGGCAAAAATTAATGAGTTTAGGATACACTTCGCGGTTAGCTTGCGCAAGGTCGCGTCTTCTTACAATACCCAAACGTGCACTTAAATTTTGAAGCAACAAAGCCATCAGGTTGCTCATCAGCAATACCCAAATCAAACGATACCCAAACTGCGATCCGCCCTGCAAATCGGTTGCCCAGTTGCCGGGGTCCATATAGCCGACACTAACCATGTAAGCAGGGCCTACAAAAGCTAAAAAGCGGCTCCATTTCTTGGTACGGGATGTATCAACCGATTCGTGTACTTCGCCTAACGAATGACCTTGCGTTTGCAGCTTCCTTTGCTGATGTTTTCACGGCGGTAAAGTTCTGAAATTATTTTATCTATGTTTAATGCAATGCTTATGATTGATAAACGATATTACAAAAAATTGAACAAAACCAAAAAGGCTAACAAATGAAAAATTTAATTAATTATTGTACAATATTTGTTTAGTGCTATTGCCATATTGTAACTGAATAAACCGTTTTCCAATGAATAAATACTTCGTTTTAGTTTTGTTGCTTTTTACTTTTTCATGCAAAAACAAAAAGCAGCCAATAGCTGAAAACAGAACTGTGACTGCTAAAGATTTTTTTGCTCTTTTTCCAAAACTAAAATTGCCCTACGATGCAGCAGATACGAGCCTTTCAGGCATTGGCGATACCACTACTTTCAGTTACGAAACGTTATTTCAATTTGTTCCCGATTCTGCCTTATCATTTCTCCTTTCCAAACAAAAAAAACCATTGCATTTTTATCCGGTAGGTAAAATAGAGAACAAGTTTGAAACGTATTTGCTAATCAAATCAACATCAGGCAAAACGGCATCGCTTTCTGCTTTTTTATTTGATAATAAAAAACAATTCATCAACCACCTGCCGCTTATCTCAAATAAAACTGGATGATGGCTACGTTCACAGTGTTGACATCAACACCGAACCCACTTTTTTAATTATGCAGGATAAAACGGTAAACGATAAATACAGTTATTCCAAACATGGTTATGCTTATAACACGCCCACCAAAAATTTTATTGAAGTGATCAATGCCAGTAATGAGGACGATAAGAAAGAATGCCAACATTATTAACCCGATTGATACTTTGAAAAAAACATTTCAGTACACCGGCGATTATGCAAAAGATAAAACCAATTTTATTTCGATAAGAGATGGAAACATTACGGGCAGATATATCTTCTTTATTCACTTCGAAAAAAGCAAGGATGATTGCACCGGCGAACTAAAAGGAACGATGATAATGGTGAGCGCTAACAAAGCAGTGTTTCAGCAAAGCGGCGACCCGTGCGTGATTGATTTTACATTTGATAAAAATGCTGGTAAAAGTAAAAGAGCGGGGCAGTTGTGGCAACCATCGTGGTATTACCTGTTTGTTTGATGATACTTATAAAGAAAAAATAGCCCCAAGCCCGTAAAAGCAAGTAAGAAAGCACGATGATTCATTGACATACTCACTATTCACAAATCATAAATCATAAATCGAATGTATGTTTCCGAAACCACTACGCGTGTTCGTTATGCAGAAACCGACCAAATGGGCATTGTGTATTATGGCAACTATGCGCAGTATTTTGAAATTGGCAGAGTAGAAAGCATACGCCAGTTGGGATATTCTTACAAGCAAATGGAAGAAGATGGTGTGATGCTTCCGGTTACAGAAATGCATATTAAGTACTTGCGTTCGGCGGTGTATGATGATTTAATAACGATAAAAACAACACTGCGTGAATTGCCCGCTGAACATAAAATTATATTTCACCAGGAAGTGTTTAACGAAGCCGGAAAACTGTTGACAACAGGAACAGTATCACTTTATTTTTTAGATGTAAAAACAAAAAAGCGGGCAATCATGCCGGATGCAATGAGAGAAAAATTATTACCGTTTTTTAAAAATATTGAACTATGAATGACAGAATAAAAAATTTGCAGTCCGAGTTGTTATCCGATTATCACTGCAAGCTTCAAAAAATAACTTTTGATTATTTGCGAAGCGATGGCGAATGGCAAACACAGAAACGGGTTGTCTTTAGCCGTAAAGATGCAACTGTAGTATTGCTTTATAACCGCGAAACCAAAACCATTATTTTAACGGATCAGTTCAGATTGCCTACTTATGTAAATGGAAACGAAAGCGGAATGCTAATCGAAGCGCCTGCCGGAACCATTGACGACGATGAAAGCCCTGAAACCTGCATCAGGCGCGAGATTGAGGAAGAAACAGGTTATAAAGTAAACGAAGTAAAAAGGGTGATGCAGGCTTATTTGTCGCCGGGTTCAGTAACAGAAAAACTGTATTTTTTTATTGCTGAATACAACGCCAGTATGAAGAAAGGCAAAGGTGGTGGTACCGATGAAACAGAAGACATTGAGGTGCAGGAAACGCCAATTGCAGATGCTGTAGAAATGATTGCTAACGGAAGTATTCAGGATGCAAAAACGATCATGCTGATTCAGTATGCACAAATTCACAAGTTGCTTGGGTGAGTAAGTTCTAATAAATAAACAGCAGCAACATTTATGATAAAAACAAATGTTGCTGCTGAACTAAAAATATAACGATGAAAAGTTATTTTGTTTTTAATGACAAAATATAATTGGCCATTAAATTCGCATCTGCACGATTAACCTGCGGATGTGCCGGCATCACAACTTTGCCCCATCTGCCTGAACCACCGTGCTCAATTTTATAAGCCAGTTCATCTCTCATGCCTTCGCTGTTTGTGTATTTGTCGGCAATCATATTGTAAGAAGGTCCGGTCATTTTTTTATCAATGGAATGACAGGTTTTGCAATCGTTATTGGCAATCAAAACTGCGCCTCCCGTTAAAGCTGAATCTTTCGTTAATGCACGCGGATTATCTACATTGTTATCAGGAAGCGGACTGGCTTTTTGCGCCAGCGGCAACGAATCCTGTGCAGGATTGTTGGTGTCTTTGCGTGGATTAGAGCCACAACTTATGATTCCGGTTATTGTTATAAGGCTTGCGATTACCATCAGCTTTTTCATACGTTTACTTTTGGCAACTTTTATTGCAATCCTAATACCAAACGGTTAAAGTGTTCATCACTTCCTGTTGATGCAAAATCGTCAAACGCTTTTTCCGTAACAGTAATGATATGATTTTTGATAAACGGCGCACCTTCTCTTGCACCTTGTTCTGAACTCTTTATTGCACATTCCCACTCCAACACCGCCCAGCCTTTGAAATCGTATTGCGATAGCTTGCTAAAGATGCTTTTAAAATCAACCTGACCATCACCCAAAGAGCGGAAACGACCAGCGCGATTTACCCAGCTTTGATAGCCGCCATACACACCTTGCTTGCCGGTTGGGTTGAACTCTGCATCTTTTACATGAAACATTTTAATGCGCTCGTGATAGTAATCTATGTATGTTAGATAATCTAAACACTGCAAAACAAAATGCGATGGATCGTAGAGCAAACAAGCGCGCGGATGATTGTTCACATGCTTTAAAAACATCTCGTAAGTTTCACCATCGTGCAGGTCTTCACCCGGATGAATTTCATAGCACACATCCACACCATTTTCATCGAATTCATTCAATATCGGGAGCCAGCGATTTGCTAATTCTGTAAAGCCGGTTTCCACCAGGCCTGCAGGTCGTTGCGGCCACGGATAAACAGTTTGCCAAAGCAATGCACCGCTAAATGTTCCATGCGCATTCAGCCCTAAATTTTGCGAAGCTTTCGCTGCCCACTTCAATTGCTGAACTGCCCATTCCGTGCGGGCTTTAGGATTGTTGCGATATTGCTCTGGCGCAAAGCCATCAAATAAGGCATCATACGCCGGATGCACCGCAACCAACTGACCTTGCAGGTGCGTTGATAGCTCGGTTATTTGTAAACCAGCCGCGTTTACAATGCCTTTTAATTCGTCCGCATAAGTTTTACTTTCGGCCGCTTTTTGAAGGTCAATAAAGTTGCTTACCCAGGTTGGAATTTGCACGCCTTCGTAGCCTAAACTTTTTGCCCATTCGCAAATCGTTTGCAATGAATTAAAAGGCGCAGCATCGCCTGCAAATTGTGCTAAAAACAAACCGGGTCCTTTTAGTGTTGTCATAAATTAGGTAGCTTAAATATGGTTAGAAAATGATTGATAAAATGTTGTGCAATTTATGCGTTTACCTTTGTTGACTTTAGTTTGAAATTCCAAATCAGTAACTCAATCCAAAACCAAACTTATACAATGGATCTTTTGAATCATAAGGAACGTCTTCTTTTTGTGCCCGAACCGCTTCCATTGACGATGGCAATTCAATTGGTAAATGCCCACCCGGCTTGAATTTACCAAAGATAACATCCAATACTGCGGCATCGCTCGCACCAAAATCGGCAAGCAAACCTTTTGCTTTTGCACTAATTTCCGGTATCACAGCGGGCCGGTCAAGATAAATATCAACGATAGTTGGAACGGTGTTCAGCAATTGCAAAATGCTATCCTTCTCTGTGCCTTTAAAATCGAGGTCGCCGTGATGAAACATTTTGGCTGCCGGTATATCTGATTGAACCGGATACCAGGGCGTATTCAAACGAATAATTGCCAAGTCAGCACCTTGTGGTTTATCAACAATAGTTCCATATTGCGCAGCAACTTTAGCATCTATATTTTGCACATAAATTTTCAATTTGTTTTGTTGCAAAGGCAGAACTTTGCCATCGTTTTTTAGCAGTGTGATGGCTCTGCGTTGCGAGGTTTCGCCGCTTTTTACAAATTGGGGATTGCCTACAATCTGAGTAGCTTTTGCTGCATCAACAAAAGGGTTGTCAAACAAGCCCAACTCAAATTTTACGCGCAATAACCTTCTTATAGACGAGTCAATTCTCGATTCCTTTATTTTGCCCCCCTTTACCAGTTTGACTACCACTTCAGGAATGTTTTCTCCACCAAACTGGTCAACACCAGCCTCAATTATTTTTTGCACTCTTTCTTCTTCATTCAAATTTTGTACACCCCATGCACGGGCGGGCCCCATCATGCTGGTAATACCGTTTTCGCTCACTAAATTCCAATCGGTACAAACCACACCATCATAATGATATTTATTGCGTAATAAGCCAGTAATAATGCCTTTGTTGTAAGAGAAACCAACGTGTTCATTTCCTTCATTCATCGGCACTCCGTAATAAGGCATAATAGCTGCGGTATGTGCTGCAAATGCAGCTTCAAAAGGAATAAGATGATAATTAAAATTATTGCCCGGATACACTTGCCCTTTCTGAAAATTAAAGTGCGGATCAAGACCTTCAAACTGCGGACCACCGCCTGGAAAATGTTTGGTCATGCAGGCAACACTATTTGCTCCGAGCTTATCGCCCTGAAAGCCGAGGATATATGCTGTTGCCATTTTAGATGTAAGCTTTGCATCTTCACCAAAAGTGCCGTTAATGCGCGGCCAGCGCGGCTCGGTAGATAAATCAACCTGCGGATGTAAGGCTTCGCGAATGCCGACCGCTATATATTCCTGCCGCACATCATCAGCAAATTCTTTCATTAATTTTTCATCACCTATCGCTCCAAAGCCAAGTGGTTCGCACCATTGCGAAAACGTGGTTGCACCCATCGAAAAAACATTGTTGCTAAAATGACTTCGCGGGTCGGAAGCAATGGTAAGCGGTATGCCTAAGCGCGTGGAATCTATCATGTATTGCTGCATGGCATTGTACCATTTTGCTAAAGCCTCAATTGATGGGACTGACCAAAAATTGAAGTGATTCATTTTTCTGTCCCTTATCAGCGGCAGCGCATTTGGCACAAAAGCAAACATGCCTTTGCCCGGCTTATCTTCAATGGAACCATCTTCGTTTACTTTTGCCCCATTAATAAACATCATGCCTGCTTTCTCTTCAATGGTCATTTGTTTCAACAAGTCGTTTACTCTTGCTTCAAGAGGTTGTTTAGTATCTTCATACACATCCATTTTTCCATTCTTATTCAAATCTCTGAATGTGGATTGATGACTATGAGATGAAGATGTAAAAGCAAAACAAATAGCGGTTATAGCAGCAAACAATAGAAGAAAAAAAAGAAAATTTTTAGCACGCATAATACATTGTTTTGGGTAATCAATAATCAAATGATTGTTCGTTCATAACAATGGCAAGAATGAGAATCTTTGACCGAAGATTTGTTTTTATTACAAAAACTGTATTATCATTTTTGCGTTGTTTTATATACAAAGAAAATGTTATTTCACTTCTACATCCAATCCACACGAACTGCCACCGAGAGGAGCCGGACCCACAATTTGCGGAACAAAATTAAACGTGCCTACAGCAATGGGTGTGCCGCTGCCTTTCAGAATCACATCCTGTGCGCCGGTGTTTGTGAATGTACCTGTAAAGCTAAACTTCATACCATTTATTTCGGTAGTTGCGATAGTAAAATGCCCGGGCACCGTAACATAAGCATTCACGGTAAGTGTGTTACCAGCCGTAAGTGTTGTATTTGCTGTATATACACCTTGTACCGAACCGGGAGCGCAATATAAACCCCCATTTTGTTGTCCCGATTGCAGAACATAAGTTGCCAGCGGGTCGGCATTGGCTACGGCTACATAAAAGCTGCATTGCGAAGCACCGGCAGTTATTATAAAGCGACTGAGTTCTGATGTGTTAGGTGTTCCGTTAGCATGTAAGATAACTTGTTGTGTTCCGGTTGAAGTAAACGTGCCTGAACCCGAAAAATAAAAGCCGTTTACTGTATCTGTTGTGATAGTATAATCGCCTTTTTGAATCACATCAATATTAACGGTAAGTATATTAGAAGTTGTGGCAGCAACACCCTGTGTGAATGAACCCTGGTGAATAGGATTGGAACAATCGTTGGGAGAACCGCTTAGAATAATGTTGGCTTGCTGTTTACCATTTACCGTTACACTATATGTGCATCCCGTAGTGCCTGGAATTTGAAAAGTAAAAGTGCCTGCTGAATCTGGAATGCCCTTGCATTGCAACAGGATACCCGTGTTAGAAGCGGTGTCGGTAAGATTCATTTGACCGGTAGTGAAAGAAATGCCATCCACTACATCAGTAGTTACATTAATCAACCCCGGAGAAGTAACATTGATGTACAACATTACTGTATTCAACGAATCTATTGTTGCGGTGCCTGCTGTATAATCTCCGGATACTAACGCATTAGTACAAGCCTGCGGTGAACCAACAAAATTGTATTTCGCAAATGCACCACCTTCATAGCTAAATTCTTTTTTACAGGTAATTGCAAACAACAAAACAGCAAGAAGGGAAAAGAAAAGAACAAGTGAATAGGAACGTTTCATAAAAAACATTTACGTCTGGCATCAAACATTATGCTCTGTCCACTTTTCTTTGCTATGCGATGAAGCTACCACGTTATCAATAAAAGCCATGCCTCTGATACCATCTTCCACACCTGGAAAATCAAGCGCTTCCTCCGGCGGTGTTGTACCTTCTATGTGTGCTGATAAAGTGAGGGCAAAATTGCGATAGATGTTACCAAATGCCTCTAAATAACCTTCGGGATGACCGCCGGGAGTACGTGTATTGAACTTAGCATAATTGCCAACAAATGGTGTTCCGGCCCGATAAATTTCCATCGGTTTATCCAGCCATTTTACAATCAAAGAATTGGGTTCCATCTGATACCATTGCAAGCCGCCGTTTTCGCCATACACACTTATGTTTAAAGCATTTTCTTCACCGGCAGCAATCTGCGATGCCACCAATACGCCTGCTGCTCCATTTTCAAAACGAAGCAACACATTCCCATCATCATCCAGCTTTCTTCCCTCCACCATAATATTCAAATCGGCACATAGCTTCGTAATCTTTAAGCCTGTTATGTATTCGGCCAAATGAGCCGCATGTGTGCCAATATCACCCATTGCACCGGCTTTGCCGCTTTTCGTTGGATCGGTGCGCCATGATGCCTGCATATTGCCTTCGCGCTCGGTTAATTTACTTAGCCATCCCTGCGGATATTGCACCACCACTTTTCTTATGTTTCCAAGCTTCTTTTCTTTCACCATTTGCTTTGCCTGCTTTACCATCGGATAGCCACTGTAGGTGTGCGTAAGGCAAAGCAATTTGCCGGTTTTTTCAACTTGCTGTTTCAATTGCTTGGCTTCATCCAGCGTAAAAGTTATTGGCTTTTCAACCACTACATTAAATCCATATTCCAAAGCCATCATTGCAGGAGCAAAGTGTACGAAGTTGGGAGTAACTATAGAGATAAAATCAAGACGCTTATCATCGGGCAAAGTGGCTTCCCTTTTAATCATGTCTTCATAGGAAGTATAAATTCGGTCTTGTGGCAAAAACAAATGTTCGCCTGATTCTTTTGCTATTTCAGGTATCTCGCTCAGCGCGCCGGCACTCAATTCTATCAATCCATCCATGTTGGCGGCAATGCGATGAACAGCACCAATAAATGCGCCTTTTCCACCACCTATCATGCCCATTCTTAATTTTCTTTTCATAAAGAAGTTTTTGTTTTTGTATAAAAAATATTGATTTGAAATATTGTGCAAAACCAAAAGCAATCGGCATCGGGAGCAAGCAACACAAAGCAAATGTAATAGAATGAAAGGTTTCATTGGTATGGAATATTGGTTTCAATAAAATGATAATTTTCACATTGCGTAAAAAAATTCCGCAAACAACAAATTATTGTAATAAAAATAATCTATACATTTATCGCCTCTTTCATTCATCTCTACGATTTGTATTCATTATGCCATCAAACAGAAGAAGAGCCATTAAAACAATGCTTGCCGGTTCAGCCACACTTGCTGCAGGCAGTACTATCCTGTCATCATTTACAAAAAATAAAACAGAAAATACATTGGCTTTAAAAGGCAATATCAATCATTCTGCATGTCGCTGGGTATATAGCGATATGTCGTTGGATGCACTCTGCGAAGCAGGCAAGAAAATCGGTTTAAAAGGAATAGATCTTTTAGGACCGAAAGAGTGGCCCACAGTAAAAAAATGGGGTTTGGATTCACCTATGTGCAATGGTTCAGAAATCAGTCTTACGGAAGGCTTTAATGACAAAAAGTATCACAGCACCTTGCAAAAAAATTATACCGATGGCATTAACTATGTTTCAGATGCCGGCTATACCAATTTGATTTGCTTTAGTGGCAGCCGCAGAGGTATGGATGATGAAACTGGTTTGAAGAATTGTGTGGAAGGCTTGCAGCCATTGGTTTCTATGGCAGAAAAGAAAAAAGTAGTTCTGGTAATGGAATTGCTAAACAGCAAAGTGAACCACAAAGATTATATGTGCGACAACAGCAAATGGGGCGTTGAATTGTGCAAACGTATTGGCTCGGAAAACTTTAAACTGCTTTACGATATTTATCACATGCAGATAGATGAAGGCGATGTAATTGCTACCATTCGGCAAAACCATCAATATTATGCGCACTATCATACCGGCGGTGTTCCCGGCAGGAACGAAATAGACGATACGCAGGAATTGTATTATCCAGCCATTATGAAAGCCATTGTAGCAACGGGCTTTAAAGGTTATGTAGCGCAGGAATTTATTCCAACAACTAAAGACAAAATGGCCGCATTAAAAAAGTGTGTAGAGATATGTGATGTTTGAGAAGAGAAGTAAAGATCAAGGCACAAGATTCAAGAAGCAAGGTTCAGGAAACAACATACAAGAATTTAGGGCAAAAACAAAAATGTTGATAGCCCGATGCTCATCGCTCGTAGCTTATAAAAAATCAATCAATACAAATTCATCAATATGGCTGACAACAATTACGATGCAATCGTCATCGGTTCCGGCATCAGCGGCGGCTGGGCTGCAAAAGAACTTTGTGAAAAAGGTTTGAAAACTTTGATGCTCGACAGAGGCAGAGATATCAAACACGTGAAAGATTATGTAAATGCATCTAAAGAACCGTGGGAGTTTCCGCATCGCGGCAGCAAAACCCAACAGATGATTAAAGATTATCCGGTATTAAAACGAGATTATCCGTTAAACGAGACCAATCTCGATTATTGGGTAAATGAAAAAGAAAGTCCTTATACCGAAGTGAAACGCTTCGATTGGTTTCGGGGTTATCATGTTGGCGGGCGTTCGTTGATGTGGGGCCGGCAAAGTTACCGCTGGAGTGATCTTTCCTTTGAAGCCAACGCAAAAGACGGCATCGCTATTGACTGGCCGGTTCGCTATGACGAAATTGCTCCCTGGTACGACTATGTGGAAAAATTCATTGGCGTAAGCGGCTCAAAAGAAAATGTTCCTGTTCTTCCCGATGGTCAGTTTATGCCTCCGATGGAGTTGAATTGTGTAGAAAAAACATTGCAGCCACGATTAAAAGATTATTACAAAGGTCAGCGCCACATGTTCATCGGCCGCACGGCAAATATTACCGAACCTTTGCCCGGCAGAACCAATTGCCAGTACAGAAATAAATGCTGGCTGGGTTGCCCGTTTGGCGCCTATTTCAGCACACAATCGTCCACTTTGCCTGCGGCTACAGCTACCGGAAATCTCACGCTTCGCCCATGGAGTATTGTTACTAAAATTTTATATGATAAAGATAAAAAACGAGCAACCGGAGTAGAAGTGCTGGATGCCGAAACCAACAAAACATATACTTACACAGCGAAGATTGTATTCCTTAACGCTTCGTCTTTAAACAGTGCATGGGTACTGATGAATTCAGCTACCGATGTTTGGCCTGATGGTTTGGGCAGCAGCAGCGGTGAATTGGGACATAATGTAATGGACCATCACTTAAATGTAGGTGCAGGTGGCAAGGTAGAAGGCTATGAAGACCATTACTATTATGGAAGAAGAGCCAATGGTGTTTACATTCCGCAGTTCCGTAATGTGCTGGGCGATAAAAGAGATTATCTGCGTGGCTTTGGTTACCAGGGAGGCGCCAGCCGGCAAGGCTGGGCGCGCGAAATTCCTGAAATGCAGATTGGTGGCGCTTACAAGGATGCTTTGACAGAACCTGGTACTTGGACGATGGGTTTAGGCGGGTTTGGTGAAACCTTACCTTATCATGAAAACAAAGTAACACTTGATAAAAGCAGAAAAGACAAGTGGGGATTGAATATCCTTTCGATGGATGTGGAAATTAAAGACAATGAAAGGAAAATGCGAAAAGACATTCAGCAGGATGCTATTGAAATGCTTACAGCTATGGGCGTGAAGGATGTTCATGGTTACGACAGTAACCCTTTTCTAGGCCGTGGCATTCACGAAATGGGAACGGCTCGCATGGGCGCTGATCCTAAAACATCGGTGCTGAATAAATTCAACCAAGTGTGGGATGCACCAAATGTATTTGTAACCGATGGTTCATTCATGGTAAGTGCTAACTGCGTAAATCCGTCTTTAAGTTACATGGCTTTTACCGCTCGTGCAGTTGATCATGCGATGAGCGAGATGAAGAAAAACAACATTTAATTATTTTTAATTGTAGATAGTTAATGGTTAATTGAATTCACAGCCTGAAAACATTTTCTTCATTTAACTATTAACCATAACAAATTAACCATAACATGGGCGATACGTTGCAAGTCAATATTAATTCAGGTGGACAATCACAGAACACGTACGATGCCATTGTGATTGGCTCTGGCATTAGTGGTGGCTGGGCAGCGAAGGAACTATGTGAAAAGGGCTTGAAAACGTTGGTGCTGGAGCGTGGAAGAAACGTTGTTCACAACAAAGATTATCCTACTGCAACATTAGCACCCTGGGAGTTTCCGCATCGTGGCCAATCACCGCAAAAAGTGATAAAAGAAAACCCTTTAATTACAACAGCAGCTGGCTATGGTGAAGACACGGCTCATTTCTTTATAAAAGATAAAGATCATCCTTATGTACAGGACAAACCATTCGATTGGATAAGAGGTTACCAGGTTGGTGGTAAATCCATTATCTGGGGGCGAGCTACGCAGCGATGGAGCGATTATGAATTTAAAAATCCCGCCCGCTTTGGTTATGGAATTGAGTGGCCTATTGATTACAAAGAAATTGCTCCTTGGTATTCCCATGTCGAAACCTTCATTGGCATTTGTGGTAATAAAGATGGATTGGAAGCTATGCCCGATGGTGAGTTTCTTCCGCCATTTGAATTGAATATGCCCGAACGTTCTTTGAAAAAAAGCATCAAAGAAAAGTTCAACCGAGATTATGTTCATGCACGCTGGGCGCATATTACTGAGCCGAAAGAAATACACAAACAACAAGGCAGAGTAAAATGCATGGCAAGAAATATGTGTATGCGCGGTTGCCCGTTTGGTGGTTATTTCAGCTCGGTGAGCAGTACATTACCGTGGGCAGAAAAAACAGGAAACTTAACAGTGCGTCCGTTCTCAGTTGTTCATTCGATTATTTATGATGAGCAAAAAGGAAAAGCAAGCGGAGTGCGCATTATTGATGCAAAAACAAAACAAACCACCGATTATTTCGCACGTATCATTTTTGTAAATGCGGCTGCTATCAACAGCAATTTGGTTTTGCTCAATTCTACTTCGCACCGCTTTCCAAATGGTTTAGGAAACGACAACGGTTTGCTTGGGAAATATATAGCATTTCATAACTATCGCGGCAGCGTAAGTGGAACGATTGATGGCTTTGAAGACACTTACGTTTATGGCAGAAATCCAACCGATGCCATTCTTGTTAACTTTAGAAATTTAAAAAATAAAGAGAAAGACTTTGTTGGTGGATATACAACATTTATGAGTTGCTTCCGAAGTAAAGCTGATGGGAGTGAAGTAGATATTGCGAAACCCAATATCGGCGCGGCTTACAAAGATGCAATAACCGAACCAGTTGGATGGCGAATGTATATGTACAGTCAGGGAGAAACGATACAAAAAGAAACTAACCATGTTTCTTTAAGCAAGGATAAAACGGATGAATGGGGAATACCTTTATTGGTTACGAATGTACAATATGATGACAATGATGAAATCCTTTTAAAAGACTTTTTAACGCAAAGTGCAGAGATGATTGAGGCAGCAGGTGTAAAGAATATTGTGCAGAACGATAATCACTGGCCTCCCGGAAGAGACATTCATGAAATGGGCGGCTGCCGTATGGGGAAAGATGCAAAAACATCGTTATTAAACGCGCACAATCAACTGCATCATTGCCAAAATGTTTTTGTAACTGATGGCGCCTGCATGGCGAGCACAGGCAATCAAAGCCCGTCTATTTTGTACATGGCATTAACGGCAAGAGCAGCGAACTATGCCGTTGAAGAAATGAAGAAAGGGAATTTGTAGAGAAGTGGGGAAGATAGAAAGACCGCAAGTTGGTAAGAAGGGTTATCAGAAGTTGAAATATTGACAAAAACAAAAACAGCGATTTCAAATACCGACACTTCAAAAATGTTTTACGATTTGTTTTTACTATAAATTAATTAAACATAAAAACGAAATACTATGATGAATAGAAGAGATGCCCTCGCATCAATTGCATTGTTGGTTGGCGGCACATTAGTTGGTGCTGAAGCCTTCCTCACCGGTTGCAAAACCACAGGCAAAAAAGAAGGTTTATTTGCGCTGGATGATGTTGCTTTATTAGACGAAGTTGGTGATACCATTTTACCAACTACTGCATCATCGCCGGGTGCAAAAGCTGCACAAATCGGGCAGTTTATGAAAACCATTGTTACCGATTGTTACGACGAAAACGAACAAAAAACCTTTACGGATGGCATTGCAAAATTGAACGATGCCAGCAAGAAAAAATATGATAAAGGCTTTATGGAGTTACAGCCAGATCAAAAGCATGATCTGCTGGTGATGCTGGACGATGAAGTTAAAAAATACAACTCTACACGAAAAGAAAAAGACCCGCATCATTATTTTGGTCTGATGAAACAACTAACCGTTTGGGGATATTTTACCAGCGAAGTTGGTGCGACCAAAGCATTGCGTTATCTGCCTGTTCCAGGTAAATACATTGGAGATTTGCCTTATAAAAAAGGCGATAAAGCGTGGGCTCTTTCATAATATTAATGCACTTATTTTTTTAATGTGCATTAATCTTTTTCTAAGCAAAATTTTATGAAGCACTGCATTTCAATAGCAGTGCTTCTTTTATTTTTGTTGCCGACTACTTTACTATTCCGTCTTACTAATACCATGCCTTCACCCATTACCAAGTTATGTCTTGACGTTGAAATGCTAACTGATGATTTTTTTGAAGATACTCGTTTGTTGGGCATTGTGGCTACTATAAAGAACTACCAGTTTTGCTGGCATATCAACAATGCATTAAGCTATTGCTTCCGGTTAAATCCTGAAATAGAAGTTCAGCTCAAACGAAAGGAAAGAAACTATTATTTCCGTGTGTATGAACATTCAGTTCGCAATAGTTTTGTTTCGCATTATATTTATCAAAACAGCCACGATGGAGAATATCTCTTGCCAGAATGTAAGCACGTAGATTTTTTATGGTTAATTAAAAACGAATCGGCAGATGCCAATCAATGCCGCGAATTGATAAACTCAATCAAGAAACTAAAAAGTGTGCAAATGGTTACTGAATTAAGCGATGATAAAATCCGCAATAAAAAACATCTGATTTTTTAAAAGCGCCAAAACCTTAAAAGTAAAAAGCAAGCAGAAGATGCTTGCTTTTTTATTACCTGTTTTACAAGCTTTATTTAAAATAATTGTACACAGTAGGAAAGCATTATTTAATTTCGGCTCATTTGCAAATAAACCTAATATTCGTTCAGTTTATTGCATGATTTTTGTCTGTTTGCATTTTTCTGTAAAATCATTCAAAGTAGTAATTCAATCTGCTTCAAAAAACCACAGTATTTTGATTGATTTTTTTAATAAATGATCTTATGAAATCCTTTACAACCAAACACTTAGCAATTGCTTTTTTATTACTTTTTGCTTTCGTAACTTCTTGTCATAAAGAAGATTTGCCTTCACAGCCTGTTTTAACCAACAGTAAAGCCACCAACAGTTATTCAGGTGAGTTTGCATACGATTACTTCAACCTGATGTGTAAAATAGCCAAATCAACAGCGGGCTTTTATCCTCCACAGGTTGCAAGAGCTTACGGCTATGTAGGTGTTGCTGCTTATGAAGCAGTAGTCAATGGTATCTCCGGAGCGCAAAGTTTAGGTGGGCAATTAAATGGCTTATCATCTTTACCGAAACCAGCATTCAATCAGGAATACAATTGGGCAATTTCTTCGAACGCAGCCATTGCAGAAATGATGCGGATGATGTTTGATAAAAATCTATCCGCAGCCAACCTTTCTTCTATTGACAGCATGGAAGCTGTTACACTCACAGCCTTATCGCAGGGTGTAAGCGATGATGTTAAAACAGCTTCTGTTCAGTTTGGAAAAAATATTACGGCTTCAATTTATCAATATTCAACTACCGACAGAGGACACCAATCTTATTTAGATCCTTTTCAGTTGCCTTATACACTTCAGCCGGATTCATTTTGTTGGGTGCCAACGGGTGCAGTAAAAACGCCTATTAGTCCTAAATGGGGAAGTGTCCGTCCTTTTTTACAAGCTGATGTTGATAAAACGAATCCTGACTCTTATATTCCTTTTACCTCAGTAACGGGTTCCGATTTTTACAACCAGGCATTGCAGGTTTATAATCAGGTAAAAACAAACACGGGTGAACAAATAGCCATTGCAAAATTTTGGGCTGATGATCCTTTTAATACCTGCACACCAACCGGGCACACATTTAATATTTTAACGCAGTTATTGCAGGAAAGTAACGCAAGTCTTGAAAAAATTTCTGTTGCCTACGCAAAGCTTTCAATTGCAGAAAACGATGCTTTTATTGCCTGCTGGAAATGTAAGTACGAAAAACCTTTATTGCGACCTGTAACATATATCAGGAAGTATATTGACTCCAACTTTCAAACTGTAATTGGCACACCTGCCTTTCCAACGTATGTATCGGGTCATTCCTGCGAAATAGGTGCAGGGTCAAAGGTTTTCATCAACCTGTTTACCAACGGCAGCGGCGATTATTCGTTTACTGATGACTCGCAATTGCAATTTGGCTTTGCTCCGCGCACATTTACTAACTTCAATGCAATGGCTGAAGAATGCGCCCTGTCCCGTTTTTATGGAGGCATCCACTATCCGATGGATAATGATAAAGGATTAATCTGCGGAAGAGCAGTTGGCGACAATGTAAATAATTTAATTCAGTGGCCCACCAATACTAAATAATATCGAATTGAACTCTGTGTGTAAACAGCTTTTACCAATTGTTGCTGTTTTGGTTTTATGCATTTTTGTTTCTTGTAACCGGCAATCAAAACTGGATGAAAGAGTAATTTATATGGCAAACCTTGAATGTCGTGCAGTGGCAATGCGCGAACAGCGATTTGCTTTGGCAAATCAAATGCGCTTTGCACAAGACACATTAGCAATAACAAAATCTTCTTCAGATTCACAACGATTAGCCAATGAGATTCTGATATTTACGCACGAAAAAAACAGTTTGCTGCAACGCAGCCTGCAACTGGCTGATAGCATTCACCTTCAGTTAGATTCATTGCGAAAGTTTGTTTTTACCGATATTAACGAGAAGAAACAATTCGATGAAAAGTTAAGCGAAGCTTTGAAGATAAGAGGTTGTAACAAATAGCGACAATGAAAGTTTGATAAAAGAAGCTCAATAAAAAATCCTTGCAAAAACAAACTTGCAAGGATTTTAATTTTAGTGATCCCGCTGGGACTCGAACCCAGGGCCCCAACATTAAAAGTGTTGTGCTCTACCAGCTGAGCTACGAGATCAATCATCCGTTTTTGGGAGTGCAAAAATAGAAGAATCCAGTTTGTAACCAAATTTTTAGAACTTTAATTTCTAATAAAATAACAATGCAATTCCTTACGGTTGTTAGTTCATTAGATATTTATTTTTGAAGCTAATTTGCATTATGAGTTATTTTCAGGATAAAGTGGTGGTAGTTACCGGCGGCTCTGAAGGCATTGGTAAAGCCTTAGTAGAAGCGTTGCTTCAACAAGGAGCGAAAGTGGCCACTTGCAGCCGCAATTATGATAAACTGTACAGCCTGCAAACGCAATGTGCAGGCAAGCCTTTGTTTATCAAAGCTGCCGATGTTAGTAAAGAGGCTGAATGCAAGGTTTTTATTGAAGAAACAATAAAAATTTTTGGTCAAATAAATATACTCATCAACAATGCAGGCATTTCCATGCGAGCCCTATTTGCTGAAACTGATATGGAGACCTTGCATCGGTTAATGGATGTAAACTTCTGGGGCGCAGTGTATTGCACCCAAGCCGCTTTGCCTTTTATTACAAAAGAAAAAGGCGACATTGTAGGTGTTTCTTCCATCGCCGGATTTCGTGGCTTGCCCGGACGTAGTGGTTATTCAGCCTCCAAATTCGCATTGAATGGTTGGCTCGAAGCTTTGCGAACCGAGCTTTACGAAACAGGAGTGAATGTAATGTGGGTTTGCCCCGGTTATACGGCTTCCAACATTCGAAAAACCGCATTAAACAAACATGCAGAGCCACAGGGTGAATCGCCTTTAGATGAAGACAAATTAATGAGTTCGGAAGAATGTGCGACGCACATTTTAAAAGCAATTGAACGAAGAAAACGAACCCTTGTATTAACAACAACCGGAAAGGAAACTGTGTTAATAAATAAATTTTTGCCTTCGCTGGCCGATAAGCTTGTTTATAAATTCTTCTTTAAAAACGGTGTGCTTACCAAGTAGCAAAGTTTACTTTGCAACTTAATTTTTATATGCCCATTGTTACGCTTTCTACGGATATTGGCTTGTACGATTATATTCCCGGTGCCATAAAAGGGCAGTTGCTTTCGGTTGATGATACGTTGAACGTTGTTGATATCTCTCACACGCTTTCTCCCTTTGATTATTCGCAAACGGCATATATCTGCAACAATGCTTTTAAGCATTTTCCGGCCGGCACCATTCATATTCTCATTGCTAATTTGTTTGAATTTTCTCCTACCCATTTTTTAATTGCAAAGCACAACAGTCAATACATTATTTGCCCCAATAATGGCATTCTTACTATGATTACCGGAGCAATGCCGGATAGTGTTAGATCAGTTCCAGTATCATCGGAAAAAGGTATCGGCACATTAGAATTTACCGGAGCTATTGCGAATGTGTTGAAACAGATAAAAGAAGGAAAAGACATTGAAGAAACAGGCGATGTCATTAGCAAAATTGAAGAGAAGTATCCATTGCGATCAACTATTGGCGCCGATTGGCTGGAAGGTCAGATTATCTTCATTGATAACTTTGAAAACGTAGTTGTAAACATTACGAAAGAAGAGTTTGAGGAACATCGCAAAGGCCGTCATTTTCATATCTCATTTATGAGAAATGAAATTATCAATGTGCTAAGTGATAATTATTCTTCCGTATCGCCAGGTGAAAAATTAGCCTGGTTTAATGCTGCTGGCTTCCTTGAAATCTCAGTAAACAAAGGCAATATGGCAGGCTTGTTTGGCTTACGGCGGTTTACCAATGATGCCGGTTCGTTACAAAACAAATGGTTTTATCAAACGGTGCGCATTTATTTTGCGTAAAAATAAATTGTAAGCTTTATTGATAGGCTGAAGGTTTGTTTTTACCCCAAAAATAATCTTTAGAGAAAGTAATATTAAAAAGCTTATTCACTCAGAACAACCTATCAGGTTTTACCTGCAATCAGAAATTACATTTTTCTTCCTTTTTTATAGCGCGCAATTACATCAACCACTGCACTTTTTTGTAAGATGGAAGGGTTGATTTCGATAAATTTCTTTAACAGCTTAGGCGCTTTTTCCATTGCCTTTTCTAATTGCAAAAGTGCTTCTTTCCATTTACCAGAAGCCGCTAACGATGCTGAATAGTAAAATAAAAAAACAGGCTTGCCATCGGTAGCTTGCAAAGCAGCAAGGCATTGATCGCAAGCTTCTTCAAAAGCTTCTTTCTTATACAAGCATTTAATAAGAGCTTCCCAACCATTTACATTTCTTGGGCGCAGTCTGATAACAGTACCAAAGCATTGTATCGCTTCTCTGTATTGCTGTAAATTCATCCTGCATTCGCCCATCGCCAAGTTATATTCAGCTACATTCCGCTGAATGCGCATTGCATTGTCCAACTGCTTAAGAGCTTGTTCCCATTGCTGTTCGTTAATATAAGTCAATGCAATTTTGTAATACAGCTTACTATCGTCGGGATTCATGTGGCTGGCTTTCCGGTAATGAAACCGAGCCTGCGCATAATTTTGAAGACGATGATAGCAATGCCCAATCGCTTCGTATATCACTTCTTCAGGCCTTGTTAATTCAACCACTTTTTGCAACACTTCAATGGCTTCTTTATACATCCGCAAACGGATGTATGCATCGCCCATGTTACGGTAAGCATAATCAAATTTTTCATCAATGGTTACAGCATATTGATAAGCGTCAACTGCTTTTTCGTATAATTTAATTCCCTGGTAAGCTGCACCCAAATTGAACCACGCCAGTTCACTATATGGATGTTCGTTGATTATGTGTTGATGCAGCTTAATGCTTTCTTCATTGCGGCCGGTAAAATCTGTCCAAAAACAAATCTTATATAAAGCTTCTTCGTTCGTTAAATCTTCTTCCAAAATTAATTTCAAACAATCAAACACTTTATCAAACTCTTCATAATCGTCATATACATCTGCGAGCTCAAATAACAATTCACGCCGGTCTTCTCCATCGAAAACAACAAGTGCTTCCTGCAAAACAATGACAGCTTTTTCCTGCTGATCGAGTGCGAGATACGCATCCGTTTTTAAAATGGGAATGTTGATGTCTGAAGCATCAAACAATTCAGCTTTTACTAAAGTATTTAGCGCTTCATGATATTTGCGTGAAACAATAAGTAAGTCAGCATATTTAATAAGCAGGTGAGAAGAAAACGGGAAATACTCTAAACCTGTTTCGGCAACTTCAATCGCTTTGTTGAAATCGTCGTTTTCATCATAGTAATCAATAATGCGTTCAAAAGCTTCTTCCTCTAAAAAAGAAAAGCTACGCCCCAGGCGCAGATTATTGTATTGCCTGAGCAGTTCTTGTATTTCCTCTTTGTCTTCGCTAAATGGTTGCTCTTTCATTTCCAATAATTTTCGAAAAATTAATATCAAATCTTACTCCATCGCGTTTTTACTCAAATTTATTTAATAACATGATTTGAATAAATTGTTAATTAAACAATAATTTGTATATTTGCAGCATTATTAAGGATATGAAATTTTACAAACCACTTGTTGTAGCAATGGCCACTGTTTTATTTGCAGTTACTGCTATGGCAACGACCACTACCAACAACAACGACGATAACAAAAACAAATATAGCCTAAAGCATTTAAGCAAACTTTCTAATAATTATCTCTCATTTCAGCTTCGCTACAGAACATCTCAGGTAGTGGGTAATTATTTTTACACTCGTGATGCCAACGGCGTAAGCATGAGCGGCCCTGTTAGTACTAATCTTTTTTCACAAAAATCATCCAGTACTACGTTTGTTTATCCATATAAATTCACTCCCAAAGTTCCGAAATTTAAAACACCAACGCGCCCTCAACCATAAGGCGTTATAATATTCTATATCCGGTTGTTGGTATGTCGAATTTTGATACTGGAACAGGACTAAAATCTATCCCTGTTGCTTTAAAAGTAATCATTTTTCCTTCACTTGTTTGCGATTCATATTCTAATATCAATCCCGGGATATTTTTAAACTGATATGGATTTTCTGTTGTTGAAGCAATAAAATCTGTTGTGTAATAAACAACGAAATGATTATTGTTCTTAGTAGTTAAAATAGCTTTTTTGCAAGTGTAATTCAGAACTTTTGTTGTTTCATTTGTAAACTGAAACTTTTACACTATCCCATTTGTCGTTTTTTTCCTTCCATTGTTGTGCAGTAAATGAAGAAATATATTTATCAGTACCAATGGTTTTTAGTACAACAGCATCCCCTGTTTTGTTGTCTAAAATTGTTGATTGATGAAAAGATGAATAATTAATATCAGTACGTATTCTTCTTCCCTTTATAAATAATGTCTTTGTGGTTAAATTGTTTTCGACCCCTTCCAGCGACACCGAATAAGTGATGCTACAATCGGCAATAAATTTTGCTGCAGTTTGAGATCTGCTTTTTGCACAAAACAAAAAAAGGAGCAAAAACAAACCGCAATATGGAGGAAACCGTTTCATTTTTGTTTTGGTTATAATTCGGCGATTAAGTTTTTGAAAATATGCGGTAAGTTTTGGTTCTGCTTCTTTTGCTGCTGCCAAAACCTCTTCATGTGTAATGATGTTATTATCATCCCGAATACCTAGATCGGTAATGACACTTACCGCAAATACATCCATTCCTGCATGTCGGGCAACGATTGTTTCCTGAACGGTACTCATTCCAACCGCATCTCCTCCAACGGCAGCAATCAACCGGTATTCAGCGTGTGTTTCAAAAGTAGGGCCCGTTACACCTACATAAACACCTTCTTTAACTTCATAGTTTAACTGTTTAGCAATCGCTTTTGCTTTTGCCAGAATATTTCGGTTGTAAGGCTCGCTCATATCAGGGAAGCGCGTACCGAATTCATCTTCATTTTTACCCAATAATGGGTTCGGCGTAAAGAAACTGATATGGTCAGTTATCATCATCAAATCGCCAACTTTAAACGTTTTATTCACTGCACCGGCTGCATTGGACAACAACAGTGTTTGCGCTCCCAACAATTTCAAAACGCGAATGGGATAAGTTACTTGTTGCGGCGTATAACCTTCATAAAAGTGAAAGCGGCCCGATAACACAACAACATTTTTTCCAGCGATTGTTCCGAATATCATTTTGCCATAATGTCCAGGTACCGTACTTGCCGGGAAATAGGGAATGCATGTGTAATCAATCTCTTTTTCAACGTTTATTTCCGATGTAAAATTTCCTAAGCCGCTGCCCAGAATGATACCAACCTGTGGCTGCTGACCGTATTGCGATTGAATAAACCGAACCGTTTCCGCCAGTTGTTCCATTAGAATGCTTGCCATCTTATTTATTGTTGATTAATACAAATATAACTGCGTGTACAATAAAAGAAGATTGCTTGTAAGAATCTATGCAAAAACAAAAAAGTCTTCTTGTAGAAACAAGAAGACTTACTTACTAAACCAACTAAAAACTATCTTGAATCCCGACATGTCGGGAGAGTTATTTATTCTGCATCTGCACCAACGGCAACACCATTAGTGGCAGGCACGCCAGAGGTTTGCGCTTCGGCAATTTTGGCTCTGATTTTTGTTTCAATTTCATTTGCTAATCCGTCATTGTCTTGCAACAAAGATTTTACTGCTTCACGTCCTTGCCCTAATTTATTGCCGCTATAACTAAACCAGCTACCGCTTTTTTGCACAATTCCAAGCTCAACACCCATGTCAATAATTTCGCCAACCTTGCTAATGCCTTCACCAAAAATGATGTCAAATTCTGCCGAACGGAAAGGAGGTGCCACTTTGTTTTTAACCACCTTTACTTTTACGTGATTTCCAATGGCTTCATCACCATCTTTAATTTGCGCAGCACGACGAATATCCAAACGTACCGAAGCATAGAACTTCAACGCATTACCGCCGGTTGTGGTTTCGGGATTACCGAACATTACACCAATCTTTTCGCGAAGCTGATTGATGAAAATACATATCGTGTTTGTTTTGCTAATAGTGGCCGTTAGTTTACGCAAAGCCTGGCTCATTAAGCGGGCTTGCAAACCCATTTTGCTATCGCCCATTTCGCCTTCTAATTCTCCTTTGGGAACAAGGGCTGCTACAGAGTCAATCACCACAACATCTAACGCACCCGAAAGAATTAAACGGTCAGCAATTTCAAGCGCCTGCTCGCCATAATCGGGTTGCGAGATTAATAAGTTATCAATATCAACGCCCAGCTTTTGCGCATAGCTGCTATCAAAAGCGTGCTCAGCGTCAATGATGGCGCAAATGCCACCTTTCTTTTGTGCTTCAGCAATAACGTGCGTAGCAATGGTGGTTTTACCGCTTGATTCAGGTCCGTATATTTCAACAACGCGACCTTTGGGTAAACCGCCAATACCTAATGCAACGTCAAGACCGATAGAACCCGTAGAAATCACTTCCATTTGTTTATCGGGCCTTTCGTTCATCATCATTACGCTGCCTTTACCAAAGTCTTTATCAATTTTGTCAATCGTTAGTTTGAGCGCTTTCAGCTTATCTGTGTTACTCATGTGAGGGTAGTTTTCTTTTGAATTGTAAAATTAATCAGCATGTAAATGTACAGCGAAAATCTTTTTCAAACTAATTTTTTTAGTAGAATAATGTTAATCATTTCTATAAATGCGGGAACGTCAATTTAATGGTTAATCAATTCAAAAACAAATTATAATAAAAATAAAATATTTACAATATATAATATTTTGCAAATGCCAATAAATCTCTTTGTCCTTTTTATGAAAATAGTGTAAAATAAAACTTTTTTGACAGTTTAAAAGTTCATTATTATCTTTCCTCCAATGCAAAAAAGGGTTCTTGTTATAGGAAGTGGTTTTGCCGGATTGTCTGCGGCTTGCTGTTTAGCGAAGGATGGTTGCCATGTAACAGTTCTCGAAAAGCTTAACCAACCCGGAGGGAGAGCGAGGCAGTTAAAAAGAGACGGATTCACTTTTGATATGGGGCCAAGTTGGTATTGGATGCCCGATGTATTTGAACGTTTTTTTAATTTGTTCAATAAAAAAGTAAGCGATTATTATACATTAGAAAGATTGAATCCTTCGTACCGGATTTATTTCGAAGGAAAGGATGAAATGGACATTCCATGCGGATTATGAAGAACTGAAGCAAATTTTTGAAATAGTAGAAAAGGGCAGTGCAAAACAACTCGACCACTTCATAAAAGAAGCGGCTTATAAATATGAAGTTGGAATGAATAAACTGGCTTACAAACCAAGCTTATCCCTTAGCGAATTTGTAGATACTGATGTAATAAAAGGCGTTTTTAAACTGGACATTTTTAATTCGATGAAAGCCCATGTTGGCAAGCATTTCAAAAATAAAAAGCTGCGCGAATTAATGGAGTTCCCGGTTTTGTTTTTAGGTGCATTACCAAAACATATTCCAGCTTTATACAGCCTGATGAATTACGCTGACATCAAAGGTGGAACCTGGTATCCGCAAGGTGGTATGTATAAAATTGTAGAAGCTATGTTTTCGCTGGCGAAAGAGTTGGGGGTTACGTTTTTATTCAATCAAAATGTAACATCAATTAAAATAAAAAACAACAAAGCCATCGGTGTTGCTACAGATGAAACGGTTTATGAAGCCGATGCAGTAATCAGTGCTGCAGATTATCATTTTACCGAAACCAAACTATTAGAAAAACAATATCGTAATTATGATGAAACGTACTGGACTTCACGCACAATGGCACCTGGTTGTTTATTATATTTTGTCGGCCTGAACACTAAGTTGAAAAATATAACGCATCACTCCCTGTTTTTTGATACATCGTTTGAAAAGCATGGCAAACAAATTTATGAAACGAAGGAGTGGGCAACCGATCCTCTTTTTTATGTGAGTGCAACATCTGTAACTGATCAATCGGTAGCTCCTGAAGGTTGCGAAAATTTGTTTTTTCTAATACCCGAAGCAGCCGGTTTAACAGATGATAATGATGAACTGCGGGAGTTTTATTTTTCCAAGATTATGGATCGTTTTGAAAAGCGAATCGGGCAGCCGGTATCACAACATATTCTTTTCAAACAGTCGTTTTCGCACCGTAATTTTATAGAAGATTACAATGCGTTTCAAGGCAATGCTTATGGGCTTGCCAATACGCTGAAGCAAACGGCTGTTTTAAAACCTTCCTGTAAAAACAAACACGTAAACAATTTGTGGTATGCCGGACAACTTACAGTGCCAGGTCCAGGCGTACCGCCATCGCTTATAAGTGGCGAAATTGTTGCAAAACAAATTATTGATCGTTTTTAAAGTAAAGAGATGAAGGAACGTAAAAGCAACACAACGCAATTGTTTTATAACGTAAGCAGGCTATGCAGTAAATTAACTACGGAGAAGTACAGCACTTCGTTTTCTTCGGCAATACGGCTGTTGCACCCCGATTTGCAAACACCCATTTATAATATCTATGGATTCGTGCGTTTTGCTGATGAAATTGTAGATACATTTCATGATTATGATAAAGCCATTTTGCTATCCGAATTTAAGCGCGAAACCAAATGTGCTATTGAACGTGGCATTAGCTTAAACCCCATCCTAAACAGCTTTCAGGAAACGGTACAGCAGTACCATATAACATACGATTTAATCGAGGCTTTTTTCATCAGTATGGAAATGGATTTAATTAACTCTTCTTACAAGCAAAAAACTTACGACGAGTATATTTATGGCAGTGCAGAAGTGGTGGGTTTGATGTGCCTGCATGTGTTTTGTGATGGTAATAAAGCTTTGTACAATCATTTAAAACGCTATGCGCAAAGCCTGGGCGCAGCTTTTCAAAAAGTAAACTTTTTACGCGATGTAAAAGCGGATTACAATGGATTGAACCGCATTTATTTTCCTGATTGTGATTTTGACAATTTTACTTTTCCTGTAAAACAAAACATTGAACGCGACATACAACATGATTTTGATGTTGCTTTTGAAGGTATTGTACAACTGCCACTCAAAGCGCGTTTTGGAGTGTATGTTGCTTACAAATATTATATGTCCCTGTTTAAAAAAATAAAGAAGCTGCAACCCCAAATGATCTTACAGCAACGCATTCGTATTCCTAATTATGGCAAGGCTGTAATATTGGCAAAAGCAAGTGTTCGCAACCGGCTGAATGTGTTGTAAATTGATTATGGTTAATGGTTAACTGAGAATTGCAATTAACTATTAACCATCAAAAATTATACATATTAAAGGCTCACATTTTCTTCATTATCCCAATTTCCCCGAATAGTGATTTTGCTCGTTCCGGAACGGGTTTTTACACTTTGAACAACCTCGGGTTGAATTCTTTTTTCATAACTGCCAGGATCCCATTTACCATTTCGGTTGGCATCAAACAAAACACGCAATTCATAATCGCCGGGATGAATAAATTTCTGGTACCATTGATAAGAAGTAATGGGTGTAGATTCTACAATCTTTTCATTTTGTATAAATTCCAAAACCGGATGTTTTGAAGTATCCACATTCTGAAAATTGATGCGTATACTGCCATAATCACTCTCGCGTAAAGTGGAAAAAGAAAGCGTATCATTTTTGGTGATGGTATTACCCAACGAATCGCTCACAGCATCTTTATCAAGAATCAGTTTATAAATGGTATTTTCCTTCCATTTATAATTGATAAAGAGTTTTGTGTTGGTTGAATCCTGCGAGAATTGCAAACCATACATTGGTTTATATAAGGTATCGGTCAAATGAATTTTGCCGGTATCATAGCTTTGCAAAGTATCGCTGAAAGTGAGCGATAATGGCTTTAAAAAATCCTGCTTTCCATTTTCAAAATCTGCTGAAAATTTTAATGTAGAGTCTTTGTTTCGTTTCTTTTTTGCCGAAGATTTATTAGTATTGTTAGGAACGTTTTTGCTTGTGTTGGCAGTGATGCTTTTGTCCTTGGCCTTGTATTCTTCATACGCATACAATGTAACAGGAGCGGTGCTGCTGTCTTTTACAAGCAAGGGCTTGTTTAAGAACGCAAACATCTTGGTGCTATCGTCATAACGCTTCGTATAATCGTTCGGAACAACAAAAACATTGAAGGTATCCGTTGGTAAATTAAAAAAACGGAAGTTGCCGTTTCTGTTGAGTCGCGCATAATAACGTGGCGATGTTTTTTTAATAGCAGTATCAGACAAATTCGTTTGCAATACAACAATTAACGTGCTGTCAATCTTGCCCGTTTCCGCTAAAATCACTTTGCCCCTGATTATATTTTTGTCAAGTTTGTTTCCGGTTGTAAAAACATAAGTAAAGCTTGTGTCAGCATTGCCTTCATTCACATCTTTCAAGCCTTTGTTGAACGAAATGGTGTAGGTTGTATTTTTTTCCAATGAATCTCTCAGCTTGATGGTTACGGTTCGCAACTTGCTTTCGATGGTCGGTGGCTTTATTGGATTGGGCCAGATAATAATATTGTCCTGCGGGTTATCTATGGTTACATATTCGTCAAAGTTCAGCGTTATTTTATTGGCACTAAAATGCGTAGAAGAATCATTGGGTGTGGCTTTAATTAAAACCGGCGGCAAAGAATCTCTGGGCCCGCCGCTTGGAGGAATAATGTTAGCGCACGAAAACAAACCTGTTGTTATAATGATGAAAAAGGAAACAAAAATGAGTAAAAACAAAAAGGAACGGCTCATGTAAGTTTGTGAATAGTTGCAAACATAAACTGTTTGAAAATGTGCTTATAACGTCTTTGTGTTTTTTGCAATTTTTTGTACGTCATGATGAACCACTTGTCCGGTAGGCAATTCTCCATGACGATGAATTTGGAATTGCCCCTTTTTTATCCAAATTAATAGCTGAACAATGACAGCCTCAAATGTTTTTTCCTTATAAATGTTTCTTTTACCAATATTTTAAATCCTTGCTTTTTTTTGTTTCTGAATCGTTTACTTTGAGGCTCTTTAAAGATTGATTGCGATACCCAAATTTTTCAAACCAACGATTGAATTGTTATGAACAAACTCCTTTTGCAAGACAAGCTGATTTTTATTGTTTACTTCCTCATTGTAGCAAGCTATGGCTATTACATCTACCGCAAAAAAAAGAAAGCGGTGATGGACACGCACGACTTTTTTTTAGCAGAAGGTTCGCTTACCTGGTGGGCAATTGGTGCATCGTTAATTGCCTCTAATATTTCGGCTGAACAGTTCATCGGAATGAGCGGCAACGGCTTCTCTATTGGCGTTGCGGTTGCAGCCTATGAATGGATTGCTGCCATTGCACTCATCATTGTTGCGGTTTGGTTTATACCGGTTTATCTGAAGAATAAAATCTTTACGATGCCGCAGTTCCTGGAAACACGGTACAACAAATCGGTGAGTTTGATTATGGCAATATTCTGGTTGTTCTTGTATGTGTTTGTCAATCTTACTTCCATACTTTTTCTGGGTGCTGTTGCCATTAACAATTTAACCGGCGGGAATGTAAATCAGTTTCATGTGATCGTGATTGCGCTCTCCATATTTGCTGTTTTTATTACGCTGGGCGGCATGAAAGTGATTGGTTTTACCGATGTAATACAAGTAAGCGTTTTAATTATTGGCGGCCTGGCTACCACTTATGTTGCACTATTAGTGGTGAGTAGGCAATTTGGTTTGGGTGAAAGTGCGATTGCCGGTTTTAAAGCGATGGTTGCCAGCGCACCGGATCATTTTCACATGATATTTGAAAAGCCCGGACCGAATGCATCGCAGCGGGACATTAATAATTATCTTACTATACCGGGCTTGCTTTCGTATGCGGCAGGCATCTGGATTGTGAATCTGAACTATTGGGGTTGTAACCAATACATCACGCAACGTGCGCTGGGAGCAGATTTGCAAACGGCAAGAAAGGGAATTTTGTTTGCCGGTTTTATCAAATTATTGATGCCGGTAATTGTAATGCTGCCCGGCATTGCAGCGTATGTACTGCATCAAAAAGGATTGTTGCAGGCAGAGATGATGGTAAACAGCAAGAACGGCCAAGTAGTTTCCGACAATGCGTATTCAGCTATTTTAGGTTATCTGCCCAATGGCTTGATAGGTTTATCGCTTGCTGCATTAACAGCAGCCATTGTGGCTTCTTTAGCAGGCAAAGCCAACAGTATTTCTACCATTTTCACGTTGGATGTTTATAAGAAATACATGAATAAAGAAGCGCCTGAAAAGAAGCTGGTATGGACGGGGCGCATTACCATTATGGCTGCCCTTGTAGTATCTATTTTGTTAACCTGGAACGATACGTTGGGTATTGGTGGTGAAGGTGGTTTTACTTTTATTCAGAAATATACGGGCTTTATTTCACCCGGTGTGTTTGCCATCTTTTTACTGGGCTTTTTCTGGAAGCGAACCACAGGAGCAGCAGCCGTTGCTGGCGTGATAACAGGTTTTCTGTTATCGGTGGTGTTCAATGTCTATGCACCCCGATGGTTTGGGCCGGATACCATTTTATACACGGCTTACCGCAACAGCGCAGGCGAGTATGAAATACCGTTTCACATCTGCATGGGGCTTGCGTTTGCTTTTACCGTTATTTTAATGGTAATTATAAGTTTGGCGGGTCCGAAAATCAATCCCAAAGCGTTTGTTATTGACAAGGATATGTTTAAATTAAAACCCGAAACGCTTGCAATGATTGTAGTTACCTTGCTGATTATTTCTCTCCTCTATGTGAGATTCTGGTAAAAGAAATAGTGGCAAAAACAAACATCCGTTGGGAGTAGAAATACGGCAACGGATGTTTGTTTTTACAGGTATTTTAAGATGTGTAACCTAGGTACCGCTATTATCACTTTCAAATGTGCAGCCTTATATAAAACCGTTGAAGCGTTGAAAATTACAGAAAGGAACTTTGAGCGTAAATAAGGATTCGCACCGAGACAACAAAGTGAACACAGAATATTGATTTCCTATGTTAACTCTGTTGTCTCTTTTCCTCTGTGCGCCAAATCTTCCATCGTTAAAACAACCCAAACAACATTGCATCAACGTTGTTGATGATGCTGCCTAAGTCTTCGCTGTTTTCAGCAAATTTGTTTTTATCAACATCAATCACCAGCAGCTTTCCTTCCTTGTAAGAACCAATCCATTTTTCGTATAAAAGGTTTAGCTTTTTTAAATAATCCAGCCTTATGTTTTCTTCATATTCTCTGCCGCGCTTTTGAATTTGCCCAACCAATGTTGGCACCGAAGCTTTTAAATAAATCAATAAATCGGGCGGCTCAATCATGCTTTTCAGCGTTTGAAAAAAGTTATAGTAATTATCAAAATCACGCTGACTCATCAAGCCCATGTCGTGAAGATTCGGAGCAAAAATATTGGCATCTTCATAAATGGTTCTGTCCTGAATAACGGTTTCCGTTCCTTCTTTTATTTCAAGTAATTGGTTCAGGCGACTGTTTAAAAAATACACTTGCAGGTTAAAGCTCCAGCGTGGCATATCATCATAAAAATCCATCAGGTACGGATTTTTATCAACATCTTCAAACTGCGGAATCCACTTGTAATGTTTGCTCAGCAACTCAGTGAGTGTTGTTTTACCAGCACCAATATTTCCGGCTACGGCAACGTGCTTTGGTTTGTGAAGTTTCGACATTGTGTTTTATTTAAGCTGTTAGCTTTTAGCCACAAGCTACAAGCATCAGCAATCGTTTTTGTTTTTATCGTATTTTTTAGTTCTCCTATCTTGTAGCTTAGAGCTCATAGCTTTCTTTACACATAATTCACGCCTACCGCAGCCCGCACCAATTCTAAAGTTTTTGCTGCACTTTGTTGTGCTTTTTCTTTACCTATTTTGATAATTTCTGAAAGATAAGCTTCATCGTTTTGGATGGCTTTAGCTTTCTCGCGTATAGGTTGTATGAAACGAATCATATCCTCTGCCAGTTGCTTTTTCATATCACCATAACGAATGTTGCAAGTAGAATATGCTTGTTCAAAATGGGCAACCGTTTCAGGTTGGCTCACAACATTCATCAAGGTAAATAAGTTGGCAATATAGTCGGGCTTTTCGCTGTTTGGCTCCGTTGGTCCGCTATCGGTTTTTGCTTTCATTATTTTTTTGCGGATAGCTTCATCTTCGTCAGAGATGTACAACGTTGCCATTTCGTTATCGCTTTTACTCATTTTTCCCGAACCATCCAAACTCATAATCTTAATAAGATTGCCGCCATAGTTAAACGGATAAGGCAGAGGAAACACTTCGCCATACCGATGATTGAAACGTTCTGCAAAATTTCTTGTCATTTCCAAATGTTGTTCCTGATCTTTTCCAACGGGTACATTCACTGCGCGATGAATCAAAACATCGGCTGCCATCAATACAGGATAAGTTAACAATCCTGCATTTATATTGTCGGGATGCTGCCGCACTTTATCTTTAAAAGTGGCTGTTTTTTCCAATTCACCTTTGTATGCCAGCATGTTTAAATACAGGTACAATTCGGCAATCTGCGGCACATCACTCTGTACATATAAAACAGTTCTTTGCGGGTCAATGCCACAGGCAATCAACTCCGACAATAGCCTATGCACATTGCGTTTGAGTTCTTTTGTATCCGGGTGAGTAGTAAGACTGTGCCAATCCACCACGCAAATCAAACAGTTGTATTCATCCTGCATTTTTACCCAGTTGGCAACGGCACCAAACAGGTTACCCAAATGCAAAAATCCGGTGGGACGAATACCGCTTAACACTACTTCTTTCATAAGTGGGCGAAGATAGGAAATGGATGAAATAGAACACAGATGACACAGACTTTGTGCACGGATATTCTGGACGGTCTGATCTCAGATAATTGGGATGAATGTGATGTTTGGAATATTGATGAAGTAAGTTTGGTTTTGCCATAATATTCAATCTTACTTATTCAATATTCAATCCTATCAATCCGTGCACGTAGTCCGTGGCATCCATGTTCTATCTTTGCATCCAATGGAGAAAAGCAATTTTATAGATTACATCCGCGTGTGGTGCAAAAGCGGACATGGCGGCGCAGGCAGCCGTCATTTTATGCGCAACAAATTAACCTCAAAAGGTGGCCCTGATGGTGGTGATGGTGGCAGAGGCGGGCATATTATTTTGCGTGGCAACAAACAGTTATGGACGTTACTTCATTTGCGTTATTACAAAAATGTTATTGCTGAAAATGGCGAAGGCGGAAGTAAGAACAACTGTACAGGAAGAGATGGTAAAGACATCATTATTGAAGTGCCGTTGGGAACGATAGCCATGGACGAAGAAACGGGTAAAAAAGAAATTGAGATATTGGAGGATGGTCAGGAATTTGTTTGGCTGCATGGGGGTAGAGGCGGATTGGGCAACAGCAATTTTGCAACGCCTACCAACCAGGCTCCCGACCATGCGCAGCCTGGCGAAGAAGGCAGCGAAGGATGGAAATTTTTAGAGCTGAAAGTGTTGGCAGACGTGGGTTTGGTAGGTTTCCCAAATGCTGGCAAATCAACTTTATTATCCGTTGTAAGTGCGGCAAAACCAAAAATTGCGAACTATGCTTTTACAACGCTAACGCCGCAGTTGGGTTTTGTTGATTACCGTGATGGAAGAAGTTTTGTAATGGCTGATTTGCCAGGCATTATTGAAGGCGCAGCCGAAGGTAAAGGCTTAGGACATCGGTTTCTGCGGCACATTGAGCGAAATTCCGCCTTGTTATTTTTGATTCCTGCCGATAGTAACAATCATCGCAAAGAGTTTGATATTTTGTTGAACGAATTAAAAGAATATAACCCCGAATTATTGCAAAAAGATTTTGTGATTGCGGTGAGCAAAAGTGATATGTTGGATGATGAATTGAAGGCAGAAATCGAAAAAGAATTGCCGCAAAACATTCCTCATCTTTTCATTTCATCTGTTACGCAGCAGGGTATTGTTCAATTGAAAGATGTGTTGTGGGAAGTGTTGAATAAAGCGCCGAAGCAATAGGATAAATTCATTGTAATGAAAACATACAAACTGGCGTAAGGCTACACTTGCGCTTTCTTTCTGATAGTGTCTACTGGATTGTTTGCTACCAACACCTGCGGATGAATTAATGATTACAGCATAATTTTCAGCATTCCCGTTTTATTTAAAAGCCTTGTCTGCACGGTCAAAGCAAAGCTGTTCAAAATGATTATCGTTTTAATAGCATTACCGCCAACGAGAATTTGTGCGAAAACTAAAATTGACCTTCAGAGAATCGTCTATGCGAAGTTTTTCTCCGGTAAGGTATCAGAAGGTTTTGACAACAGGCTCTATTTTTTGCACAGTCTGACGAACAAGTATTGCCGATGATGAGGAACTGAAAAATCATTGCGTCGGCGACCGAAGTTCACGATTTATTAAAAGAGTAGAATTTATTCTGATGTTCAAAATACTTCCTTCCGCCCGAAACAAAGTTGATAGCGAACTAAAGCCGAAACTAACAATATCCTACCATCATAACGCCAAACCCAAACTCCGTCTTAGGGTTAATTTTTAATTTCAGTTCAATTCCATCGGAAACATTTGACCCTTTGATAAAGTCAAAGCGATTTGCCCTGCATGGTGTGAGTTATGGTAAAGAACGTGTGACAAAAGCCTCATTCTGGAGACAGTTCCAAAAAAAGGTGTGTCAATTGTCATAAGCCAGTCTTCTTCTTTTGTATCTCTTACCAGGCTTTCAAGCATTTCATAACCTTTATCAATATATTGTTTGCTTGTTTCAATATCAAAACCCTGCCCTGTGTCCTGTTGCCCCATGGTAGTATTTTGAATGTTGGTAGGAACACCAAAAAAATGACCAAAAATGTTCATCAACTCAGCAATGTGCCGGTAGATAAAACCAACAGAGGCAGTGTTAGCGTTTAGCCTGTAACCTTTAGTCTCATTCGTAATTTTATTAAACGAATAAGAAGAAGTCAGTCGGTTTTGAATTATCATTTCTTGAAGCAATTTTTTTTGCATAATGAAATGTTTTTAAAATGTATTTTAAAATGATGCACAACGGATTAGGTGTTGCTGTGAGTACGGGCATTTGAAAAACTGAAGTTTCATTTCATTCGTGTTGCTGATTAAAAATAATCAGTCGAGAACATATACTTCAGCCCATATTGCAGCAACATTATGTTGGCCGTAGGCTTTTCTTTTCAGTCTTCCAGCCAATTATTATCAGCAAAAACGATATAACAATAAAAAAAAGGGTTAATAACCCGCTGTTAAGCAGCGCCTTGGCTAATCCGATTTGGGCTACATTGATAAAAGGATAGGGGTAAAAGCCTGAAAAACTTCCCCTAATCATGATATATACCAGGTAGGCTAAAGGATAGGCAAGCCAGCCTTTTATTTGTGAGTACTTCACCAATGACTTCTCCTCATACAAATACCAATAAAGGAGCACAATCAGCGGGTTAATTGTGTGTAATATTTCATCGACAACTAACTGTAATCCATGAGGCTCCCATATATGCCGCAACAAAACCTGGTAAACGATTCCTACTATGAAAATATAAACCGTCACAGCGGAAAGAATACCAGGCCGGTAAGTTCTACCAACGTTTAGAACCTGGCCTGTGAAGAAAAGGGCAACGATTGTGTTCGTGAGAATGGTGAAGAAACTGAAGAAGCGAACAATGGTTTCAGCAACAGAAGCCGTTCTGTTTTGTATCATTAGAATGAATTGCACTATCACTGCAAACCATACAATAACAGTGAATAGTAATGCAAGACTTTTACGCATAGTAGGTTTTTTGCTTACTGCCAACGGTAAGGCATGGCGAAGAACTGGAATTTGAAATTCGTCTGCCCGGAACTGTTGCTAAATTTATAATTAAAAGTTCATTGTTTGTTCCGTTGCCAAATTTACAATGTCGTGCTGATTACTAAAGCTCAATAGCGAAACAAAAGTTGATGTTGCGTAATGTCAGCCAGTTTTTTGCCAAACATATTGTTGGCTGCATTAATGTTTGCAGACTGAGGAAGCATTGTTAATTAGGTCTCCGTTTCCACAATACTTTATAAGCGATTAGATTAATGCAAATCACTGCCACTACTAAAAGATATTGAATTTTAACGGGAACATTTTCCTGATAAATAACTGGTATAAGATAGCGTGAAACAAAATCTTCCTGATACGTCGATAGTCCTGAAAGTAAAGCAAAATGATTTTCAAGTTGGGTCAGAGGACATATTACTCCCGGTGATACCTCCGCAAATACAGCCCATGCAACTGAGCAAAGATGGATAATCATCAGCCAGGGCTTTCTGTTTGCAAAGAAGCCACCTACTATCACAAACAATATAAATAGTAAATGAAAAATTATAGTGAGTTCAGTTAGGATTTGATATATAAGTCTCACTATTAAAATTTTTAATACTACGAATACCCTATTGCCTACAACTCAAAAATATACGAAAGTTTTTACCTTGCAAAACATTCGTTTTTTTGAATACCTATCTTATAATCAATAACCATAAAAAATGTGAAACTTCTAAAAACTTTCGCCAATACAACTTTCGCGCTTTTTCATTGTTGAATGGTAAAATTAAAAACGAATCTTACAACGATACTAAAACATAACACCAAAATCATCACTCAACCAAAGCCTGTATCAGAATTATAAAAGCAATCAATTCCTCCAATTCAACACCTGCACGAGAACACGCATCAGCAATATCATCTCTTGAAACATTGGCGGCAAATGACTTTTCTTTCAATCGTTTTTTTACACCCTTTACATCCATGCCTTCGTAACCACCGGGGCGCATGAGCGAGTAAGCATGTATGAGGCCGCTTAATTCATCAAACGCATATAACATCTTGTCCATCTGCGTTTGAGGCTCTACGCCAAAATGCGCCGGGCCATGCGAAGCAATGGCATGCAATATTTCGGGATCAACCCGGCGATGCTCCAATTCTTCAATTATTTTTTTACAATGCATATCTGGCCATTGGTCCCAATCGGCATCGTGCAGCAAACCCGCTGTTTCCCAACGCCACTGGCCAGCATCGTCCAACCCTTCTTTTTGTTTTGCCCAATTTTTCATCAAGGCCGCAACCTGCTTCATGTGCAGCTGCAAGCGAGGGTTCAACACCCATTCATTAAATAAAGTTTCGGCTTCTTCTCTTGATAACACATTGCCTTTATCAGCCCTATTTCCAAAACTGTTTCTACCCAATAATAACGACATACATTTTTCTTTGAAATGAAAACCAAAATAAGGCTTCCTTCATTACAACATCGCTTTTATTTTTGCCCCAATTATGCTTACACCCGAAGTTATCAGCCTCGCAAAAAAAGTCTGGGATTATCATCACGTGAATCATACAATCATTCCGTCGGATTGCATTTTTGTTTTGGGCAGCCACGATACAAGAGTAGCTGAACGCGCAGCCGAATTGTACTTAGACGAATATTCACCGCTTCTCATTTTTGCAGGTGGTTTGGGAAGATTAACAGAAGGTATGTGGACGGAAAGTGAAGCCGATTTGTTTGCCCGAATTGCAATGGAAAAAGGAGTGCCTGAAAAAGCCATTTTGATTGAAAACAGATCAACCAACACCGGCGAAAACATTCAGTTTGTAAAACGATTGTTAGCTCAAAAGAACCTCGATCCGGCCACGTTTATTTTAGTGCAAAAGCCTTACATGGAACGGCGAACTTTTGCCACGTTTGCAAAGAACTGGAGCGATAAACAATTTATTGTAACCTCTCCTCAAATTTCGTTTGAAGAGTATCCAACTGAAGAGATACCGCTCGAAAGAGTCATCAATATTATGGTGGGCGATTTGCAGCGAATCAAAATATATCCTGCCAAAGGATTTCAAATTGAACAGGAAATACCTGAGGATGTTTGGCAGGCTTATGAAAGATTAATTGAATTAGGCTTTGATGAGCAGTTGATAAAAGAGTAAGCGATGTTATGCTTCTATCATCTTTTCGTCAAAGTGTTGCACTTTATTCGGATGCTTGCTTATAAAAGTGCTGATCATACTTTTGATCACTTCATTTTCAGGGTAAGGCGTTAGCTTCTCTTTTAATTCTTCTAACGAAAAAATTGGATCATCGTTAAGCAAACCCATGCCATAAAATTTGCCCTTCTCAACCAACACACAACTGGTTCCATTGCGCAGCTCTTCTTTTATCAGGTAAGTTTGTTTTTGCTGAGAAATCCATTCCACTGCAAGGGCTACTTTTTCATTGTATTGATCTACATCTTCATCAGCATCAGTCATCGTGGTATCTAAAAAGCACAAGCCTGCATGAAGGCCAAACTCTTTTACCAGTTTCCATAATATTTGATAACCTTCGGTTTTGGTGCTAAAATGAAGCAGCGGATGCAAATGCTTTCGCTTTCTATCCATTGCCAAACGCAGGTAGCCGCGATTGTCTTCATACATATAAATGCCATACTGCCATTCCAGCTTTTTCTGGCTGTAATTGAACTGCGGCCACAACCGTTTTATCTCAATGCTTTCTAATAAATAAGCCGTAAACTCTGTTGGTGTTTCACGGAACGAAATGGCATGAATGTGTTTTAAAAAATTTTGTCGTTTACTGCCGCCGTCGAAGCCGGTAAAATGGCTGACCACACGCTGTTTAATGCTCTTTGCTTTTCCTACATAAATTACTTTTCCTTTGGCATCATGAAAGTAATATACGCCCGGCACATAAGGTAAAGCCGCAACGTGCTCTTTGGGCAAATTGGGCGGCAAAATTTGTTCGCGATTGTCTTTTTTTAAATACTCTTTAATGAGTTTGGTGCCGCTGCTGCGGATAATCATATCAAACAAAATGGCTGTAGCTTCGGCATCTCCTGTAGCGCGGTGGCGCTCGCCGTTAAGAATATTCAATTCCTGGCAAAGCCAGTCCAAACCATACTTACGCAAGCCAGGAAACGCAGTACGACTCAATCGTACTGTACACAATTTTCGGGCGTTCCACTCAAAGCCGGCTTCTTTTAAATGATACTTGACGAATGAGTAATCGAAGTTTACGTTGTGGGCAATAAAAATTCTGCCTTCCAGATGTTTGTAAACGATTTGGGCAATCGAGGAGAAAGCGGGCGCATCAGCGACCATGTCGTTGGTAATTCCGGTTAAGGCGGCTACAAAACGGGGGATAGGATAACCGGGGTTTACAAGAGAAGAATACCTGCCTTCTACCTCTTTGCCGTTGTGTAGCACAATGGCGATTTCTGTAATTCCGTTGCTGTGAGCGTGGCTTCCGGTCGTTTCAATATCTACAATAGCGTACATAAACTCTTTCCTTTCTGTTGCTTAGAGGCTCAACAAAATTATTGCAAAAACAAATGATACGAATGGAGAAAATGGGAATTGATAAAGATATGGCTTTGTGCAAAGGGAAACAATGTTTGTATGGCGGATCTTCTTCGCATCAGCGGCTTGCCTGCTGTATCTTTTAAGATGAAAGGCGTAATACTTTGTTTGATAAATACATTGCAACCGCGGCATTGGCAGGCATAGTCGTTCTTTCTTTGTCTCGCTATGGTTTGTTTTTACGAGAAAAATGGGAGTGCTCTTATACCAGGTTTTAGTGCCGGCACTATGATGTAAATAGGGTTGTACTTTAGATGATTGAATAAGTAAAGAAGATGTACAATGTAAAGTTGTATTGGCGCAACTACAATACAAAAAGCGCATACTAACAGCCTTGATAATCAAGGAGCATTCATTTTTGGTTGTGTGGTTTATTGCGTATAATATTGTGTTATACGCAACTCTTTGGCGACAGTGCTAACTGAAAACAGTAGGGCATTGAACAACATTTACGACAAAATAGACAACAACAGACGCCGCTTTGATCCGCCAACGCTGAAAATAAATTTCTTAATAAAAAAGTCCACCGCACCCTACCGCACAAAACAGTAGTTTTATAAAGCATAATTTTCACATCAAGTAAAATGAATGTTCCTTTTTCTATAATTGAGCTTTCTGCCGAACTGGTGAAAGGAGTGGTGGCGGAAGGCACTAACCCTCACCAGCACGATTATGAAGAAATAATTATTTTTACCAAAGGAAAGCCGTGTCATTTACTGTACGGAAAAAAAATACATCTTGCTGTACCCATTGCTATTTATGTTGCGCTTGGAAAAATTAACGAGTTCAGTCCTGACATTGACACAAGAGGATATGCAGTGAGATTTAACTGCGAGTTTGTTCCGCAATCTAATTTTCATTTCTACGCTAACTTTTTAGAATATATAAAATATTCTTTGAGTGAAGGCAATGCTGCAAAGAGTATTGAATCGCTTTGCGAAATGATGTTAAGTGAATATTTACAACCAAAAATTAATTACGAAGTTCTCAAACATTTGCTGTCTGCATTTCTTCTGAAATTAGAAACGGAAGGAAAGAAACACTACGGACAAAATGCAGATACAAAAAACGTTGACATGGTTTCCTTCAACACTTTTTTGAGAATGGTGGAAGAAAATTTCAGGCAGCATAAAAAAGGAGTTGAATTTTATGCAGATATTTTGAACATGACTGCACGAAGTTTGAATAACATTACACACACAGTTTTGAAAAAGAGTGTTACCGAAATTATTGAAGCAAGAAAACTTACCCAGGCAAGGCATCTTTTAATTTACACCAATAAATCAATTTCTGAAATCGGTTTTGAATTGGGCTACAATGAGAAATCGCATTTCACCCGTGTGTTCCACAACAAAACGGGATTAACTCCTTCCGATTACAAAATGAAGATGCAAGCCATCCTTGCATAAATGTGCCACACTTTTACCAAAATGTATCACCCTTTCACTTTTGGGTGAGTGCATCTTTGCACTATCACTTTCCCAACATTGTCGTGAATACAAATTTGTATCAGGAAACAAAAGAAGACAAGACCACGCTTATTTTTAAATACTAAATCAATTAAAAATGAACATCACATTAGCACAAGCTGAAACAGCGATAAAAGCTGCAAAAACAAAAGCCACCGAATTAAACTTGTTAATGAACATCTGTATTGTAGATTCAGGAGCTAACCTCGTTGCATTTGCCCGCATGGATGGGGCATGGCTTGGTTCAGTTGACATTTCCACTAAAAAAGCAAAAACATCTGCATGGTTCTTCATGAACAGTGGTGATTTGGGAACTCTCTCTCAACCGGGTGGTTCATTGTATAACATTGAACATTCAAATGGTGGATTGATTACGTTCCCCGGAGGAATACCAATCAAAGGTGAAGATGGTAAAACAATTGGCGCTATCGGTGTTTCGGGAAGCACCGTTGAAAATGACCATACAGTGGCAAAAGCCGGTGGCGATGCAGTGAAACAAGAAAGTACCAAAAAAGAAAAAACAGTACTCAATAATTGATTATCATCCATTAAAAAATAAAATAGTATTATGAAAAAAAAAGTAGCATTGCTGGTGAGGCTCGAAGCTAAGCCCGGCAAAGAAAAAGAAGTAGCAGATTTTCTGCGTAGCGGTTTAGCGCTTGTACAAGAAGAACCTGATACCATAACATGGTATGGAGTTCAATTCAGTCCAACATTGTTTGGAATTTTTGACACCTTCCCGCATGACGAAGGGCGCAAGGCGCATCTTGCAGGCAAGGTAGGACAGGCATTGATGGCTAATGCGCCAAACTTGTTAGCCAAAGACCCTGAAATAATTTTTACAGATATTCTTGCTGTAAAAAGCGAAGAGGAATTATCAGCAAAAGAAGTTTAAGTATCAATCATCATTGTGTGATGGAATTTGTCAAAACGAACTTCATCGCACATTTAAAAAAATAAATTATTGAAAACAAGACCAAACCTGAATACAGCACCGTGCTCAACCACATTAAAAAAATATCGGAACAGGAATTGAATTAGACCAGTGCTCGTAATAAATTGAAAACCCCCTGATAAAAATCCACCTTTCCTTTTTTTTAAGAACTTTATTTTCCCCACAGCACGGACTTACTGCAAATTCCGACCGACATCGCCTTGAATGTAAATCGCTTTGAATAAGGGGTGTCCTAACTTCCTACATTTGTGCTTCTGACGAACAATAGAGGATGCGTATAACATGAGGCTTGCTGCAAGTGTGGCTGGACGTTGTTAGCATCGGCTTCATCTCTTTACTGTGCTTCAGTCCGGGCTTGACGGAATGCTATTGGGCTTTTGGTTTTTAACCTATACTTTTAGTTCTTTATTCAGCAGCGGCTCCGGGCAGACGGAATACTAATGCCACACCTGCAGCAAGCCCTGTTCGTTCTACACATATTTTACGCAAATGAGTTTCTAATATCTATGCAGCATTTTGTTTGATTGACCAATGATAAGTTAGTCATTGACCTTATTGTAAGCTTACAATAGAAGTCAATAAAGTAAAATATTCACGAAAGGTCTTATAAAAATACAGGCAAAAACAAACACTAGCCTACTTCTTCAATTGCTGAACGGCTACAACCGAGCCGCTGTTGTTCCTGATGAAATACAGGTTCTTGTTTTCTAAATAATCCGGCACGAGCGATTGGGTTGTTTGCAGTACAGGTTGAATGATAAACCGGTTGGCAATAGGATAGCTTGTGTCTGAAACATGGCTGATGAAGGCACTGGAATCGGTACTTAACAGGTTTGTGTAATGGTACATCGCTTCAAAACCTTTAAATACCATATCGCTGGGTCGCCCTGCAAATTTCGCCCTGTAATCCATCGTTATATTTTTCACCAAACTATCATTGGGCGCATAGTAAAACGGGGTTGAATAAACAATATCAATGTTGCTGTAATTGTTGTTGAGTATCTTTTTAACGCCGTCCCAATTGGGCATTCCCAATATAGTGGTTTTGTACTTTGGATTCGCTCCCAGCGCATTGATAAGCGATGAAGCAAATTCGGTATTCAAGGAGCCGCAAACAATTATATTCTGCTTTGTGCTGTCGAGGTAAGGCTTTACATTTTCAAACAAAACATCGTTGTTCAATTCCAAAACTCTATAAGTAAAATGATTTTTGATAAGGGTGTCGTTCGCCCTGAAATCAGATAAGATTTTTCGTTCCGTTGCCCCGTTTCTGGTAATGAAGACAGGCTTGTTGTAAGGATAATTTTGCTCAACAAAACGATAGATGGCACCTACATGTGTTTGCAACGTAGAATTGAGCAAAACAAAAAACGGGTTGGCTGTAATGCCTGCATCGTTGGGATACGTTACCGAAACAACGGGAATATTGTTAGCAAACGAAAAATCGGAAACGGCTTTTTGTTCCGTGCTGTTGTTAAGCGAAGCAATCATAAGCGAGAAATTAAGCACCTTCATGCTTTGCAAAATATTGGTGATGTTAGTATTCGCTTTTTTGGTATCGTAAATCCAAACTTCGGCGTTGATGTGTTCTTTGTTAAGCGAATCAATAGCAAGCATAACACCGTTGTAAAAATCGAGTCCGGTCAATATGTATTGCGGCATATTGTTGTTGCCCAATTTGTAAGAATAATCGTTGAAAGCCGAATCGAGATACAACGGGCACAATACGGCTACTTTTATTTTTTGGCTGAATGGCAGAGATTGAGAAAACAACGTGACTGCAAAAAAAAGAGGCAAAACCAAAAGGTAATATTTCAAAGGTTGGCAACGCTTCATCTGGAAGTTTGTTTTTGCACAAAAAAAGGCAACAATCATTCCCACTCAATGGTGGCGGGCGGCTTGCTGCTAATGTCGTAAACTACGCGGTTAATGCCCCGCACTTGGTTGATGATTTCATTAGAAACATGCGCCAAAAACTCGTAAGGAAGGTGCGCCCAATCTGCCGTCATACCATCCACCGAAGTTACGGCACGTAATGCAACCGTGTGTTCGTACGTGCGTTCATCACCCATTACGCCAACGCTTTTTACGGGCAACAAAATGGCGCCAGCCTGCCAGATGGTATCGTATAAATGGTGCGATTTTAAAGCCCCGATATAAATGTAATCCGCCGCCTGCAACAGCGACACTTTTTCTTCGGTTATCTCGCCCAGAATGCGGATTGCCAAACCTGGGCCAGGGAACGGATGACGACTGATCATCTCTTTTGGAATGCCCAGTTCGAGCCCTACTTTTCTAACTTCATCTTTGAAAAGGGAACGCAGCGGCTCAACCAAACTAAGGTGCATTTTTTCGGGTAAGCCGCCAACATTATGATGCGATTTAATAGTAACCGAAGGGCCATGAACACTTACGCTTTCTATCACATCGGGATAGATGGTTCCCTGTCCGAGAAAGCGTGCTTCGGGCACTTTTGCAGCCTCTTGTTGAAACACATCTATAAACGATTTGCCGATGGCTTTTCGCTTTAATTCAGGATCGGTTTTTCCGGCAAGGGCATCATAAAAAATGTCTTTGGCATCAATGCCGGTAACATTCAAACCAATGTTTTGGTACGTTTCCAAAACCTGTTCAAATTCATCTTTGCGAAGTACGCCGTTATCAACAAAAATGCCATGCAACCTATTGCCAATGGCACGACTGATCAGCGTTGCAGCTACTGTGCTATCCACGCCGCCACTTAATGCCATTATCACATGAGCATCGCCAATTTGTTCTTGTAATTGAGCAATCGTTTCATGGATAAAAGAAGCAGGCGTCCAGTCTTGCTGGCAATGACAAACATTCACTAAAAAGTTGCGGATGATTTTTTTCCCTTCGGTAGAATGATATACTTCAGGATGAAACTGCAAGCCAAACACAGGGCGCGTATCGTGCGTTTGATACCGAAATGCAGCCACCGGAATGCTGTCGGTAGTAGCGGTAATTTCAAATCCTTCAGGCAACTGGCAGATGGAATCGCTGTGGCTCATCCATACCTGGCTCATGTCGGTAACATCGCGCAGCAAAAGGTCGGCCTGCTGAACGTGAAGCTTTGCTCTTCCGTATTCGCGTTTGTTCGATTTGTTTACTTCACCGCCCAACAGTTTTGCTGTAAGTTGTGCACCATAACACAAACCCAAAACGGGCAGGTCTTTGCTGATGTCCGCTACATCTACAATAGGCGCATTGTTATCGTTCACGCTAAAAGGTGAGCCGCTTAAAATGACACCCTTTAGAGAAGGATCAATGGTAAATGGTTTGAGATACGGAATGATTTCGCAATACACATTCGCTTCGCGCACGGCACGTGCAATGAGTTGTGTGTACTGACTGCCAAAATCGAGGATGATAATTTTTTCGGTCATTTGGTTGCGAAGGTAAAAAGTGAAAATGATAACGAAAGGAAAGCAGTTCGTTTCCAGGTTTGTTTTTGTTGAAAAAGATGTGAAATGGTTATAATTGTTGAGTGAATATTCGATAGAGCTTTGTTCGTTTCCTGCATTTTGTTAATGTGCAGCGTCACTTGTTGGGTCTGTAATACTTTCCAAATCCACAAATTTTATATTCGTTCTGTTATCGGTATAAGCTATACGGATTATATGCCGGCTATCTTGTATAACCGCCGGATAACTGTATTCTCCACTCGTGTGATTTTCTAATGTGGCAATATCCTGCCAATCCACGCCATTTTTCGATACGGCAACTTTCAGAACAGAGCGACCTGTCCACCAGTCTTTGCCAGCCAGCATTGGATTGTAAACCAATAGTTGCCAGCCATTTGCTAACGTAACTGCATCAATGCCTGAGTTTGGATTGGGTAAATTGAGTTTCTGCAACGGCGACCACGTGTGTCCATTATCAAAAGACCATGTTTGTATGATTACATTTTGTTTGCTACGACAGAGCATTTGAAGAGAATCGTGACCATATTGCAAAATACTTGGCTGAATAACACCAAAACTGTCGCAATCAACAGGAATATTCTGCCAGTGATTGCCTTCTGCATCTGTACTTTCTACATGAATTTGCCAGCTTTTTTCATCGGGGCTTTCGGTGCTTGATGGGTAAAGTATCGTTCCATTCTTTATTTGTATAGGTTTGTTTTTGATGGGTCCCAGGAATGGCGAAATCCGCTTTGCGGATGACCATATTTTGCCCCCATCGTATGATATTTTTCTTTCTGCCCACCATTCCCTCGGATTCATACCGACTTTATAATAGAGAAACAAGATACCGCCGGAAGTCTTATATAAAACCGGGTTCCAACAGGCCTGCGGGTTTCCTAAACTATCCCTTCCTTTCGCCAATAAAAACAAATTGCCCCATTGATTTTTTTGATTTGTATATCGGTAACAACCCCAAACGGCTACATTCTTAGCGCCCTCATGGTCTCCACCAAACCATGCGTATAAAAGAGTGTCTTTTCCTGTTTCAACAATCGTTGCTGCATGGCAATTTTGAAAGGGCGGATTATTGCATATCCTGCCTGAATTTATGATATGGAACAGCGGTTCTCCAGAAGCGTTTTTCACCCGTTGCGCAAAAGTAATGACACCACTAAAAGAAATTAAAAGAAGCAGGCTAAGCTTGTTTTTCAAAAGCATTCATTTACAACATGAACTGCCAAGTTATAGAAATCATCCGAGTCTTACTATAGGAGTAAAATGAAATTGAATGTAGCGGGGTTTTGTTTTATGGCAATATTCAACTTCGAGAAAGAACTGCATTTTTGTTTTTTCTTTTCCGCATGTCTCCTTTTATTGGTTAAGAAATATTGCGGTCTCGTACCATCGCCGGCTTACTTGTGATTGCCCTTGCAAAAAGCGAAAACACCGATAATTCATTTCTTCAAAAAACCTCTGTAAACCTTTTACGGTATCTTCAGTCCAATGGGTTTTACTATTATGAAAACGATAATCAGAAACTGTGTTATACTGTTCGTTAGTTTGCTTGCCGTCGGTATATTTACCATTGCCAACGCGCAAAGAGGCGGAAGGTCTTCTTCCAGAGGTGGCTCTTATAGGGGAAGCTATGGGAGAGGAGGTGTAGTTAGTCGTCCTTCAGGCATTTATAACAGAAGCTATGGAGGAGGTGGTTATGCAGGTGGAATTTACCGCAGTGGTAGTGTTTATGGTGGTTACAGGCCTGGTTACTTACATGCGCCCGCAATTTTCAGAGGTGGTTATTCGCCTTATTTCGGACCGCGCTATTATGGCGTACCCAGAGGAAGCATCTCCCTTAATTTTGGTGGCTATCCTTACTATTATTTTGGCGGCACGTTTTATCGCCCTTTTGGTGGATATTATCGCAGTGTATTCCCGCCCATCGGTTTACAAATTGGCATTTTGCCTCCGGGATATTTTCCTTTCTATTTAGGGCCTGATCCTTATTATTTTTATAACGGTACTTATTATCGTCCGTATGACAATGGTTACCAGGTGGTTGATGCGCCGATGGGTGCACAAGTGCCCAACTTGCCACAAGGTGCAAAATCGGTTTTTGTAAATGGTGAAAAGTTTTATGAACTGAACGGAACATATTATAAAGAAGACCGCGATGCACACGGAAACGAAGTATATACGGTCGTAGGTAAAAATGGTGAAATCAATAATACGGATCAAGAACCAGCAACAACAGCCACAAGCACCTAAAGTTGGTGACAGAGTATCTCATCTGCCAGCCAACAGCCGAACCATTACACTGAATGGTGAAACACTTTATGTATCTCCCGATGATACTTATTACCGTGCTGAAAATGATGGAACTTATACTGTAGTAGGCGTAGCCGGTTCTCTTCATCAACCCAGTTCTTACAGTAATGCTTTATAATAAATCATTCAATCCAAACGGAAAAAAGGCCAACGTAATGTTGGCCTTTTTGTTTTGATGATATTTATGTTTAAGTCTTGCGGAATTTAGTACTTCCGTTTAATCATTTTAAAATATGTAATCATTTCCTTTACCTATTTCACACAAAATGGGTAAAAACAAAAATCAATTTGAAATCGAGTATTAGTTTAACTTGTTGCTAACGGTAAAGTATTGCCGAAGTGCAGGAAATAGAATTCCGTCAGCCTGCATTTTGGCAATACGCGTATTGGCTGCTGTATTTTATTTATTAGTTACCGGAATTAGCGATGGCTTGTTTGAAACTCAAAATTGGTTTTTCATTATAAGCATCAACAATCATTTCAGATTGAAACCAGGTGTAAGCTGGTCCGCCAGGTAATTTATTATAATTGTTATTCAAGAAATCGCGTTTCGATTGTCCGGCTGGAACAGGGCTTGGAATGTGCGCAATAAATCCTTTAAATACGTTAAGCTGAAAATTCATTAGGGTCGTGTCCTGCTCTCTCCAAAATGCTGTAGCAATGCGGTTAGCAGCCATTTCTTCATCATAAGGTAATGCTGTTTGATGTTGGCAAGCTCTCCACCAATGTCCAAGCTCGTGTATAAAAATCCATTTATGTGTCCCTTTCTCAAAAACATCGTCAGGTGTTTCTCCATTTCCTATTTGACTAGCAAGTGATTGAAAGAGACCTTTTGCTTCTGGCGGAAGTGTTTTCCAGTCAGTTGTGTGCAATATATTTTCTGTACTGTCATAATTACCAAAGGAACGAGGGTTGTCAAGAACTATTTTAGGCGGCTGCAAACTTGGATTGAAACCGAATGCTTTTATCTGGCTAATAAAATTATCTCGCAATGTTATTAATTTCTGTACAGTAGTATCATTTGACTGTGCAGCTAAACCGAAAGGAAAGAAAATAATAATTGCTAAACATGCACTCAAAATTTTATATTGTATTCTTTTCATTCTGTTATTATTAGCAAAAGGTTATTTAATATAGTAGCCAACGTTTGGCTTGGCGAAGAACTGATTTTGAAATTCGTCCAGCCCGAACTACTGCAAAAGTTATAATTAAAAGTTCATTGTTATTTCTGTTGCGAAATTTATGTTGCTGTTGCGTTTTATCAGCCAGTTTTTTGCCAAACCCTTTGTGTTGTGTGAAGTTTACTTTTCCACCGTTATTTTGAATCTAATATTTTTGTCCACCTAAGTCTTGTTTTAGATCCGCCTATCAATTCGTTTGCAGTTAAGATGAGTGTGTCGCCTTTAAATTCAAAATTCCGTTTTGCGGTTGTTCCGATGTCATTCGGATGATTTGAAGAGCGTATATGATGCTCAATTACATTTTGTCCAGCTAAAATTGTATAGTTAGCAAAATATATAAAGCATTTGGATTGAATAGTCGTCATTTGTTTGAGCTCGTCAATATTTAGACTATCAATGCGCGTACTATCATTAATTTTTCTAAATCCTGGAGGAAATAATTGAACTGCCACATGCCCGGCTCCATCATATAGGATGTAGCCAAAGTATCCAATTCTTTTAGGGGCGTCATGCCATTTGCCGGTTGTTGAATCAAATGCTTCATATTTGTCAAGCTGCCACAGTCCTTTAATATGTTCCGAAGAATTTGATTGACCATTAACCTTGTAGTTAAATGAAGACATTAGCACCAACGCAAAAATTAATTTCTCAATCTTCATGAGTTTCCAATTATTATTGAGAAGGTAATGAATTTCACACAACTTAAAAATAGGCGCGGTTTTTCATCTCACCAAATCCGCGCACAATCTGGCTTATAATCAAGCGCAATTAAGAAACGTGTAAAACCAAAAATCCGCGCCAATACACCTTCCGAGCATTTCTATTGTTTTGGTGCAAAACACAAATCTCATTTTATTCCTGCATCATCTTTTTCACAACATCAATTACGTCTTCCGCATTGGGCTTGCTGAAATAATCGCCATCAGCTGCCATACGCGGGACGGTGTGGTTTGGCAGTAAGGGTTCGTGGGCGCTACATCCAAATGTTTATAACCATTTTGTACTTCCATTACCTGGTTGTATAGATAAGCCGAAGCTCCACCCGGCACGTCTTCATCTATAAAAATAATGCGGTTGGTTTTTTGCAACGATTCCAAAATGCGATGATGAATATCAAACGGCAAAAGGGTTTGCACATCTATTACTTCGCAACTGATACCCAACGTTTGCAAACGGTCAGCCGCTTCCATAATAATGCGTAACACCGAACCATACGAAACAATCGTTATATCGCTGCCTTCGCGTATCACTTCAGGCACACCAAGCGGAACAGTAAAGTCGTATAAATTGGAAGGCAGTTTTTCTTTCAGCCGATACCCATTCAAACTTTCAATTACCAAACCCGGATCGTTGCCGCGAAGCAAAGTGTTGTACATGCCTGCCGCTTGTGTCATATTGCGAGGCACGCAAACGTACATACCCCGAAGCGCATTAATAATCATTCCCAATGGAGAGCCGCTGTGCCAGATGCCTTCCAAACGGTGCCCACGTGTACGAACAATCAACGGGACAGCTTTGCGTGCCCGCCGTGCGATAATGTAATGAAGCCACATCATCGGTTAATGTATTTAATGTGTAAACGAGATAATCCAAATATTGAATTTCTGCAATCGCCCGCATACCGCGATAGGCAAGTCCATAGCCTTGACCAATAATTGTATTTTCGCGAATGCCGGTGTCAAAAATGCGATGTTCGCCGTACTTTTCCTGTAAGCCTGCAAAGCCCTGGTTTACGTCACCAATTTTGCCAACATCTTCGCCAAAAGCAAAGATGGTTTTGTTGTTCTCAAACAAAGTATCAAAGTAAGCATTCAGCAGTTCGAAGCCATTTACCGTTTTTGCATCTTGCGGAATAATGGCTTTTACTTCGTTTACTTTCAGCGCACTTTTAGGTCCTTCGTTATATAAATAAGAATCGTAGCGAAGTTTGTTCTCTTCTCCTAATTGCTGGTAATAAGCCACCACATCTGCCTTCGCAGTTTCGTTGGAAACCAATTCGGCAGCCTGGGCAAGGGAGTGCAAAGTATCGCGTCGCGAAAGATCGCGGTTTCGTTCTAAATTGTTGGCTAACTGTTGCAGCAATTTAGCGGTTACTTCGTTGCCCGCTGTAACGGCTTTTATCAAATTCACTGCTTTGGCAGCTTCTTCTTTTATAGGTGTTATGTAAAAGTTCCATGCTTTGTCGCGCGCTTCTCTTACTTCTTTCCGCACATTCGGTTCGTATTGCATCCAACTCAGCCTCATCGGCAATGCCGTTCTCTATGATCCATTCCCTGAACTTCTTTACATCATCCCATTCGCGTTCCCAATTCAGTCGTTCGGCACTCTTATAGCGTTCATGGCTTCCTGATGTGGAATGGCCTTGCGGCTGTGTAAGCTCTTCCACATGAAACACAGCAGGGATGTGCGTTTCGCGTACTTTTTTCAACGCTTCTTCAAACACTTCGCACAAGCCGGCATAATCCCAGCCTTTTACGCGGTAAATATCAATTCCATTGGTATTGTCCCTTTTTTGAAAACCTTTTAAAGCGGCGGAAATAGAGCCTTTTGTGGTTTGATATTTTACCGGAACGGAAATTCCATAACCATCATCCCAAACAAACACCGCGAGCGGCACCTGCAACACGCCGGCAGCATTGATGGTTTCCCAAAAAACACCTTCGGAAGTGGACGAATCGCCAATGGTGCAAAAACAAACTTCATTGCCTTCATTCGATAGCTCTTTTAAATGATGCAGTGATTCATTTTCACGAAACATTTTTGAGGCAAAAGCCAACCCTAATGCACGTGGCATTTGCCCGGCGGTAGGAGATACATCTGCCGATACATTTTTCAATTGTGCCAGCGGAAGCCAGTTGCCATCTTTATCTACATTGGGCGTTGAAAAATGTCCGACCATTTGCCTGCCCGCAGCTAAAAGGTTCGCGCGATCCGGATCGGGGTCGGCATATAACTGTGCAAAAAACTGTTCGAGCGTTGCCAAACCAGCAGATAACATAAACGTTTGATCGCGATAGTAACCGGCTCTGAAATCGCCGGGCTGAAAAAATTTCGCCATTGCCGTTTGCGCCACTTCTTTACCATCGCTAAATACACCAAATTTGGCTTTACCTGTAAGCACTTCGCGCCTGCCCATGAGGCTGGCTTCACGACTGATCATACACTTGGTGTAATCATTCAACACTTCGCTTTCGGAAGGCTTCGTAAGAAAGCATAGCTTCATTTTCGGCTGCAGTAGGTAGCATCGTTTCCATGCGTCAAAAATATTGGTTTGAAAACAAATCGAAATTTTCATCAACACAACAAAAATAAAGATAGCTACCATTTTTATATAAACAGAAGAAGTCATAATTTGTTAACCACAAAGCGTGAATAATTTGTTTTTGCCGCTTTTTATGGTGCATATTTCACCGCAGAGAATGAGAGCAAAAGAGGTTTGCGGAACAACATTGTTCTCTGCGCAAACTCTGCTTTCCCAATTTTTTTGACGGTAAAATGTCTTTAATAGAATTGGCTATTGCACATAGTAATAAATGAGTCTGTATGAATCGGAAGTATAAACTTCGTTGTTGTTATTTTTCCATCTGGTGATTCCCTTAATAATACCAATGCCAATGCTGAAAAAATATTCGTCCTGCACATAATGATACCACAAGCCATCATCCTGCGTTACCACAATATGATAAGAGGGATAACCCATTGTGCTGATCTTATTTGTATAGATTATTGAATTTAAGGTATCTCCAAAATATGAATTGTTTATATAAGGAACGGTTGCCGGTAAGGATACATTAAACAAGAGCACTTCACCTGGGGGCTTCCATAAAAATACGCTTGAATCGTTGCTTCGCACAGTGAACACAGCCTGTTCGTATTGGTCGCTGATGGGCGTGTAAGATTGATTGTTGTGAACAACAGTAACCGTCGTTTGCAAATGAAATGTATCTATGCCGGTGTAAGCTCCGTCAACGTCAAAAAAGCTATCAACATATACCCATTGATTGCCTTTTGTAAGCGGGAATAATTGCTTATTGCTATGCTGTGGCGGAACATTGTTTTTTTTGCATGAAACCAAAAGAAACGGCCACGCAACAACCAACAGCAAGCTCTTTTTCATGCCTGAAAATAAGAAAGATTTTAGTCTGATTAAGCACTTCATATTTGTTTTGTTTATAATCTGCAAATTTCTAACCGCTTGTTTTAGCCTGTTGCATTCAAAAGTAACAGCGCATTTTTTTATTTCTTGAATATTCGGCATACCATTTATTATATTAGCTACATGCAGGGAAATAAAACTAAAAGTATACAAAATCATTCTGCTCGTCTATCCTTTGTATTGCCATTGCTGGTTTTGTTTATATCAGGATACAAAAAACAAAACCTCCTCAACCCGTTTCAAAATCTACATCGCCAATTGATATTACGCCCCTGATTGTAAGCAAACTGCAACAGTTGGTAAAAGACGGTTCAGATGGCTTGTATCAATTGTCTGTCGGGCAGTTGGAACCCGATATTATCGCATCTGAAAGTTACTATTATAAAAGCGAAATTAATTCCTGACAGCGCGGCATTGCGCAGGTTAGATGCTGCACAAAAAGCGCCTGATGACGTGTTCACCATTTCCTTCGATTCTGTTCGCGTAACAGGTGTAAGCCTTGCAAATTTCATTCATAAAAAAGACATTAGCTTAGACACCATTTTTGTAAACGCACCATTTATTACAAATAGCTCATACCAACCGTCCGTATAATGCTGCACAACGAAGGAAAGACAGTTCACTCACTTTGTATCAAAAAATAAAAAAGCAATTCAACAGCATTGCTATCGGTGCTATCATTGTAAAAGAAGGCAGGTTTGTTTTTACCCAATTTTCGCAACAAAAGAAAACAACAGAACTTAAGAATGTAAACATTGCAATAAGCGATATAAAAGTTGATTCTTCTACACAGTATGATGCCAACCGTTTCCTGTTTAGTAAAACGGCTTCTTTTACCTGCCACAATTATGTAGTTCGCACACCTGATAGCTTGTATCTTTTTAAAATAGGCACGCTTGCCGTGCAAGCCGATAAGCACTTATTAACTGCGAAAGATGTATCGCTCGACCCGCGCGGAAATAAGGAAGAATTTGAAAAGAAAGCTAAAAACGCGCAACGATATGTTTACTGTTCATTTTCCCAATATTATCTGCACGAATGTAGATTGGTGGGCGTTGGCAAATAACAGTCGTTTTTATGCTGATGAAGTAACTATCCAGAATGGTTTGGTAAATGATTATTTCGACCGTGCTTTGCCATCAGGTCCATCTGGCAGAAAGGATGATTTTCCGCAACAACTGCTCATGCGGATTCCTTCTAAAATCAATATTCAAAAGCTCAATATCCAAAACTTAAAAGTGGCTTACGAAGAGTTCAATCCAGATAACAAGCAGAGCGGCGGCTCTGGCATTTAACAATATTACCGGCACTATTAATAATGTTACCAATGTAAGCACCACAATCAAAACGCATCCCTTTACCGTTTGTTCTGCCAAAGGTTTATTTATGAACCAGGTGCCTGTTACTGCAACCATGCAGTTCAATCTTTCCAAAATGCGCAGCGGTGCTTTTTCTGTACACATGCACATTGGCGAAGTAACCAACACACTTGTTAATCCCATAGCTGAATCGCTGGGTATGTTTACGCTAACAAAAGGGCACTATAAAAGAAGCCACTGTACAGGTTACCGGTGATAACAATGGGGCAAGGATAAAGATGCTGATGTTGTATAATGATTTAAAAATTTTTCCTATAAAAAAGGATTCTGATACCACACATGTAAAAAAAAAAGCATTGATTGGATTTATTGCCAACACATTTGTAATAAAAGACGCTAACCCGGTTGGTAAAAACGCACCCCGAAGCCCTGAAGTGACAGCGCAACGCACCAACAGCGGCAGTTTCTTTAATTTTTTATGGAAATGTATTTTAACCGGGATTGTAAAAACCATCGGTCTTCCAAAGAAACTTGCTGACCGATAAGTTTTGATAGAATAAACTGATGTTGCGCTGTGTCAGCCTTGCATGGAGCAATACTTTTGCGATAGTACTTTTATTTTTGAATTGATGTTGTTAAAATGTAATATAAATTCACTTGTCAAAAATCGTAAAGCTTAGTCAGAGTATAATCAATTATTTTACCAGCCGGTTTCGGAAAGTTGCTTCTAAATTTTCCTGTCCTTTTAATAGCATAATCTTCTAACGGTGATGTCTCGCCCTGCGCAGAACCCAGTAGGTGGCTAATTTGTTTTGTGTCATTTTGATTAATAAATATTATTTTCTTAATAGTAACAACATAAAAACTATCATAATTCTCAATTGATACTGATGATTTATATGAACTATTTGATAAAAAAATGGGAGTTGTCATTGCTGTATATCCGGCACCACGATAATCCATAAAGCTTTCAATTGATTGACCTATAATTGTATTTTTAAAAGTATCAATCCCAATTAAAGTATTTGCTCGTTTTACAGAATTTAAAAGATTTTCAAATGATAAACTCTTTTTAAATTTGTGATACCAATAAACCGAACCATTTTTTGCAATAAAATCTCCTAAGGAGTCTACATTTTCCTGGCAAAAACAATTTACTGAGATAAGTAGAATAATAAAAAGTAAATAACATTTTCCTGTTTTCATTCGCCTATTCTTTTTAGCAAGAAATAATATACTTGATAATAGCACTAATTAATCCGCCAAAAGCAATAATAAAACTTGCTAATTTTAATTCATACTCCGGAACTTTTCGTATAAAGACTCCATCTTTATCATGACCTTCAAATCTTACATATTTAATACCTTTAGTTAATCTGCAAGCAAGCGATTCAATTTTATTCATGTCATAGTTTAGCTTATGTTTTGTGTTGATCAAATATTTAAGTTCAACCATGTATTGTTCTTTTATGAGGTTTTTTGCCGCTTCAATAATTTCTACGTCAGTCATCTTAACTTATAGATTTTGTCAACTAAAACTTTTGAAATGAAAACTGCCAGATAAAATTTCCACCAACACTGATAATATACTGACCATTTGTTTCTCCGAAGATTTCATTGTGTTTGATTGAGAAACAGTTTCTATTCGTCTTTTGTATTGTTTCAGTTTGTTAATGACCAAAAAAATGTAATCCTAAATCATACCTTCGGCATCTTATACCCGTTGTGATACTCCTTCACAAAATATTGTTTGTTGATGGCATCATCGGTAAACTGTTCTTTACCCGCATCCCACTCTACTTTTTTGCCGCTGCGAAAGGCAATGTTGCCCATTTGTGCAACTGTTGCAATATGTACCGCCTCGCTTATCGGGCAATGCAGTTCATTCATCTTGCGGTTGCGCACCACGTCAATAAAGTTTTGCATGTGCTGTTGTATGCCGTTATCCATTACTTTTTCAAATGGCTTGCTTACTTTGTTTTTGCTCGCTTTTTCTTCAATTACTTCCCAGCCGCCTCTGTTTAAAATTAATGTACCGTTGTTGCCAATATAAGCAATGCCGTGGTCTCTGCCATACGAGCCATTGCCAATGCCCATTGCAGAATCCCACACCATATTAAATTTTTCAAACTCGTACAGTGTGGTTAACGTATCGGGCGTTTCTTCATATAAATCGGGATAAGCAAATCGTCCACCCAATGCCGATACCGATTTGGGTGTGCTTACATCCATGCCCAATAAACCATAGTCAAGCAAATGCACGCCCCAATCGGTCATTAAACCACCGGCATAATCCCAAAACCAACGGAAGTTAAAATGAAAGCGGCTACTGTTAAAAGGCCGTGTAGGCGCGGGTCCCAGCCACATGGCATAATCCACACCAGCCGGTGGCGCACTATCAGGAATAACAGGTCCCGGCTTCATCCAATCCTGGTAGCACCAAACTTTTACGGTTCTTATATTGCCCAATTGCCCGCTTCGTACATAATCAACCGCATTTTTAAAGTGCTGCTGGCTGCGCTGCCACTGGCCTACCTGCACCACGCGGTTATATTTTTGCTGCGTCTTTTGCATCACACGACATTCTTCAATAGAATTGCCAACCGGTTTTTCACAATACACATCTTTACCTGCTGCGCAGGCTTCCGTCATTATTAAAGCGTGCCAATGGTCGGGCGTTCCAATGATAACCGCATCAATGTCTTTTTGTTCCAATAGTTTCCGGTAATCGCTGTATGTTTTCACTTTTGAGGCATCAATGTTCATCGCCTTTAAATCGTTCATCCTTTTATCCAGCACATTTTTATCAACATCGCAAAGTGCTACTACGTTCACACCAGGCACTTTAGAAGCAGCCGTTACATCGGTCCAGCCCATGCCATTGATACCAATGCCAGCAACATTAATCTGGTCGCCGGGAGAGAATTTTTTAAAGGCGCCAAACGCACTGTTGCTTAAAGCAGAAGCTACAAGGCCGGTGCCGATAAAGGCTGAAGATTGCTGAAGAAATTTACGACGGTGAAGCATAGCAAATCGGTTTTGTAAATGATAAAATGAAAAAGATGAGTGGGTGAAAATACGGCAAAACCAAAAGATAGCTGCCGTTTGTAAAATGATTATCAAAATGAAATAAAAAATCATCACTTCACTTTACACAACTCTTCCCATCTTGTTGTGTAACGCGGGCTTCGCATCTCCTGCCGCATCTTCCAGTTTTTGGTAACGCCTGCGGCGGCAAATTTTATTTTGTCATCACGCATGGCACAGTTAATATTGTCCATCACGTTCATCAGCATGACGATTGTTGTTTTGCAAATGAGGCACAAACAAATTGGCCTGTACCGAAGCATCGGGCACCAAACCACTTAGCATCACGCCGGCTTTTTTATAAAGATATTGGGAGCTATAAATGGCTTCTACCAAATGAAGCGCAACTTTTATCAATTCGTTAGTGCACGATGTAGCATGAGGCAACGTGCAGTAATTGCTCACCGTTTCTCCGTGATGAAATTTATCTCCTTCGCGCGGCGCCTTTTTCACCACAAAAATGCTTATGAAACTGGCGGCGCTGTTTTGCCTGCGCAGCTTTTCTGCTGCGGTAGAAACATAAGTAGCAACCGCTTCTTTGATGTTTGCAAACTATTTACCGGCGTTCCAAACATGCGCGTGGTAGCAATGTTTTTTTTATTGCTCAATGGCTTCGCGCATGGTAATGGCGGGTTCTCCCTTTCAACTCTTTCAGCAAGCGCACGCCTACAACGCCACCAAGATGTTTGCTTGCCCAATCTTCCCGCTGCAGTTGTAAATCATAAGCGGTGTAAATACCATACGTTTCGAGTTTGATGGCATATCGTCTGCCAATTCCCCACACATCCTTTATTGCTGTTTTTTGCAGAACATAAGCAATCCTTTCGGGCGTATCCAGCACCGCAATGCAATTTGTTTTTGCCTTATTTTTCTTTGCTATTCGGTTCGCCATTTTTGCCAGCACTTTTGTAGAAGCTGCACCCACGCTTACTTTCACGCCTGTCCATTGCTCGACTGTCTGTTTAAATGATTCGCAGATCGAATGCACATCTTTGATATCACCTAAGTTTACAAATGCTTCATCAACCGAATACACTTCTACATTGGCTTCACCGGCTAACAGTCGTAGGGTTTCCATAACACGCCGACTCATATCACCATACAAATTGTAATTGGAAGAAAATACTTCCATTCCGTTTTGTTCAACCAGGTTTTTTACCTGGAAATAAGGCACTGCCATGCTTACACCAATATTCACTGCTTCATCGGTGCGAGACACTACGCAACCATCATTGTTGCTTAATACTACCACAGGCTTGTTGTATAAATCAGGGCGAAACACACGTTCGCATGAGCAATAAAAGCTGTTGCAATCTACAATCGCAATCATCTTGTTTGTTTTTAGTTGTAAGTACAGTAAGTGGAAATATTTAGCAAAGTAAATGCTAATATTTTTAGTAAAGATAGTTTTCAATTTTAATTCTACAATTCATAAAGCTGGGAATGTGCATAAACTGTGAGTTATGAAACGATCTATAAAAGGCAATTGTAACAAGGCTTTATTTCAAAACCGTTTATTTTGCAGCCTCAATGAAAGTACGATGAAGATGCACAATTTCAATTCGGGTCCTTCTATTTTGCCGAAAGAAGTATTAGAACAAGCGGCAGCCGCCATACATGATTTCAATGGCATCGGCTTGTCTATCTTAGAAATTGGTCATCGCACATCCTGGTTTCAGGAAGTGATGGATGAAGCACAGGCGTTGGTTAAAGAACTGATGGGCTTAAAAGATGACTATGCAGTTTTGTTTTTGCATGGCGGCGCGTCAACACAGTTCATGCAGGTGCCCATGAATTTATTGGACGAAAACAAAACTGCGGCTTACATCAATAACGGCATCTGGGGGAGCAAAGCTATTAAAGAAGCAAAGCTATTTGGAAACGTAGCAGAAGTATCTTCTACAAAAGATAAAAATCATTCTTACATAGCGAAGCAATTTACGGTTCCTGATGATGCTGTGTATCTTCATTACACTACCAACAATACGGTAGAAGGTACGCAGTGGCACGAAATTCCTAACGTAACGGTTCCCTTGATTGCCGATATGAGCAGTGATATTTTCAGCAAGCCAATGGATTGGAAAAAGTTCAGTTTAATATATGCCGGCGCACAAAAAAATGCAGGCGCAGCCGGTGTAAATATGGTCGTCATCAGGAAAGATATTTTGGGCAAAACCAAACGACCAATACCATCCATTATGGATTACCGTCAGCACATTGAAGCCGGTTCATTGTTGAACACGCCGCCGGTATTTGCGGTGTATGTTTCCTTGTTAACCTTGCGATGGATAAAGAAAGAAGGTGGCTTGCCGGAAATGGAACGCCGCGCAAAAGAACGGGCCGATTTATTTTACAATGCATTGGATTCTTTACCCATTTTCACGCCGATTGTTGCCAAAGAAGATCGCAGTTTGATGAACGCAACTTTCACTATAAAAGATGAAGGAAAAGAAAAGCAGTTTTTAGACTTGTGCAAGCAAAATGGAATGATAGGAGTGAAGGGGCATCGCAGTGTGGGCGGCTTGCGTGTTTCCATGTACAACGCTATGCCTTTGAGCAGCGTGCAAGCGATGGTAGATCTCATGTCTTCTTTTCAATAACATCAATAAATAAACACCTTAGAAGCAATAAATAATGGCTATTATCAAACCATTCAAAGCATTACGTCCGCAGGCGCAGTTGGCAAAACAGGTTGCCAGCCGTCCGTATGATGTACTCACCAGCAAAGAAGCCAAAGTAGAAGCACAAGGCAATCATCATTCGTTTTTGCATGTAACCAAAAGTGAGATTGATTTGCCCGACAGCACCGAGCCATATTCGGATGAAGTGTATCAAAAAGCAAAAGAAAATTTAACCGCTTTTATCAAACGCGATGTTTTGTTTCGCGAAAACAAAGAGTGCTATTATTTGTATCGTTTGACCATGAACGGCAAAAGCCAAACAGGTTTGGTGTGTGTAAGTTCGGTGGACGATTATGAAAATGATGTCATCAAAAAACATGAATACACGCGACCGCAAAAAGAGCAGGACAGAATCAATCATATCAAAACAACAGGCGCACAAACGGGCAATGTATTCATGGCGTATCGCAACATAGCGCAGATTGATGAGCTAATCAATTCGTGCAAAACCAAAAGCCCGGTGTATAGCTTTCTGGCTGATGACAGCATTGAGCACACCGTTTGGATTTTGAATGATGATGCGGCGATTGCCAATATTACAAAGTTGTTTGCGGAACAGGTGCCTGCAACTTACATTGCTGATGGCCATCACCGTGCTGCATCGGCTGCTAAAGTGCGGCTTGCATTGAATAAAACCGGTAATGAAAGCGAAGAATCTGATTATTTTTTAACCACTTTGTTCCCTGCCTCAGAGTTATACATCATGGATTACAACCGTTTGGTGAAAGACTTAAACGGCTTATCAACAGAGGAATTTCTGCAAAAGATAAAAGACGATTTTGTTATTGAGAAGAAAGAAAGCGAGCGAATAAAACCTTCGCAGCAACATCAGTTTGGGATGTATCTCGATGGCTGCTGGTATCTTCTTACCGCAAAAGAGGCCACGTTTGCAACAGACGCTATCAGCGTATTAGATGTGAGCATTTTGCAAAACAATATCCTCGACAAATGGCTTGGCATAAAAGATGTTCGTACTGATAGCCGGATTGATTTTGTTGGTGGCATTCGCGGTATGGAAGAACTTGAAAAACGCGTCAACAGCGAAGAAATGAAAGTAGCTTTCAGCTTATTTCCGGTAAGCATTGAACAGTTGTTTTCGGTTGCTGACAGCGGCAATGTAATGCCTCCTAAAAGCACCTGGTTTGAGCCGAAATTAAGAGATGGCTTGTTTACACATTTGATCTACGAAGTATGATAAAATCGTTTCTATCTACGTTTGTTTTTGTACTAATTTCTGCATGTTTGCATGCCCAGGTGAACATTGATACCTTGCGAATGCGGGCGCAAAAATTTATCATTCAGGGCGATTACGACAATGCATTATTGGTGTTGAACCATGCTTCTGAAATGGATGCCGGCAATATTGATGTTTTAAAAGATCAAGCCTATGTTTATTACTTAGAAAGGAACTATGCCAAAGCAGTTGAAATTGGTAAGAACATCACCAGTCATTCAGGTGCTGATGCACAAAGCTACCAGGTATTAGGAATGGCTTACAAGGCGACAGCCGATTATGCCAGTTGCGAAAAGTTGTATAAAAAGGCAGTGAAGGAGATTCCGAACAGTGGTGCTTTGTATGCCGATTACGGCGATTTAATGGTGCAACAAAATAAGCTTAGTGAAGCCATTAAATATTGGGAAAAAGGGATTCAGGTTGACCCGAATAACAGCAGCAATTATTATTATGCAGCCCGGTATTATTCTCAGAAAAACAAACCTTTATGGGCGGTGCTATACAGCGAAACTTTTGTAAACATTGAAAGCTTAACACAACGAACAATTGAAATTAAAGACATCTTATTAAGCAATTATAGCAAGCTGTTGAATACGGCTGTACTGAATGCTTTATCGGCAGGCAACAACGGTTTCGAAAAAGCCATCGCTTCACTTTATAGCAATTATACAAGCATGTTTAGCGATAACAATCTTACACCTGAACAATTGACTGCTATTCGCACACGCTTTATTTTAGATTGGTACAAAAACAATACGCCGCCTTATAACTATCGTTTGTTCGAACATCAGCAAATGTTATTGCAACAAGGCATGTTTGATGCTTACAACCAATGGTTGTTCGGACCTTCTGCCAGCACAAGTGCTTACCAGATTTGGATGAACAATCATCCGGCAGAAATGAAGGAATGGCAAACGTATTTGCGTAGTGTGGTGTATAAAATTCCTGCGGGAGAATATTTTCCGCATTAATTATTCTATCACACGCTGACAGGGTTTTAAACCCTGTCAGCGTGTGAAAATTTCTTATAAAAACAAACGCTCATGTTCAGTTTGCAAAACAAAATTGCGGTCATCACCGGCGGAGGCAGCGGCATAGGAAAAGCAGTAGCTGTTTTATTTGCAAAACAAAATGCAGATGTTTATATAACTGATATCAATGCAGAAGCCGCAAATGCAGTAGCAGAGAGCATTAGAGCCGATGGTGGCAAAGCGCAAACCGTCATTTGCAATGTTGTAAATCAAAACGAAGTAAAAGATGCTTTTGCCAATTTAAATCGCATAGATATTTTGGTAAACAGTGCCGGCATCTCACATATCGGAACGGTTGAAACCACTTCGGAACAGGATTTTGACAGGCTGTACAATGTAAATGTAAAAGGCGTTTACAATTGTCTGCACGAAGCTCTTCCGTTGATGAAACAAAACGGTGGTGCCATTCTGAATTTAGCCTCCATTGCCAACAACATTGGCTTGCCTGACCGCTTTGCTTACAGTATGACGAAAGGTGCAGTGATGGGCATGACATTATCCGTTGCAAAAGATTATTTGAAGCACAACATTCGCTGCAATTGTATTTCGCCAGCGCGGGTACATACACCGTTTGTTGATAATTTTTTACAAAAGAATTATCCGGGTAAAGAAGCCGAAATGTTTGAAAAATTATCCAAAACCCAACCCATTGGTCGAATGGCAAAGCCTGAAGAAATCGCCAATTTAATTTTGTATTTATGCAGCGATGAAGCTTCTTTTATAACGGGCAACGATTACCCGATAGATGGTGGTTTTATTAAGTTGAATAATTAGCTGTTTAGCTTATGACTGAAACACATAAAATCATATAAACATAAGAAGAACACACATAAGAAATCTATGTGAAACCTATGTTTCTGCTGTTCCTATGTGTTTAACTCAGGCATTCTCAATACAATGCTAAGTATAAAAATTATCAACGAAAAGCTGAGCCTTTTTATAAGTCCTTTTCTTCGCAACTTTGTCTTTTAATTCTCAAGAAATGAAACAACGCGTTCTTCATATTCATCCGGCAGACAATGTTTTGGTAGCACTTGACAATTTAAAAAAACATGAAATTGTTGTGTTTGAAAATGAAGAATATTTTTTATTGGATGATGTGTCTGCCAAGCATAAATTTTTTATGCAAAACCAAAAGGCTGGCGACCCGATAACGATGTACGGCGTTTTGGTTGGCACAGCGCAACATGACGTGGAACGAGGGGCGCGCATGACAACCGAAAACACCAAACATGCTGCCGGTGGTTATGCTTTCAGAAACTTTCATTATCAGTGGCAGCCGCCCGATGTATCGCGTTTTCAAAACCGAACATTCAATGGCTATTATCGTAGTGATGGCAGTGTTGGCACTGCGAATTATTGGATTTTTCTACCCACCGTTTTTTGCGAAAACCGAAACCTTGATGTTATTCGTGAAGCCTTACACAACGAGTTGGGTTATGCAGTTACTTCAAAATATAAATCGTTTGCAAAGCATTTGGTTTCATCGTATGAAGAAGGTCATTTGTCATCGCCTGAAACCTTGTCTTCTGTTCAGGAAAAAAAACGTTTGTTTCCCCATGTTGATGGCATTAAATTTTTAAATCATCAGGGCGGCTGCGGCAGCACAAGGCAGGATGCAAACGTGCTCTCTAATCTGCTTGCGGCTTATGCCAATCATCCGAATGTTGGCGGCATTACTGTATTAAGTTTAGGCTGCCAGCACTTACAAGTGCAACAATTAAAAGATGATATTCTAAAACGAAATGCTTCATTCAATAAGCCGTTACTCATCTTCGAACAACAAGCAATGCAAAGCGAAGAAGCGTTGATACAGGAAGCCATTTATCAAACTTTTTTAGGATTGGTTGAACTGAACAAACAACACCGTGAACCTGCACCATTAAGTGCATTGACGTTAGGTGTGAAATGCGGTGGCAGCGATGGTTTCAGCGGTATTTCGGCGAACCCTGCTGTAGGATATTGTGCCGATTTGCTGGTGGCGTTAGGTGGCAAAGTGTTGCTTGCCGAATTTCCTGAATTGTGTGGCGTTGAACAAAATTTAGTTGACCGTTGCGTAGATGAAAACGTTGCGAAAAAGTTCATTCATCTAATGAAAGATTACGATGCAAAAGCAGTCGCAGCCGGTTCGGGTTTTTTTGCCAATCCTTCGCCGGGAAACATCAAAGATGGCTTGATAACAGATGCTATCAAATCGGCTGGCGCAGCAAAAAAAGGCGGCACTTCGCCAGTGGTTGATGTTTTGAATTACACGGAGCAGGCTACAAAAAGCGGATTGAACTTAGTGTGCACACCTGGTAATGATGTAGAAGCTACCACAGGCAAAGCAGCCGCTGGTGCAACTTTAATTTTGTTTACTACAGGTCTGGGAACGCCCACCGGAAATCCGGTTTGCCCGGTGATAAAAGTTGCCACCAACACATCGCTTGCGAGGCGCATGAACGATATTATTGACATTAACACCGGCGATATTATTGAAGGTGCTAAAACCGTTGAACAAATGGGAGAAGAGATACTGGAATATTGCATCAAAGCGGCAAGCGGTGAAGTAATACCCAAAGCCGTGCAATTGAATCAGGATGATTTCATTCCCTGGTTTCGTGGCGTTTCCTTATAGTAGTAGGTTTGTTTTTACACATATTTTCTTATCATGAAGAAAAGAGAGGCTGTGTTTTCGCAGGCAAAAAGTTCCGAACCTTTTAAGGGTTCGGAACTTTTTAGTCACTTCGTGCAAACTCAATTATACTCTCATTTTCTCCGCGGTAAAAAAACTATCTTTATAAAATCAATTCAAATTTTATTATGAAACTCATTCGCTGGGGAAACAAAGAAGCCGAAAAGTCAGGTGATTGTGATTGATGCCAAAAGGCTTGATACATCTGCATTTGGTGAAGATTACAATGAAGCATTTTTTGCAACTGATGGCATCAATCGCTTGCAACAATGGCTGGCTGAACATCAAAACGAATTAAAAGAAATTGATGCAAAAGAAAGATGGGGCGCACCCATTGCGAAGCCTTCTAAAATTATTTGCATCGGTTTAAATTATACTGATCATGCAGAAGAAAGCAACATGAAATTGCCCACTGAACCGATCCTTTTTTTCAAATCAACCACGGCGATTGTTGGACCCAATGATGATTTAATTATTCCTAAAAACAGCACCAAAACCGATTGGGAAGTTGAACTTGCTGTGGTGATAGGAAAAAGGGCTTCCTATGTTGATGAAAAAGATGCCGACCAATACATTGCTGGTTATGTTTTGCACAACGATTACAGCGAACGCGAATTTCAATTAGAGCGTTCAGGGCAATGGGTAAAAGGAAAAAGCTGTGATACGTTTGCACCGTTAGGTCCGTGGATTGCAACGCCTGATGAGTTGGGCGATGTAAACAACCTGCGTTTATGGCTAACGGTGAATGGCAAAATGATGCAGGATGGCAACACCCACACCATGATTTTTAAAGTGCCCCATTTGGTTTCGTATGTTAGCCAGTTTATGACCTTGCTGCCCGGCGACATCATCACCACCGGAACGCCTGCCGGTGTGGCTTTGGGGATGAAACCACAACCTGTTTACATAAAAGCGGGTGATGTAATTGAACTTGGCATTGATGGCTTAGGTTCATCCAAAGCAAGTGGCGAAAGGGACTTTCCTTTGATCTCATTTATTAATACTTCCACGTCGCGAAAACGCTAAAACACAAGAATTTGGTTTTACTCTATTTCTTGCTCTTCGTGTCTTAGTGGTTAAAAACATACTGGTAATTTCTTTACCAAACAATCTATCATTTTTGCCTCCTGCTGCTTGTATCAAATAACGATTTACTTTTAAACCATAAATAGATTGTTATGCCTTATCCTTATCAGATAACATCCTTAGAACAATACCATCAAGATTATAAAGAAAGCGTTGAACATCCCGGAAGCTTTTTGGGCAAATGTGGCGCAGCATTTTTACTGGAAGAAGAAGTGGGATAAAGTGTTGGAATGGAATTTTACGGAGCCTAAAATTGAATGGTTTATTGGTGCAAAACTAAACATCACCGAAAACTGCATTGACCGCCATTTGCAAGAATTGGGCGAAAAGCCAGCCCTCATCTGGGAGCCCAACGACCCAAACGACCGTGTACGCATTGTTACCTACAATCGGCTGCACAAGCGGGTTTGCCAGTTTGCGCAAGTGCTCAAAAACAATGGCGTAAAAAAAGGCGACAGGGTTTGTATTTACATGGGAATGGTGCCTGAGCTTGCTTATGCTGTGTTGGGTTGCGCCCGCATTGGAGCGATACATAGCGTAGTGTTTGGCGGCTTTTCGGCGCAAAGCATTGCCGACCGTTTGGAAGATGCGGGGGCCGAATTTATTGTTACTGCCGATGGCGCTTTTCGCGGCGAAAAAATAATCCCGTTAAAGAGTGTGATTGATGATGCTTTAATCGGAAATAAAAAAGTAAAAAAAGTAATTGTTTATACCCGTACCCGCACTGCCGTTTCGATGATAAAAGGAAGAGATGTGTGGTGGGAAGATGAAATGGAACATGCCGAAACACAGGTTGAAAAAAATGGTGTGGTTTCCTTTCCCGCAGAAGAAATGGATGCGGAAGATCCATTGTTTATTTTATACACGTCAGGCAGCACAGGCAAGCCAAAAGGCGTGGTGCATACCTGCGGCGGCTATATGGTTTATACGGCGTATTCGTTTGTAAATGTGTTTCAATACAAGCCGGGCGATGTACATTTTTGCACGGCAGATATTGGCTGGATAACAGGTCATAGTTATATCTTGTATGGACCGCTTGGGCGCAGGCGCTACATCGCTTATGTTTGAAGGCATTCCAACCTATCCCAATGCAGGCAGATTCTGGGACATTGTAGATAAATTCAAAGTAAATATTTTATACACTGCGCCCACTGCGATTCGCAGCCTGATGGGTTTCGGCTTGCAGCCGTTGGAAGGAAAAGAGTTATCCTCATTAAATACCTTAGGCACGGTTGGCGAACCTATTAACGAAGAAGCCTGGCATTGGTATGACCAAAATATCGGCAAAAACAAATGCCCCGATTGTCGATACCTGGTGGCAAACCGAAACCGGCGGTATTTTAATTTCAAACCTTGCGGGTGTGACGCCTCCAAGCCTACGTTTGCTACACTGCCCTTGCCCGGTGTGCAGCCCATTTTGGTGGATGAAAATGGACAGGAAGTAAAAGGTAACGGCGTGAGCGGAAACCTTTGTATGAAAGCACCTTGGCCTTCCATCCTGCGCACTACTTATGGCGACCATGAGCGTTGCCGCAAAAATTATTTCAGTACCTATCCGAATTTGTATTTTACAGGTGATGGTGCGCTACGCGATGAGGAAGGCAATTACCGCATTACAGGCAGGGTAGATGATGTGCTGAATGTAAGCGGCCACCGCATTGGCACAGCAGAAGTTGAAAATGCCATTAACATGCATGCCGGTGTAGTAGAAAGTGCAGTGGTGGGTTATCCGCACGAAATAAAAGGACAAGGCATTTATGCGTATGTCATTTGGGACGGAAAGTCAACCGATTACGAGTTAATGAAAAAGGACATTGTTGCCACTGTGAGCCGTGTGATTGGACCGATTGCAAAGCCCGATAAAATTCAGTTTGTAAAAGGCTTGCCCAAAACACGAAGCGGCAAAATCATGCGCCGCATTCTTCGCAAAATTGCCGAAGGTGAAACGCAAAATCTGGGCGATACCACAACCTTGCTTGACCCTAATGTGGTGGAAGAAATTAAGAACGGGAAGGTGTGATATAGCTATTTACAAATACATAACTCATACAACGTTCATCATGCTGGTGACATTTTTGTTTTCATACTTCGCTACTGAATAGAATTGCTTATTTTTAAACCAATGATTTTATTTTATGAGTACCATTATAGAACAAGTTTTATCATTGCCTGAGGAGGAAAAGATTGAGATATATCATGCTTTGCAGGAGAACCTGAATCTACTTGATGCCGACGAACAGGAAATATTATCTGAGGTTGAAAAGAGGCAAAAAAGTATTGATGACGGTACCGCAAACTTTATATCGGGCGATGAATTTCTGAGCAGGCTAAGAACTTTACAGAATGAGCTTCACAATAAACGTTCATGAACTGTTTTTGCTTGATGTGGCACAAGCAAGGCTTTATTATGAAGCCATTTCTTTTAGTACCTCGGATAAATTTGATCATGCGTTTGAGAAAGCTTATCAAGCATTGGTTCAACATCCGGCTTCCTATTTCAATGTGTCAAAAACCATAAGAAGGCTTCCTGTTCCCAACTTTCCCTACCAAATTATTTATACTTATAGAAAACAAACGATCTCAATCTGGTGTTTGCACCATGCATCTTCAAATAAAACAGAATGGATACTAAGAAGCAAAAGGTGAAAACTGTTTTATTTAGTAACCTGGCTCGACCTGAACATGGTAGATGAAATTAAGAACGGGAAGATATAAAGCACAATCAAAATATAATAAAAAGCTTGTTCATTGTCAATGATTGTAAGTGTTATAGAATACCGACTGCAATCCTGGGGTTCTAAAAAACGTTTCCTGATATTTTCAAATAGTAATACACATGAAAAAACTGTTCTTTGTTCCGTTTCTTTTTTTGGTGATTATGGCAAGCGCTCAAACAAATGTGGTGATCGTGCCACAGCCGGTTTCGATGGAAATGCATTCCGGTAATTTTAGTTTTACTACTGCTACCAATATTGTTGCTGAAAAAGGCACGCAGCATGAAGCTGACATGCTAAACCTGTATTTAAAAAAGTTGTACGGAATTCAGCTTCCTGAAAAAAATCAAATGGGCAAAGGCAGTTTTATAATTTTTAAACTACTTCCGGGTGCTGAAAAGAAAGATGCTTATAACCTTACCGTAGGATCGAACAATATCATTATCAGCAGTACCGGCAATGAAGGTTTATTTTATGGAATGCAAACCTTGCTTCAGCTTTTAGGAACCGGGAAACAATCTTTATCCCAGGGCGTTTCCATTCCTCAGCTTGCCATCAAAGATTATCCGCGGTTTCAATATCGTGGTATGCACCTCGATGTAGGTCGCCATTTTTTTGATGTTGATTTTGTAAAACAATTTATTGATTACCTCGCTTATCATAAGTACAATACGTTTCACTGGCATCTTACGGAAGACCAGGGCTGGAGAATCGAAATTAAAAAATATCCACGCCTAACGTCTGTAGGCGGTTATAGAAACGGAACTGTAATTGGACATCATCCAGGCACCGGAAACGACAGCCTTCATTATGGCGGTTTTTATACGCAGGAACAAATAAAAGACGTGGTGAAATATGCACAAGACCGTTTCATTACCATCATTCCTGAAATTGAAATGCCGGGACATGCTTCTGCAGCCATTGCCGCTTACCCGCAACTGAGTTGTTTTCCTGATAGCGCTACTCCTATTTCTTCTAACACTCCATGGGCCGGAAGCCGCGATGGCAAACAGGTTCAGCAAACCTGGGGCGTTTTCAAAGATGTGTTTTGCCCATCAGAATATACATTTACTTTTTTGGAAAATGTGCTGGATGAAGTGATACAATTGTTCCCTTCCCAATACATTCATATTGGCGGTGATGAATGCCCGAAAACATATTGGAAGGAATCTGAGTTTTGCCAAAAGCTAATCAAGGATAAAAACTTAAAAGACGAGGAGGGATTGCAGAGTTATTTTATCCAGCGAATAGAGAAATACCTGAACAGCAAAGGCAGAAAAATAATTGGATGGGATGAGATTCTCGAAGGCGGATTAGCACCCGATGCAACCGTAATGAGCTGGCGTGGTGAAGAAGGCGGAATAGCAGCGGCACAACAAAAGCACAATGTAATTATGACACCTGGCAAATACGTTTATTTCGATCATGCGCAAACAAAAAGCAGTGACAGTCTTACCATTGGCGGTTATCTTCCGCTTGATACCGTTTATAACTATCAGCCAATTCCCAAAGAATTAGCTGAATTGGAAGCGCATTATGTGTTGGGTGCGCAGGCAAATATGTGGACAGAATATATGGGCAATACCAAAAAAGTTGAGTATATGGCTTTCCCGAGAATGAGTGCGCTAAGCGAAGTGCTTTGGTCGCCCGAAAGCAGCCGCGATGCAAACAGATTCAAAGCTGAATTGCCACAACTGTACAAGCGTTACGAGTTGTGGGGCGCAAATTATTATAAGGAAAAATAAAGCTTTTTTAACTGCTTTCATCTGTTTCAAAAGAGAAACGAAGCAGCCTGAAGAAAGCGTTAATCAAATGACTTTATAATTCTGCTTATGTAAAAAAGAGTCTGTCTCAAAAATATGAGGCAGGCTCTTTTGTTTTTGTAAGATTTTTAATGCTCTAAAAATAGGAGCTAAAACAAACCTAAAACTCTATAGATATTAAACTGTGACTGCTACATGTATTGTTCTCTTACTCATAGCTCGCGGCTTGCGGTTTTTATCCTTGCTTTTGTAAACTATCTATTTTAGTGTACATCGCTTTAAAGCAATCCCATGGCGTACTGTCTCCTCCTTTATTGTCTTTCTTGTTTCCATAAAAACCATCCATAAAAGAGCGGGCATCACTCCAAACGGTTTGCATCATGCCGGCAAAATGCGGTTGCATTTCTTTGGATGATTGCTGCCTGAAGGCCACCATATCATCTGTTTGAATCAGAGCCAATGCAGGTTTGCGCCAGGGACATGTAATGATGTCCAGCCCTTTCATTGCAAAATAAACAGGCGTCTTGTCAGCGCGTTCATAATGCCAGTCGCAGATTACCACATCTTTCGGTATCATATCAATAGCGCGGTAGGTATTGTTGTAGCTCGCTTCCCATTCACCCAACCCTGTGGTTTTACCATCAATTAACCTGTCGCCCCATATCCATAGCTTGCGGTTTTTCTGTGCAAGATGATCGCGTATTACTCTTACTTCACCCGCAAACAACTCCGCTTTGTCTTTGCCACCACAACGCGGACATTTATCTTCACCCAAATAAAATACTTCGTCCATACCGGCATGAAATGCACTTGTTTTAAAAGCGTCACACACTTCATCTACTACATCAAAAACAACTTTGTGCACATCAGGATTCAGCGGGCAATAACTTTTGCAATAGAGCTTATCTGCATTGGGCCATTGATATGTTTCGGGCATTTGCACCCAGGGCGTTTCGTCAAACTGCGGATAAGCACTTAACAGTTTGTTGGTTTTGTTTGCCCAGCTTTGATGTCCGAGCAAGTTGATTTGCGGTATCAATTGAATGCCATTCTCTTTACACACTTTTACCATTTTTTCAACATCAGTTTTGCTCAATGCAGCCGTATCTCTCAATTCGGGGTGCGATTGAAACTGGTAATTGTAATCTACCCGAAGGATAAGTGTGTTCACTTTGCGGGGCGCCAGTTCTTCTTTAATGAATTTTACAAAATCGTCCACATCTTTCGGTTTAGGCGCACCAATACAAAAGCCGCGCACGGGCAACAAACTATCTAAAGTATTTTGCGCATACATGGTTGGTAAACAAAAGAAACAAGCAACCATCAGAAGTATCCTCATACAATATATTTTCGTAAAAATAAAGCATATCCGAGCTATTCAATTTGCTCTAAATTGATGGATGCTTGTTTATATTAAACATTCCTTTTTGTACCTGCAGATTATTAAAATGAAGAGCGTATTCGCATGGAATGAGTGCGGGTTTCTGTGAGGTTATATAATAAAAACAAACAAGGTCTCCAATAGTAGAGACCTTGTTTGTACAAAAGAACGAACTGTTTATCTTCCTTGCGTGTCGTGCTGCACAGTTTTTACTTTATCAGGAATAGCGCCCTCTTTATTTTCGTTCTTATCATCGTCGGCTGTACCATGACTGCCAACATTGGTAGTTTCGTTTTGCTCTGTATGTCCGCTCGGGCGTGAATAATCATTACCCAAATTGGCACCACCTTGTTCAAGACCCTGGCTTCCTATTGTTTTATCTACTGGCATAACATATCATTTAAAAGATGATTGAATACAAAATAAGATTGAAAACTATGCCAGTTTTTTGCACGGAGTTGGTGTCAATTGAAAGAAATGGAAAGAGGAATATTTTCTTACTCTATCTCATTACATCATTTTACGTAAGAAGAACTTCATGCAAAAACAAAAGCTCATCCTCTCCATTGTACTTTGTCTTTTAGAGGAACAATGCGTTCGCCTTCTTTAGGTGCTTTATCCGAATAGCCAAGATAGAGAAACCCAATCATTTGGTCGGCTTCTCCCAAACCAAAATAGGTTTTCATAGAGGGATGGAAGCAAAGGCCACCGGTACTCCATAAAGCTGCAATATCCAAACAGGAAGCGCCCAATAAATAATTTTGGACGGCTGCGGCAACCGAGCAAATTTCTTCTACCACAGTTATTTTAGGGTTGTTGCCACGCTTCATGTACACAGCAAGCAGGTGCGAAGCAACATCTCCATTGTGCAGTATCTTTTCGTATTTCGCTGTTTCAAATTTATCGCCCGCAGCTTCTTTATACAACTCTGCATGATCGCGGCAAAACGCGCGTACTGCATCGTTGGCAAACACCACAAATCGCCAGGGTTCAGTATGGGCGTGCGTTGGTGCCCAGTCGGCAAGCTGGAGCAACTGCTGAATAATTGAATCGTTTATTTTTTTGCCATTGAATAAAGCGGGTTTGCAACTGCGCCGGTGGGAGATAAGGTATTGTAATGATGTAAAATCCATGCGGCGAAAATAGTGGCTTACCGTAACCAATCCGATGCTGCAGCAACAATTTCCTTTTTGCGAAACTGTAGCCCGTAGTTGCAAACCCCACAGTGATGACTTTTGTTTTTGCCCATTTTTACTATCAACGTGTAACAATAACCTACACAAGCACTTTATTAACCAGCTTATGAGACAGTCTTGCCGCAAATACGCCTACAATCGCACCACATACGACATCGGAAAACCAATGTCGGTTCTGCTACAGGCGAAGAGCGGCTGTACCGGCAGAGACTGCAAAACCTGAATTTGTCAGTTCTTTCTTTGCGAAACAAATCAAAAGCAACAAAGGCAATTAGCGGCGCCCATTTTAAGCAGGTATCCAACTGGGTTGAGCTAGTTCGGTTTTGATTTACATAATTCCTCTTAATGTGTTTGTAAACTTTCAGGATAGGTTTCAGTGCTTTATTTATCATGTTGTTTGGATTTTATTTTCCAGCCTGATTCGCGCTTTTATTTGCCCGAAGCATTTTTGTTTTTGTGCAATAACTTAGGATAGAGATGTAGAAATCCTGCTATCTTCTATACCTGCAAAAACACATTACTTACTATTGCTTTTTGGCAAAAAAAAATGATGCGATTTTGAGAATACAAAACAAACCCGAACCCGCTTTTTGAAGAAGAAAATCTTTGCTTTTTTTCTCTTCTTTTTTGCAAGAGTTTGTGTACCTGCGGCCAAAAGAATTCCTTACCTAAACACATAAGTATATTCTCAGCAGATACTCAATTCGGAGAGTCAAAAACTAAACAACCCTGCTTCTATTTTTTAAGCAAAAACAAAAGCCGCAGTTGTGTCTGCGGCCTAAGTAAAGTAATAAAGCAAAAAAGCTTTCTGCCAATTAAGCAGGCTTCTTTACGTGCTTGTGCACCGATGTAGAATCAGTGGTAACATCGGTAGCTCCCGTACTACTGTGCACTTTTGTTGCATGATGCGTCGTAGTGGTGGTAGCAGGCTGTGTTGCAGAGGTAGAAGTGGTAGCGTGATGGGTTTCTGTGTGCTTGTGAACTACCGTTTTGTGCGACGTAGTAGTATCCGTTTGCGCAAAAGAAGCAGTAGCCAAAAGCAAGGAACCAGTGAGGATAACAAACATTTGTTTCATGTTATATGTATTTTGGTTTTTGATGGCTGCAATACTAAAAAGTAAAAGTGAGATTATGAAAAAGTTGCCGCTTTTTGCATAAAAAAATGCCAAATGTTACAATATGAAAACCTTCATCTGACTGCATAAGAACGGTCTTTTACCTAAATATTGCCATCAAGACTTTAGAAATGCTACGGAATTGTTTGATGATAAAGATTTTGATGGCAACCCATAAAAATAAAAGAAAAGAAAGAAGATGAAGACGGGACGACAGGCGAAGAATTGTTAGGCTTTGTAAACAATTCGCTTTTTCCCCATTTGAAAGGCTTAAAGCTGCAAAACAAGCGCGATACGGCTAAGTAAATAATACAAAATCGCACAAAAACAAAAGCAGCGTGTTTTATTACGCTGCTTTTGTTTTTGCCGAAAAAGTTAACAATATTTAATACACATATTCAATCACTTCTTCACCTTTTCTCAGTTCTAATTTCATGTTCTCAGAAATTTCTGTATGTCCAATGATTTTGGCTTCTATGTTTAACTCTTTCGCCATTGCAATCATCGCTTCCGCAGCTTGTTCATTGGTAAAAATTTCAAGCCGGTGACCCATGTTAAACACCTGGTACATCTCTCTATTATCTGCACCTGAATTTTGTTGAATCAATTCGAAAATCGGTGGTGGTTCAAACAGATTATCCTTCACTACTTTCATAGGCGAAGGCAGGTATTTCATGCACTTTGTTTGCCCGCCACCACTACAATGGATAACGCCGTTTATATCGCCAAAATGCGCATCCAGCACCTGTTTCATTAATGGAGCATAAGTGCGCGTTGGGCTTAATAAAAGCTTGCCGACTGTAAAAGGTGTGTTGTGAATGGTGAGTGAATCGGTCAATTTGTTTTTGCCGATATAAACAACATTTTCATTCAAGGTAAGTTCGTATGTTTCAGGATATTTTTCAGCATACCATTTACTCAGCACATCATGCCTTGCGCTGGTTAAACCATTGCTGCCTAAACCGCTGTTGTATTCATTTTCATAACTCGCTTGTCCGAATGAAGCAAAACCAACAATCACATTACCGGCTCCGATTTTTTCATTGGTGATAAGCCTGCTTTTTGCTTCTCTTGCCATCATGGTTCCATTCACGGCAATCGTGCGAACCACATCACCCACATCTGCGGTTTCGCCACCGAGATAATGAATGTTGACGCCAAACGTTTGGAGCAAATCGAAGAACTCCTGTGTGCCATCAATAATTGCTTTCAATACTTCGCCTGGAATCTTGTTTTTATTTCTATCAATGGTTGATGAAAACAAAAGGGCATCGCAAACACCCACACATAGCAAATCATCCAAATTCATTGCCACTGCATCCTGCGCAATGCCTTTCCAAACGTTTACATCGCCGGTTTCTTTCCAATACAAATAAGCCAGAATGCTTTTGGTGCCTGCGCCATCGGCGTGCATGATGTTTACAAAGTTGCTATCACCTCCAATAAAATCCGGGTACATTTTGCAAAACGCATGAGGATACAAGCCAGCATCTAAGTTTTGAATGGCAGCATGAACATCTTCTTTCTGTGCGGAAACGCCGCGCTGTGAGTAGATGCCACTATCCTTTGAAGGAGAGCTTATAGCCTGTTCATTATTTGTTGTCATCGTTAATTGAAAAATATTGGCAAATGTAAAGGATGACTACTTGTAAACCTGCTTCTAAACTCTCTCCTGCAGCGGGATGGACTTTGCTTCCTTCTCTTATCTTTGTTTCGATTATGCAGTTGCACAGAGATTTATCCTTTTTACCCACTTTTCGCAATGCGGTTATTACCATTGGAAGCTTTGATGGTGTTCATGCCGGGCATCGGAAAATTATTGAGCAATTAAAAAGCGAAGCGGAACAAGTGAATGGCGAAGCCATCATCATCACGTTTCATCCGCATCCCCGTAAAATCATTCACGAAGGTCAATTATCCGTTCCCATTCTCACCACTTTACCAGAAAAAATAGAATTGCTCGAACAGCTTGCCATTGATCATTTGGTTATCATTCCTTTTGATGAAGCTTTTGCTGCGCAAACAGCGGAAGAATACATTCAGAACTTTTTATTTGCCCATTTTCATCCTCATACCATCATCATTGGTTACGATCATAAGTTTGGAAAAGGCAGAAGCGGCAATTATCAATTGCTGGAGCAATGGGGAACGAAATTGGGTTTTCGCGTAAAAGAAATTCCTGAGAAACTGTTGAATGAAGTGATTGTTTCTTCTACTAAAATAAGGGCTGCGCTACTAAGCAACGATGTGAAAACTGCCAACCAATTTTTGAGCTATGATTATTTTTTTGAAGGCCCCGTTGTAAAGGGCAAACAATTGGGCAGAACGTTAGGATATCCAACCGCAAACATTGAAGTGGAGGATAAAGAAAAACTAATTCCCGGCAATGGCATTTATGCGGTAGAAGCAAAAGTGGTGAGAGAAATGGTGAGTAGTGAGTTGTCAGCGGTGAACGAAAAAACGGCCTCACCACTCACCACTCACCACTCACTAAAAGGCATGATGAGCATAGGTTTGAACCCAACTGTAAATGGCACTAAGCGCACCATTGAAGTAAATATTTTTGATTTTAGAGAAGATATTTATGGCAAAACATTGCGTGTTTCTCTCAAAGAATATTTACGTCCTGAAGAAAAGTTTGAAAGTCTCGACGCGTTGATAGAACAACTGGCAAAAGATAAAGAGACAACGTTGTCAATTTTTAATGGTTGCAAGGAGTGAATGGTGAGGCCGCTTTTACTCACAACTCACCATAACATCAGCTCATCATCTTTACGGCCAACTCTTTCATTAAATCAGCATCATCAGTTCCTATATCACCAATCCCAATGCTGCGCAAATTGTATTGATGTAAAAGTAACAACACTTTTTCAACACCTGATGGACCATACAATGCAGAGGTTTGCAGAGCTTGTTTGGCTGCATAAAAATTGTTGTAAAACAAAGAAGCTACTTTCTTTTCGCTTTTATCTTCCAATGCATAAATCGCATACACTTTACTAAAATAGTTATAAAGCGTTGGCAATACCAATTGTATCGGTCCGGCTTTGGGATTGTGAGCAAAATATTGAATGATGCGAACCGATTTTGCCATGTCTTTTTTACCTAAAGCATCCTGCAATTCAAAAGGATTGAATTCTTTGCTGATGCCGATGTATTGTTCAATATCTTCTTCGGTAATGCTTTTTCTTCCTTTTAAATTGATAACAAGTTTATCTATTTCATTCGCAATGCGCGAAAGGTCGGAACCAATATTATCAACCAGCATTTGCAAGCCTTTGTGCGAGATAGATAACCCCTCGCTTTGAATATATCCGCTCGTCCAGGAAGGCAGTTCATAATCTTTCAATTTGGCGCTGCTCAGTATCTCGCCGTTTTTCTTTATCAGCTTCGAAAATTTTGTTCGCGCATCTAATTTTTTGTCTTTATAGCCAATCACCAAAACTGTTGATGGCAAAGGCTTTTCAACATAGCTTTCAAGCCTGTCAATGTCGCGCATGTGTTGTGCTTCTTTCAGCAAAACCACCTGCCTTTCGGCAAACATAGGATAGCGGCGACAAGCGTTTACAACAGAAGCCCATTCGGCATCTTTACCATAAAAAACGGTCAAATTAAAAGAGGCTTCGCTTTCCTTTAAAATCTTGTGCTCGGCATATTTCATCACTTCGTCAATGAAGTACGATTCATCGCCTTCCAGCCAGTAAATAGGTTTGAATTTGTTCTTTTTCCATTCAGTGATAATGCTTTCGGCAGTCATAAAACAAAGATAGCTTTGAGCCTTGAGCTATAAGCTACGAGATTTGAGATTTCAATTGATTATTTCAAATACAAAAGACAGTTTTATGTTACCGGCTTTGCATCTCCGGTTGAGCATTGTTGTGCCACTCACTTGTACACCTTATTCGCTACTCGGGCTAAGCGTAAAATCTCCATCAATCGGTAACATAACAAAGCTTTAGTCACGGAGACCAAAGCTTTATTGCATTTAAAAACTCACAGCTCGTAGCTCAACGCTCACAACTATTTTTCCATTTGCTCAATCACTTCTGCTGAAACCCCGGTAAAAGAAAACCCGCCATCATGATACAAATTTTGCATCGTTACCATGCGCGTTAAATCAGAGAATAAGGTAACGCAATAATTGGCACAATCTTCTGCAGTTGCATTGCCCAGCGGACTCATTTTTTCGGCGTAAGAAATAAAGCCGTCAAAGCCTTTTACGCCGCTGCCTGCCGTTGTTCGGGTTGGCGATTGTGATACCGTATTGATGCGTACTTTGTTCTTTTTGGCATATTGATAACCAAAGCTGCGGGCAATGCTTTCGAGGAAGGCTTTTGCATCTGCCATTTCGTTATAATCGGGAAACACGCGCTGCCCTGCAATATAAGTTAGGGCCACAACGCTGCCCCATTCTTTAATGGCATCCATGTTATAACACAGTTGCAACAAGCGATGAAGACTCATTGCCGATATGTCCATCGTTTTATGCGTAAAATCGTAGTTCAGGTTTGTGTAAGAATTGTTTTTGCGCATATTCATGCTCATGCCCACGCTATGAAGAATGAAATCAATTTGTCCACCAAAATGCTCCATGCTTTTGGTAATAAGGTTTTTCATATCATCATTGCTGGTAACATCGGCAGGTATTACGGGTGCGTTGCCGCATTCTTTTGCAAGGTTGTTGATTTCGCCCATGCGCATCGCGATGGGAGCATTGGTAAGTACAATTCTTGCGCCTTCTTCATAACATTTTTGGGCAACCCGCCAGGCAATGGATTGATCGTTCAACGCACCGAAAATGATTCCTTTTTTTCCTTGTAACAAATTATACGACATAACAATGTTGATTTGATAATTGAAAACAAAGAAAAGCAATTTTAAAAATGAAGGCGCGATTTTAATTCTCCCGATCTTTCAAATTCATTGTTTCGTTTTGAGGAGAGAAAGCCATAAGTGGCTGTGAAGCTAAAGGTAAAGTGAACCAAAAGGACGAGCCTTTATTTTCTTCACTTTCAACACCCATTATACCGCCATGTTGTTTGATAATTTCAGATGAAATATATAACCCAAGTCCCAATCCGGCAAACGTATGATCATCCTTAGCGCGGAAAAAACGGTCAAAAACAAAAGGCAGTTTATCGGCTGAAATGCCAATACCAAAATCGGTAACAGATACTTTTATAACATCGTTTTGTTTTGCACATTTTATTACAATCTTACCTGCGTCAGGAGAATATTTTACAGCATTCGTTAACAGGTTTACCAGTACCTGCTCTAATCGGTTTATATCTCCTTCTATCCAGCATTCTTCATCAGTTTCAATAATAATTTGATGAGTGTCGCCATGAAAGTTGGCTCCATCAACCCACTCCCACATAGCTGTAGAAACAGCGAAAAGCTCCTTATCCAACTGCAGTTTGCCGGCTTGTATTTTTGTCATGTCGAGCAAGTCTTCAATCAAAGAGGTAAGCTTATTAATTTGCTTATTTGCTTTACCAGCCAATGAAAAAATAGCATCCGTATTTTCTTTGTTTTCAACAAAACCTTCCAGCAGTTGCACCGTTACTTTTATGCTTGTTATCGGTGTCTTTAATTCATGGCTGGCGATGTTTAAAAATTCATCTTTTTGGTGCATCAGTGTCTCGGCTTTTTCGTTTGCTTCTAACAAGCGTTCATTCAACAATGATAATTCTTCATTCTTTTTTTCAAGATCCTCGGTTCGCTGCGCAATAGTAGCTTCTAACTGCGCGGGCGATTTAAATTTCATTGCTGCAGGAATAACTTTAAACAAACCAAACACAGCTACCCAGGATACAATAGCAGTGATGAGAAGAACAATTGCTGAAAAGCGATACGCGGGGTACCAAAACATTGCGGCATCAGCAAAATGTGTGATACCACATGAGAAAATAAAAAGAATAAAAAGCCAGAAAATACCGTCGAAAGGAAGAATATCTTTTCGCTTTTTAATAAAGCGAAACAAGATAAAAGGAATGGCAAAATAGGCTGCACCAATCAAAAGACTTGAGACGATGTATGTCCAGCCCAATTGAGGCGTCCACCTTCCGCAAACCCATCTTGCAACCCAGCCCTGTGTATCGAAAAGATGGCTGAAAAATTCATAAATATCTTTTATCAAAACGTAGGTTAAATTAAATCAGCAAATAGTTTAGCTCCTATTGGAGTTTGATGAAGCAAAATAAATGGTAACGACACAATTTGCTGTTCGTGTCTTAAATTTTAATAGAATTTAAATTGAATTTTAAGGAAGGAATTCTACCTGAATTTACAATTTTAAACGTACTATTTATATCAGTTAACGTTTAGTTCAACACCATTTCTCTTGCATTCTCTAACGCAGCAGCAGTGGGCTTTTCGCCGCTCAGCATTTGTGCGATAGTGGTAATTCTTTCCTCCTGCGAAAGAAGGCGGATATTGGTTTTGATAGTGTTGTTTTTGATTTGTTTATACACAAAAAAATGAGCATCGGCTCTGCCTGCAATCTGTGGCTGGTGAGTGATGGCAATTACCTGTCTTTGTGCTGCCAAGCTCTTCATAATGATACCCACCTGCTTGGCCGCTTCGCCCGAAATGCCGGTATCTATTTCATCAAAAATCATTGTGGGTAAATCAATGCTTTGCGCTACTAACGATTTAATACAAAGCATCAAACGGCTCAGTTCGCCACCGCTTGCCACTTTGCGCAGGGGCTCAAAACGATTGCTGTTGTTGGCATCAAACAAAAAATCTATGTTGCTATTGCCGTAAATGTGCAGCGGCGTTTCGGTTATTTGTACCTTCAAACGGGCATTTGGCATACCCACCTGTGTAAGCAAACGGGTAACTTCTTTTGACAAGTGGCTCGGTTTGTTTTTGCCGCATTTCTGTTAGGCCTTTTGCGCCCTGAATTGCTTTCGTAAACAAGGCACTTACTTCTTTTTCTTTTGCAGCAATGTTTTCATCTATGTTTAAGACGGCTTGCAGCTTTTGTTCTAATTCATCTTTTAAATTCAACAGTTCATCTGTAGTAGATAAGCCATGTTTCTTTAATAATTTATATCCCAAAGCCAATCGTTCATTAATCAAGTCAATGCGTTTGGCATCAAAGTGTACAGCATCGTTAATGCTTTCCACTTCATCGGCAATATCCTGCAATTCAATTTGTGCACTTTGCAGTCGTTGAATGATAGAAGGCAATTGTGCATGAAACGATTGATAGTGCTGCAACCCGTTAGCCAATTGCTTCAATATAGAAACAACAGGTTCTTCACCTTCACGCAGTGTGTAATAGGTTTTGGAAAGTGATGTTTTGATTTCTTCAGCATTGCTCAACAGTTGTAATTCTGTATCCAACTCTTCCAATTCATTTGTCTTGAAAGATGCATCACTTAATTCCTTAAATAAAAAATTATTGAAATCAAATTCTTTTGTAAATGAGGCTTTTTGTTGGAGCAGTTCTTCCAATTGATGTTGCTTCTTTTGCCATTCGCGAAATACATTTTGATAAGACGATAAGGCTTCTTCATTCTTAGCCAAAGCATCTATTACTTCGCGCTGAAAATCCGAATCGCCCAATTCCAATGTATCAAACTGCCGGTGCAAATCAACCAGCAATGAAGCCAGTTCTTTTAACTGAAAAAGGGTAGCGGGCGTATCGTTAATAAAACCTCTTGATTTGCCGCTGGGTAATATTTCTCTTCGTATCACCAATTCACCTTCATTATCCAATTCGTGTGTTTGCAAAAAGGCTTTTACATCTTGTTTATTATCTATTGCAAACGTGCCTTCAACAAAACATTTTTTATCGGTAAACATAAGTGCTGCGGTATCAGCACGCTCACCTAAAATCAAACTCAGTGCACCCATTAAAATGCTTTTACCAGCTCCGGTTTCGCCAGTGATAATGTTGAGATTGTGCGAGAAATTGATTTCAATTTCATCAATGATGGCGTAGTTCTGAATATGTAAGCGTTGCAGCATAATTGAACCTGCAAATTACTTTAAAAGGCAAAAAGGAACGAAAGAAGAATTTGGATTAACATGAATTTTGAAGGCATATTATTTAAAAATTATTATTATAGAAACTGATAGCCGAACAATGGCAACCGGCTTATTCGGTTATAGAAACGCTTTTATTGTATGCAGTTATATTTTTCTAATCTTCGCTCTAAAATATCCTTTTCCATAATGTTCAAATGTTAGGTTGTCGTTTGTAAATTCGATAGCCTTAAAATCAACATTACCGTATAAACTATCACCAACTTTGTATGTGGTTTTGTTCAATGTTAGATGTTGATAAACAATTTTATAAGTTGGTTTGGCTTCTGAAGTAACAATATCAACAAAATAATAGGGTTCAACGTAAAATTTTTTGTTTTTATAAGAAATAGTAAATCCCCAACCGCTAAACCCACTTGAAATTCCAATGTTGATGGATAATGTATCAGAATGAAAATAAAAAGCCCTACAATTATTCATCCGTTTAGAGTATTCGTCTTTTAAATTAAATTTTTCTGTGTCTGTTGTAAAGTAAGACACAGCACTGCTTCGTGTTTTGAAAGTTTTAAAGTCTTCAAATCCAGAAAGGATTTCTTTCCGCTTATTAAGCTGTGAGAAAATAGTATCTTCTGAAATTTTTGAATTTAGTTTTACTTCCTCCCATTGTTTATGTTGTTTTTGCGCATTACAATCAGGTAGTGAAGTTATGATTAGTAGAAAAGTAAAAGTTTTTATAAGGCATTTAAAATTATAAAATTGTTCCATTGATTTTTTCTTTATTGAGATGCGGAAAGTAAAAAACTGCATAATACAATTTTTTTAATTTTATAATTATTGCTTTAGTCTAAATTAATGATAGCTTTATTCTCGTCTCTAGATTCTTCTTTCCTGAATCCTCAACCACTTATCTTTGCCAAACTAACAATTGTAAGCATGAAAGATACAGTCGAAAAAAGTTCTGTTTGGATGAAAGAATGGGTAAAAGAAACGAATGTAAAGAAAGAAAAAATAAAGCTTGGCGGCGGACAAAAATCAATAGATAAACAACACGAAAGAAAGAAACTCACTGCGCGGGAACGCATTGATTATTTATGCGATAAAAACAAACCCTTTGTTGAAATTGGAGCCTTTGCAGGCTATGGAATGTACGAAGAATACGGTGGCTGTCCCGCCGGTGGAACGGTTGCTGGCGTTGGCTATGTAAGTGGAAGACAGTGTGTGGTGGTTGCCAATGATCAAACGGTAAAAGCAGGTGCATGGTTTCCCATTACTGCGAAAAAAAATCTGCGGATGCAGGAAATTGCTATCGAAAACAATTTACCCATTATTTATCTGGTTGATAGCGCCGGTGTGTTTCTTCCCATGCAGGATGAAATTTTTCCTGACAAAGAACATTTCGGCCGAATGTTTCGCAACAACGCGAAGATGAGCGCGATGGGTATTACACAGATAGCAGCCGTGATGGGAGCTTGCGTTGCCGGTGGTGCTTACCTGCCAATTATGAGTGACGAAACCCTGATGGTAGAAGGCGCTGGCAGTATTTTTTTGGCAGGACCGTATTTGGTAAAAGCTGCAATAGGAGAGAATGTAGATGCTGAAACATTGGGTGGCGCTGCAACGCACAACAGCATTAGCGGGATTGCCGATTATAAATTTGAAACCGAAGAAGAATGTTTAGATTATATAAAAAAATTAGTGAGTAAAATAGGTGCTCAGCCAACGGCTGGTTTTAACAGGATAGAAGCCGTTGCACCATCGAAAAATGGGGAAGCAATTTATGAAATTCTTCAACCCAATAACGCAAAACCATACAACGTTGTTGATGTAATTGAATGTATGGTTGATGCGGCTAGTTTCGATGAATTTAAAGAAGATTATGGTAAGACAATTGTTTGTGGTTACGCACGAATAGATGGCTGGGCTGTGGGCATTGTTGCCAATCAACGGCTGGTTGTAAAAAGCGGCAAAGGCGAAATGCAATTGGGTGGCGTAATTTATAACGACAGTGCTGACAAAGCCGCACGTTTTATTATGAATTGCAATCAAAAAAAGATACCATTGGTGTTTTTGCAGGATGTTACAGGCTTTATGGTAGGCAGTCGCAGTGAGCACAGCGGTATTATAAAAGACGGTGCAAAACTCGTAAATGCAGTGTCCAATTCTGTGGTTCCAAAGTTTACCATTATTATAGGCAATTCCTATGGTGCCGGCAACTATGCGATGTGTGGAAAAGCTTATGATCCAAGATTGATATTTGCATGGCCTTCGGCGAAAATTGCGGTAATGGGCGGTGATCAGGCAGCAAAAACATTGTTGCAAATTCAGGTGGCTTCCATGAAAGCAAAAGGCAAAGAAGTGAGTGCTGAAGAGGAACAAACTTTATTGAACGAAATCAAAAACCGATACGATAAACAAACCACGCCTTACTATGCTGCTGCCCGTTTGTGGGTAGATGATATTATTGACCCTGCACAAACGAGAATGCTCATTTCTGAAGGAATTGCTGCCGCTAATAACAATCCGAAATGGGATGATTTTAAAATGGGTGTGATGCAAGTATAAAAACTTATTGCAGAGGTATTGTAAACCAAAATGTAGAGCCTTTATCAACTGTGCTATCAACACCTATGAAACCATTATGCCTTTGAATGATTTGCGCAGAAATGTATAATCCCAAACCCAAACCTGAGAATTGATGAGCTGTGGCATCAACGCGGAAAAACCTGTCGAAAATAGCTGAGTGCGCATCTTTCGGAATGCCGATACCATAATCCGTAATTTTACAGGTGAACAAGCTATGCGTATTAACATGTGTTTCTACTAAAACCTGGGTAGCTTTAGGAGAGTATTTTACTGCATTCGATAGCAGATTTGTAATCACTTGTTCAATACGGGCTTTATCGGCATAAAGAATAATGTTTTCATCACCCCTTTTCAGTATCTGGTGAGTTTGTGTCTGAATGGATTCCTGATCAATGCAATCGTTTATCAGGTCATTAATATTAAAAGATGTTTTAGTAAGTTTTAATTGACCAGATTGAATTTTATTAACGTCTAATAAATCGTTTATCAACTCTACCATTCTATCTGTTTGTTTCAACGCTTTTTCAACCAGTGTGTAAGTGGGATGATTTTGCTGAAGCTCCGGATGATGCAGCAAAATAATTTGCAGATAAGCCTTGATACTACTTACCGGAGTTTTCAATTCATGACTGGCCATGTTCATAAATTCATCTTTTTTTCCCATCAGTTCCCGTATCTCTTCATTGGCTCTTTCCTGCTCGTTCAGCGAGCGTTGGAGATTTTGGAGGGCAATATCCAATGCCTTCGTTAGTTTTTCCGCCTTTTCGGTAGCTTTTTGTGCATATTCTTTAAGCGTTTTATCCACTTGCATTTTGTGTTCAAGCTGTAAAACCTCGGTTACAACCGGCAAAACCTGATCGAGAATTTTTAAACTTTCCTCATCAGGCTTTCCTCCTAAAAAAACAGCTACTGCTTTATTATTTATAGGAAAACCAAAAGCTTCTAGAGTTACTTCTTTAGTTGGAAAAGGAAGTGTGGATGTATGAACTTTTCGAAGAGAAGTTTGCAGAAAGGGCTGCCATAATTTTCCATTGGGAAGCGTTTGTGGAAATCCGGGACCGGGTAATAAAACATTTACTTCCTCGTCTAAAATAAAAATAAAAAAGTAATCTGCACCAAAGATTGCGGCAATATTGGCTGCAGAATCGCTGCGGGAAGCAAGCTTAGAGAGGCCGGTTAAATGATCCAGTATGTTCATCAGGACTTAATCGGGAATAATACAGACTACCGCATTACAATTTTGAAAACCACTAAACTGGCCCTTTACACGTGCTACCTGGCCATACGTATTGCATCCCATATACTGGGTATCCTGCAATATTTCCTGCACTTTATCTAACTCGAAGTGAAATTCATTTCCTAACCGAAGGCGTGTAGCGATGCAATCAAAAAACAGAGCCACATTCGGTGTATGATTGTCGAGTTGGGTTAAAGCCGACTTAGTAGCTAATACGGCAGCCTCTTTTGCAGAGTTTACATCACTTGTCATGAAACAAACATTGGTTCCTAACGGAATATCCGAGGCTAATAGTACAGAACCATCTTCGAGAATAGCAAGAGGACAACGAAGTTTATAAGAACCATTCACTTCAAACCCAAGTACATTGTTTAGAAAAAATGAAATCGGGTTGGCAGGATCGAAGGTTTGATTGGTGTTTTTTGCATACGTTTCAATCACTTCAGCAGCAGGTATTGCATTCAAACTGACTAACCTTAATCCGTCGGTTTCTGTTACTTTCATTTTTTCACTTCTGGGCTTCCATCCATGGCTAATGCCTACACCCAAAGGTTTATTGGATAAAATTTCGAGCACTACGGCTGCATCTTTTTCAGCACTGTCATTATAAAACACAAAAGTGTTTTGGAAGTTTGCATTATCGCCAGCACCGCCTCCAAAAAACTGGTATAAGCCTGTGGTTTTCTCGGTTAGTAGTTCTACCAACTCATCAGTGTATCCCGATAAAGCATCCGCAAAAACTAAAGCAGTATGATAGCGATAAGTGTAATCAGACAAACCCTTAAAAGAATTTACCAATTGATCTGCTACCTGCTCACGGCTATGCTGGATTCCTTTTGCTATGCCAATCGAAAATTTCATTTCATCGGAATAAATAGCAACAGCGCTAATTGAATCATTTCCAAGATTTGACGAAGTAAATTCGCCCGCAGAAGAACCACCAACCAATAAGGTGTTTTCAAAAGCTTTTTTTACCCCTTTTAAAACGCTATTGAAATCATAAGCCGGAGAAGCAAAAAGAATAATTACATCTGGCATGAAATCATTCATTTTTTGATAGATCTGGCTGGTTAATTCCTGTACGGCTGAATTGGTTTCTGTCTCGTTCGAAAAAGCAATAGCAGATTTTGTCATAATAGTTATCTGTTTAGCAAAATAGCATACTTATACCAAAAAATAGTAGTGTCTCGGTTTGAAAATATAGTGTCCCGCAGATAGCGCAAATCAACGCAGATTCATACAGGTTTATCTGCGTAAATGGGCGAAATCTGCGGGATAAATTCAAAATGATACACTACCTAAAATATGTGTACCCGATTTTACCGGAAAAGCAAATATACAATTCCGGTAATAGTCTCTGTACAGCGTTTGTATTATAGCAAACAATTAAAGATTATAGTTTTGAAAAAGAACTGTTTGCATCATTATAAAACAATTTGCATGATTACTACAACAGGTGTAATAACAATGAAAACCGTATCTGCAAAAACGGATAATCTATCATACCATATTCCCATTAACATAGTTGAAAAGAATAGTACTGCAGATCGTGCAGAAAACGCTTTTTATCTGTGTCATCTGCAGGCTAACTTTACGATGCTTTAATTTTTGAAGTTTTATCATTCAAATTTCTCATGTACTCTAAACAAGAAGCTTCGCAACTCAAACAGGAATTTTGGACAGCATTCGGAAAATATATGTCGCCGGTGCTTTCTGCCGAAGGCGAAAGGCTCAATTGGCTGAACTATAAAACCGGCGAAAAAAGCATTTACTTTCGAATGAATGCTGATAACAAAAAAGCTTCTATCGGCATTGAGTTAACGCATAAAGATGCGGACCTTCAAGCCTTAATTTTTGAGCAATTCCAAACGCTGAAAGCTTTGCTGTATCAAGCTTTGGACGAAGAATGGATTTGGAAGCTTCATTCTAAAGATGAACTTGGTAAAACCATTAGCTCTATTTATACCGAAATGGAAAATGTAAGCATTTTTAAAAAAGAAGACTGGTCGCAACTTATCTCATTCTTTAAGCCGCGCATCATTGCGTTGGACCAATTTTGGAGTACTGCGAAGTAGAGCTTTGAAGCGCTGCGCTGATTTGTTTTTGCCATATTATTTTTTCTTCCGCAATTCGTAAGAATCATGCAAAGCCGACTGTACTAAATCTTTTTTTGCTTTTGAAAGATTGACGGTGGTAGCTCCTTTGTTGCCCCACTTATTTGGAACGGGATAAATCACATCACTTTGCGGCGGGCAATAAATGAATTGCAGTTCCGGCGAAAACATAAGGTTCAATGTTTTATCTTCAAAAGAAAGTGTCGCGAATATTTTTTTCTTTACTGTAAATGCTATGCGATTGAAATGTGGCTTCTCTTCAACGCCTTCTAAAGCCAGTGCCATTGCTTCTTACCTCTTCAGGTGTTATCATTTCGTTTTGGTTTTATTCATAAATCAACTGGTGCGTTTGCTTGATAATGCCCATAACAAATGTGCTCTGCACATGGCCAATATTTTCAGCTGCGCTCAATTTGTTCACATGAAAGTTGTAATACGAATTCATGTCTTCACACATCACTTTTAGCATAAAATCAAACTCTCCTGAAATACTGTAACACTCTACCACTTCGGTTAGTTCATTAATGGTTTTAATAAATTTTGTTCCTGCATTCTTGCTGTGTTCTTTCAACGACACATAACAAATCACCATCAGGCTTTTGTTCACTTTCACGTGGTCAACCAGCGTTGCGTATTGCTTAATCACACCTGCGGCTTCCATCTTTTTGATGCGTTCATAAACCGGCGTAGTGCTCAGGTTTGTTTTTGCCGCAATTTCTTTCACTGTCATTCTTGCATTTTGCTCCAGCCAGTGCAGAATGGCAAAATCTTTTTGATCGAGTGAAATTTTATCAGAAGATGTTTCTTCTTTTTTGACGTTCAATTTCATTAAAAAGCATCATTTTATTCTTTTATAAAGGTAATAAAAGAACGTTGTTCTTAATTTTATTTTAATACTTGTATTTTATTCTGTTACAATAAATTTGTGCAAAACAAAAAGATGTCAACACTTACAAAGTCAATTGATTTAAATCTGCCATACAAGGTGAAAGATATTTCACTGGCAGAATGGGGCAGAAAAGAAATTCGCCTTGCTGAAGCCGAAATGCCGGGTTTAATGGCAATTCGCAAAGAATATGGTGCATCACAACCATTGAAAGGTGCCCGCATTGCAGGTTGCCTGCACATGACCATTCAAACGGCCGTTTTAATTGAAACGCTGGTGGCTTTAGGCGCGGAAGTAAGATGGAGTTCATGTAATATATTTTCTACACAAGACCATGCAGCAGCGGCTATTGCAGCAGCAGGTATTGGCGTGTTTGCCTGGAAAGGTCAAACGCAGGAAGAAGCTGATTGGTGCATTGAACAAACTTTATTTTTCGGCAATACCGATACTCCCTTAAATATGATTTTGGACGACGGTGGCGATTTAACCAACATGGTGTTGGATAAATATACCGAACTCGCGCATCATGTAAAAGGTATTTCCGAAGAAACCACCACTGGCGTTCATCGTTTGTACGAAAGAGTTGCCAAAGGCACATTGCCGATGCCGGCTATTAATGTGAACGATTCAGTTACCAAAAGCAAATTCGATAATAAATACGGTTGTAAAGAAAGTTTGGTGGATTCGATTCGCCGTGCAACCGATATTATGCTTGCCGGTAAGGTTGCTGTGGTGGGCGGTTATGGAGATGTGGGTAAAGGTTCGGCTGCTTCGTTGCATGGTGCAGGTTGCCGCGTTATTGTTACCGAAATTGATCCTATCTGCGCATTACAGGCCGCAATGGATGGTTATGAAGTGAAGAAAATGGTTGATGCTGTGAAAGAAGCTGATATTATTGTTACAGCCAGTGGTTGCCGGGATTTGATTACGGAAAAACATTTCCGCAGCATGAAAGACAAAGCCATCGTTTGTAATATTGGTCATTTTGATATTGAGATTGACATGGCATGGCTGAACGAAAATTATGGCAAAACCAAAGATACCATTAAGCCGCAGGTTGATTTGTACAACATTGAAGGCAAGGAAGTAATTGTATTGGCCGAAGGCCGTTTGGTGAACTTAGGTTGCGCAACAGGTCATCCTTCTTTTGTAATGAGTAACTCGTTCAGTAACCAGGTGCTGGCGCAAATTGAATTGTGGACAAATGGCGATGCTTACGAAAACAAAGTGTATGTGTTGCCAAAGCATCTGGATGAAAAAGTAGCTCGTTTGCATTTGGCAAAAATCGGTGTTGAACTCGATGAGTTAACTGATGTACAAGCCGGTTATTTGGGCATTTCAAAAGAAGGTCCGTTCAAGTCAGATTTGTATCGTTATTAATTCATAGCAATCTTTATGAAAAAGCCTCTTCAAATGAAGAGGCTTTTTGTTTTATTTGTTTTTCCAACCGCAGAAAAATGGAGTCATAAGAGATTGCGCAGAGAAAAATGAGACTCCGCGAAACCTCATTTCCTCTTATTCTCTGCGGTAAAAGCTCTTATCATTTCTGCATCAAACTTTCAATTTCCTCAACCGTTATCGGAATATTTTTCATCAGATCTATATTGCCATCTTCTGTAATCCAAACATTGTTTTCAATGCGAACGCCCATGGCTTCTTCTTCAATATAAATGCCTGGCTCAACAGTTACTAACATTCCCGCTTCAAGCGGAACGGCTTTACTTCCCAAATCGTGAACATCAATACCCAAATGATGCGAAATGCCATGATACAAATACCTGCGATAGGCACGATTGTTTTTATCTTCATTCTCCACATCATCTTCACTTAACAAACCAATTTTTATAAAAGTTTGTGTAGCTTCTTCGCCCACTTTTTGTTCATAATCATTTAAAGTAATGCCTGGCTTTAATAATGTTTTGCAATAATTGTGTAGATGCAAACAGGCATTATAAACTTCTTTTTGCCGCTCGGTAAATTTGCCGTTTACCGGAATGGTTCGGGTTAAATCGGCTGCGTAACCACCATACAAGGCACCAAAATCCATTAAAATTAGCTCACTGCTTTTGCACTGTTCGCTGTTGGAAATATAATGCAATGTTCTGGCTCTATCGCCGCTTGCAATAATACTGCTGTAAGCTTCTCTCGTAGCGCGGTTGCGCAAAAATTCATGAACAATTTCAGCTTCAATTTCATACTCCTTTACGCCGGGTTTTACAAACCTGAGTAAACGGCGAAATGCTTTTTCTGTGATGTCAATTGCCTGTTGTGTAACAGCAACTTCTTCTTTCGATTTGATTTGCCGCAATTTTTTTAAGATAGGTGCGCTTCGCTCGTAATGATGCAGCGGATAGCGTTCTTTCATTTCATCAATAAAACGATAATCGCGTGTTTTATAGAAAGCACCTTTTCTATCATTTTCATTAGTGTTTAAATACACAGTTTCAGCGGTATGCATCCATATTTGCAAAAGCGGTTGCAAATTGTCTAACCATACTATGGTTTCAAAACCGGAGATTTGTTTGGCTTCAGCAGCACGCAAACGCTTGCCATCCCATTTTTCTTTTAGTTCGTTGGGGCGAACCAATACCAACACTTCCCGATGTTTTTCATCCGGATTACCGGGATATAAAACCACCATTGTATCTTCCTGTTCAATGCCTGAAAGCCAATACAAATCGCTGTTTTGCGTGAATTTGTAAGTAGCGTCACCGTTCATTGGCATTTCATCGTTGCTGTTAAAAATGGCAATGCTGTTCGGCTTCATTTCCTGTACAAAACGCTTGCGGTTTTGCGTGAACAAAGTGTTTGGAATTGGCAAATTTTTCATGCCGCAAAGATGGAAAGAAAATGATTTGAGTGAAGAAGAAATCTACCAGAAAAAGACTGAAGCTTTTTGTGTAACG